>NZ_JADPIY010000010.1:0-215589 GCF_023073095.1 Bradyrhizobium sp. 44
TCAAGCCGTTCGACTTGGGCACTGCGCCTATCACTGTCCATAAGGACAGTTCTCAACAACACGCCTTATTCGGCAAGGCGGCCTTCACCGGACGGATACGTTGAAGGGGGGGACGCGGTAGTCACCGCTACGAATTCGTCGGAAGATAGTCGGCAGATGCTGACCTTGCCCCTCGGGCTTAATCCAGTTTGAAGTTCGTTCTGGCCCAAGACGAGGACCAGAGCATGAAGCGCAAGCGATTTACGGAAGAACAGATCATCGGGATTTTGAAGGAGCACGAAGCCGGGGTTCCGGTCGCCGATCTCTGCCGCAAGCATGGTGTCAGCGATGCCAGCATCTACAAATGGAAGGCCAGGCTCGGCGGAATGGACGTCTCGGAGGCCAAGCGACTGCGGTCGCTGGAAGACGAGAACACGAAGCTGAAGCGGCTTCTGGCAGACGCCATGTTGGACAATGCGGCGCTGAAAGATCTCCCGGGAAAGAAGTGGTGACGCCCGCCGGGAAGCGGAAAGCTGTCGCTCATCTGGTGGATGCCCATAGGATGAGCGAACGGCGGGCGTGTAAAGCCATCGGCTGCTGCCGCATGACCATGAGATATCGGACGACCCAGGCTGACGATGCCGGCCTTCGCCAGCGCATGCGGGCGATGGCCCAGGAGCGGCGCCGCTTCGGCTCTCGGCGGCTGCATGTTCTGCTCAGGCGGGAGGGATATTTGATCAACCACAAAAAGCTCTTCCGGCTCTATCGAGAAGAGAAGCTAACGGTGCGTCGCCGTGGTGGCCGCAAGCGGGCGATCGGGACCCGGGCGCCGATGCTGTTCCGATGATGCCGAACGACCGGTGGTCGCTCGATTTTGTGTCGGACCAACTGACCTGCGGCCGCCGCTTCCGCATCCTGACCGTCGTCGATGATTGTACCCGCGAGTGCCTGGCGCTGGTGGCCGACACCTCGCTCTCCGGCACCCGCGTGGCGCGGGAACTGGACCGGCTGATGATCGAGCGTGGCAAGCCCAGCATGGTGGTCAGCGACAACGGCAGCGAGCTCACCAGCAACGCCATTCTCGCATGGGCCGACCAGAGCCGTGTCGCGTGGCACTACATCGCGCCGGGCAAACCCATGCAGAACGCCTTCATCGAGAGCTTCACGGTCGGCTGCGGGATGAGTTTTTGAACGAGACGCTGTTCACGTCATTGGCCCAAGCCCGCGTCGCGCTTGGATGCTGGCGGGCCGACTACAACGATACGCGACCCCACTCGCAGCCCGGATGGAGAACCCCGTCCGGGTTCGCCATGACCTGTCACCCGCGCCGGGATCTGGCGCTGCGCTATGCCGAAGGCTCCGCGCCAGCTCCCGTCGCTCCCACCGCCCAACACGGCAAATCCAGCGGGCAAGGACGAACTCAGAACTGGATAAAACCTGGGGGCAAGGTCAATGCTCCACCGAAGGAGTTGGAGGTGCGGTGCTAGTCTTCTTCATGTCTGACCTTCAGCGGGTGCAGCCTGTAAGCTCTCGCCGGATTGCGGCTGATCCTGTGATTTTGTCTCGGGGGGCTGCTCGGCAACCGCTGGAGCAGTCGCAGCGACAACTGGTTGTATCTCTGAAGCAGATTTTTCCGCAGACTGCTGGGCGATCACGGTCTTCTTCTCCTCTGTATCTTCGTACAGCTGCAAAATCATCCCTTCCAATAGGTGCAGCGTGTGGCTCCTGCCGGGTGGTTGGCGGAGGGAGAGGAGCTGGGGTCGAACCTTCTCCGCCTGTTTGGCAGCCGGCTGGCACCCGGCGCTCTCGACAATGCTCGATGCGACCAGGGCCAAATGGCCCCGTCTTGAACCGCAACGCCGAACCACAAAGCTGCGTCATGGTGGCTGCTGTTGATCGGGCCTGCGCTGCTGGGATTCCGGGTTGCCACCGCCAAGCGATATGAGACGATTTGGCGAGAGTTTTCGGTTACGCCACGTGCTTGGGAGCCATTGGCAGGCGGTTTGATAGGGCTCAAGCACCGACTGCCCACTGAAAAAGTCCGCCCAACAATCAACCGGGCTGCGGCGCTGGTCGGCTGGGGTACCGTTCGCTGCCCTTCGAAAGGAGGATGTAGAACGTAGTCGTGATAAGCGTTCATCTACTCCGGGTGCTGCTGACAAGCTCGTCAAATATCTCCGCTCGCTCTTCGGTTGAGCCATAGAGAAGCGCTTTGCGAAGCCAAATCCGGCCATCGGAGTCAAGAAGATAAATGAGACGGCAGGATTTCACACCTGGACGTCATCTGAGATCAGCACTTACCGATTGCATCATACGATGGGAACGAAGGCGCGTTTGGCGCTCGAGATTATGCTGAACATAGGGGCTCGACGTTCCGATGCGTGCCGGATTGGGCGTCAACATGAATCTGGCGAGTATCTTGAGTTTGTGTCTTGGAAGGGGCGCAACAAGGAGAAAACACGCAAATTGATCGTTGCCCGATTTACCAGAGAGCTGAGAACTGCACTTGATCAAACTCCGACAGGTGATCTCAGTTATTTGGTGAATGACCACGCTCGCCCGTTCACCATCGCCGGCTTTGGCAACAAAATGAGAGAGTGGTGCGACGCTGCGGGACTGCCAAGGTGTAGTTCACACGGGTTACGGAAGGCCAGTGCCCTAGCCATGGCGGAGAGCGGCGCAACCGCGCCAGAGCTCTGTGCTCTATTCGGCTGGTCGAAATTAGAGACCGCTGAGATCTACATCCGCGGAGCCAGGAAGCGCATCATGATCGACAACGCGTTCACTCGATTGGACGAACATCGAAAGCAGAAAAGTGTCTCACTAAGGGGACGGAAACCCGCCGGTGGGACAAATGGAGCAAATTAATATGAAATATCAAAAGCGAAATAGTGCTATGGTGGGCCCGGCAGGACTCGAACCTGCAACCAGACCGTTATGAGCGGCCGGCTCTAACCATTGAGCTACAGGCCCCGCCGCGAGACGGCCGCGAAAGCTGCTGCCGGCAACGGTGCGCGGTTCGTTTACAGGGACGGAGGCGGGGGTGCAATGCTGGCTCGGGCGGATGGAAACGCCGGTGCGGCAAGGCTTGGGATTTTCGAATAACCGAAATTTGCGATGATGCCATTATAGTCCTGTTTTGCCCGCCGGCGCAAGGCCACCTCGCCGAGCCTTCGCCCCCGCCCTCTGGCAATCGCGCCAGGTGGTTCGGTTTTCGATTCTGTAACCCCTTGTGATCGCTAGATCTTTCTACTGTGCATGGGGTTGTTTTCGCACATTTTGTTGGGAGGGGTCTTCCGATCCCCTCCGATGTCGCGTTGGCGCGCTGCAGGCTGGCGGCAGTTCCCCGGCGCTAGTCCACCGACACCCCGGCGAACTCCACCACCTTGCGCCACTTCTCGGTCTCGTCGGTGACCAGCTTGCCGAACTCGGCCGGCGTCATCGGCTTGGGGATGCCGCCGGTCTCGGTGAGGCGCGCGACCAGCTTCGGGTCCTTCAGCGCCTCGTTGACGGCCTTGTTGAGGATTTCGATCACGTCCTGCGGCGTGCCCTTCGGCGCGGAGATGCCGTAGAAGCCGACCGATTCGAATCCGGGCAAGGTCTCGGCGATGGCGGGCACGTCGGGCACGCTCGGCCAGCGCTGCGGCGAGGTGACGCCGAGCGCGCGGACATTGCCGCCCTTGGCCTGCTCCATCGCGGAGGGAAGGTTGTCGAAGATCAGCTGCACCTTGTTGGAGATGATGTCGGGGAAGGCGATCGCAGATCCCCGATAGGGCACGTGCACCATGTCGCACTTGGTCATCACCTTGAACAGCTCCGCCGACATGTGCACCGAGGTGCCGTTGCCGGACGAGGCAAAGGAGATCTTGCCTGGATTGGCCTTGCAGTAATCGATGAACTCCTGAACCGTCTTCGCCGGAAACGCGTTGGAGACGACCAGCATGTTGGTGAGCTGCATGATGCTCGCGACCGGCACGGTGTCGCGCAGGAAGTCGAACGGCAGCTTCTTGTACAGCGAGGTCGAGATCGCGTTGTTGGGCGCGACGAACAGCAGCGTGTAGCCGTCCGGCGGCGAGGCGATCGCGGCGCCCGCCGCGATGTTGCCGCCGGAGCCGGCCTTGTTCTCGACGATGAATTGCTGGCCGAAGCGGTCCGACAGCCACTGCGCCATGATCCGCGCCACGATGTCGACCGGGCCGCCGGCGGAGAAGCCGATGATCCAGTGCACGGGGCGGTCGGGATAAGCGGCGGAGGCGGGAGGTGCGGCGCCCAACAGCGTTGAAAGGAAAACCAGCCCGAAAACACTGTTACGCAAAATTCGCAACATGACGCCTCCCATTGTTCTATTGTCGTTGGACTGCATGCTTTCACAAAATCGGGGCGCTGCCTACATCGCCGCAAGTCGATGTTGACGCGCCCCCGCCGGGACCGACCATGAGATTCGCTTTTCTTTTCCTTCTCGGCGCGGCGCTGCTTTCAAGCCCCGCCGCCGCTCAAACCGGAGGCAACGCCATTCCGACCACGACACCCAGCCTGACGATCAGCTTGGGCACCGCGACGCCTGGCGGCGGCTTTCCGCTCTATGGCAACGCCTTTGCCCAAGCGATGAACGCGGCCGATCCGCAAGTGATCATCGCCCCGCGCAACACCAAGGGCAGCAACGAGAACATTCCGCTCTTGGAGAAGGGCGAGCTCGATCTCGCTCTGGTCGCGGGCGAGCCGGCCTATGAGGCCTTCGCCGGCATCGGCCGCGCGCCGGTAAGGTTGAAGATCCTCACGGCGATCTATTCCAATCCCGGCATGTTCGTGGTGCGCGCGGACAGTCCGTACAAGACCATCCGCGATCTGGTCGGTCAGCCCGTCGCGTTCGGCGCCAAGGGCTCCGGCCTGCCGATCCTGGCCCGCTATGTGCTCGATGGTCTCGGGTTGAAGCAGGACGAGGACTTCAAGGCGATCTACCTCGACCGCGCCGGCGACGGCCCCGCGATGGTCGAGGATGGCCGCGTCGCAGCACTGTGGGGCGCCGGCATCGGCTGGCCCGGCTTTGCAGCGGTGGCCTCGAGCGCGTCAGGCGCGCGCTTCATCGCGCCCAGTGCCGAGGAGATCGCCCGCATCCGCGCCAAGCGCGCGTTCCTCAAGCCGCTCACCGTGCCGGCCGGCAGCTATCCGAACCAGTCCGAGCCAATCGCCTCGCTGGGGTCCTGGAGTTTTGTCCTGACGCGCGAAGATCTGCCCGACGATATCGCCTATCGCCTGGCGAAGACGCTTCACGGTGTCGAGCCGCCATTCTGCAAGCAGCTCGCACAGGCCTGCGAGACCACGGCCGCAAACACGGTCGCCGCCGCGCCGAAGCCGGAGCTGATCCACCCCGGCGTGATGAAGTATTTTCGCGAGATCGGGGTGGTGAAGTAGGGCGCGGCTGTACCCACAATCGTCATGCCCGGGCTTGTCCCGGGCATCCACGTTCTTGGCGCAGCATGAAAGATCGTGGATGGCCGGGACAGGCCCGGCCATGACGTGGCGGCTAGCTTGCGTCGCCCATCACTTCTTCACCATCGCGCATGCCGGGTCCGGCGGGCCGAACGCCTTGTCGCCCGAGATCGTCGTGAGGATCTTGTAATAGTCCCACGGATATTTGCTCTCCTCCGGCGTCTTCACCTGCACCAGCCAGAGGTCGTGCACCATCAGATTGTCCTCGCGCAGTTTGCCGTTGCGGGCGAAGAAATCCTCGATCGGCTTTTCCCGCATCTTGGCTGCGACCTTGAGCGGATCGTCGGTGCCGGTCTCCTTGATGGCGTTGAGATAGTGCATCACGCTCGAATAGACGCCGGCCTGCCACATCGACGGCATCTTGTTCATCTTGGCGAAGTAGCGCTTCGACCATTCGCGGGTCTTGTCGTCCAGGTCCCAATAGAACGAGGTCGTCAGCAACAGCCCTTGCGCTGCCTGCAGGCCGAGGCCGTGGATGTCGGTGATCAGCGCCAGCAGCGCCGCCATCTGCTGGCCGCCCTTGAACACGCCGAACTCGGAGCCGGTCTTGATCTCGTTCATGTTGTTGGGCGGACCCGCCGCGATGCCGATGATCTTGGCCTTGGAGGACTGCGCCTGCAGCACGAACGAGGAGAGGTCGGGCGTTGCCAAGGGTGGCTTCACCGAGCCCAGCACCTTGCCGCCATTGGCGGTCACCACCGCCGAAGCGTCGCGCTCCAGCGAATGGCCGAAGGCATAGTCGTCGGTGATGAAGAACCAGCTGTCGCCGCCGCGCTTGACCACGGCGTCCGCGGTGCCGACCGCGAGCGCGCGGGTGTCGAACACCCACTGGATCGCATAGGGCGAGCAGAATTTGCCGTGGAAATCCGCGGTGCCGGTGGAGTGGGTGATGAACAGCCGCTTCTTCTCGTTGGCCATGTTCTGCACCGCGAGCCCGACCGCGGAGACCGGCACGTCGACGATCAGATCGACCTGGTCGACGTCATACCAGCGCCGCGCAATCGCGCCGCCGATGTCGGCCTTGAGCTGGTGGTCGCCGACGACGATGCTGATCGGCTTGCCGAGCACGGTGCCGCCGAAATCGTCGATCGCCATCTGCGCCGCCGTCACCGAGCCCTGGCCGGTCGGCGCCGAGGCCGGACCGTTCATGTCGGTGAGCACGCCGATCTTGACGACGTCGTCGGACACCTGCGCCATCGCAGCGCCCGGCATCAGCGCTGCCAGGAACGTTGCTGCAAAGCCGGCAGCAACCGGCAGTCCAAATCTTGTTGGCTTCATGCTTGTCCTCCCCTGATCCGGCGCATTGGCCGGTGTGCCCTCCGGGTATGGCCCGGCTGAATTGGTTTCTTTTGCAACTATTTGGGGGCGGGCGTCAACGTCAGGCGGCGAAGCGGATTTGTCCGGCCGGCGAGGGATCGTAGCCGGTCAGCTCCCCGGCGCGCTGGAGCAACCGCTTTTCGCTGAGGAACCGGATCAGGCCCTGCATGGCGGGGCGGAAATAGCTGCGCTGCCGCATCGCGAGATCGAAATTCTCCCAGACCAGCGGCACGAAATCGAGGCCGGCCGAGCGCGCCGACGCACGCGTCGCGATTCCGCAATCGGCTTGTCCCGCGCGGACGATCTCGGCGAGATCCGGCCCGGTCAGGGCGGGCGTCTCGATCCGGCGCAAATCGCGCGTCGAGGCGCCGGCGCGCTTGAGCAGCACGTCGAGCAGCATCTGCGCGCCCGTGCCTTGTTGGCGCATCGCCACCTTGGCCCCGAGCGCGAGCACGTCGGAAAGGCCGCGCAGCCGCTTGGGATTGCCCGGCGGCAGCACGAGACCCTGCTCGCGACGCACGAACGCGACCAGCAATGCATCATGCAGGTCCGGAGCGTCGCGCAGGACGGTTGCATTGGCGTCGGCGGCGAGATTGCCGTCGGTATCGAGGCTGTGGAAGTGCATCGCCACGGCCATCACCTCGTCGCGCTGCAAGCGCTCGAGCCCGCGCGCGCTGCCCTCGCTCATCGATCCCAGGCCCGAGCCGGATTCGCGCAGACCCCAATCCAGCAGCTCGTCCTGGCTGCCGCCGACGACCGGCGGCGGCTCCGCAATCAGCATGCCGGCCGGGCGCGCCAGTCCGGACAGCACCCAGAGGTCGAGCTCGTGCCGCGGGAAGAGCCACTTTCCGGTCACCTTGGTGCATGGGATCGCGCCGGTGGTGACGAGTTCGTAAAGCTTGCGTTCGCCGAGCCGAAGATAGTCGGCGGCTTCGCTGGTCGTCAGGAATTCCATCCTGCATTCCTATGCAAATTCTTGCTTCTTTTTGGAGTTCGACGCAGGTGGAATTCTGCATTTCCAGTTTTGTCCGCCACGACCATGCCCGATCATCTCGCTGCTTTGCAACACATCCCACGCGCGATCTCTGCTTTGGTGAACGATCCTGAATCGCTCGCGCGGAACGGATCTTGCGGCTGTCGCGCGCAACAGCAATTGGCGTGCCGCTCCGCGCGTTGCCGAAATTTCCCGAGTCGTCGGCGCCCGACGCGAAGGGTAAAGTCTGTCGCCGGTAGTGGTTTGACCCGCGCTCTATCTGTTGTTGTCCGCATCCGACGCTGCAACGAGCAAACGCGTCACGAGTGCGGCGCAATCGATCATCATCATGAGCGCGTCATAGCCAGTGGGAACCCGAACATGGCCGTCCGCCGCCTCTCCGTTGCACTCGCGCTTCTCTGCGGCCTTGCCGCAGGCGTTGCGGCGTCATTCGCGGAGGAACGCGAGATCGTGCTGGCCACGACCACAGCGACGCAGGAGTCCGGCCTGCTCGATTACCTGCTGCCGATCTTCCGTGACAAGACCGGCATCGACGTGACCGTGATCGCGCGGCGCGCCGACGAGGTGCTCGAGGGGGCGCGAAGGGGCGAAGTCGACGTCGTGCTGATGCATGCGCGGCCGCAGGAGGAGAAATTCGTGGCCGACGGTTTTGCCGCGAAGCGCTTCGACGTGATGTACAACGACTATGTGCTGATCGGGCCGAAGAGCGATCCCGCCGGCGTCAAGGGCAAGGACATCGCGACCGCGCTGAAGGCGATCGAGGCCAAGGGCGCGCCGTTCATGACGCGCGGCGACCGCTCGGGCACGCATGCCGCGGAGCTCGCGCTCTGGATCGTCGCCGGCATCGACATCGCCCGCACCCAGGGTGCCTGGTACCGCGAGGCCAAGCAGGACATGGCTTCCGCCCTCGATGCAGCGCGCGTGGCGAACGCCTATGTGCTGTCCGACCGCGGCAGCTGGATCGCTTTTCGGGAGCGCGGCGATCTCGACATCGTCGTCGAAGGCGACAAGCGGCTGCTCAATCAGTACGGCGTGATGCTGGTGAACCCTTTGAAGTTTCCGAACGTGAAGAAGGAGTTGGGGCAGGACTTCGTCGACTGGCTGATCTCGCCCGACGGACAGGCGGCGATCGCCGGATACAAGGTCGACGGACAGCAGCTGTTCTTCCCCAATGCGGACAAGTCGGGCGGCTGACGTTCGTATCGCGAGCGGTTGCCAAACCGGGCGATGCATGATCCATCATGGCGCATGACCCAGCGCCTGCCGCCATCGCTGACGCCGCTCGACACCGCGCTCGCCGCGTTGCTGACAGGGCTTGATCCGCTCGCGCCGATGGAGTTGCAGCTGATTGAAGCGGCCGGCTGCATCGCGGCGGGCAATCCGCTGCTCGCGGCCCGGCCGTCTTGTGACCTCGCCGCCGCGGACGGCTGGGCGTTATGCGCCAATGATCTGGTCGGCGCGTCCTCCTATTCACCGCTGCCTCTCGCAACAGCGCCGGCCTGGGTCGAAGCCGGCGACGCAATGCCGGCGGGATGCGACTGTGTGCTCGATGCTGACGCGGTCGAGGTGTCTGGTCTGCTCGCCCAGGTGTTGGCGGAGGGCGTGCCGGGGCAGGGCGCCAGGCGCGCTGGAAGCGACATCGACGGACGAACGCCTGCCGCGGCAGAGGGGAATCCGCTTGGTCCTGCCGCTCTGTTGCTCGCGCGTGCCGCCGGACTGGACCGGCTGAGCGTGCGCCGCCCGCGACTGCGCATTGTCAATGGATCAGGTGCAACGGTGACCATGCATTTGATCGCGGACATCGCACGCGCCGCAGGACTGGATGTGCAAACGAGCGAGGCCGGCGCGCGAGACGCGGGATCGATCGCGGAGGCGTTCGGGGCGCCCACCTGCGATCTCCTGCTGACGATCGGCGGCAGCGGTGTCGGTCGCAAGGATGCAGCGGTTACGGCGCTGGCCCAGCGTGGTGATGTGATCGCCCATGGTCTTGCGCTCCAGCCCGGACGCACCGCCGCGATCGGGCGGCTCGGAGCCATTCCTGTCGTCGCCTTGCCCGGATCGCCGGATCATGCGCTTGCGGTCTGGCTCGCGCTCGTGCTGCCCCTCGTCGACCGGCTGTCCGCGCGGCTGCCGCGCCGACGGATTGCCTTGCCGCTCGCGCGAAAAATTGCATCCAGCGTCGGCATCGCCGAAATGGTCCTGCTGGCCGAGGAACATCATGCGTGGGTGCCGCTTGCGGTAGGAGAATGGCCGCTCCAGGCAATCGCCCGCGCGGATGCATGGCTGCTTGTTCCCGCCAGTCACGAGGGATTTGCAGCGGGCGCGCCTGTCGATGCCTATCTGATGTGGGAATGATATGGGTTCAGCATGACCATGATCCCGCAATCGCAAGTCCGCAGCGCGCTCGAACAGGAACAGTTCCTCAAAATCCTTTCCCGCGAGGAGGCCCTGGCTCGCTTCGAGGCCGCGCTGTTCCCGCGCGCTCTTTTAAGCGAAACGCGCAAACTCGGTGCTGCGCTCGGTGCGTCGCTCGCTGAAGACATCACTGCGCCGATCGACGTGCCGCCGTTCGACCGTTCCAATGTCGACGGCTTTGCGCTGCGCTCGGCGGACCTTGCGACAGCCGGCGAAGGCGCGCCGGTTCGCCTCGGGTTGAATGGCGAGACTATTCACTGCGGCACCGTCCCGGCGCTGCAAGTGGCGGCGGGAACGGCAACGCCGATTGCCACCGGCGGTCCGCTGCCGCGCGGTGCCGATGCCGTGGTCATGGTCGAGCATACCCAGCCGGCGGGATCGGGTGCGATCGACGTCCGTCGCGCGGCCTCGCCCGGGCAATTCATATCCTACGCAGGATCCGATATCGCGCGCGGAGAGGCGCTGCTACGCACCGGCACAATTATCGGCTCGCGCGAGGTCGGCATGCTGGCGGCTTGCGGCATTGCCGAGGTGAGCGTCATGCGCAAACCTCGTGTTGCCGTGATCTCCACCGGCGACGAACTGGTTCAGCCCGGCGAGGTGCTCGCGCCCGCTGCGATCTACGATACCAATGGCGCGATCGTCACTGCTGCGATCGACGAGAACGGCGGTGAGGCGGTTTTCCTCGGCGCCATTCCCGACGACGACGCTCAGCTCGAAGCCGCCATGCGGCGTGCGCTGGCGGACGCCGACTTGCTGGTGCTCTCCGGCGGCACGTCGAAAGGCGCAGGCGATCTCTCTCATCGCATTATCGGCCGGCTCGGCCAGCCCGGCATCATCGCGCATGGCATTGCGCTCAAGCCCGGCAAGCCGCTGTGCCTTGCGGTGTGCGACGGCAAGCCGGTCGTGATCCTGCCGGGTTTTCCGACCTCGGCGATGTTCACCTTTCACGACATGATCGTGCCGGTGCTGCGCAAAATGGCCGGACTGCCGCCGCGCTCCGATGCCAGGGTCAACGCGACCGTGCCAGTGCGCATTGCTTCCGAGCTCGGCCGCACCGAATTCGTCATGGTCTCGCTGGTAGATGGCAAGGACGGCTTGATCGCCTATCCCTCCGGCAAGGGGTCCGGTGCGATCACGTCGTTCGCGCAGGCCGACGGCTTTCTGCGCATCGACGCGCTCGCCGACCAGATGCCGGCCGGGAGCGAAGCCGAAGTGACGCTTTTCACGCCGCATGTGCGGGTGCCCGATCTCGTGATCGTCGGCAGCCATTGCACCGGCCTCGATCTCGTCACGGCGCAACTTGCGCATGCCGGCCTGACCGTGCGCTCGATCGCGGTCGGCAGTCTCGGCGGACTTGCGGCGGCACGGCGCGGCGAATGCGATCTGGCGCCGATCCATCTGTTCGACGACAAGAGCGAGACTTACAATACGCCTTACCTCGTCGAAGGGCTCGAGCTCGTGCCAGGCTGGCGGCGGATGCAGGGCATCGTGTTTCGCAAGGGCGACAAGCGTTTCGAAGGCCACAGCGCGAAGGACGCCGTCGTCGCGGCGCTCGCTGATTCCTCCTGCATCATGGTCAACCGCAACCAGGGCGCCGGCACGCGCATCCTGATCGAGCGGTTGCTCGGTGGCGCGCGCCCGGAAGGCTACTGGAACCAGCCACGCTCGCACAACGCGGTGGCCGCGGCGGTCGCACAGCACCGCGTCGACTGGGGCGTGACCATTGCGCCGGTCGCCCATGCGGTCGGCCTCGGTTTCATTCCGCTCGCGGAGGAACATTATGACTTCGCGTTGGTGACGGCGCGCAAGCAGCGTCCTGCGGTACAGGCCTTTCTCGCCGCACTCGGTTCGGACGAAGCGCGCGCCGCGCTGGAGCGGGCCGGATTCCGGCCGGCGTAGAGCTTGGTTAGGACGCCGCATCCAGTGCGGCCAGCCGCTCGGCTTCCGCGATATCCTCGACCGTGTTGGCATTGAAGAACGGATCGAGCGGCTCCGTCGGCCACGTCACCGTCGCGAGCGGATAGCGTGCGGTCCAGCGGTCAATCTTGCGGAGATCCTCGACCACCAGCGCGTGACGCAGTTCGTCGCGCAAGCCAACCCGCCACAAGCCGATCACCGGATGCGACTGGCCACCTGACGCCGCAACGGCGAGCTCGGCATTCGCCGCGATGCGTTCTTCATGCAAGCGCGCGATCAAATTTCGCGGCAGGAACGGACAGTCGCCGGCGGCACTGAGCACCCATTCCACCTCAGGCCGGTTCGCCGCGGTCCAGTCGAGCGCGGCAAGGATGCCGGCGAGCGGACCGGGAAAGCCGGGCACGTCGTCGGCAACGACCTGCAAACCGAACGGAGCGAAGCGGTCGGGATCGCCGTTGGCATTGAGGATCAGGCCGCTGCATTGCGGCTTCAGGCGTGCGATTACGCGTTCCAGGATGGTGCGGCCGGCGATGGTGCGCATCGGCTTGTCGCCGCCGCCCATGCGCCGCGCGAGGCCGCCGGCGAGCAGCACGCCTTGCGTGGTCGGAAAGCTAATCGTCACCACTTTCACCCTTGCGCTTGTGCTTGGCCGATTCCTCCTCGACATAAGCGAGGTTCTGGTCGTAGACGATGCGCTCTGCCCCCGACAACGCGATGAACCGTTTGCCGCGTGCGCGGCCGACCAGGGTCAAGCCCACCTGCCGGGCGAGATCGACGCCCCAGGCGGTGAAGCCGGAGCGCGACACCAAAATCGGAATTCCCATGCGGACAGTCTTGATCACCATCTCGGAGGTGAGCCGTCCGGTGGTATAAAGGATCTTGTCGGATGCATCGACGCCGTGGCGGTACATCCAGCCTGCGATCTTGTCGACGGCGTTGTGACGGCCGACATCCTCGGTGTAGCAGAGCGGCTCGCCCTCTCTGCACAGCACGCAGCCGTGGATCGCGCCGGCCTCCAGATAGAGCGAGGGCATGGTGTTGATGGTCTGGGTCATCTGGTAGAGCCAGGAGGTACGCAGCTCCGCCTTCGGCAACGCGACGCTCTCGACCGCCTCCAGCAGATCGCCGAAGGCGGTGCCCTGCGCGCAGCCCGATGTCTGCGTGCGCTTCTTCAGCTTGGCTTCGAAATTGGTGTGGTGCTCGGTGCGCACCACCACCACCTGCAGGTCGTCGTCGTATTCGACCTCGGTGACCGCGTCATTATACTTCAGCATATTCTGGTTGAGCAAATAGCCCAGCGCCAGATACTCCGGATAGTCGCCGATCGTCATCATGGTGACGATCTCCTGCGAATTCAGGTAGAGCGTCAGGGGGCGCTCCACCGGCACCTTGATCTCGATCCTGGCGCCGGACTGGTCGGTCCCGGTCACGCTCTCGGTGAGACGCGGGTCGTCCGTGTCAGGGACGATCAGGGGCGTTGGGGCTTTGTCGATTTTCATCATGGCCGCGACGTTAGCATGACATTCGGGTCAAGCCGATATAAGCATGCTAGCGAGAGAACGAAATGCCGCCTATTCGTCATTGCGAGCGAAGCGAAGCAATCAAGGCTGCCGCCGTGGATGCATTCCTGGATTGCTTCGCTGCGCTCGCAATGACGGAGGAGAGGGTGGTTCCATCAAGGACCGGGTCGCTCGCGGAGACGGAGCTGGAATGAAAGTCATCGGCCTTGCAGGCTGGAGCGGTGCGGGCAAGACCACGTTGTTGACGCGGCTGATCCCGCATTTCCATGCGCTTGGCTTGCGCGTCTCTGTCATCAAGCATGCGCATCACCAGTTCGACGTCGACGTGCCCGGCAAGGATTCCTGGCGCCATCGCGAGGCCGGCGCGGCCGAGGTGCTGGTTGCTTCGTCAAATCGCTGGGCGCTGATGCACGAATTGCGCGGAGCGGCGGAGCCGCGTCTGCCGGAACTGTTGAGCAAATTGTCGGCCGTCGATCTCGTCGTTGTCGAGGGTTTCAAGCGCGAGCCGCATCGCAAGATCGAGGTGCATCGCGCCGCCAACGACAAGCCGTTGCTGTTTCCCGATGATCCCGGAATTTTCGGGATCGCGGCCGATGTCGCCATTGAAACCCGACTGCCGACCGTCCATCTCGACGATATCGCCGCGGCCGCGGAATTGCTGCTGCGCGCGGCGATGCCGGTCGAGGAAGCGGTCGCGAAAAGCGCCGCGATGCGCTGACGAGGCACCATGGCGCAACTGTCGGACGATTGTTTTGCCTTCGGCGGACCGATGATGTCGGTCGACGAGGCCGTTGGTCTCATCACGACGCGCGTCAACGCGATTGTCGATCTCGAAGCCGTGGCGCTCATCGATGCCGATGGGCGCGTGCTGGCTCGAGATATCGCGGCGCCGCTGCCGTTGCCGCCCTTCACCAATTCCGCTGTTGACGGCTACGCCGTGCGCAACGCAGATCTTCCTGATAGCGCCGAGCGGGCACTCCCGCTCGACGGCCGCATCCAGGCCGGCGGTCTGGCACTGGCGCCGATCAAGGCCGGCCGCACCGCGCGCATCTTCACCGGCGCGCCGATGCCGCCGGATGCCGAAACCGTCTTCATGCAGGAAGACGTCCGCGTCGACGATGCCGGCCGAATTGTGCTGCCGCCGGGGCTGAAGCCGGGTGCGAATGTCCGCCCTGCGGGAGAGGACATTCCCCAGGGCCACATTGCGCTGCGCGCAGGCCAGCGCTTGCTGCCGCAGCATGTCGCGCTCGCGGCGGCGTTCGGCCTGGTCAGGCTCGACGTCGTCAGGCGCATCCGTGTCGCGGTGTTCTCGACCGGTGACGAACTGGCCTCGCCCGGCGAGCCGCGCGCGGCCTCGCAGCTGTTCGACTCCAACCGCTTCATGCTGATGGCGATGCTGCGCCGGCTCGGCTGCGACGTCAGCGATCTCGGCATTTTGCGCGACGAACGTATCTCGCTTGCGAATGGCCTCAAGCAAGTCGCCGGCACGCACGATCTGATTCTCACCACCGGCGGCGTATCGACCGGGGAAGAGGATCACGTCAAGGCGGCAGTCGAGAGCATCGGCTCGCTGGTGTTGTGGCGGATGGCGATCAAGCCGGGACGGCCCGTGGCGATGGGCATCATCGAGGGCACGCCGCTGATCGGATTGCCGGGCAATCCCGTCGCGAGTTTCGTCACCTTCGTGCATGTGGTGCGGCCGACGGTGCTGGCGCTTGCGGGCAGCCTGCAGGCGCCGCCGTTGCCGATCCCGGTGCGCGCGGCGTTCACCTACAAGAAGAAGGCGGGTCGTCGCGAGTATGTTCGCGCCTCCTTGCGGCGCATGCAGGACGGCGCACTCGAGGCAATCAAGTTTCCACGCGAGGGCGCGGGGCTGTTATCCTCTCTGGTCGACACCGACGGCCTCATCGAGCTCGATGAGGAGGTTACGCGTGTCGAGCCGGGGCAGAGCGTGGGTTTCTTGTCCTATGCCGATTTGCTCTGAGTCTGAGTGCTATGTTGGCGCTGTCCAAGCGTTGACGCCATCGACCCCTCGCGCCATGTTGCGCCGATGACCAGAACGACGCTCGATCTCACCGGATTGAAATGCCCGCTGCCCGCCCTGAAGACGCGCAAAGCGCTGAAGCCGTTGCAGCCGGGCGATCAGCTCGAAGTGTACTGCACCGATCCCCTGTCGGTGATTGACATTCCGAACCTGATCCGAGAGACCGGCGACACGGTGGAGATCACCGAGCGCAACGACGCGCGTATCGTGTTCTTGATTGAGAAGGCCAATCGATCGATAGAAAATTTCAATGGTGCGCCGCCCACTTAGCCGGCGGTCACTCGGTTGATACCTACCTTTTGTCTATCGACATCGATCACCACTTCTGCCCCAATTGAGTTCCTCCGCCGAGACGCGGAGGTCGAGTCTTGCCTGCGATGTGCGGAGCAAATGGGCCATCGAAAGAAGCCCGGCCGTGGCGTCGGGCATAGCCCCCGAGGTTAGGGGTTTAACGTCTCGGATGCGCGTGACGATCCTGGCGCGCGTCGATCATTGTGCGGAGCAGCAGGGACAAAGGCTGCGCTGCAGGCTGAGGAACAGGACCGTCGTGGCAGGCCGTTCAGAAGGGCGGCTTCAGGGGAGGAATGCATGTCTACCATCGAGAGCGCTGGAACACTTTCGGGTGCCGGCGCAGGTTTTCTGGATCGCGAGCGGACCATCGCGACCGCGGGGTTCAATCGCTGGCTGGTGCCACCGGCCGCCCTGTGCATCCATCTCTGCATCGGCATGGCCTACGGCTTCTCGGTGTTTTGGCTGCCGCTGTCGCGCGCGATCGGAGTGACCGCGCCGAAGGCGTGCGCAGAGATGTCGCTGTTTCAGGAGCTGTTCACGACCAGCTGCGACTGGAAGGTCGCCAGCATGGGATGGATGTACACGCTCTTTTTCGTGCTGCTCGGTATCGCGGCTGCGGTCTGGGGCGGCTGGCTGGAGCGCGTGGGCCCGCGCAAGGCCGGCTTCGTCTCGGCGCTGTGCTGGTGCGGCGGCCTCTTCCTCGGTGCGATCGGGGTTTACACCCATCAGCTCTGGTTGTTGTGGCTGGGTTCGGGCGTGATCGGCGGCATCGGTCTCGGCCTTGGCTATATCTCGCCGGTGTCGACGCTGGTGAAGTGGTTCCCGGACCGCCGCGGCATGGCGACCGGCATGGCCATCATGGGTTTTGGCGGCGGCGCCATGATCGGCGCGCCGCTGGCTAACCTGTTGATGAACTACTTCAAGACCCCGACCTCGGTCGGCGTCTGGGAGACCTTCGTCACGATGGGCATCATCTACTTCGTGTTCATGATGATCGGCGCGTTCCGCTATCGTTTGCCGCCGCCCGGCTGGCAGCCCGAGGGCTGGACCGCGCCGTCGAAGGCCAACGCGATGATCTCGAAGGCCAACGTCCATCTCAATGATGCGCACAAGACGCCGCAGTTCTGGCTGATCTGGTGGGTGCTGTGCCTGAACGTGTCGGCCGGCATCGGCGTGATCGGCATGGCCTCACCGATGCTCCAGGAGATCTTCGCCGGCAAATTGATCGGCCTGCCTAGCGTCGGCTTCAATGCGCTTGATGCGGGACAGAAGGCGCAGATTGCCGCGATCGCCGCGGGCTTCGCCGGATTGCTGTCGCTGTTCAACATCGGCGGCCGCTTCTTCTGGGCATCGCTGTCGGACAAGATCGGGCGCAAGAATACTTACTATACGTTCTTCATCCTCGGCATCGTGCTCTACGCGCTGGCGCCGACTTTTGCGGCGATGGGTTCGAAGCTGCTGTTCGTGCTTGGCTTCGGCATCATCCTGTCGATGTATGGCGGCGGCTTCGCCACCGTGCCGGCCTACCTCGCCGACATGTTCGGAACCCAGTTCGTCGGCGCCATCCATGGCCGGCTGCTGACGGCGTGGTCCACCGCGGGCATTATCGGCCCCGTCGTCGTCAACTACATCCGCGAGTTCCAACTCGCGGCAGGCGTGCCGCGCGACCAGCTCTACAACACCACCATGTACATCCTGTGCGCCATGCTGATCGCGGGCCTGATTTGCAACTACCTAATCAAGCCGGTCGATTCGAAATGGCACATGAAGGAGGCTGATGTCGCCAAGTTGCAGGCGGCAAGCGCCAACGCCGCCGCCGCGGGGCCGCACGGCTCCTACGGCATCGGATTTGGCGGGCTTGACGCCAAGGCGGCGCTGTTCTGGGCCTTCGTCGGCGTCCCCCTGCTTTGGGGTGTCTGGAAGACGTTGGAGAGCGCGGTCAAAATCTTCTGATCCGCCGTTGAAACAGAAGCGGGATGCTCATCAGGCGTTCCGCTTCGTTGGCCTTCAGACATCATCAAGAATGGGACTTAGGGGGATTGAAATGATTCGCACCCGAACTTGCCTTCGAATTGGCCTTGCGGCCGTGTTGCTCGTCGCTGGCCTTCATGCCGCATCCGCGCAGACGACAACGACACCGGCGGCGCCTGCTGCAACGACCGAAGCCAAGCCTGGCAAGATGAAACTCACCATGCAAAAGCTGAAAGACATGAAGGCGAAATGGGCTGCCAACAAGCCGAAGCTGAAAGCCTGCCGCGCCGACGTGAAGGCCAAGGGCCTCGCCGGCGATGACCGCTGGTTCTACATCGAAGAGTGCATGAGCAAGACCTGAGATCGGGTTCCGTCTGGCGCACGCGTAAAGGGGCATGGCGGGCGACCGCCTGCCTCCTAAATCATTCTAGAGACGCTCTAAATTGTCTTGCATCTGGCATACCAGAGACTAGAGTTGCGTCGAATTTGGCTTGGTCGGCGGGACCCAGAACCGGTGTTCCGCTGATCGAATCGGGAAACGAAGGCTGATCGCTTTGGCGATCCGGCCTAGACTGATCACGCATTTAAAGAGAACGCGACGTCTCCATGAGCAGCAACGAAGACGTTCACAAGGTTCGCGAGTTCGAACATCCCGGCCAGGGACGGAAGCGCGCCAAGTCCACGCCCAAGGGGAGGCAGGTCGATCCTGCTGCAGCGCACGAGATCGAGGAGCTGCTCGGCGACCGGCCGCGGCGGCGCGACCTGTTGATCGAATATCTGCATCTGATCCAGGACAAGTATCGCCAGATCTCGGCCGCGCACCTCGCCGCGCTCGCCGACGAGATGAAGCTCGCGTTCGCCGAGGTGTTCGAGACCGCAACCTTCTATGCGCATTTCGACGTGGTGAAGGAAGGCGAGCCCGATATCGCGCCGCTGACGATCCGCGTCTGCGATTCGCTGACCTGCGCGATGCTCGGCGGGGAGAAGCTGCTCGCCGATTTGCAGGACGCGTCCGGTCCCGGCATCCGCGTGGTGCGTGCGCCCTGCGTCGGTCGCTGCGACACGGCGCCGGCCGCGGAAGTCGGACACAACTTTGTTGAGCATGCGACGGTCGCCAGTGTCACGGCGGCGGCGAAGGCTGGCGACACCCACGCGCATCTGCCCGAATATGTCGGCTATGCCGCCTATGTCGCCGGCGGCGGCTACAAGCTGCTCAATCGCCTGCGCTCGGGCGAGCTAGCGACGGACGACCTGCTGAAGGCACTCGATGACGCCTCGTTGCGCGGTCTCGGCGGCGCTGGATTCCCCACGGGCCGCAAATGGCGTGCGGTGCTTGGTGAACCCGGCCCGCGGCTGATGGCGATCAACGGCGATGAGGGCGAGCCCGGCACGTTCAAGGATCGCGTCTATCTCGAGAGCGATCCGCACCGCTTCCTCGAGGGCATGCTGATCGGCGCGCATGTGGTGCAGGCCTCGGATATCTACATTTACCTCCGCGACGAATATCCAGCCTCGCGCGAAATCCTCGAACGCGAGATCGCAAAGCTGCCGCCGGGCGGTCCGACGCTGCACATGCGCCGCGGCGCGGGCGCCTATATCTGCGGCGAGGAATCCTCGCTGCTCGAAAGCATCGAGGGCAAGCGCGGCCTGCCCAGGCACAAGCCGCCTTATCCATTCCAGGTCGGCCTGTTCGGGCTGCCGACGTTGATCAACAACATCGAGACCTTGTGGTGGGTGCGTGACATCGTCGAGAAGGGTGCCGACTGGTGGAAGGGCCACGGTCGCCATGAGCGTCACGGCCTGCGCAGCTTCTCGGTCTCGGGCCGCGTCAAGAATCCCGGCATGAAGCTCGCGCCTGCTGGCATCACCGTGCGCGAGCTGATCGAGGAATATTGCGGCGGCATGGCCGACGGCCATCAGTTCTATGCGTACCTGCCGGGTGGTGCGTCCGGCGGCATCCTGCCGGCGGCGATGGACGACATCCCGCTCGATTTCGGCACGCTGGAAAAATACGGCTGCTTCATCGGCTCTGCCGCGATCGTGATCCTGTCGCAGAAGGACAGCGTGCGCGCGGCCGCGTTGAACCTGATGAAGTTCTTCGAGGACGAGAGCTGCGGCCAGTGCACGCCGTGCCGCGTCGGAACCCAGAAGGCCGCACTGCTGATGCAGCAACCGGTCTGGAACCGCGCTCTCCTGGACGAATTGAGCCAGGCGATGCGCGATGCCTCGATCTGCGGGCTTGGACAGGCGGCATCGAATCCGCTGTCCACTGTGATCAAATATTTCCCTGACGAGTTCAAGGAAGCGGCCGAATGACGAAGATTACGTTCGAGCTCGACGGCAAGCAGGTCGAGGCCAATGCAGGCGAGACGATCTGGCAAGTTGCAAAACGTCAGGGCCGCGAGATTCCGCATCTGTGCTATTCGCCCGCGCCCGACTATCGCCCCGACGGCAATTGCCGCGCCTGCATGGTCGAGATCGAGGGCGAGCGTGTGCTCGCGGCGTCCTGCAAGCGCACGCCATCGGTCGGCATGAAGGTGAAGACCGAGAGCGCGCGCGCTGTTTCCGCGCAAAAAATGGTCATGGAGCTGCTGGTCGCCGATCAGCCGGCGCGCGAGACCTCGCACGATCCGGAGTCCAAATTCTGGCACTGGGCCGAAACCACAGGGGTCACCGAGAGCCGCTTCCCCGCCGCAGAGCGTTGGGCGACCGACGCCAGCCATCCGGCGATGCGCGTCAATCTCGACGCCTGCATCCAGTGCGGCCTGTGCGTGCGCGCCTGCCGCGAGGTCCAGGTCAACGACGTCATCGGCATGGCCTATCGCAGTCATGGTTCGAAAATCGTGTTCGATTTCGACGATCCCATGGGCGAGTCCACCTGCGTCGCCTGCGGCGAATGCGTGCAAGCCTGTCCGACCGGAGCGCTGATGCCGGCCGTGATGCTCGACGAGGCGCAGACCCGTGTCGTCTATGCCGACAAGAAGGTGGATTCGCTCTGCCCGTTCTGCGGCGTCGGCTGCCAGGTGACCTATGAGGTCAAGGACGAGAAGGTGATCTATGCCGAGGGCCGCGATGGCCCGGCCAATCACAACCGCCTTTGCGTCAAGGGCCGCTTCGGCTTCGACTACATCCACCATCCGCATCGACTGACCAAGCCGCTGGTGCGGCTGCCGAACGCGAAGAAGGATTTCAACGACCAGGTCGATCCGGCCAATCCCTTCACGCATTTCCGCGAAGCGAGCTGGGAAGAAGCGCTCGACATCGCGGCCAAGGGCCTCGTCAAGATCCGCGACGAGAAGGGCGTGAAGGCGCTTGCCGGCTTCGGCTCGGCGAAGGGCTCGAACGAGGAGGCCTATCTGTTCCAGAAGCTGGTGCGCACCGGCTTCGGCTCCAACAACGTCGACCATTGCACCCGTCTGTGCCACGCCTCGTCGGTCGCGGCGCTGTTCGAAGGCCTGAGCTCTGGTGCCGTGTCGGCGCCGTTCTCGGCTGCGATGGACGCCGAGGTCATTATCGTGATCGGCGCCAACCCGACCGTCAATCATCCGGTCGCCGCGACCTTCATCAAGAATGCGGTCAAGCAGAACGGCGCCAAGCTGTTCGTCATGGACCCACGCCGGCAGACGCTGTCGCGCCATGCGACCAATCATCTGCAGTTCAAGCCGGGCTCCGACGTCGCCATGCTGAACGCGATGATCCACACGATCATCACCGAAGGGCTGACCGACGATCAGTACATCGCCGGCTACACCGAGGGGTTCGAGGACCTCAAGGAGAAGATCAAGGAGTTCACCCCGGAGAAGATGGAGCCGATCTGCGGCGTCCCGGCGCAGACCCTGCGTGAGGTCGCGCGAACCTATGCGCGGGCGAAGTCGTCGATCATCTTCTGGGGCATGGGCATCAGCCAGCACGTCCACGGCACCGACAATGCGCGCTGCCTGATTGCGCTGGCGCTGATCACCGGCCAGGTCGGCCGCCCCGGCACCGGCCTGCATCCGCTGCGTGGCCAGAACAACGTGCAGGGCGCTTCCGATGCCGGCCTGATCCCGATGTTCCTGCCGGACTATCAGCCGGTCGGCCGCGACGACATGCGCGGTGCCTTCGAGAAGCTGTGGGGCCAGGATCTCGATCCCGTGCGCGGCCTGACTGTGGTCGAGATCATGAACGCGATCCACGCCGGCGAGATCACGGGCATGTATATCGAGGGCGAGAACCCCGCCATGTCCGACCCCGATCTCCAGCATGCGCGCCAGGCGCTCGCCATGCTCGATCATCTCGTGGTGCAGGATCTCTTCGTCACCGAGACCGCATTCCACGCCGACGTTATCCTGCCGGCCTCGGCGTTTGCCGAAAAGGAAGGCTCCTTCACCAACACCGACCGCCGCGTACAGCTCGCGCGCCAGGTGATCAAGCCGCCCGGCGATGCGCGGCAGGATCTCTGGATCATCCAGGAGATCGGCAAGCGCATGGGCTTGCCGTGGAATTATGCCGGTCCCGGCGATGTCTTCACCGAGATGTCAGAGCTGATGCCGTCGTTGAAGAACATCACCTGGGAGCGGCTGGTCCGCGAGGGCGCCGTCACCTATCCCGTCGATGGTCCCGACATGCCCGGCAACGAGATCATCTTCACCACGGGCTTCCCGACCGCGAGCGGCCGCGGCAAGATCGTGCCGGCTCACGTCATCCCGCCGGACGAGATTCCCGACGCCGAATATCCGATGGTGCTCTCGACCGGCCGCGTGCTGGAGCACTGGCACACCGGCTCCATGACCCGCCGCGCGCAGGTGCTCGACCAGATCGAGCCCGAGGCGGTCGCCTTCATGTCGCCAAAGGACATGCACAGGAAAAAGCTTGCGCCGGGCGATTTCATCCGGCTCGAGACCCGCCGCGGCGCGGTCGAGGTCAAGGTCCGCTCCGACCGCGACGTTCCCGAGAATATGGTCTTCATGCCGTTCTGCTACGCAGAGGCGGCGGCGAATTTGTTGACCAATCCGGCGCTCGATCCGTTCGGCAAGATCCCGGAGTTCAAGTTCTGCGCGGCCAGGGCCGAGCGCGCCGAAATGCGCGACGCGGCGGAGTAGGACAGCGGCGGTCGTTAGGCGGCGCGGGGATCATCCAACACCCCGGCGTCGTCCTGGCGCACTAAGAGTCTTCCCAAAACGCCTCCCTGAGGTAATGGGTCCTGGCTTTCGCCAGGACGACTCGAGGAAGGACTGCGCCGTACCTGTCCCTTCGCTCCTCGCAGCGGCGGTGGTAAACATCGTCCATGTCCAAAGCCACCCCAGCCACACGCGCGCTCACAGCCGCCAACGTTGCCTTCACCGTCCACGCTTACGACTACGATCCCGATGCCGAGAGCATCGGCCTCCAGGCGGCTGCTGCGCTTGGCGAAGACCCCGCCCGCGTGTTGAAGACGCTGATGGCGCTGATCGACGGCAAGCCGGTCTGCGTGATCGTCCCATCCGACCAGGAAGTCTCGATGAAGAAGCTCGCCGCCGCTTTCAGCGGCAAGTCGGCGCAGATGATGAAGCCGCCGGAGGCTGAGCGCCTCACCGGCTACAAGGTTGGCGGCATCAGCCCGTTCGTGCAGCGGAAGCCCGTGCGCACCTTGATCGAGCAGAGCGCGCTCGCGCATGACTATGTGTACGTCAATGGCGGTCAGCGTGGACTGCAGGTGCGGCTCAGTCCGGGCGATGTGCGGGACGTGTTGAAGGCGATCGTCGCGGAACTGGTCGCCTGAGCGACGCGCTCTGCTACTGTTTTTGCAACAGCTTCAGCCGACAGCGCAGCGCCTCGCGGATGTGTGCACGCGCGAGTTGCTCCGCTTTGCCGCCGTCGCGAGCCGCGATGGCGTCGATGATGGCCTGGTGCTCGCCGTGGCTGGTCGAGGGGCGGCCCGATACCGTGAACGTGGTTGGACCGAGCAGTGCGATCCAGTCCTGCAATTCGCCTGATGCGTTATCGAGATAGCGGTTGCGCGCGGCGCGGTAGATGGCTTCGTGGAAGGCGCGGTTGAGCCTTGCCATCTCTCCTGCCGTCTCGGCTGCGGATGCTTCGACAAAGGCCTGCTCGATATCCCGGAGTGCGTCGATTTCGGGCGTCGAGGCGTGCTCGGCCGCAAGTCGGGCAGCGGCGCCCTCCATGATCTCGCGCATGGCGTAGAGTTCTAGCACCTCCGAGATGTCGAGGTTGCGTACGATCAGGCCGCGGCCGCCGGCAGGTTCGACGAACCCACGTGCCGCAAGCCGCCCGAGAGCTTCCCGCACCGGGGTGCGGCTGACCTTCAGCCGCTGGGCGACCTCCTCCTCGCGCAGGCGGTCGCCAGCACGGTAGCTGCCGGCCTGCAGCGCCTCGCAGAGCGAGCGGAACACGGCCTCGCCGAGCGCCACGCCGCCGCCGCGCGCGATCGAGCCGCCTGCCTTTGTCGGGCGTCTTGCCATGCGTCCCCGTGGGCTCGCGCATCCTGCCCATGCAGCGATGGCGCTTGCTGGATCTCTGTATATCTTTGTATACAAAGGTGCGCAATGTTAAACCGGATTGACCGGGCCGCCGGCGGGGCAGAATGTCTCCAATTTCGTCGCATCGGGCAGACGGCATGAGCAGCAAATACGATGTGCTGGTGATCGGCGGCGGCAATGCGGCGCTGTGTGCGGCGATCAGCGCGCGACGTGGTGGGGCGTCGGTTCTGGTGCTCGAAGGTGCGCCAAAATTCTATCGCGGCGGCAACACGCGCCACACCCGTAACATGCGTTGCGCCCATGACGAGGCGACCGAAATCCTGACCGGCCCCTACACTGAGGAGGAGTTTTGGGAGGATCTGCTGCGCGTCACCGGCGGCCAAACCGACGAGCTGCTCGCCCGGCACATGATCCGCGAGTCCAAGGACATCTTGAACTGGATCGTGGAGCAGGGCGTACGCTGGCAGCCCTCGCTCGGGGGCACGTTGAGCCTCGGTCGCACCAACTCCTTCTTTCTCGGTGGTGGCCGCGCGATGCTGAACGCACTTTATCTGACCGCCGAGAAGCTCGGCGTCGAAGTCGAATACGATGCCGAGGTCACCGACCTCGTGATCGAGGACGGCATGTTTCTCGCCGCTCGCCTCAAGCGGCCGATCAAGGGTGACACCGAGATCCGCGCCGCGTCGCTGGTCGCCGCCGCCGGCGGGTTCGAGGCCAACATCGAATGGCTGAAGCAATATTGGGGCGACGCCGCCGACAATTTCCTGATCCGCGGCACGCCCTATAACCGCGGCTCGATCCTAAAGATGCTGCTCGCCAAGGGCGTGCAGGAGGTCGGCGATCCCACCCAATGCCATGCGGTCGCGATCGACGCCCGCGCGCCGAAATTCGATGGTGGCATCATCACAAGGCACGATTCGGTCGTGTTCGGCATCGTCGTCAACAAGCACGCGCAGCGCTTTTACGACGAGGGCGAGGACATCTGGCCGAAGCGCTACGCGATCTGGGGTCGGCTGGTGGCCGCGCAGCCCGACCAGATCGCCTACATCATCTTCGACTCGACCGTTGTCACCAGCTTCATGCCGACGCTGTTTCCTCCGATCGCCGGGCAGACCGTGGCTGAGCTCGCCGGCAAGCTCGAGCTCGATCCGGCCACACTGGAAAAGACCATCACCGAGTTCAACGCCGCGGTGCAGCCCGGCACCTTCGACCACACCATTCTGGACGATTGCCGCACCGAAGGCATCACGCCGCAGAAGACGCATTGGGCGCGGCGGATCGAGACGCCGCCCTATCTTGCCTATCCGGTGCGGCCCGGCATTACCTTCACCTATCTCGGCACGCGCGTGACCAGGGAAGCGCGGATGCTGATGGCCGACGGCAAGCCGTCGGCGAACATGTTCGCTGCCGGCGAGATCATGGCCGGCAACGTGCTCGGCAAGGGCTATGCCGCCGGCATGGGCATGACCATCGGCAGCGTGTTCGGACGGATTGCAGGACGGGAAGCGGCACGGCACGCGAAGAACTAGGACGAAGAAAAGATCTTGGGAGAAACCATGTCACGCATTGCCACTGCCGCGATCGCGGCGCTGCTGATCGTCGGCCACGCCCACGCGGCTGAGCCGATCACGCTACGAGACATGGGTTCGTTCCATGTCGGCGGCCGCCTTGTCGAAATCTCCGGCAAGCCGGTGAGGGAGGTCGTGTTCGCGCCCGGCGGCGTGCCGGCCAAGGTCGATCCCAACGGCACGTATCAGGTCGAGCAGATGTACGTGCAGTATTTCCTGCCGGCCAACGAGAAGGGTGCCTATCCCTTGCTGATGTGGCACGGCGGGGGATTGACCGGCGTCACCTACGAGACCACGCCGGACGGACGCGAAGGGTGGCTGAATTATTTTCTGCGCAAGGGATGGGCGGTCTATAATTCCGACGCGGTAGAGCGCGGACGCGCGGGCTGGGCGCAATACCCCGATATCTTCAAAGGCGAGCCGGTCTTCCTGACCACGGCCAATCCGTTCGAGCGTTTCCGCATCGGCGATGGGCCGAACTCCTACGATCCCGATCCCGCCAAGCGAAGATTGTTGCCGGGCAACCAGTTCCCCGTCGAGGGTTACGAGAATTTCGTCAAGCAGAACGTACCGCGCTGGACCACGACCGACGATGCGACCATCGCCGCCTATATCGCCGAGATCGATCGCGTCGGCCCCTCGGTGCTTCTGTTCCACAGCCAAGCCGGCACCTTCGGCTTCAAGGTCGCGCAAGCCCGCCCCGACAAGGTCAAGGCGCTGATTGCGATTGAGCCGGCCGGCATCGGCGATCCCGCCAAGGCGGATGTGCTGAAGAACATCCCGACCCTCATCATCTACGGCGACTATATCGAGCGCGATTCGCGCTGGCCCAAGATCCGCGCCAATGGCATCGCCTTTGCGGATGCCATCAAGGCGGCCGGGGGCAGCGTCGACATCGTCGATCTCCCGCAGACCGGCATCAAAGGCAATTCGCATATGGTGATGATGGACAAGAACAACCTCGAGGTCGCGGCCCTGATCCAGAAATGGCTCGAGGGCAAAGGTCTGACGAAGTAAAGCCATGCACGGAACCATAATTTTGGACGAAGCCGACCGCTTGATGACGGTCTGCAATTCCTGCCGTTACTGCGAGGGTCTTTGCGCGGTGTTTCCCGCGATGGAGATGCGGCGCGCCTTCTCTGATGGCGACCTCAATTATCTCGCCAATCTCTGCCATGGCTGCGGCGCCTGCTACGTCGACTGCCAGTTCTCGCCGCCGCACGAATTCAACGTCAACGTCCCGCAGACGCTGGCGATCGCGCGCGCAGAATCCTACGCGGCCTATGCCTGGCCGCACGTGCTGTCCGGTGCCTTCGCGCGTAACGGTCTCGTCATCAGCATCGTCGCCGCGCTCAGCATGGCCGCCTTCATCCTCGGCTTCGCTGCCCTGAACGACCGCAGCGTGCTGTTTGGCGTGCATACCGGCCCCGGCGCGTTCTACAAGCTGATGCCGCACAACGCGATGGCAGCGTTGTTCAGCGCCGCCTTCCTTTATGCGATCTTCGCGCTGGTGATGAGCGTGCGTGCCTTCTGGCGAGATATCGGTCCGCCGATCGGCGGCCGTGCGGACGGCCGCTCGATCTTTCAGGCGATACGCGACGCTGGTGAGCTGCGCTATCTCCACGGTGGCGGTGTCGGCTGCTACAATGAGGATGACAAGCCGACCGACCGGCGCAAGCTGTTCCATCACCTGACCTTCTATGGCTTCCTGCTCTGCTTCGCCGCGACCTCGATCGCCACGCTGTATCAGTATCTGCTCGGCCGCCACGCGCCGTATCCGTTGTGGGATCTGCCGGTGGTGCTCGGCACGCTCGGTGGCATCGGCCTGATCATCGGGCCGATCGGCCTGTTTGTCGCCAAGATGCGGCGCGATCCGGCGCTGCTCGACGAGCAGCGCTACGGCATGGATGTCGGCTTCATCGCCATGCTGTTCCTGACCGGGTTCACCGGCATGCTGCTTCTGCTCTTGCGGGACACCGCCGCCATGGGCCCGCTGCTGGCGCTGCATTTGGGCGCAGTTTTCGCGCTGTTCGTCACCATGCCCTACGGCAAGTTCGTGCACGGCATCTATCGCTTCGCAGCACTGGTGCGTTACGCGCAGGAGCGGCGCAGTGAAGCAGGCTCCTGAGATTCAGGCGGTGCGGAAGCGGCCGTCGCGCAGGAAAGCGATCGTCTGTTCTATCGCGGCGGCGTGACGCGGAAGTCCGGTATGGGACGCCTTCACGACGATATGGTCGGCCATGCCGGCAACCATCGTGCTTTGCACTGAGACCCGTCCGTCATTCGGCTTCGGCAGAACAAAGAGGCCTGCGACGGGATCGATGAAGCGGTTTCCCGCGATCACGCCGACGGGATAGTCCACGGGGGGAAGGGCGTCGGGCCGGGGCGTGGACGTGGCGGTGAGCTCGAGTCCGGCTGGGCCGTAGAATGCGCTGTAGAGGCGATATCGGCTGAGGAGATCGGCGACCTCGCTGCCGCCGTTCGGCGTGCCCAGCATCACCACGCCGGCAAGCCGGTCCGGATGGTATTTTGCGAGATAGGTGCGCGTCACCAGACCGCCCATGGAATGCGCGACGAAATGCAGCGGCGCCTCACGCTCGGCAAAGCGGGCAACCTCTGGATGGATATCGTCCGCCAGCCCGGCGATCGGCTTGCGGCGGCTGGCATAGTCGATGTTGAGCGTTGCGAAGCCGTTGGCCCGGAGCGCCCGTTCCAGTCTGGTCAGGGACACCGAGGTTCGCGCGATGCCGTGAAGCAGAACCACTCCCGGGCATCGCGCGTCACCTGATTGAGGCGCCTCGTGCATCTCGCTTATGCCACCTCGCGCTCTGGTCCAAACGCCTGCTCGCGAGCGATCGTCGTTGCGGTGACGTAGTCGGTCTTGCCGGTGCCGAGCAGCGGCACCTTGCCGACCACCATGATCGCCGCGGGAACGGTCAACTCGGATGCGCCGATCGCCTTGGCTTGGCCCTGCATTGCACTGCGCTCGGCACCCTTTTCCGTCGTCAGCAGCACGATACGCTCGCCCTTGCGCGGATCCGGGATCGAAACCGCGACCGATGCGGCCTGCGGCCACAGGGTCGTCGCGATGTTCTCGACCGCGGACAGCGAGACCATTTCGCCGGCGATCTTGGCAAAGCGCTTGGCGCGGCCCTTGATGGTGATGAAGCCGGCGGCGTCTATCGCCACGATGTCGCCGGTGTCGTGCCAGCCCTCGGCGAGCGGTTCGAGCACGCCCGGATTTTCGGCCCGCAAGTATCCGAGCATCACGTTCGGTCCGCGCACCGAGAGGCGTCCGCCGTCCTCGATGCCGGGGACCGGGTCGAGGCGGCTTTCCATCAGCGGCGACAGGCGTCCAACGGTGCCCGGGCGATTGGCCATTGGCGTGTTCATCGCCAGCACCGGCGCGGTCTCGGTGACGCCATAGCCTTCGAGGATGCGGATGCCGTAGCGCTCCATGAAGACCTGGCGTGTCTGATCCTTGACCGCCTCGGCGCCGGCGATCACCAGACGCAGGGTGCGGAAGTCGTAGGCATGCGCCGAGCGGGCGTAGCCGGTGAGGAACGTGTCGGTGCCGAACAGGATCGTGGCGCCGGTCTGGTAGATCAGCTCGGGCACGATCCGATAGTGCAGCGGCGAGGGGTACATGTAGATCGGAATGCCCGCGAGCAGCGGCATCATCATTCCGCCGGTCAGCCCGAACGAGTGGAACACCGGCAGCACGTTGAACACCTTGTCGTTGGCATTGGCATCGACCCGCGCCAGCGCCTGTGCGGCGTTGGCAAGGATGTTGCGGTGAGACAGCACAACGCCCTTGGGCGTGCCTTCCGAGCCCGACGTGAACAACACGACGGCCGGATCGCTCGCCTGGCGAACGACGCGCGGCGTAGTACCGGCGAGCAGGCCCTTGATCTTGTCGGCCGTGCCGATCGAGGCGCGGACATCCTCGAGATAGACGACGCGAACCTCCGAGGAGATCGCCGCCATCAGCTTGTCGAGCTTGCCCTTCTCGATGAAGGCCTTGGACGTCAGCACGGTCTTCACCTGTGCGGCCTTCATGGCGGCGAGGACGTTGACCGGGCCGGCCGAGAAGTTGAGCATCGCCGGGACCCGGCCGATGTTTTGTAGCGCCATGAAGACGACGGCGACGCCTGCGGAATTTGGCAGCAGCACGCCGACATTCTCACCGATAGCGGAGCCGTTCTCCAGCTTCCGGCTCAAGACCTGCGCGCCCAGGATCAGCTTGCGATAGGTCAGCTTGGTGCCGAGCGCGTCCTCGATGATGACCTTGCCGGTGTCGCGATCGCGGTAAGCGTGTCCGAGCGCCTCGAACAGGGTGTGATCGAGCATGGCGTTCTTCACCATGGCGTCGATCATCACGTCCTGAAGTGCTGCGCCCGCGGCGTTGCGGCGCGTCTTGCCCTTGAGCGACGGATCGACCGGAAGCTTGACCGGCGGCAGGATGGTGACGGTCACCCGCGGAAACCACGAGCGCTTGATCTGGCTGCCGTTGAGATAGCTGAGATGCGAACGCTGGGCGCCTTCGATGCGGACCGGGACGACGACTGCGTCGGCCTTGTCCGCAATCATCGCGGTGCCGTCATAGACCTTCATGAGCGAGCCGGAGACGGTAATGCGTCCCTCCGGAAAGATCACCACCGGCTCTCCGGCGGCGACGAGCTTGATGAGGTCGCGCGCGGCCAGCGGCTTGCTGGGGTCCATGGTGTAGTGCTTGACTACCCGCAGGAACGGCTTGGCCCACCATGCCTTGGCGATGCCGGTATCAACCGCGAAGCTCGCGTCGATCGGCAGCACGGCGTGCAGCAGCGGGCCGTCGATCAGGCTGACATGATTGGGCGCGATCAGCATGCGCGTGCCAGCAGGCGGCAGGTTCTCCAGCCCGCGGACCTCGATGCGGAACAGCGCGCGGAACAGCAGGCCGCCAAAGTCGCGCACGCCTTCCTTGCCCCACTTCGTCAGCACGAACCAGACCGCGCCGAAGCTGGCGACGCCGAGGCCGAAGAAGATCCAGCCGATGTGCAATCCGCCGGCCTGCAGCAGCGCGACGAACAGCGAGCCGGCCACCATGAAGGCGGCCTGTAGCACGTTGCCGGCGGCGATAATGCGGGCGCGCTCCGAGGGAGCCGACCAGGCCTGGACGGCGGCGAAGGACGGAACGACGAACAGCCCGCCGCCGAACGCGAAGGCGACGAAGTCGAGGAGCATGCGCAGGCCCGCGAAGGAGGTCGCGAAGTCGGCAGCCGTGATGTCCTGGCCCTTGGCGGTCACGCCGATCGCCCAAGCGAGGTCGATGCCGGCAAACCCCATCATGATGGCGCCGATGGGCACCAGCGCGAGGTTCGGGCGAACGTGGCTCAGATTCGCGGCGAACAGCGAGCCGATGGCAATGCCGATTGCGAAGATCGCGAGACACAACGTCACCACGCCTTCGGTGCCGCCGATGACCTCCTTGACCAGTGCCGGCAGCAGTGAGAGCACGATGGCGCCCACCAGCCAGAACCAGGAGACGATCACGGTGCCGTCCCACAGCCGGTGATCGGCGTGCAGCGTCTTCAGCAGGCCGAGCGTCGAGGTCCACGGATTGCCGTCGACCGGCAGATCGGGTGCAGACGGCGTGGTCGCGGGAATGCGGGAGGCGAAGGCCCAGGACAGCAGGGCCAGCACGACCACGGCCGATGCGACCCAGCCCATATGCGCGGAGCCGGCCACGAACTGGCCGCCGGCAACGGTGCCGAGCAGGATGGCCATGAAGGTCGCGCCTTCGACCAGCGCGTTGCCGGTCGCGAGCTCGCCGAGCTCGAGCTGGTCCGGCAGCATCGCGTATTTCACGGGACCGAACAGCGCAGCGATGACGCCGAACAGTGCGAGTGCTGCGAACAGCAGCGGCACCGAGTGCAGGAAGAAGCCGGCCGCGGCAAAGCCCGCGGCAAAGATCTCGGCGAATTTGAGTCGCCTTGCGACGACGGATTTGACGTATTTGTCGGCGAGCTGGCCGCCGAGTCCCGACAGAATGAAATAGGGGAAGATGAAGACGGCGCCTGCGACCGTCACCAGCGCATCGCCATGGCCGGTCGCGGCACTGTAAAGCAGGATGATGACGAGTGCGTTCTTGAGCACGTTGTCGTTCAGCGCCGAGAAGAATTGCGCCCAGAACAGCGGCGCGAAGCGGCGTGACGACATCAAATCCCTGATCATGACTAGTCCTGTTTTGGAAAGGCTGCCTGAAGTTTCATTGTCGGATGGACTTTGGGTCCAGAGAATATGCGACGGGCTATTGGGTTGACGACAGTCGCCCCGGCCTGCTCTGCGCGCTCACCTTCCGATCCTGTTGGTCTCCGCGTGGCGTGGTTTGGTTCGCAATGGTTCGTTTGCGGCCTTATCCAGACAGGCTGCGCCTGCCAGGATATTGCTCAGGGCGCTGAGGGAAACCTGAACCGCATCGTCGTAGGCCGCGGCATCGGCTCGAATGTCGGGAGATGGTAAGTCCTTCCTTGCGGTTTGATATTGCATTCGGGGCGACCCGAACGTGCCGGCCTGCGCTCGCCTCAGGTGAGATGGGCGAGGCCGCGAAAGGGCGAGAGGCGGCCGAGCAGGCCAATGCGGCGGCCCTCATGACGGGCACGGCCGCGGTTGGCCCGCCACATCCGGAAGGTCGCGCGGCGCTCAGTCAGTACACCGGCGATGTCGCAGGCATTTGCGATACGATCCATCGGCCCCGTCGCGAACCGCAGGAGGGCGCAGCCAAATCCGGTCACGAGAGCTGTGGCGTCATCGACGAAGGTGGAAGCGATATCAACAGCGAGGGTTTGCATTTTGCAGGTCTCCGGGTTAACTTGAACATTGTTCAAATGAGTATCCTGAAAATGAACAATGTTCAAGATGGATCGTTGCGAGATCGAAAAAAATCTCGCCGGCGGCAGCAGATCGTGGAGATCGCTCGCGGCGTTGTTGCAGCTAAGGGATTGAAATCGTTGAAAGTCCGGGACGTCGCGGACGCCGCCGGCTGCTCGGTTGGCAGCGTCTATAACGAGTTCGGCGACTTCGACGGGGTGATCCTGACCGTGAATCGGGAGACCGTTAAGGCGCTGACGTTGCGGTTGGGCCAGGTTCCGGCCGAGGATCCCGTTCGCCAGCTCTACGGGCTGGCCGCGACCTACCTCGAATTCTTCGCGACGAACGCCAATCTGCTGCGCTCGCTGTTCGAGCATCGGATGGAGGACGACCGCCCTTACCCCGATGACATCCTTCAGATGGTGATGGACGCCTTCGCGCTGATGCATGCGCCCCTGGTGCGGCTGCTTCCGAATGCAGACGACGTGCAGATCGCGCTGCTGTCACGCACCCTGTTTTCCGCCGTGCACGGGATCATCTCGCTCGGCCTCGAAGAGCGTATGGTGGCCGTACCGCCGCAAATGCTGCGCCAGCAGGTCGAACAATTTCTGGATGCGCATCTCGCGGGGCTCGGGATTCTGCCCATACGATAAAGTGCTGAGCGCTGCTATGCGCTGGCGGACTTGCGTTGCCGAGAGGTGACGACGATGACGTCCGTCGTCCCGTTGTCGACCTGAACACGGTTGCGTCCGTTCTCCTTGGCGCGATAGCAGGCGGCATCCGCGCGCCGCATCGCGTCCTCGAGCGTGGTGTTGCCGTCGCTGATGCAGGTAACGCCGATGCTGGCCGTCACTGCAAAGCAACGATCGTCCCAGGCGAAGACGGATAGCTCGAGCGCCCGGCGCAGCCGTTCGGCGATATCGACGGCGTCGTACGGCGTGCATTGCGGAAGGATTAGGGCGAATTCGTCACCGCCGAGCCGGGCCACCAGGTCATGCGGCCGCCGCTCCTGTTGCAGGAGGCGCGAAATCTGGCGGAGCAGGCGGTCGCCGGCGAGGTGACCGCAGCTGTCGTTGACGTCCTTGAACTGATCGAGATCGAGCAGGATCAGGCCCAGCGAACCCGCCGCGGTGCCGTCCAACTCGCTTTGCAGGCGGGCCTCGAACGCGCGGCGGTTGGACAAGCCGGTCAGCCAGTCGTGCGACGCCTGCCAGGCCAGGCGCTCCTTCTCGGCATGCAAGGCATCCTCGAACGCCTGTCGTTGCAGCACCAATCGCCGCGTGTGCCAGATCAGGAGCAGGATCAGCGTCATGGCTGTGACGATATTGACGCCAGTCAGCGTCATCTTGATGGCGCGCGAGCCTTCGCCGAGAACGGTGGAGAACTGCTTGGCGTGCACCGTGAACTGGGTGTTGAGCTCCGACAGCCGCGACGACAATAATTGCAGGCGCTTGCTGTCCTGGACGGGCCCATTCTTCAGCTCTGACCGGATGACCTCGCCGAACACGCTGAGCTCCAGCAGCATGGGGTCTGTGGCAGCCCACTCGCGGATCGCTTCCTTGAGAAAGCTGACCTGTTTGAAGTAGCGAAACAGCCAGATCAGTCCCGGCACGTCATCGGGATGGTTGCCGCCTTGCAGAAAGCCGATGCGGGCGGCCTCGACGTCGACCGGATCGCGCTCGAGCGCCCAGCGCGCGAACTCGTCGCCGATGGGAACGGCCAGCGAGGTCTGATATTGCGCAAACTGGCTGGCGTCGCCCGAATGCAGATAGAGATTGAGGAAATAGACGGCGTTCTTCTGCGAGCGGGACCATAGCGCTTCGCCCGCGACATAGGCGCGGACGGAGGACATCACCTCCAGGCTGAATCCGGCGATCGCCGCCTGCAGCAGGACGACCGTGACGAAAGGCGAGACGAGCTTGATGACGTGAAGGAAGTTGCGTCCCTTCGTTGATGGCGCTGTTCTGCGAAACACTTTGCGTTCCCCAAGTCGCTCAACGACCCCAGCGGAGCGATCCGCTCATAACGCGGATTACGCGCCAAAGGTGCTTAACTCGACTTGAAAACGCCAGGAGACTGCGTCGCAGGGTGAAGGCGTTGTGAAGCGGATGCTGGCAGATCGTTGCAAATGCCGTCGAACCGGAACTGACGCAGCATCGGCGAGCCGATGTCGCGCATTCGCCCCAAGTGGTTTACCCGATGGAGAGATTGCTCTGGCGCTAGACCAGCACCGGCTTGCGCACGCGGCCGGCATCGCCGAATACGCGCAAATAGCGCTCGATCTCCGAGGGCAGGCCGGTCGCCTTCTCGGGATTGTCGGAGAGCTTGACGGCCGGATGTCCGTCGACCGACGACACCTTGCAGACCAGCGAGATTGGATCGAGGTTGAACGAGCCGTCCGGCGTGCAGCCGACGAAATCATTGGTGAGATTGGTGCCCCAGCCGAAGGAGAGCCGCACCCGGCCGGTGAAGTGGTGGTAGGTCTCCTCGATCGAGCCCACGTCCATCGCGTCGGAGAACACCAGCAGCTTGTCCCTGGGATTGCGGCCCTTCTGCTCCCACCATTTGATGATCTCCTCACCGGCCTGGATCGGCGGCGCGCTGTCGGGACGGAAGCCGGTCCAGTCGGCGACCCATTCCGGCGCATCGCGCAGGAAAGCCTTGGTGCCGAAAGCGTCGGGCAGCGCGATCAGGAGGTTGCCGCCATAGGTCTGGCGCCACTGGTCGAGGATGCGATAGGGCGCCCACCGCAACTCCTCGTCGTCCTTGGCCAGCGCCGCCGCGACCATCGGCAGTTCATGGGCGTTGGTGCCGATGGCTTCGAGATCATTGTCCATCGCGAGCAGCACGTTGGAAGTGCCGATGAAGGACGGGCCCAGGCCTTCCTTCACGGCCTCCACGCACCAGCGCTGCCAGAGGAAGCCATGGCGGCGACGGGTGCCGAAATCGGAGAGCCGCAAGCCATCCAGCTTGCGCAGGCGTTCCACCTTGGTCCACAGCTTGGCCTTGGCGCGGGCATAGAGCACGTCGAGCTCGAAGCGGCCGCGGCCCTTCATCGCTGCCCGCGAGCGCAATTCGTTGAGGATGGCGAGCGCAGGAATCTCCCACATCGTGGTATGGCTCCACGGCCCGTGGAAGTGCAGCTCGTACTGGCCTTCGACCTTGCGCAGCTCGTATTCGGGCAGCCGGAATTCGGCCAGCCAGCGGATGAAGTCCGCCGAGAACATGTGGGTCTTGCCGTAGAAAGTGTTACCGGCAAGCCAGATCAGCTCTTTCTTGGCGAAGCGGATGGTGCGGGCGTGGTCGAGCTGGGCGCGCAGCTCGCCCTCGTCGATGATTTCGGCGAGCCGGACATGGCGCGATCGGTTGATGACCGAGAATGTCACCTGCTGATTCGGGTAAGATTCCCGAATCATTTGCAACATCAATAGCTTGTAGAAGTCCGTATCAAGCAGGCTGCGGATGATGGGATCCAGCCGCCAGCTGTGATTGTAGGTCCGGCTCGCAATGTCGGTCACTGTCATGGGTGGAATTCTAGCGTGGCTCCCCGTGCGCAACCAGTGGATTTGGCGAAGGGCAGGCCACCGCCGAGCATCCGGCTGCGCGAGGGCGGCCCGAAATCGCTCCGAGAGCCCGTTCGCGAACCGGTCTGCGCACGGTCCGGGTGGCTTACATGGCGTCGAACGCTCCCGTGAGCGTGACGCGGGGGCCGTGCGTGTAGCGGTCGGGCGTCAGACCGGAGTTGGAGGAGCCTGCCTGGTTGAACACATTGATGAACGCATCGAGCCGATAGCCTACGCCGAGTTTCAGGTTCTGCGTCATCCAATAGGAGACGCCAACCTGAATGTCGGCGCTGAGCACCCCGGCAAACAACCGATCGTTGCTCGTCGAGAGCGTATTCGCGACTGGAAAGAGGGGAGAAAGGACCGACGGCGTTACCGAGAACAGGGTCGACGAACTGGTCGCCGACTGCTGCCGGCCGAGTAGCAGGGCGGCGTCGCCGGCATAATCGAACGACAATTTGCCGCCAAATGGGACCGAGCCCTCGACACCGATGAGTGGTCCCGCGCCGAGGAAGTTCGCGCGCGTATCGCGCAATGTCGAGAGCGTTGTGGAAAAGCTGGTGATCGCCGGAAAGCCAGGCAACGCAACACCAGTGCTGGTCGCGGCCTGGACGTCCGAGCTTGAGCTCCGGGTGACGAATTCGGCAACGCGAAGGCCGGCCTTCAGCTGAAGCGTGCTCGGTCCGCTGCCGGCGATGTCGCGTCCCACCGCGAGATCGGCGAGCCAGCGGGTTTCCTTGTAGGTATTGGCGAAGATTTCCGTGCCTGTCTGGCTCGCAGCGCCAACGACGATTGTTTGCGTCAGTGAGTCCAGGCCGGTGCTCTTGCCTCCCTCGCCGTAGCGGAACTGGCCGCTGATGTGCCAGGGAGATCCGGCGAAGCGATAATCGAAGCCAGCAGCCGTTTCCCATCCGACCTTTGGCGTCAGGTCGAACTGTCCGGTGAGACCGTAAGTGTCTGATATCGGATCCCCGCCGCTGAAGATGGCGCCGCCTTCGATCCAGGCCCTGAACTGTCCCGGACCGGCAAGCAGTTGTGCCTTGACCGGTAGGTCTGCGGCATACGCCTGCAACGGATTTCTGGCCTGTTGCGAAACAGCAGTGACCGCCCGGAATGCGGAATTGTCCTGGTGTGATCGGGCCCCGGTCCTGGCAGGTTCGCTCGTTGCGCGTTCGCCTTGCGATTTCAGCCGCGTATTTTCTTCGCGCAACTGCTGGTTCGCGCGCAACGCGGCATTTTCCTTGCGGATCGCGGCGTTCTGCCTTTCCAGCACCTCGAGGCGCGCATTGACGTCTTCGATTTCTCCGGCGGTGGCGCTGGTGACCGTCCATGCCGCGGTCGCGCCCAGCATGAGCGCCGCAAGATTCTTCTTCATTATATTCACCTCGTCGCACCAGTTGCGCGACCGTGGCGCGGAATCACACAACGTGCATCAACCGTTCGGTTGAACTCGACCGGCTACCGCATTCGAAGAGTCGTTTCCGGACTTGGGTGTGGCTTATGCGCCGCAGCCCGCGTGTTCAGGGGTGCGAGGCCGTCGCCGCCACGGTCTCGAGTTGGCTTCTGATCCAGCGATGCGCCGGGTCCTTCTGATAGCGCTGGTGCCAGACCATGAACATCGGCAGCTCGGCCAGGGTTCGCGTGCGCGAGGCCAGCGGAATCCGCACCTGCGCGAAGCCGTGCATCACGCCGGGCGCCAGCAGGCTCGGCATGCTCGCCAGCATCTGCGAGCCACGCAGGAAGGACGGCACGCCGGAGAAGCTCGGCACGGAGATCGCGATGTCGCGGTGGAAGCCGTTGGCTGCAAGCCGGCGATCGAAGTCGAGCCGCTCATTGTCAGTGTAGACCACCGTGATGTGACGAGCCGCGAGATAGGCGCCGCGCGTAGCCGGCACGGCACGCGCTTTGGGGTCATAGTAACAAACGTAATGGTCCTGCAGCAGGCGCTTCTGCACGATGTCCACGCCGGATGGCGGCAGCGGCGTGATCAGCAGATCGCAGCGGTCTTCGCGCAGCATCGCGGGCGAGGGCGACTGCGAGGGGATCACGCGCAGGTTCAAGCTCGTCACTTGCACGGCGACATGATCGAAGAACCGCGGCAGCAGCAGGTCGCGCTGGAAGTCGTTCGCGGCGATTGTCAGCGAAAGCTGCGCGCTCGCCGGCTCGAACGTGACGCCGCCGGCAAAGCTCCGCATCTCGTCGATCAGCGCTCGCGCCTTTGCCGCGAGCGCCTGGGCGTGCGCCGTGGCCACAATGCCGCGGCCGGATTTGGCAAACAGCGGATCGCCGACGATCCGCCGCAGCTTGTTCAGGGCGTGGCTGACCGCGGATTGCGTCAGGCCGAGCCGCGTTGCGGCGGCCGTCACCGAGCCCTCTTCCAGCACCGCCAGGAACAGCTCCAGCGCGTAGCCATCAAGCGCCAAATGATCGATTTTGTTCATGGAATTCATTATAATCGATCTATTTATCTTGAGAATAGCCGGCGCCATCATCTCCCGATAAGTCGTGCGCCCAAACGGGGCGCCACAGGGAGAGACAACGCCGATGCATGTCCAGGCGCCAGCCTTGCGGGATCCCCGCCTCAACCACCCCGAGCCGTTCACGCCGCCGCTCCGTGACGGCGGCTTCTTCCAACGCGACCGTTCCATGCATCCGCCCGCACACGCGCCGGGCTACAAATCGTCGGTGCTACGTTCGCCGCGCCAGGCGCTGCTGTCGCTTGAGAACTCGGTCTCGGAGATCACGGGGCCGGTGTTCGGTCACAACGACCTCGGCGCGCTCGACAATGATTTGATCCGCAACTACGCCAAGGACGGCGATCCCGTCGGCGAGCGCATCATCGTCCACGGCCGCGTGCTGGACGAGACCGGCCGCGGCGTGCCGAACACGCTGGTCGAGTTCTGGCAAGCCAATGCCGGCGGCCGCTACCGGCACAAGAAGGACACGTATCTGGCGCCGGTCGATCCGCATTTCGGCGGTTGCGGCCGCGCGCTGACCGACGACACCGGCTACTATTACTTCCGCACCGTGAAGCCGGGACCCTATCCCTGGCGCAACTACGTCAACAGCTGGCGTCCCGCTCACATCCACTTTTCGGTGTTCGGCTCGGGCTTTGCACAGCGTCTGATCACCCAGATGTACTTTGAGGGCGATCCCCTGATCCCGGTCTGCCCGATCCTGACGACGATCCCGGACAAGGACGCGCTGGAGCGTCTCGTCGCGCCGCTCGACCTCAACGCATCCACACCGTTCGACTCGCTCGCCTACCGCTTCGACATCGTCTTGCGCGGCCAGCGCTCCACTTACTTTGAAAATCGCACCGCAGGGAACTAAGTCCATGCCGCAGCCGCTCAACTACCTCAAGGAAACCGCGTCGCAGACGGCCGGGCCCTACGTGCATATCGGGTTGATCCCGGCCATGGCCGGCTTCGACATTTTCGAGAACAATTTCTCCAACATGCTGGTGACGCCGAACACGCAAGGCGAACGCATCACGCTGGAGGGCAAGGTGATCGACGGCAGCGGCACGCCGCTGCGCGACGTGCTGCTGGAGATCTGGCAGGCCAACGCGGCCGGCCGCTACAACCATCCGGCCGACCGGTCGACCGGCGCGCTCGACGAGGAATTTCGTGGCTGGGGCCGCGCCGGCTCCGACTTCGAGAGTGGTCTCGTCACCTTCGAGACCATCAAACCGGGCGCGATCATCGACAAGACGGGCCGCAAGGGCGCTCCGCACATCAATGTCTGGATCGTCGCGCGCGGTATCAACATCGGTCTGAACACGCGCCTCTATTTCTCGGACGAAGAGGCTGCCAACGCCGCCGACCCCGTGCTCAACCTGATCGAGCAGCCGGTCCGGCGCTCGACTCTGATCGCAAAGCGCAGCGAACGCGCCGGCAAGATCGTGTACTCCTTCACGATCAATTTGCAGGGGCCGGAAGAGACGGTGTTCTTCGACGTGTGATCGTCTTAGGTCTCCTCGCCGTGGAGCTGCGCGCGAAAGGCGCGCGGTGACACGCCCGTGGCGGCGGCGTAGACCCGGCTGAAATAGGCGGGGTCCTCGAAGCCAAGCGCATAGGCGATCGTCGAGACCGGCAAATTGGTGTAGACGAGGTTGCGCCGCGCCTCGCGGATCAGCCGGTTGAGGATCAGGTGCGAGGCGGTGTCGCCGGTTGCTGACCGCGTCATCCGGTTGAGATGGGTCGGCGTAATCGACAGCGCACCCGCATAGCCCGCAACGCTCCAGCGTTCCAGATGATGCTGTTCCAGCAGCGCCTCGAAGCGGCGGAATAGTCCGCTTTCAGCCGTGCCGTTGCCACCGCTCTCGCCGGTGAGCGCGCGAGCCACCAGCCCAATCATGGCCGCCGACAGTGCACGCAGCACATGCGCCCGGCCGAAATCGCGCGCGGCGTGTTCGGCAAAGATCTGCTTCATGGTGGTCCGGATCTGGGGGGTGCCGCGTATCACGGCCGAGCGCGACAAGGCACCGCGCAGTCCTTCGGAGGCGAGCAGCGCTTCGTCCAATATTTCCGCGGCGATGGTCAGCACCCAGCCCTGGGTGTCAGGCACGAACCGGAAGCCATGAACGTGGCCGACAGGCACGTTGACGATCTGCATCGGCTTCAGCTGCACCACGCGGCCGTCGAGCGTGGCTTCGCCGCCGCCGCGCTCGATCAGCAGCACCTGGTGCAGCCGGGCATGGCGGTGCACGGCCAGCGTCCAATCGTGCAGCACCGAACGCGACGCTATCGTCTCGCAATGCACGACATCGGGCAGATCGCCGGACTCGCCGAACAGATTGTAGACCCGGATTGCCGGGGCGGGGGCTGCGCTTCTCATGTTCGAATAGTACAAGACAAAGACGGAAGCCTCCATCGGTCAGCGGCGCTGGATCTGCAAGAAAGTGCAGAGGAGGACGAAAAAATGAAAGTCCAGGTCTGTATCATCGGCGGCGGGCCGTCCGGGCTGCTGTTGTCCCAGCTCCTGCACCTCAAGGGTATCGACACGGTCGTGTTGGAAAAATCCAGCCGCGACCACGTGCTTGCCCGCATCCGTGCCGGCGTGCTCGAGCACGGCTTCGCCAGGTTGATGCGCGAGGCTCAGTGCGGCGAGCGGATGGACCGCGAGGGCGAGATCCACAAGGGATTCGAGATCGCCCATGACGGGGTGCTCTCCCAGATCGACCTCCATAAGCACTCCGGCGGCAATTCGGTGCTGGTCTACGGCCAGACCGAGCTGACGCGCGACCTCTATGAGGCGCGCGACCGCCTCGGCGGCAACGTCGTGCACAACGCCGAGGACGTGACGCCGCATGACCTGACCTCGGACCGGCCTTACGTGACCTATCGTTCGAATGGCGAGACCGTCCGAGTGGATTGCGACTATATCGTCGGCGCCGACGGCTTTCACGGCGTCAGCCGCAAGTCGATCCCGAAGGACGTGCTGCGGGAATACGAGAAGATCTATCCGTTCGGCTGGCTCGGCGTGCTGTCGCGCACGAAACCGGTGTCGCCGGAGCTGATCTATGTGAAGCACGAGCGCGGCTTCGCGCTGTGTTCCCTGCGGTCGCAAGTGCTGAGCCGCTACTACGTCCAAGTGCCGCTCACCGACAAGGTGGAGGACTGGAGCGATGATGCGTTCTGGGCCGAGCTGAAGCGTCGTTTGCCGGACGAGGTCGGCGGCCGCCTGATTACCGGACCGTCGATCGAGAAGAGCATCGCACCGTTGCGCAGCTTCGTCGCCGAGCCGATGAGCTACGGCCGCCTGTTTCTCGCCGGCGATGCCGCCCACATCGTGCCGCCGACCGGAGCGCGCGGGCTGAACAGCGCCGCCTCCGACATCTATTATCTCTACCACGCCATGCTCGCGCACTATCAGAACGGCGACGATTCCGGGCTTCAGGGCTATTCCGCCAAGGCGCTGGCGCGGATCTGGAAGGCGCAACGCTTCTCGTGGTGGATGACGATGCTGCTGCATCGCTTCCCCGACCGGCTCGAATACGAGGACCGGCTCCAGCAGACTGAACTGGAATACCTCCTTTCGTCCGAAACGGCCCAGCGTCTGCTGGCGGAGAATTACGTGGGGTTGCCGTTTTAAGGATGCGAGCGCGGATGCTTTCTCTCCGGGTGAGAGATGACGTCGTGCCGAGTGACGACCGTTATTTCCCTTCCAGCGTATTGACCGGCGTCCACTCTGGCAGGGGAGGATTTTCGATGAGCGCTCTCGCGCGTTTCGCGAACTTCGACGATGGCGGATCAGACTTGGCTACGCCCTCGAACGCGTCAGCCGCCTTTGCGAACTCCCGCGCCCGCCAGCAGGCCAGTCCTTCCGCGTAAGCCGCGGCCACCTGTTTCTGCCCGGCGCTCTCCGCGCCTTTGTCCGCGAGCGGCTCGAATACCCTGATCGCCTCGCCGCGCCCCAGCACCCGGATCGCATCGAGTTCCCGCCAGGCGAAGCCGTCGCCGGTCTGCGCCATCGTCGATTCCGAGGCCATGATTGCGGTGCCGTAGTATTTGTTGGCGCCTTCGAGCCGCGAAGCGACGTTCACGGTGTCGCTCATCACGGTGTAATTGAAGCGGCGGCGGGAGCCGATATTGCCGACCACGGCCTCGCCGCTGTTGAGCCCGATGCGGTGCGACAGGCCGCGGCCGGCGAGAGCGGCGCTGCCGGCGTTGAGCTCTGCCAGCTTTGCGTGACATTTCAGCGCGGCATGGACGGCGTGGCGCGCATGCGCGGGATCGTCGGCGGGCGCACCGAACATGGCGACGATGGAATCGCCGATATATTTGTCGACATAGCCGCCATGGCTCTCGATGATGTCGGTCATCGCCGACAGATATTCGTTCATCAGCGTCACCAGCTCGCCCGGCGTCATCGTCTCGGCGATGGAGGAGAAGCCGCTCAGGTCGGAGAAGAACATGGTGACGTTGCGCATTTCGCCGCCGAGCGCCGGCATCTTGCCGGAGGCCACCATCGTCTCGATCACCTCGGGCGCGAGATAGAACGCAAAGCTCTTGCGCAGGAAACGCTCGTCACGATCGGCCAGAACGAAACGGTAGCCGATCACCATCGCGAGCGCGGCAAGGCTTGCGAGTGCCGGCTCCGTCAGCGGCAGCGCCAAGGCATAGACGAATGCACTGACGGCCACGGCGGCGTATACCGCGGTGAGGCCGAGCCATGCGATCAGTGCGCCACCCGGTGCAAGCACGCAGGCCGCGCAGGCCACGATCGCTGCGAACGCGATGGTGAGAATGCTCCGCAGTGGAAAGCCGAGCTCGGTCACCGCATCGCGTTCGATCAGATTTCGCACCGCGTTGGCATGCACGAAGACACCGGCGATGTCGCTGCGGGCCTTTTGTGCGGTGCTTGCCGGAGCGGGTTGGGCGCATCGTGGCCCCGGCGTTCCGTCGTATCCGCCGGACAGTCGCATCGAGGTGAGCTTGCGATCATCGAAATTCAGGGCGGTGCCGAGCAGCACGATTTTGCCGCCGAAGGCGCGGCGGAAGAAATCGCGGTCGCCTTTTTCGACGCAGGCTCGCAGATCGGCGAAGGAGAAAGTCGGAATGTCGCGGCCCAGTCCTCGAAAATTGAGCGCCAGTGTATTCGGTACCGCGCTCGGAATTGCATAACCGGACAATTCGGTCGTTCCGGACGGTGCAATCTCGGGCTTTACTACGAGCGCGCGCGCGGCGAGCTCGACCGCCATCGCGGGGACCGGCTTGCCGTCGATCGAGAAGCTCAGCGGCATCCGCCGGATCACGTCGTCGGTGTCGGTATGGACGTTGAGGGCGCGGATATTGTTTCTCACCGCCAATTGCTGGGCGCGGTCGGGCCTTTCCTGACGGTCGTGGCTCAGGATTTCACCGAGCACCAGTTTGCCGTTGTCGGAAAGCTTCCGCAGGGCGATGAGATAGTCCCGATCGAAGCCTCTCATGCGGCTGCCCAGCGAGGCGTCGCCGAAGGGAATCTCCGACTGCTCGATCGAGCTCGGGAAGATGACATCGAAGCCGATGACCTTGGCGCCGCCGTCGTCGATGCTGCCGAGAACCCGGCCGATCTCGCGCGTCCAGGTCTGCGTTGGCGATCCCTTGAACGGCGGAGTGTCGTAGGTCTCGCCGTCGATGGCCACGACGACGACCGGTGATGTCCCGAGATCTCGTTGGTCGCCGACGAGCTTGCCGCGCAGTGCCGTGAGGATGTCGAGTGACAGGCCCTGCAGCGTCTGCAACGGCGGAGACGTCAGGATGGCGCCTGCAAGAAGCGCAATCAGGATCGCTGCAACGATGTCCCGTCTGCCGATCCGCCGCATCGCCCTGTCGCTAGCTGCCTATTCGAGCCGCAGCAGGCGCCCGACGATCGGCGTCGGCTTCGACGTGGCGCTGGGATCGACCTGGAAGGCGTAACGCTTGGTGCCGAGGATGGCGAGATAGCTGCCGCCCGGCGTCAGCGACTTCCCGGCCTTGGCGAAGTCATAGAACTTGCCTCCGACCATTGTCTCGCTCTTGAGGGGAACGCTGATGGTGGGCTCCTTGCCATCGGTGCGTTCGATCACCAGGGTGCTGCCGCTCTTGGCCTGCACCAACGGCGCGATGCCGTAGAGCGTCGGCAGCTTGGCCGGAGCGCTGCCCTTGGCGTCCGATCGCATAGTGCGGAAGGTCGTCGCGGCACTCTGGTTCGCCTCCCGCTCCGACAGTTTTGCCGCGTTGGTATCGCAGGGCACCTTTTCCCGCTTGACCTCGCCGAGTTGCACGGTGCTCTGCTCGGTGCCGACCATGACGACGCCTTCGCTGATGGTCTCGCGCTGGCACGATTTGAGATAGTTGAGCGTAATGGTTGCCTTGGGGCCCAGCTTGATGATCTTGCCCGGCGCCACATAATCCATGAACGCGACGCCGTCGACCTTGCCTTGCACGTCCTCGACGATGGCGGCCGGCGTTTCCGCCAAAGCGGGGGCAAGACAGCACGCGCCGACAACAGCGCCGATCAGGCTTTTCATGGGAAATCTCATCCAGTTCGACCGATATTTGCCCGGTCCCCGTCCAGGGCCGATGCTTAGCAGCGAAACGCCCAGGCAAGTGTGACCGGAATCACTCTCAGATATTGGTGCACTCTATCAGGAAGAGGTTCAAACCGGCGACCGGAGAAAACAGTGCGCCGGCAAGCTGTTGGCCGGATGGATAATTTCATTCGGCTGGGACGGCCTCGACCGGGTGGCCCTCCGCTGCACTCTCTATACCTGTAATGGGCGCGAGCGTGGCCTCGGTCTTCTGATACGGCGTCGCCTGCTGACCGGCGGCGATCTCGACCACTTCCTCCCAGCGCGACAGGAAGGCTAGCTGTCACGAAGGCTGAGTTGATAGCGGTTATATGCAAGCTGCCAAACGAGGTCGGCACGCCGATCGTTTTTAGCGCGGTATGTAACGAGGTCCAGCCTTCTTGCTCGCTGTGCGGAGGAGCCTGCGCTGCCCGCGTCGCTGCGCGTCGGTAGCAATTTGACTGGCTCGCTTTCCAGGGTGTTAACCGTGGCGGAATGCTCTCCGCGCGGATCATTGTCGCGCCCTAGTATTGGTTGCAAATGCGTTCTGAGTTTTACGGCGGATATTTTCATGCTGAGAGACGGCAAATATGCGGCCTGGTTCAGGACCCCGCGCGGTCAGGGCACGGGCGTCGTGCATCTGGCGGAGGGACGAATCTCCGGCAGCGACAGCTTCTTCACCTATGGCGGCTCTTACCGAATCGACGAGCAGCGCTTCACGGCGGTTCTGACCACGCGGCGACATGCCGAGGGGCCGCCGACCGTGTTCGGGCTCGACGAGGTCGAGGTCAAGCTCTCGGGCGTGTGCAGCGGCGCGATGGCGACCTGTTCCGGAACGGCCGAGCAGGCCCCTGATATGACCTTCGAGGCGACGCTAATCTACAGCCAGGACGAGGTGCCGGCCCCCGACACCAGAGGTGCGGTCGTGAAGCTCAATGCCGACAAGCTGCCCAAGGGGCTCGACGGCCGCTCGCGATCGCGCCATCCGTTTGCGCCGGGATCGCTTGGTTCAGAACGGAGTAGACCATAAGGCAACGTCTCATCCCGCCTGATCGACTTCGACGATGTTGTCAGGACTGCTTAATCGGATGAGCCCTCTGGTGCCAGGCCCAGGCGGTGCGGATCACGGTCGGTAGATCCGAATGTCGCGGCACGAAGCTCAGCACTTTTCGCGCTGCGGAGGGATCGGCAACCAGATAGGTGGGATCGCCGGCGCGGCGCGGCTTGACGGTGTGGGGCACCTCGCGCCCGGTCTCCTGCCTGATGGCGGCCAGGATTTCCCGCACCGAAAAGCCGGAGCCGGTGCCCAGATTGAAGCTGCCGCCGGCATGCCCTTGTTCCAGCAGTTTCAGCGCCGCGACATGCGCTGCGGCGAGATCGGTGACATGAACGTAGTCGCGGATCGCGGTGCCATCGGGCGTGTCGTAGTCCTCACCGAACACGGCAAAATCCACATGGCCCTGTAACGCCATCATGGCGCGCGGAATGAGATGGGTTTCGTTGTCGCGCAATTCGCCGATGCCGCCGGCCGGATCGGCGCCACTGGCGTTGAAATAGCGCAGGCAGAACGCGCCGAAGCCGTAGGCCGACCGGTAATCGGCGAGCATGCGCTCGATCATCCACTTCGATGCGCCATAGGGGTTAATCGGCGCGCAGGGGAAATCTTCCGGCAGTTCCTTGGAGTCTGCGTTGCCGTAGACGGCGCCGGTCGAGGAGAACACGATACGATGGCAACCCGCATTGCGCATCGCCTGCAATAGCGACAGCGTACCCTGCACATTGTTGATGTAGTACTTTTGCGGGTCGGTCATGGACTCGCCGACGAGGCTCGCCGCCGCGAAATGCATGACCGCCGTGATTTTGTGCTCGGCGAAGGCGCGCGCCAGCGTGGCGCCGTCGAGCAAATCGCCTGTTACCAGCGGACCGGCGACGAAGCCGCGATGACCTGTCGACAGATTATCATAAACGACGGGCTGATAGCCGGCGGCGGTCAGGGCGCGGCAGGCATGCGAGCCGATATAGCCCGCGCCTCCCGTAACGAGGACAGTCGGTCGGTTGGTCATGTCGCCTCTAAGCTGTTTCGCTGGAGGCAGCCTAAAGCAAAATCAACAATGATCCAAGCAACTGCTTGCGGCAAATAGTGCGCACTTTTTCGGGGATTTCCGCTATCTGCCTTTTAGCTTTGCATTGACGCTGTTGTCACGAAAGCACTTAGAGACGGCACGTGGAAACCGAGCCTTCAGATATGAAATCTAGCCTGAGCCTCATAGCAAAAGACGGACAGGGACATGCCTCAAATCTGGATGACATACGACGAACTAGGAAGACTCGGGGGATGCAGCGCCGTCGAGGCCAGGATGCAGGCGCTGCATCTGTCGCTCGATCGCCGCAAGAGCCGCGACGGGAACACCCGCGTCAAGCTGAACCCCGCCCTGATGGCCCGGTTCTTCGAGGCCATTCGCGAAGCCGAATTCGACCTCGATGATGCGGTCGCAGCGTTGCGCGACGCGCATCGGCAGATTTCAGGAGCAGTCGCCGCTGAGCCGGCGAGCCTCGGGCGCGGAGTGGCGTAAGCGCGTCCATTCGGCAGTGACCGGTAGTTTTTTCGAAGCAAAAAGCTCATAAGCGATGGCGGTTCATTCCAGTCTCAACGCCCTTTATGACGGTGGTCTCGGCAGGAAAGTCAGAATGGTTTGAGCCACAAGGACGCCGACGGTGCCGCCTGCGACCTTTTGCAAGACGTCGATCAAATGGGGATCTCGATCCGGCGTCACCGCCTGCAAGACCTCGGGCCCGATTGCGACGGCGACCACGAAGGCGCACGCCAGTTTGAGCCGTCCCGGCAGCAGGAAAGACAGAAGGAAGCCCAAGAGGCCGTAGGCGCTGAAGCGCTCGATCACCACGACCCAATAGGCTTCCGCATGGCCCGCGAGCGCTGGCCTGCCCGCGAGCTTGGCGACCGTGGCATAGATGATCAGCACGAGGCAGATTGCCGCGGCTGCGATGAGATGGTTGCGGCGCATGCCGCCAGCATAGCCGTTCGGCCGGATCGTCGCTCTCGAAAGCCAAGAACATCGTTAAGGTTCAAAAACTTTCGATGGCATGAACCGAGGTTCACGGGGCGCCCCGAAGTGTCCGCGGAAATCGACGTTCAACGCCGATTGTAGGACCAGCCCTTGTCGACATTGGTCGGGTAGTGAGCTGCGAAGTAGGGATTCTTGAGGCAGTTTCGCGCGGGATCATAGATCCAGTCCGTGCATTCCCGGTAATTCATGAATCTGCAATCGAAACCAAAGGCACACCATGGCGCGCCATTCGGAAATCCTAACCGCACGGGGACTTGCGCCGACGCCACTGAAGGCAAAACCAGGAGCAAAGCTACGGCGAGTGCGCGGGACAACATGATGCATTCCTCCAACAACGAACGAGCGGTATCGAAGCCAATCGCGGGACGATCTTCCGCCGGAAAGGGACGACATTCAACCTTTGTCGCCGGATAGCTTAACATCCAGAAGCGGAGAGATCGAGAGCGCTGAAGGCGTTCGGGCTGGGTCGATCGGCGTCTTCCGTTCCTCGGTCGATGAGGCAGACGCGCCCGTCCATGATGCGTCGCGCAGGGTCAGTTAGCTCTTCTTGGAGCTCTTGGACTTCAGCGACAGGCCGAGGCGCAGGGCCATGCGCTTGACGGCATCGGGTGGGCGCCCGAGAAGTTTCGCCGCTGCTTCCAGCGAAGTTGAAGACTTGGCCAACTCCATCAGCCGGCGGTCTTCCTTGAACGACCAGGGCCTGCGCGCCATAACCGAAATCATCCTCTCGTCGACACAAAGACAAAGCCGCCAAGCGGACCCACGTGCGCTCGACGGGTGTGCCTGGGTGGGGCCGGGTCTGGGAAGCCCAGTGCGAAGATGGATATGCGATCCTGCGGCGTTCGCAACAAACAACGCCGGTTAAGCTAACCGTTCAACCTTACCGCGATGAATTGGCCGGTTGACGTTCCGTATAATCACGGAGTTTTGCTGATGCGCGCACCGATCGGAGAGCGGTCGCCGAGCGGCGGCCGGTCCTGCGACGCCGTGATGATGAGGATACCCGATACGCGAGCAGCGCCGATGGATCATCGGCTCATCAACGACAGACGGAATCTGTTTCGAAAACCATGGCGGTGGCGGCGTCGAGCCGGGAACCCTTCGCCCTGCCAGGACCACGCCGTTCATAAGTGCGCGAAGCCCCTGCCGGTCACCTCGACTGACAATGAATGGCGCGGTGGATGCGAACCGGTCCCACGGGTGGCGGACTTCGCGCCAACGGGAGACATCATCTCGCCGTGATCACTTGCGCGCGACTTGGAATCGTCATCATGACGGCACGTCGCGGAATCAACGATGAATTGAATCATCGCATGGCGGTGATCGCAATGGCTTCCATCGAGAAACGATCCAATCGTGACGCATGCATCCGACAACGGTCCCGATGAGCGCATCGCGCTTTTCTCAGGCGGCTCGTCACGAGATCGTCGAATTCGTTCGGCTACGGTCGCGCGTAAACAACCACGAGCAAAGACCGAGATGCTTCAGAAGGCGCGAGCGGCACTTCCTCTCTCCAAGATCAGAGAGCGGGCATTTGAGGGCGCGTTTTTCATCGTTGCGCTGATCGCGATGGCGGGCTGGGTGTATTTCATCACGCTATTGCTGGTGAAATTGTTCCTCTGGTTTTTCGGTTGAGGCGCGCGGCCGCTCGCTTCGCATGCACGATGCTGCCCAAAAAATCGCTGGCATGACGAGAAAATCAGCGGCGCTCACCATGATCTCGACACAACTCGAAGATGAGACTGTCGCAAAGGCGTGGCGTGCACACTGAGGATTTACAATCAGCGTGCGATCCACTTGCGGCGGGCGCCGCGGCGGGGGGCGTGGATCATGATGAAATCGCGGGGGACGCCATGACTGGCCCGACCATGACTGGCCCGACAACGAACAATGCACCCCGGCGATATTTCGTCGATGCGAAGGGCCGGCGGGTCCTGATCGGCCTGACGCCCGAGGAGACGTTCGAGTTCGAGCGGCTCGACAGCGGGCAGGTGCTCGGCCAGGGAGGCGTGCACGACGCCTTCCACGGCCGTGATTTGTGGTCGGATGCCGGCGAGCGGCGGCGGCTCGAGCTCTACGAGAAGCACGAGGGCGCCTGGAAGGCCTGGATGGCGCAAAGCCGGGCAGAGAGTCGCGGAGGATTGAACCTTTATTAACCATCCCGGACCCATTTTCTGGTCTGGCGCCTCGAACCGGAAAATGCACGCATGTTTCAACTCTTCCTGCGGGCCCGCACCCATAACTTCCTGAAGGACCGTTTCGGGGGGGAGCAGACGTTCCGCGCGCGCTCGCCCGAGCGTGACGCCGAGACCGATCACACGCGCATCGAAGCGATCATGATCGCGATCGAGGACGCCCTGCACGCGGCGGAGCGGGAACAGTCGGGCCTGAACCGCCGGGTGGAAGACGTGCTGGCGCGTGCCGCCGTGACCTTCGGCAATGGCGATGACGAATATCTCGAACGTGAGGCGCTCGACAATCACCATCAGGATCTGTTCGACAAGGAGATTTTGAACGGCCAGCGACGGCTCAAGGAGCTCGGCGCCTCGATTGCTCATTTCAGGTTCCTGAAGGCGGCGATGCTGAGCCGCTTTCCGGAGTGCCGGACTCCGGCAAGCTCCACCAACTAAGGTTCGGCGCAGCGCAAAGCGCCACGGCGAGCCGTTGCGGCTAGATCGCGAGCATGCTGTTGCCCTGGATGGACAGCAGCGTCAGATTTCCCGTGGCATAGGCCCCGGTATCGATGTTGGCACGGTTCTCGAGCAGCTCGGCCTGCCGCACCGGCGTGTGACCGTGCACGACGTATTTGCCGAAGCGCCGCTTGCTCTGGAGGAATTCGTCCCTGATCCACAGCAGGTCCGCCTCGCGTTGTTCGGAGAGCGGAATTCCCGGACGCACCCCTGCATGGACGAAGAAGAAGTCGCCGCATGTGAATGTCGGTCGCAACCGGCGCAGGAAATTGACGTGCTCCGGCGGCATCGCGGATGCGAGCTCGCGCACGAGATCGGACTGCTCGTCCTTGCTGAGGCCTGGCGCGGCCGACACGCCATATGACATCAAGGTCTGGAGTCCGCCGATCTGAAACCATTCAGGGGCGCGCGAGGGGTCCTCCAGTACCGAGGCGACATAGGCCTCGTGATTGCCCTTGAGAAAGACGGTGTTGCGGTGGCGGCTGCGCCTGATCAGGAGATCGAGGGTGTGGCGGGAGTCCGGACCGCGATCGATATAGTCGCCGAGGAACACCTCGATCGCGCGATAAGGCCGGCTGTTCGCCATGTCCGCGTCGATGACGGCGAACATCTGTTCGAGCAGATGCGCGCAGCCGTGGATGTCGCTGATCGCATAGATGCGCACGCCGTTCGGTAGTTTCGGCCGGGGCGAATTTGGAGGCGCGGTCGTGGGCATGGGGTCCAACTCTTCAGAGACCTTCGCCCGAGATGTCAATACATTATCGACGAAATCGGGCCGCCACGGGCCGCTTTTTTTCTACCTCTGCTCGTGAATGCTCATTCGTGCGCCTGATCGATCATCCGCGGGTCCTCGCGAATCGTCGATCCCGGCGCTCTCCCGCCGAATTAGCCGAAGCTTTGGCTGTCGAACGATGGCGCGGCCTTGCTGCGATAGGCGGCCGCCCGCACGCGGAGCAGAACCGCGCCGCAGACATAACCAAGCTGGAGCACCACCGCAAAGACGAGAATCGTAACAACGGTGTGAGTCGAATCATATCCCCGCCAGGCCGAGCCCGCACCGAGGATGGCCCCACCGAGAACGATGGCGGGCGGCAGGATGAAGACTCGGAATCGGCCTCCCAGCAACGATCCGATCAACAGGCTGAAAACGGCAACGGTACTCACGACACAACTCCTTGAATTGGTCACGAGTGTTAATGGCGGCGGCCTAATACCGGCTTAAGCGGCATGGTTGAACAGCCGTTCAAATGCGCACGCAATTCTGCGCGAATACGCCGTGATTTGTTAACCAACGCGGCGAGATGCCCGCATAATTGTCACAGGTGTGACAGGATTTTGAGCGTCCCATTATTGCCGCGTAGTATTGCATGAAAATCGATTTGATTTTTTCGTTGCACTGCCGCAATGTCGCTTTGTTTAGTTAAGATATACTTTGTGTCACATCGACGAATTCGATCGATTGCTCGCATCCTTATTGCGACGCGTGACGAGGCAGCGAGGCTCGGAATGGCTGTAGCAACTTACGGTTCGGAAAATTACTATTCGGCTCTATCGAACCGACGCGGTGCCCTCCAGAGGCCCCTGCAGGTAGCCTTGATCGCCGGTGACTTCATCGCGGTGCTGCTCAGCTATTTCGTGGCGAACGGTCTTTATCGCATTCTCGTGACCGAACAGGATTCGTCCGTCGGAGCAGGTCTCGTCGTCGGCGCGGTGTTCGTGACCATCGCGTACTTCCAGGGTGTCTACGATCATCATCGCCTCTTGAGCACGATCTGGCAGCTGCGCAAGGCTCTGGCGGTCTGGCTGATCTCGTTGACCATTCTCGCGGTCGAGGCTTTCCTGCTCAAATCGTCCGCGGATCTGTCGCGCGGGACCACCCTGTTGTTTGCCGCGACCGGTGGCATTGCCTTGGGCGGTCTCCGCGTGCTGTGGCGCCTGGCGCTCACGTCAAGCTATGCCAAGGGTCGGCTGGTCGACCGGAAAGTGGTCCTCCTCAGCCTCAAGCCCCTAGATTTCACATCGAGCCGCTTCAAGGATCTGCGCAAGCACGGCTTCAACGTCGTGCGGCACTTCGTGCTCGAGCCTTCCGAAGAGGGCACCGGCTGGGATCGCGAGATTCGCGATATCGTCCGTCAGGCGCGGACAGCGAATGTGGAAGAATATCTCCTGGTCGTCGACTGGGACGAAATGCCTCTTCTCCAGAAGCTGACTCAGCACCTGCGCGTGGTTCCGCAGCCGATCCGTCTTCTGCCGGACTTTCCGATTGCCGATCTGGTCTCGCGTCCGTTCCAGCCCGTCAGCGGCACGGTCGCGATCGAGATCCAGCGCGCACCGCTGAATGCATTCGAGCGGGCGCAGAAGCGCTGCCTCGACATTGGCCTTGCCTCGTTCGCACTGCTGTTGCTGGCGCCGCTGCTGGTGACGGCCGCGATCATGATCAAGCTCGATTCGAAGGGCCGCGTGATCTTCAGACAGTCCCGACGCGGCTTCAACGGCAAGCAGTTCCAGATCTGGAAGTTCCGCTCCATGACGGTGGCGGAGAACGGTCATGTCGTCACGCAGGCGACGAAGAGTGACGCGCGGGTGACGCGGGTCGGTCGCGTGTTGCGGCGGACCAGCATCGACGAGCTGCCGCAGCTGTGGAACGTCCTTCGCGGTGAGATGTCGCTGGTCGGGCCGCGCCCGCATGCGCTCGCGCATGACAATTACTACGACGAGCTCATCAGCAATTACGTCTACCGGCATCACATGAAGCCGGGCCTGACCGGTTGGGCCCAGGTCAACGGCTTCCGCGGCGAGACCCCGACCATCGATCTGATGGAAAAGCGGGTCGAGTACGACGTCTGGTACGTCAGCAATTGGAGCATCTGGCTCGACATCAGGATCATCCTGAAGACCGCGCTGGCACTGATCCATCAGGAAGCCTACTAAGACCCTCTTCAATTACCTCCGGCGCGTGCTGCCTCATCGACAGGAGCGTGCCGGATTTCCCCGCACAGGGTGCAGGATCCAGCTAGTCCTGCAAATATGCAGGTCGGTCGTCCGAAGGGTAGCAGCGATGTCGGAGTTGCAAGCCCTTGTCCGTGACGTAACGCCGAAATAGCTCCCGGTCGATTTCCGGCGCGTTACATGTACGCTCGAGAAGATCGGCACGGGCACTCGTCGCCGCGGCCTGATAGAGGGCGGCCGCGCTCGGGAACAGGCGCGCTCCAAAGATGTCGGTGAAGTCCTGGATCGCATTGATCTTCAGCTCCGGCGACAGCGCGCCGTAGACGCGAAGAGCTTGTGGTGCGCGAATGAGCTGGAGCCAGGCTTCGTGAGGTGCGAATCCGTAGGAGAGGCCGAGAAGAGCCGCCGTTCGCGGCCCAAAGCCTTCCCGACGTATTGCCGACCAGTAGCTGCCAAGCCAACCAAGCCCTTCGGAGGGGGCGCACAGCAGCAGCGCACGGCTTGAGGAAGCAACGGCTTCGGTATCGGCGTCAGCCTGCTTCATGCTGTCGCTGCGCATCGACTCATCGGCGATGGCAAGTTGCAGCAACAGAAGCTCCCGCATCGTCTTGGCGCCGCATTGCCGCCGTGCAGCCGGCAGGTTCTCCACCACGATTTGCCTGAGCCGATCCAGATCGTATTGCTCACCGCGCGAAATCCGGCCGGCAATCTGTGGAATCGCGGGAGACGTCAGATTGGGTGCAACGTATGCGACCCATGCCATTGCGCAGGCCGCGAGAGCGACGTTGGTGCCGAGCAGAAGCCGGCGATAACCCCGCTCCGACCGCTGGCGCGCAACCGGCGCGCTAGGCTCCTTCGACATAATAGCTGCCGTAATGCGAGCCCTTATAGGCCTCGATCCGCTTCAGCATCTTCGGATTGGCCCGGTTGAGAACGGCGCCCAGCAGCTTCTTCTGGATAGCCTCGGAGCTGGCCATCGACTCCTGCAGCGCGTTGCGACTGGTACGACCCCACTCGATCACATAGACCATCGCGTCGACGAGGTGGCTGACGGCCTTGGCGTCCGACACCGGCATCACCGGCGCCAGGTCGATGATGATGTATTCATACTCCTCGCGCACCACCGCAAGCAGCTCCGCCATCGACTTGGATGCGATGACGTCCGCAGAGTTCACCATTCGTGAGGCGACGAAGGAGGGCAGGAAGTCCAGGCCGCTCTCCTTGCTGCGCTGGATATGATAGCCGAACGAGTGAGGATCCTTCAGGGCTTCGACCAGGCCGCTCTTGGCGTGAGGGGCGAGCTCTCGCGTGAGCGACCTTGTATGGAGGTCGCCGTCGATGAGCAGCGTGCGATGTCCGGTCAGCGCGGTCAGGTGACCGAAATTGGCCGCGACCGTCGTCTTTCCTTCCTTCGGCAGAGACGACAGGATGCCGATCACCTTGACCTCACGCTGTAGCCGCGCGACATCGATCGAAACCTTGATATTTCGCAGCGTCTCGGCAAATCGCGAGAACGGGTGGTCGACGACATAGCTTGAGATCGCTGCATCCGCCGCCGAGCCGTCCGCGGCCTTCACAAGCTGGCCCGCGGCGCGAATGTCCGGAAGAACGCCAAGGCACTTCACGCCGAGCAGTTCTTCGACGTCATTCGGCGACCTCAGCACGTCGCTGAGCAATTCCCTGGCGAAGGCAGCGCCGAAGCCGAAGCACAATCCGCCGAACAGGCCGCCAATCAACGCCAGCAACGTTTTCGGCGAGCTCTTCTTGTCAGGCTTGACGGCGGTGCCGATGATGCGCGCTTCGCTGATCGGGAAGCTCTGGTTCTGCGTCGCGTTCTGGAGCTTCTCGAGGAAGCTGTTGTAGAGATTGCGATAGGTGTCGGCCGCGCTCTCGAGGTCGCGCAGCTTGACCTGGGCCTGGCTGGTGCTGCCGGCCTGAGAGACGAGATTATTGAGATTGTCTTCGAGCGATTTTTCGCGGCTCTTGGCGATCTCGTATTCGCTGCGATACGCGTCAGCGATACGTCGCACCTCGTCGGCCATCGCCTTGCGCAACTCGTCCATGCGATTCGCCAGATTAATCGCCGCCTGGTGAGTCTTGCCGTAGCGGGTCGACCAATCGGCATATTGGGCCGCGAGGTCGAGATATTGCGCCCGCAGACGGGTGATCACGGTGTTGTTGAGGGCGTCGGTCACGGTCGGTTGGACCAGATCCTTGTCGAGCACTCCATCGATGCGGTCCAGGCGAGCCTTGGCTTCTGCGGTCGATGCGCGGGCCTGCACGAGCTGCGTGTTGACGTCGGTCAGCTGCTGCTCGCTCATCAAGCCGCGGCTGGTGCCGACGATGTTGTTCTGGGTCTTGAAGGTCTGCACCGCGCGGTCGCTTGCGGTCGCCTGTTCGCGCAGCTCGGCGCTGCGTTGCTGGAGCCATTCGCCGGCGCGCTTGGTCGATTGGTACTTTGCCTCGAGCGCCCCGACGATATAGGCGTCCGCGACAGCATTGGCGACCAGAGCGGCCTTGTCGGGATTGGCGGAGCGGAACGACACCGAGAGCACGTAGGTGGTCAGAACCCGTTCCACCTTGAGGTTCTTCTGGATGGTCTCGACCGCCGCGCGCTCGATTCGTTCCTTCGACGGAGGGCCGTCGGATCCGGACAGCGACATGAGCTTCCCGATGACCTGTGCGACCGCTCCCGGATTGGAGCCGTTGTACTCGGGGTCCTCGATGAGCTTCAGGCGGCGAACGATCGAAAGGAGCAGATCGTCGGATTGAAGGATCTCGACCTGGCTGTCGACAAACCCGGTGTCGATCAGGGCATTCGACGTGCCGCTATCCTTGTCCAGCACCTGCGTCTGGCGGGTGTCCATGAGGATGCGAGCGTTAGCCGTGAACATCGGCGTCGCCACCAGCAGGTAGATGACGACGAGTGCCAGCGCGGCGCCGACGATCGAGGCGATCAATGGCCACTGGCGGCGCAGGATGTCGATGACGCGGTCGACGCTGAGAGTCGTGCCGCCGAGCTCGATAGCGTATTTGGCGCGAGGCTGGAATTGATCGCGAGGCTGAAACATCTGTTGGGACGCTCGAATGGCTATTCGGGAAGCGGCATGCTTGCGAAGGGGTCGGCAAGTTCGGTCTTGTATTCGCCCGACATCATGCTGGCCCCGGGCTTGGGCATGTTGGCTGTCGTTGGCGGCGGAAGCGGTACGTCGTCGGGCTCGGACGAATATCCGGCGAGCACCGCGCTGTCGTGCATCTTCGCGACGAAATCGCTGATCTTCCGTGCGATCTCGGACTTGGTCGCGCGGCAACGAATCTCGGCGCGGTGGAGCGCCGTCCCGATTGACGCGCGGTCGGCCTGAGTTGCGGCTCGCGTAAGGCCCTGCACCGACCTGAGGACCGATATGTCGGTGACAAGGTAGCCCTCAAGGCGACCCGATAGTTTTTCTTTCTCGTTGCGCAGTTGGTTCAGGAGAGAGCTTGGCTCAGATACGAAGGCATCGAGCGCGATTTGCGCAACTCGCTCCGAGCGCTCGACACACTGCGCGTGCGCGGCGCCGGCGGCTCCGCAAAGCATCGTGACCGACGCGACGATCCCGATGATCCATCTGCGGCCGGCGTCAATCAGCTTCGACTGAGGCAAGTTATCTTCCATCTCGCTTACGTTCACCGACTAACGCTGGAAGGACTTATAAGAACCGCTTGATGTAGATAAAGTATGTCAAATTTTTGTGCGGTGCAAAAATAACTGGAAACAGTGGGTCCTGCCAAGTCATTTTTCACTTAGCTGCAAGGCCTTAGGCAGGTGCCTATACGGACGGCACTCTCTTAGCAGAGCGTCCAAATCTGCGCCATGTCGCAGTGCTTGCAGATGACAGGATTCTGGTCGCGCACCGCCCTCGGATACGCCTGATGCCTTGCCCAGGTCATGATGAGAGACCGAAAACGTTGATGGGTCCCAATCAGGATGGGACCCATCAATCAGCTCGTTTGAGGTTCTTATGCCTTAGGACGGGGTCCGCAGTGAAGACAGGCGGCTGGCGCGCAGGTGCTCGCCGTGTTCGCTGACAGCCACCCAGAAGCGTGGATCGCTGCCGGATTGCATGGAAATCCACTGATAACCGGCCGCGTTCCAAGGGCGAACGGACGAGGAGAGATTGTCGAGCACGACGTCGCCGTCGCTCATCCGGACGACCAGCACAAGGTGCCCTTGCCCACCAGCGATGAGGACAACTGCAAGTCGCAGCGCCGATTTCGGCCAGCCCATCTCGATTAGGCGGTGCCGCTTGGTCACGGCGTAATCGTTGCAATCGCCGGCGGCGGGAGACAACGTCCAATGCCTGAGTAGCGGGTTGGTCGGTTTCTGTATCGGCGTGATGGCATCGTTCACCGAGTGATTGACCTCGCGCAGCATAGCCGACGCCCGCTCGCCGGAAGGCGGGATCTGCTGGTCCGCAACCGTATCATGTTCGCACTCCGTGCCATAGTTCATGCAAAACTTCACGAACTGGAGCGGTGCAAGCGCGTTGTCATATTCGCTGATGAAGGAGCCCGCAGCGCGCGGGTTGTCGATGATCGTGTCGGCCTTGGCAGCGGCGCCAGCGCAAGCGATCCCCGCCGCCAGGAAAGATTTGAAAATCCAGCTCATAGTCATCCCCGTTTTTCGCTACTCTTCTTGGCGCTAGGGATACAACGAACTCATTAGGTTCGGGTTTTGCCGAAAATTACAATTTTATCGGCTCCGCGAGACTGGTTCCCGGAACCTTCGCTGGTTAAATCTTTCCGCCGGGCGCAGGAGCGTTGTCAGCGGGACGGGCTCACGGAGATCAGCGATGTGGTCGTCGTGGCCGCGGCCGTGAACAACGTCTGTGTTCGCGCTTGAGCGCTGCCACCGCTTGTATTGAGCACGACCGGATCGGCGGATGTTGCCGAGCCGCCGCGACCCTGTCCGCCTCCCGCGTTGCTCCCGCCGCCGGCGGTCGTCTCGCCGGTGGGATCGGCGCCGCTGGTCACGTCTGTCTGGATGTCGCCAGTAATGCTGGTGAAAGACGCGATCAGGGCCGCGTTTTCGGTCTTCAAGACCGCTTCCTGGATGAGCTGTGCCACACCCTGTTGCGACAGAACACAAACGGAAGCCGCAGTTCCGAGACCAGCGCCGATGGCACGGCTCTGTTCCTCATTGCTGGCTCTTGCGAGCGAAACGATGCCTTCGACGGTCTCGGGCCGCGAGGTCAAAAGGTCGCGAATTTCAGAGGCTAGGCCGCCCTGACCTTCCTTGAACTGGTCGAGCAATGCCGCGGGATTTGCGAGAAACGTGTTTGCGCGCTCCGCCGAGATCAAGTTGGCGTTGGATCCGCACGCAGCGCTGTTGCCGGTGGCCGCGAACGATGGGACGATTGTGCCGTATAATGCGGCAACGCCGAGGAGAACCGAAAGAACTTTTCCAGATTGCATGATGACCGCCGAACTCTTTTTGTTTTTATAATTCATTTTGTCCAAATTTGCCACGTTTTTTCCGCAATCCGGACGGGAGCGATTGGGCCAGCCCGCAACCAACAATGGCAGCGAAAAAGACCCCGAAGCCGGGTATTTGCACCGAAAAGTCGATGCAACTATGAACCAGTCCGAGCGCCGCTACGCTGGCGCCGACGAGCGGTATGTAGCGGTCACGCTTTCGTCGCAAGCTGCTTCTTAACAAAAGGTAAATATACCAAAGGGTGCACGCCACGATAAAGGCGGCGGCGGGCAGGCCGAGCTCCGCCGCAAGCTCCAGCGGTGTCGAATGGGCGCGGTCCCATATTCCAAGACTTCCGAGCTCCGCGGTCCGGTATGCCGGGAAAGCTGCCTCGAAATTGCCCCAGCCGATACCAAGCATCGGATAGTCGTGGATGATGGCGATGGCGCGCTGATAGGCATTGGATCGCTGCTCATCAATCAGGCCGTAAGTGCCGATTCGCCCGGCAACGGCGCCGCCAACGAGTTGGAGGAGCAGCAGCGCCACCAAGGGGATTCCCGCAGCAAGCCCCCATCTTCGCAGCTTGCCGATCGGCAATGGCGCGAGATAAAGCCCGCAGGCGAGCAGAAGTGCACAAATCGACAGCAGCAGTCCCGCGCGAGAGCCCGTCATCGCAGTCGCCGTCACGCAGATCGTAAAACCGATGCCGAGAGCGACTGGCGAAGATGAATAGAACGTGACGCGGTCCGAGACACGGGGGGATACCGGCGCATCCGAATGGTCGCGGCGATGGGCGAAGCGAAGCAACGGGACCAGAAATAATATCGCGCTGCTGCCCCAAAAGACCGCGGCGGTGTTTCGATTGACGAAAGTGCCGGTGGCGTAGCCCAGATAGGCTTCCTTGCGTCTCGACAACAGGCCGTTGGGGTCGCTGACTTCGGCAAGAATGCCGTACACCGCGTAGGCACACCCGGCCCAAGCGAAAATCAGCAGCAGCCGGCGTGCGCTGCTCGCGTCGGTTGAGATTTCGAATGCGCGGATGAACACCATCGCAAGCAGCAGTGGATAGCCGAGCGCGAGCCACGGACCGCTGGCCGTTGTCGAAATGCGGCTGGGAGCCGGGATTCCAAGCCCGGTCGAGGGAAGCTGCCAGACCGGATTGCCAAGCGCAAATGGCGGCTCGCGCCATTCCTGGATGATGACGATCGCTGCAACCATGGCGAGCGTGACGAGCAGCGGCGTCAGGAGCCTCACGTCCTCGCGGCCGATGCCCTTGAGGTCGGCCGTCACGAGGCTCGCCGCGATCAGCGCGCACCAGATACAGATCCAAATCAGGTCTGTGGATCCGAGCGGCAGCGGCGCCAGCACGAAAACCGCGAGCGCGACCGTCCTGGACACGATGTTCAGCTGGCACTCCCCACGGGTATGATTGGCCGTTCGCACCGAAACGGGAGACGAGCTCCGCGACAACGCCGATAAAACATCAATCCAGCCCTTTCGGAAGTGATCATTCGTCGGCTGCAATCCTCACAAGAAAAAAATGACGCCGTGTGTCGATTGCGTCACGTGTTCGGCGCGAATGCGTCGAAAATACGCCGTCGACGTGCCCGGACAAAAACGTTTGTCGGTCCAAATATCGCCGTCGCTCCAAGGTTAATTAGGTGCGCGAAATCCGCGCAGGCGCGCCCGTTTTTCGGCGTTGTCAACGCGCGCAATGCCCTTTAGAAGCCGATGCTGCAGCGCAAGAATTTCTCGGAGTCGACGTGGCGACGCAGGTTCACCAAGAAAAAGAACACGTCCTGTCGCTGGATAGCATCCGCGGAATAGCCGCGGTCACCGTGGTCGTGCACCACGTGATACGGATGCCGACCTTTCTCGCAGCTTTCAGCACGCCGCCGTGGATCGAGTGCTCGTATTTCCGGGCCGGAGGCTTTCTCGTCGATCTCTTCTTCGTTCTCAGCGGCATGGTCATGTCGATGAGCTACGTGCAATCGGAGTTCAGGGGCTTCTCGTTGCGCGATTTCATGGTGCGCCGCTTTGCCCGCATCTATCCGCTTCACTTGGTCATGCTGATCGCCCTGCTTCTCTTCCGCCTGCTGCGGATCGGTCTCGTCACTCTCGGCGTGATCGTCGCCGTGCCAGCCGCGTTCGAGGTCAACAATGCGTATTCGTTCGTTCTCAACGTGTTCCTGCTGCAATCGCTCGGATTCCTTGACTATCTGAACTGGAATGCGCCGAGCTGGAGCATCAGCGTCGAGTTCTACACGTACCTGGTGTTTGGATTGGTCGTGCTCGGGGCGCAGCGGCTCGGCTCGCTCCGATGGCTGTATGTGTCGGCGGCCGTGCTTTCCGTTGCGAGCTGGCTGGCGCTCGCGGTGTGGATCGGGAGGGAGGAAATCGGTGCGCAGTACGATTTCGGTATTCTGCGCTGCTTCACGAGCTTCTTTCTCGGCGTGCTCACGGTGAAGGCGGTATCCTACGTGCCGCGCACGATGGGGCCGGCGGTCAAAGGCGCTATCCAGTTCGCCGCGTTCCTCGTCGCCCTGGTGAACGTCTGTTTCATCGAGGCGTGGCCCTGGATCAGCTACCTCACGCCCCTGACATTCGCGGTCTTCCTGGGATCCTTGCTCGCGTTTCCAGATGCGGCAGTCGTGCCTCGCGTGCTGGTGACGAGGCCCCTGATCTGGGTCGGCAAGCGCTCCTATTCGATCTACATGGTGCATGCATTCGTCATCCTGCTCGCCGAGTACGGCCTCAGGGCATTTGGACATCAGCCGATCGCCTGGCTCGAATCGATTTATCCCGGTCTACCGGCGACGCTGAACTTGTTCGTGTTGATCGCGGTGGTGCTGGTGGCGTCGGATTTCACGTATCGTTGGGTGGAGCTTTCGGGCGGCAAGCTCGTCCGGCGCTGGTTCGAGGGCAACCGGTTCTTTGCCGCCGCGCCCGCGACGAATTCCACGTGAGGCCGAAGTCGGGGCGACCTCAGGCGGATCGTAGCTGGTGCCGGCGAACCTGGACTCGAAGAGGGAAAGAAAATTGTCGCAATCTCGGGTGACATTGCGCTCGCTCCAATGCGGACGCGGCCTGGCTGCCCTCATGGTCGTCATCTATCACACGTCGGTGATCTTTCGCGTGCCTACCTATTGGGGAGCCACTCCCTTCGGGGACGTGCCGAAGTTTCTGGATTCAGGCGTCGATTTTTTCTTTGTCCTGAGTGGCTTCATCATTCTGGACGCGCATCTGCGCGACATTGGTTCGCCCGCGAGTTTCGCGAACTACGTCTGGCGGCGCGCGGTCCGGATCTATCCGCTCTATTGGGTGGTCTTCTGTGCCGTTCTAACTCCGCTGTTGCTGACCAAAGCGGACGCTGATTTGCGCCGTATTGCGCTGGAGTTCTTCCTGCTGCCTGCGTCGGGCTTGGTTCCAGATCAGAAGATCGTCGTTGTGTCATGGACGCTTTGTTTCGAGATCGCGTTTTACGCGATATTCGGCGTCGCGATCTTCAACAGGGTCTTGGGCGTCCTGCTCGGTGCGCTCTGGCTGTTGGCTGCGCTCTACTCGCTCGGAGAACTCGTTCCCGCGAACTGGACGATTCTCTGTTCTCCATACCCGGTTCTGTTCCTGACCGGCATGGCTGTCCGACAGGTGTGGAGTTCCGGGAAGTTCCGCATGCCGCTGAGCCCGACGTTCGGGCTGGGCATTGTCATCTTCGCGGCGGCAGCCATCACGCGAGTAAATGCGCTTGGAATTCCGGCCGGGGTCGTGCAGTGGTCGTACGGCCTGGGAGCGGGTTTGATCATACTGGCTGCGGTTGAGGCCGAGCGCCGTGGGTCGGTCGAATTTCCCGAATGGCTGACGAGAATTGGAGACGCGTCGTACAGCCTCTATCTCGTCCACTTCACCGTGCTTTCGGTGTTGGCCAAACTCATTGTGGCGACCAACGTGTCCAAGGCTGTGCCCCTTCAGGTGGTCTTTGTTGGGATGGCAGTTGTAACCGTCGGCGTCGGGGTGGCCGTTCATCTCGCTGTCGAGAAGCCGCTGCTGAAGCTCCTTGGACGCCGTCGCGCGCCGGTGCACCAATCTACCGGACAGTTCGCAGATGAGGTTCGGGGTAGGGATCGAAGCCCACAGGAACTGGCTCGCGAGGCCTATTCCACGGATCGATGAACGGAATTCTTGCTCATGCCGTCCAGGAGCTTCCGCAAGCCTTTAACGTTGAAATTGCTGAGTTTTACAGTTATGTTGCGTTGCAATAGAGCATCGACCGCGTATCGGACGCCGAGGCGTCCCGTTCAAGATTGGCCGCTTTCAAGGGCGGCCGTTCCTTCACAGATTTCTGGATGAATGGCAGGCAGCGTGGCATCGAGCGAACGAGATACTCCTATATCCGTCGGGTTCTCCCTCGAGGCGGTCGCGTTTTGCCTGTACGTCGTTCGGGACGCGTTTGCCGGCGCGATGAAATTCTACTTTGCGAAGCTTCACCTCGAGGTTCTGTGGTTTTCGCCCGACTTCGTCGCGATTGTCTGCATCGGGCTGTTCATCAAGCGATGCGTCATCGACAACGGGAGCATGATGGCGTTGCTCGTGTTCGGGCAGATCTGCGTCTCGCTCTTCATCGGCTTTTGGTTTCTCGGCAGCGCGACGGCGCTGATGTCTTCGATCAAGATGATCTTTCCTCTGTTCGTGGGCTTTTGTTTCGCCGACCGGCATTTGGGCGAGTATCGTAATTCACTCAAGATCGTCACGGCGACGCTCTACCTGAGTCTGTTTGGCATCTTCCTTTCGAAATACTGGTCGATGCCGTGGGTCGGCTTCAAATACGAGTCCTTCGGCGCGACGCGCGAAGCGGGACGGTTGTGGTGGTCGTTCCAAGAACAGCGATTGGCAGGCTTCGCCGCCGACAGCACGATGGCCGCCTATTTCATTCTGGTCGCCTATGTCATGACGTCGATCCGCAGGAGCATCCCGTGGTGCATCGTCATGGGTGGAATTTCGATCTATGCGATCCGCCTGACCACCAGCAAGACGGCGATGGGTGTTCTATTTGTTTATCTGATCGCGATGATCTTCGTCCGGTCGCTTCCATACGAGAAGCGGCTGAATACGCTGCGTTCGTTCACCCTGTGGTCCTATGGGGCGATCCTGGTTCCGATCGTGCTCATCATCCTGTTCACCGGCGTCGATCTCTCGCCGGGATCGAAGGGCTTCTTCTTCAGCCTTCAGGATCGCATCAACAACAGCTGGCAATTGCCGTTCGTCTATCTCAGTCAGCTGATGCCGATCGGAATCGTCACGGGATGCGGGGTAGGTTGCTTCAATTATCCTCAGCAGCTGTTTTCGAACCTTACGGACTATTGGGTCCCCGTCGATAACTTCTATATCGGCACCTACGTGATGTTCGGATTCCCCTTCGTCATCTTCATGTGGATGGTGTTCAGGTCGACCCTCGTCGTCACCGATGTCTACAAACTGTCCCTTGTGTTCGTGACCAACATCTTCACGATCACTGTGCTCAGCTACGGTCCGGCGACCGGCTTGCTGGTGATTGCGTTGGGCTTCAGCGAGGTCTTTTCGAAAACTGCGACTAGGGTGTTCCAGGGCGGCGGCAAACGCGAAGTCGTCCCTCCGCCCGAGCCGCGCCTGTCGACTGTTCATGATGTGGGTTGAGTGGAAGAGCCGGGCGCATTCTGTATGCGCGGATGGAAGTGGCAGTAGTGCCGAGGGATGCAAACGGATGACATTGCGCGAGCAGCTTGACCGCTACAGAGGCCATGGTCCCGGGTTTGATGCGGCGCGTCTGGTTCTTTCGATTTCCATCCTTTGTTGGCACAGCGTGGTGACGTCATATGGTCACGCGGCGGAAACGAATATCTGGAATGGCTTCTTCTCCGCGCCTTTGAGCGCCTTGATGCCCATGTTCTTTGCGTTGAGTGGGTTCCTGGTGATGGGCAGTTTCGAAAGAGCGAACAATCTTCGAGGGTTCCTTGGCCTGCGCGCTCTGAGAATTGTTCCGGCGCTCTCGGTCGAAATCCTGATCTCCGCCTTCATACTCGGCACTTTGCTCACGACGTTGCCGCTGGCGAACTACTACAGTGACCCTAAATTTTTCAGATATTTCGGAAGCCTGTTCGGATTCGTGAACTACACGTTGCCGGGCGTGTTTGCCGACAATCCGGATCCCGACAGGGTCAACTTGTCGCTGTGGACGATCGCTCCGGAATTGATGTGCTACGTGTATCTGGGATTGCTGATGGCCCTGCGCCTCAAGCGAACCGGTGTCACGATTTCGGCGGTCGCTCTCCTCGTCGTCTGCCTCGCCGCAGACGCGCAAGTCGGCATCGATCGGGCCGACACCGGCGTCGTGTTCGCGCGCTTCCTTCTGATGTCATTCGCGTTTGGAAATCTGCTCTATCTCTGGAGCCCGCTCATTCCGTTCCGGTGGGATTTATTCGTTGTTAGCATCATCGTTGGATGCCTGTTCATCAAGATGCCGGTTCTGATCTATCTCTCCCTGCTCTGCTTGGCCTACGTCATTGTTTACGTTGGATGTGTTCCGATCTTCGTGCCCAAGCCGTTCTCGACCGGCGATTATTCTTACGGGATCTATCTGTATGCTTATCCGATCCAGCAGACCTACGCGCACTTTTTTACCGAGCATCGCGAGTTCTATTGGAATATCCTGTTTTGCCTTCCTGCGACTTTCACAGTGGCGGCAGTATCCTGGTGGTTCATTGAAAAGCCGGCATTGTCGTTGAGAAAGAACCTGTACAAATTGCCGACGACTTCAACGGATCTAACGTTCCTGCAGATCGCCGTGCCGTTCGTTCTGTTGGCGATGTACGGGGTTATTCTCTTCGTGACCAGCGGACTGTTCGAGACCGGTGTGCGTATTCGGGCAATGCTGCCATGGGTCACGGTGTGTGCGCTCGTCATCGTCGGTCTCAGGGTCACGTTTCTCCGTTTCGTCGGCCGGCCGAAATACCAGCAATCCTTTGACTGATCGTATCGTCGTTGGTCAGCAATGGTCAGGGAAGTCCGGAAGAAGCTATCATCTTGCGATCGGGCCCATCATCGAACTGGCTTGGAACTGAACCCATGCACAAGCGCCTCGCGTTCATAGACACGCTGCGTGGCATCGCCGTTCTGTGCGTGCTGGTCCAGCACGTGCTGGAGCAGATCGTGCTCACGGGGCAGACCGGCGCAGCCGAGGGCATGTTGCACGGCCTGATCGGGTACTATTTCAACTTCGGTCGCTTCGGCGTCGTGCTGTTCTTCTTCGTCAGCGGCTTTGTCGTTCCCTACAGCTTTCCCGATAGCGCCGCGCCGGTTCGGGACTTCGCCGTCAGTCGCTTCTTTCGGCTCTATCCCATGTACTGGCTGTCGATCATTCTGGCGCTCGCGATCCTGCCGGCCACGGAGGCCAAGGTCTTTCCGGTCTGGCAGGTGCTGGTCAACCTGACGATGTTTCAGAACGTGATCGGCCTGCCCAACATGGTGGTCGCGCATTGGACACTTGCGATCGAATTGATCTTTTACATCGGTTGCGTCGTCTTGTTCGCCACGGGTCTGCTCCGCCGAAGCACGGCCGTGTTTGCCATCGTCATCGCGATCTCGTGCGCCGGCATCATTATGCCGATGCTGTTCGAACAGCGGGCCGTCTCGCGTCTGCTCGAGGTCGTCCTCAATCTCGATGCGATGCTGATCGGGAAAATCACCCGCGACACGGTCATGGGGCGGAAGCTGCGATGGTGGCACGTGGCGATTTGCCTAGGCCTCTACAGTGCGTTCGCCTTGGTGATTTTCAAGCGCCTGTATGGCGCCGACTATCAAGGAAACTTCTTCTATAGCTATTCGATCGCATCGGCCTACGTCGCGGCCGGAATCACGTTCGTCACCTTCGCCTGCTATGGCGACAGGCTTGCGTGGCGTGGTCTTACCTTCATCGGCATGATCAGCTACTCGGTGTATCTGATGCAGGTCTACGCGCTGGCGGTGGCGGTGCACTATTTCGGTGCGGGCAGCAATCTGCCGCAATGGACGCTCTTCGCGGTCGGCGTGTTCTCGGTGACGGTTTTGATGTCCTGGGCCAGCTATTACGCCGTCGAGAAACCCGCAGCGGCTTTTGGTCGAACGTATCGCTCGCGGCGGAGCGCGGGTGCTGAGGCCATGCCGGTGCCGGAGCGGGGGGTGGCATGACCGACGCTGCGAGGCCCAATGCTTTAGGCGCGCCGCGCTCAGCCTTCTTTCCGTCGATTCAGGGCCTGCGCGGCCTAGCGGCGCTGACGGTGGTCTTCGCGCATCTCTATGCGATGCCGATGCTTGCGGGATTTCTGCCGCCGCTGCCGGGCTGGCTTTACAAGGTGTTCGACACCGGCGGCCACGGCGTCGAGCTGTTCTTCATGATCAGCGGCTTCCTAATTCCGGCGAGCCTGGTTCGACACGGCAGGGTGTTGACCTTCATGTACGATCGCTGCCTGCGCATTCTCCCAGTCTTTATCGCTCTACACCTCGTCGTGTTCACGCTCGGGCCAATCGCCGGTTACAAGTTCTTCAAGGGAATCGACGCAGGGACCTATGTCGAACTGTTCCTGGTCAATCTGTTCTTCCTCCCCGACGCGCTCGGTCTTCCGATTGCCCAGCAGAATGCCTGGACGCTCAGTTACGAATGGGCCTTCTACATCTGGTTTGCCGCGATGTTTGTCGCTTACCGCGCGCCGAGCAGGTGGTCGATGCTCGGCCTGGGATTGGTCGCGCTGGCGGCCGTCGGCTATCGTCCGAATAGTGCCTTCTTTGGCATAGGCGTTGTCTTTGGCCTCCTGTCGTTCCGGTTTCCGGTGAAGGGCGGGCTGGGGCTGCTCGTGGCGATCGCCAGCTTTGCGCTCATGTTCGGACTCATGGAATATGTCAGTGTTTGGCTCGCGCTCATTCCCGGATTTGTGCTGTTCGCGGTCGTCCTGACGCCAGAGTCGGGATTTGCGGAATTCCTAAGCGCACGCGCGCTGCAGTTCGTTGGCAAGATCAGCTACAGCATGTACCTCGTTCATCCCTTCGTGCTCTATCCCTTGCAGATCGTCGGCAGGAAATTCGCGGAAGCCGGCATGAACCTCTGGCTGCTGTGGGGCGGGTTCGTCGTTTTGGGTCTCGCTCTCATCCTGATTGCGTCCACCCTGAGTTACGAGATCTTCGAGGTCCGCCTTCGCGGCGCGATCGACCGCTTCTTAGGCAAGCGATGGGACGTCGAGCAAACGGAAGTTCAACAGCGCGCCTGATCCAGGCCACTCCAGTCAGATGACTGCAACAGTGGGTTGGTATCCGGTCGAAGGATGCATGATTTGCGTATTCTTGTCTTGACCCACGAGTTGCCGCCGTTCCGTGGCGGTGTCGGTACCTATTGTGTGGAGACGGCAAAGGCCGCCGTCGCCCAGGGCCACACCGTGGAAATCCTTGCGCCCGACTTCGGCAAGGACAATTCGGAGGAGGACCGGCTCTATCCTTTCACGGTGCGCCGCTTCGCCGGCGGCGTCTACGCGACCCGGGCGTTGCCGCGGCTGTTGCGCGCGCTGCTGAGCACCAAACCATGGACATTCGACATCGTCCATGCCGCGGACTGGCCCTTCGTGATGCTGATCCCCTGGATGCGGCCCTTCATACGCCGGCGCATCGTCGCCATGATGCACGGCACCGACGTACTCCTCCTGGCGAAGTCGCGTGCGGCCGGATTCCTGTTCGGCCGCTCCTATTTGCGCGGAGCCGACCATGTCGTGGCCAACAGCCGGTTCACCGAAGACCTGCTCCTGAAATATCATCCCTATCTGGCGTCGCCGCGGCGAACGGCCGTGACACTGCTCGGCGTCGATCCTTTCTGGTTCGCTCCGCCTGTCGGCGCGTCCGAAACCCTGGATCGGCATGGCGTGCCGAAGAACCGGAAATTGCTGCTGACCGTGGCGCGGCTCGATGTTCGCAAGGGCCACCGGCATTTGCTCCAGGCACTCGCCCTGCTGCCTCAGCATGCCAAGGAGCAGCTTGGCTACGTCATCGTCGGCAAGGGGCTGGATCCGGCCTATCAGGACGAATTGAAGCGTCTCGCGGAGGTGAGCGGCGTGCCGGTCGTTTTCGCGGGCGCGGTCTCCAACGACGACGTTCGAAACTTCTATGCCTCGGCTTGGCTGTTCTGCATGCTTGCCGAACCAAATCCGGAGAAGGTGGAGGGCTTTGGGCTGGCCTATCTTGAAGCGGCAGCGCAGTCGCTTCCGAGTGTCGCCGCGCCGAATGGCGGCGTGCCGGAGGTAGTCCTCGATGGAAAGACGGGCATTCTCCTGACGGACCGCTCGCCGAAGAAGCTTGCCAATTTGCTCGAGGAGCTTCTGGGCAGGCAGGAGGACGTGGCGAAGTTCGGTTCAGCCGCGAGGATCTGGGCGCAGACGTTTTCCTGGCAGCGCTGCGCCGAACTGACGTATCAGCTCGAAGAAGCCGCGCAGCAAGCCCCGTCGCGCGCCAACGTCGTTGCAGGAGAATCATGACTTCGCAAGCCACACCGGCCTCGCAAGGCCCCAGCGTATCGGTCATCATTCCGGCCTACAATGCCGCCGGCTGCATCGGGCGCGCGATCGCCTCGGTTCAGGCGCAGACCGAACAGGATTTCGAGATCATCGTCGTCAACGACTGCTCGGCGGACGACACGGTTGCCGTGGTCTCCAGCGTTGCCGCGAAGGATAGCCGCATCCGGCTGGTCAGCCAGGACAAAAACGGCGGCCCATCACGAGCCCGCAATCGGGGGTTCGCCGAGGCGCGAGGAACCTGGCTGGCGATCCTTGACGCGGACGATGCCTATAAGCGGGATCGCCTCGAGCGATTGACCACGCTGGCCGAGTCCGAAGCTCTCGACATGATCGCTGACGACATCACCTATTACGACAGCGAGGCCGATGTCGAATTCGGCGATCAGCGGCTCAGTCCTGGGTTTAACCGCATCGACCTTGCCGGCTTCCTCCGCGCATCGATGTTCCGCCCGCCGCTGCATGATTTCAGCGGGCGGGACGTGTTCCAGTATGCCCTGCTCAAATTCGTGTTCAGACGATCGTTCGTCGCAGAGTACAAGCTCGCCTATCCGGAAACCCTTCGCGACGGCGAGGATTTCTTCTTCTATTCGGAGTGTCTGCTCGCGGGCGGCCGGGCAGGGCTCACGTCAGAGCCAGGTTATGTTTACACGCAGCGCATGGGCAAGGTCTCGAAGCGGCAATCGGCGCTGACGCGGACCAGGGTCGACCGGATGCAAGTCGTGACGGGGGTCGATCTGCTGCTCTCGCGTCACGCGCAGCGCCTGTCGTCTGTCCACAGGCGGTTGTTGCGCGAGCGGCGCGCCCAGGCGATCGGACTGAACGCGCATGAGCGCGCGCGAGACCTCGTTCGCCAAAAGCAGGTCGGGATCGCACTGCTGGAGCTGGCCAAGACCCGACCGGCTTGGGCGTTTTCCGTGCACATGCTGTTGCGGCGACGAAAAGACTGGTTCGCAAAGCTCGGCGGCAAGGCCTGATGACGGACAAATCCGGTCTGATGAAACGAACCGGCGTCGGCGTGCTCTGGATGGTCATCGGATCCGGAGGGCAGACGCTGTTCCAGTTCGTTCTGTTCATGATCCTGGCGCGCTTGCTCGGGCCGGAAGCGTTCGGCGTCGTCGGCATAGCCACGGCCTTCATCGACATCTCCAACCTGATCGGCCGGGCCGGTCTAACCGAAGTCCTGGTCCAGCGCGCGGAGACGTCCGAGGAAGAACTCGACACCGCATTCTGGAGCAGCTTCGGGTTCGGTCTGCTGTTGACGGTCGTCATGTTCCTGACGGCGCAGAACCTCGCCGACCTCTTTGGCGTGGCCGAGCTGAAGCAGGTGATGCAGTGGCTGGCTCCGATGTCGCTTCTGTTCGCCGCGGGCACGGTCTATGAGGCAAAACTCCGCCGCGAATTCGGTTTCCGCGCGCTGGCGGCACGCAACGTGTCGGCCACGATCGTCAGCGGTGTCGTTGCGATGGTGATGGCGTTCACGGGCTTCGGCGTGTTCAGCCTCGTGGCACAGCGCCTCATCTACTACGTCTGGTTCACCGCGGCGATGATCGTAGCAACGCGCTGGTGGCCGTCGCTGAGATTCCGTCCCCGGATTGCCGTTGCCCAATTGAAGGGCGGAATCGCGGTGGCGTTGTCCTCGCTGCTTGGCTCGGGAAACCAGCGGGTTCTGGACCTGATCGTCGGCTATTTCGTGGGCGCCGAGGGCCTCGGCTACTTGCGGATTGCGTGGCGCGGCATCGACCTTCTGCTCGAACTCTCGATCCGGCCCGTGACGACCGTCACGCTGACGTCGCTTGCGCGCCTGCAGAATGATCGCCCGGCCCTGATCGATACCTATCTCCAGCTCGTTCACATGACGGCCGCTTTCCTCTACCCGCTGTTTGTCGGTGCCGCGCTCGTCGCACCGGAGCTGCTGACGCTGATGTTCGGGGTGAAATGGCAGGCCAGCATCTTGCCGATGCAGATCCTGACGCAGATTGCACTGTTCGTCCCGCTGATCTGGTACAAGACGAACATCCTCATGGCCATTGGCCGGATGTGGGAAGTCCTGCTCATCAATCTGTTCGAATTCGCGGCCAGCGTGATCGTGGGCGTGATCGCCGCGCAATACAGCGTCGAAGGAGCTGCTTTCGGCAACGTTGTCAGGATGCTGCTTGCTACGCCGGTAATCCTGTTCGCGGTGAAGGCCTGGGTTGGCGTCCCCTTCGGACGAACGCTGGCCGCGGTGATGTATCCGGCTGCGGCAACCGTCATTATGGCGGGAGCGCTCTTGCTATTGCGGCCCCATCTGGGAACGCTGCATCCGATCGTGATCCTGGCAATCATGAGTGTAGTCGGATTCGCGATCTACGCCCCGGCCATTCTTGCGGTGGATCGAACCCTGTGGCGCACCGTGCGGAACGTCATGTCGACGCGCACGCGTCGGCCTGAGCCGGCCTCCTGACCGGTAGGCTTAGAGCGTTTTTCAGTGAAGCAGGAAACGGTTCGCGTAAAGAAAACGCGTCAAAACAAGAATCGAGAGCCTCCATTCCTATCGAAACCGAAGAGAATTTAGAGTTTCAGCAGATTGCCGCTCCAGGCGATTGCCGCAGTGATAAATGCGGCTGCTGCCGCTTTCGCCAACAGCCACGGTAACGGCTCCGACGGCAGCAGCACGAGGGCCGCGACGAATGTCGCGCCGACGATTGCCGACAGCGCGAGTCCGGGCCTTGGATAAGCGCCGAAACGCAGAGTGGGGCCGCTTGCGAAGCCGATCACCAGCGCTGTGGCAAGTCCCGCGCTTAAAAGGGTCGCCGTCGAGCCGAGGCCGGCCGCTGCGCCGATGAGGATGAACGTCGCGATCAGCGCGAGCTGGCAGGCAGCGACGAAAATGAGCCTCATTGCCGCCTTCTCCAGGTGAGGGATCAGCGCCAGCGTCGACTGCAAATGCGTATGCAGGAAATAGAACAGCGCGACGCTCGGCGTCACCGCGATAAAGCTCGGCGCCAGTGCAGGCGGAACGAAGAGTCTGGCAGCGTCCGGTATGAACGCGATCAATCCGCCGAGCATGAGAGCCGTCGTACAAATCGCGAGGTCGAACAGGTCTGTGGCTGCCTCCTGCGCGGCCGCTCTTGTATCGTTGTCGAACCGCGCGACGACATCGGGATAGCTGATGGTGTGGATGGCGGAAAGTAGCACCGAGAACGGTCGCTGCAGGAGGTCGAGTGCCATCGAAAATCCGGCGCTGGAGCTGGAAGCGATGCCGAAACGGCCGATGATCAGGAAGCGGATCAGAATCGGGGCCGAGAGATGGACTACAGACGCTCCCGAGGCGAGCATTCCGTAACGGGCAAATCCAGACAGGTCCGAACGCCTGGTCTGCCGGGGCGACCAATTCAGCAGCTGGCGGTCGACGATCGAACCCGCGGCCAGTCCGAAGACATGGCCTGTGAGGAGGCCGAGCAATGCGGATTCCGCAGTTCCGTGCATCTTCGCGCCGACGACTGCACCCAGCACCAGAAATGTGGCCCGGCAGAACATCAGGACGGAAGCAGGCGCCAGCCGGCCGGAGACACGAATCGTCATGTAGTGGAGGTCCGTCGTCCCTTGTACGACGGTGACGGCGAGGCCGAGTCCGATCAAGCTCGCCGCTTCCGTCCGGGCTATCGCGCCACAGCTTGCGACGAGGGCCAGCGCGAAGGCGCTCAGTGCAAGCGCGCTGAACAGGGACGACCGCAGCCGGATCGTCTCGTCGCCATTGCTCGAGGACAGAAAGCGCTGGCCGGCGAGCTGAATCCATTCGAACGAGACCACCGCAGCAAATTGGCTGACGGCTATCATCAGGGAATATGTCGTGTATTGCGCCGGCTCGAGCAGATAGCCGAGCGCGAAGATCAGCAGGACCGCAGCGAAGCTTTGATAGAAATAGCTGGAGAGGGCGAGAAGTCGAACCATGATGTGACGGCTTCCGGCCGTTTCCCAGGCCGCCGGTCCGCCAGCGGCCTGCTCGGCGCACGATGATCGCCCATACGGGCCGTTCCAACCCCTTAGAACATGAGCCGAAGCGGCAATCAATCTCGGCCGATCCAGACCGCCGCTCACAAGGACCGGGGCGGCAGATTGCCGCCCCGGCTGGCCGATTTGAGCTCTTCCGTACGGGAGACCCGTGCGTCAGACAAACAGGAAGTTGCCATGGTCGAGGGTTTGCAGATTGATCCCCTGCAGGACAATCGAGTCGGTGGCCGAGAGCTGGATCACGGTGCTGGAGCCGCTCTGCGTCATCTGCAGGTGGCCGAAATCCGCAACCAGCGATTTCGAGATCTCGATGACGTCATGATTGGTCGCCGTGCCGGCGTGGAAGCCTGCCACGCTGTCGTTGCCGTGATCATAGACGATGCTGGTTGATCCCGGCGAGATCATGAACAAGTCGTTGTTGGCCGAACCCTGGACGGTCTGGCCGGCAGCAACGGCCGTCACGCTGTGCGTTCCGTTGGCATTCTGCATGTCGATCTTGAGCAGCGCGCCGCTGGCATCGCGGCTGTCGTGCTCGATCGCGCCCGGCTTGCCCGAGATGGCGAAGTTCCACAGATCGGCGCTGCCGTCGGCATGCTTGATGACCTCCGACGTCTTCACGCCGGTGCTGTCGTAGACGTCGGTGGTCTTGGTGCCGTCGCTGCTGATCACCTGCGTATAGTCGAAGGTGCCGTCGGCATGCAGCCTGGTATCGGTGAGCACCGTGCCGGCCGCGTTGGCGTGCTGGTATTCTGTGACGTAGCTCTTGCCGGTGATGTTGAAGAACGAGTTGTCGTGGGTGCCGTCGGCTTTGGTGACGTAGCTAGCGGTCTTGACGCCGGCGGAATACACGGTGGTCGAGGTCGAGCCGTCGGTGTTGTAGACGCTGTCGTTGGTCAGATTACCGCTGGAGTCGAACAGCTTGCTTTCCTTCCAGCCGTCGGTGTGAACGACATAGATCGACGCCGGGTTTCCGCCGGAATAATTCGTCGTCGTCGTGTCGCCGTTTACCGCTTTGGCGATCTCCTGGGTGAGGGCACCCGACGTGTTGTAGATGTCGGTCACACTCGATCCGTCGGCGTGGGACTGCACCTCGCTCAGCTTGTGACCGGTGCTATCGTAAACGTCGGTGACTTTGCTTCCATCGCTGTTGATCACCTGCTTGTAGTCAAGCGAGCCATCGGCGTGCATCCGGGCGATCTGCGTGACCACGCCGGAAGCGTTGCTATGTTGCGTTTCGGTGACGTAGGACTTTCCGGTAATGTTATAGAAGGTGTTGTCGTGGCTTCCGTCGGTGTTGGTGACGTAGAGGGCCATCTTGACGCCAGCGGTGTAGCTCGTGGTCGACAATGAGCCGTCGGTGTTGACCAGGGCGTCGGTCGCGAGCTTGCCGCTGCTGTCATAGAGCTTGGTCTCTTTCGAACCGTTGGCATTGACGATGTAGACGGATGCGAGGAGCGATCCGTTGTAGTTGGTAGTCGTGATCGACCCGTCGGTCTTATGAACGACGTCCTTCAAGAGCTTGCCCGATGTGTCGAACGTGTCGACTGTCGTGGTGGTCGACGTCGAAATGGTGACGCTGGTCTTGCGGCCTGCGGAGTCGTACAGCGTGGTGACCTTGCTGCCGTCGCTGTTGATCACCTGGACATAGTCGAGCGTTCCGTCCGCGTGCTTGCGGGTGTCAGTCGTCACCTTGCCGGAAGCGTCGACATGCAGCGTCTCGGTGACGTAGGACTTTCCGGTGATGTTGTAGTAGGTGTTGTCGTGGGTTCCGTCGGCATTGTTGACATAGAGGACGGTCTTCACGCCGGCAGAATACACAGTCGTCGAAGTCGATCCGTCGGTGTTGTAGACGGTGTCGTTGGCGAGCTTGCCGGCGGCGTCGTACAGCTTGGTTTCTTTCGATTCATTGGCGTTGATGATGTACGCCGCTGACATGAGGGAGCCGTTGTAGTTCGTTGTCGTCATTGAGCCGTCGGGTTTCTGGACGACCTCCTTCACCAGCTTGCCCGCAGTGTCGAACGTGTCGGTCGTAGTGGCTGCCGAGGTAACGGTGACCAGATTGGTCTTGCGGCCGACGGAATCGTAGAAGGTCGTGACCTTGCTGCCGTCGCTGTTGATCACCTGGCTGTAGTCGAGCGTGCCGTCAGCGTGCTTGCGGACGTCGGACGTCACTTTTCCGGCCACGTCGACATGCAGGGTCTGGGTGACATAGGTCTTGCCGCTGATGTTGTAGAACGTGTTGTCGTGGCTTCCATCCTTGTTATTGAGGTAGAGCGCCGATTTGACGCCGGCAACGTATGTCGTGGTCGAGGAGGATCCGTCTTTCGCGACCTCGGTATCGTTGATCATCCGGCCGCTGGAATCGTACAGCTTGGTTTCCTTCGAGCCGTCGGCTTTGGCGATATAGACCGATGCCAGCACGGTTCCATTGTAGTTCGTGGTCGTCACGGTGCCGTCGGCCTTCTGCAGGACCTCCTTCACGAGCCTGCCAGACGTGTCGAAATTGTCGGTCGTGGTAGCTGCCGAGGTGACACTGACCAGAGCGGTCTTGCGGCCGGCGGAATCGTAGAAGGTCGTGACCTTGCTGCCGTCGCTGTTGACCACTTGGCTGTAGTCGAGCGTGCCGTCGGCATGCTTGCGGATGTCGGACGTCACCTTTCCGGACGCGTCGACATGCAGCGTCTCGGTGACGTAGGACTTGCCCGTGATGCCGTAGAAGGTGTTGTCGCGGCTTCCGTCCTTGTTATTGACGTAGGAGGCCGTCTTCGCCCCGGCGGTATACAGCGTGGTCGACGAGGATCCGTCCTTGTTCTGGGTCGTGTCGTTGATCACGCCGCCGGCGCCGAATGTCTTCGTCTCCTTGGAGCCGTCGGTCTTGACGACGACTTCCTGAGTGACGACGCCAGCCTTGTAGCTGAAGCTGTCGGTCGAACCGTCCGCATTGACCGTGACCTTGCTGGTGGCGACGCCGTTGCTGAAATTGGTCGTCGTCGCCGCGGTCAGAGTGCCGGAGGAATTGAAGACTTTGGTGAGGCTCCAGGTGCTGCTCGAGGTCGTGACGGAGAACGAATAACCGCCCTGAATCGCCGCCAGCGCCTTTCCGTAGTGCGAGATGATGTAGCTCATCGTCGCTTCGGACGCGACTGGCAGGACGTGCGTATCCGTCAAGGTGATCGTCTTCAGCGTGGTCGACGCATCCAGGTCCGATAATTGGTCGACGATGTCGGCCGCCGTGTCGCTGACGTTCACCAGGCTTTCGGGAGGAGTTGCTGCCTTTGCCGGCGCGTCGATCTCGATGACTAGAGGATGATCGCTGAGCGGGAGAACGATCTGGCTGACGTCGGTATAGGTAGCGATCGGCGCCGTGCCGCTCATCGGATCGTAAACGATTACCGAATGATGAACGCCGCCAAGATTCACGGTGACCGGATGGGTGGCGACCGAAATCTCGCTGTCGGTCGCATCGTCCCAAATCTTCGGCTCGGCCCAGACCACGACGTCATAGGCGCCATTGCTCTTGGTCAGCACCATGCTGTTACCGGAGGCAGGGAGCCCCGATAGCGAGTAGCCGAGCTGCGCCGTCGGCGTTTGAGCGCCGGTGGCGTCGTCGGCGAGGATGGAGGTCAGGTTGTGGATCGCGGTTGCAGCCAATTTTGGCGTGCCGTCCGCATTGAACAGCCCCATGTTCTGGCCGGGATCGTTCTTGGCGGCACTCGAGTCGTGATCGAGCATCTCATAGATATAAGTGGTGCTGACGCCATCCTTGAAAGCATCGACCAGAGTGTTGAGGATCGACTTGGCCTGAACCGTCTGATCGACGCCGAGGTAGGGAGCGCTCTTTATCGTGCTGTAGCCGGTCTCCGTGATGACGACCGGTTTCCCCGAGGCGACCGAGCCGGCCTCGCTGATATAGGTCGCCAGAGCCGCGGCCGCAGTGATGTAGGTGCCTGCATAGGCGTGAGAGTTCGCGAAGTCGGTGTAAGCGGTCAGGTTCCCGAGCTTGGCGTAGTCGTTGGTGTCGGTGTAGCCGAGCGAAAGATTATAGACCGAAACACCGGACAGCGTCGCGTCGCCCTTGATCGCGGTGTAGAGCGCTATCTGAAATTTTGCAGCCGCGGAGACGTCGGAGCTTCCGTTGTAGGAGAACGGCTGGGTGTTGGCTTCGTTCAGGCCTTCCACGGCGATCAGGCTGCCGGGATGAGCCTTCACGAAACTGTCCAGTTGCTTGAGATAGTTTGCGAGGCCGCTGGAACCGGTCACTGGCAGGTTGGAAGAGACAATCAGATCGAACTGGTACCCGTCTGCCGCGAGTCCGTTCATGACCGGACTGCTGCCGGGCGACGTCGCGAGCGCATCGCGCAGCTTGGTCACGCCGAGATATTTAAGATCATCCTCCATGAGGGCCAGGTTGTTGTAACTCCCCCACGAATAGGCGACGTGCGTGTTGACGCCGATGGATCCAGTGAAGGAACTGGCCGAGTGAAGGGTCTGATCAACTGAAGACATGGTCATCTGCGGCTCTGCATGTGAGATTAATTGCGTCGAGCAGTAACCCTCGACGTTTGTGTTTCAGGTTTTTTATTCCGATAAAAGTCGACACATCGCGGGCTTTGCTCGCGATGCATTTCGTCGACTCGCTTGAGCGCGTGATTAACCGCTGTAGATGTCAGCCGTGTGCGTGAAGGATGTCACCAGCGAGGCGCGACGCTGTTTACTGCAACGTTTGTTGTGCAAGCTGCGCGTTGCGTGGGCAATGTCCCGGAGTTCCACGGGGATTGCGCGATTGTCTTAACAGGTTGCAAACCAGCGTCACGACAATCGGACACGAAAATGACGGTCGATGCTTGACCGTCAATCCATTGTCATGCCGATTGCCGGCCCGCGACGAGTCCTTCGAACAGATGACGGTACTCGTCGACGACGCTTGCGAAGGTATACGGGCTCGTCTGCAGTGACATTTGCTTAACCATCGCCGCGATCTCGTCCGGCTTCGACAAGAGTTGTCGGATGCTGTCCGCAAGCGACTGCGGATCCGGTTCCGTGAGCCACCCCATCGCGCCCCGTGCGACGGCCTCCGGAATGCCGCCAAACCTCGTCCCGAGAAAGGGTTTGCCGGCGGCTCCCGCGTCGGCGACGACGATGGGACCCGGCTCCTCCCAGATCGGCGGGATGACGACGATGTCGATCTGCTCGTAGAATTTCTCCGGTGCGACGAAGCCGAGGAACTCGATCGTCGCGCGCGGTGCCAGTTCCCGGAGTTCGCGCCTCATTTCGTCGCCGGCGTGTCCGGCGATGACGAGGCGGACGGAGCTGGGTGGCAACATCCCCACGGCCTTTGCGAGGTTGTAGATGCCTTTTTCCTCGGTCAGTCGTCCGATGAAGCCCAGCCTCAGGATGTTCGAGGGAGGAAGGGTCGAGGGCGCAACCGGCGGGAGCGCCGATGCATGCCGTATGACGGCCCGCGTCTGGATGTCGGCGAACAGTCCGAGCTCGGTGTGGATGTCGAGTATCCGCTGGCTCACGCCGATGACGGCGCTCAGCTGTCCGGTCGCTCTGCGACGGTTGATGGTCAGCAGCTTGCAGCTGAAACAGGTGTGCTTGCATGCCCGGCCGTTGGAGAAGCGCGAGCACCGGGGGCAGGTGAGATAATAGTCGTGCAGCGTGTGGGCGATCGGAACGCCCCGGTCGAACGCCGCCTTCCAGACCGCCGTCGTCAGACCCGAAAGGTTGTTTGAATGCAGCAGATCGGGCTTGAAGGCATCGATGCGCGCCCCGACCACGTCCACCGTCCGCTGCCAGTCTTCGATGGCGTGCCAGACGCCGCGTGCGGGCGCGCTCCGCTGTTCGGTAAACGGCAGATAGATGTTTCGGCTAGGCGCGGAATAGACGTCGACGTCGTTGTGTCGCTCGGCCTTCTGGTCCGGAAGGGATGCGGCGCGAACCACTTCAATCTTATCGCCGCGCTCGACCAGACTCTCGACCAAGCGCCGGACGAATATTTCTGCGCCGCCGACGACCTTTGAGGCCTTGGGCGTCGGATAGAGCGATGAAGTGACGAGGACCTTCATTAATAATGTGTCTCAATATCCATTGTGGCAGCAGTGCTTGCAGCTTTTCGCCTTTATTCTTGTGAAGATGTCCCAGGCTTGCGGGCGTACATCTCCAGGTATTGTCCTGTGATCGTCTCCGGGGTGAATTTCTCCGCAAAATGCGATCGGGCAGGTGACGTCTTCTTCCATCGAGCGGTGTGGCGAATGGCCTCCTGCATCAGTTCGGCGAGCCGCCGGTGGTCGTGCGGCTCGTATTTCCCTACAAGATTAGAAAACTCCGAGATCTCCGGTATTCCACCGGCTGTGGAACAAATTGTGGCCTTGCCGGCGCCGATCCCCTCGATCAGCGTCCGGGGCAGCGGCTCCGGCCAGACCGAGCTGATCAGGCAGACGTCGACGCCGGCGTAGAAGTCCGCGGACTTGGTGAATCCGAGCCATTGCACGCGATCATTTCGGCAAGCAGCCTTGATGTCTCGCACATAGGCTTCCAGGCCCCTGCCGGCGATCTTGAGTTGCCAGCCGGTATCGGGAAGCAGCTCCGTGGCCCTGAGGACGACATCGATACCCTTCTCGGGCTCCAGGCGTCCGATGAAGCCGAAGATGAGGTCCTCGCTGGCCGGCCCGGGCGTGGCGGCGAGGTTGGTCGTGTCGGCGATATTGAAGATGACGCGGCCGGGGATCTTCGTGAAATAGCCGGGCTCGAGGTGGCGATCCAGCACGAACTGGCTGTTGGAGGTCACCGCGTCGACCATGCGCGACGCGCGGCGATATGGCGTGGTCATCGTGGCGCAGGCGGTGCAGCGGCGCATGCATGTCGAGCCCGCTCGAAACAGCGTCGATCGTTTGCAGATCAGCGAATAGTCACGCAATGTGTGCACAATTCTTATGTTGCGACGTTTGGCTTCCGACCACAGCGAGACGGAAAAGCCGGTCAGGTTATTAGAGTGGACGACATCGGGCTTTTCGATGTCGAGAATCTCGGCGAAGCGGGCGGCGGCCTTGCGATTCCAGGTATCCTGCAGGTGCCACTTCAGGCGCTGGATAGAGGAGGGCTTTGCGTCGCGGCCAAACGGCCAGTAGTCGTTGTCCAGCGGCACGCGGTAGACGCGCACGCCGTTGCGCTCGTCAACCGACAGCGCCTGCTCGTTCTGAAGACAGACGACCGACACCTGGTGGCCCTGCTGAGCCAGCGCCTCCGCGAGCAGCGACACGGATACTTCGGCACCGCCGATGATCTCCGGCGGATACAGCGTGTTGACGATGAGAATTCTCAAGAATTGCCTCGGATTAGCCGACCGCAGCCGTCGTGACAGCCTCAGTTAGCCGGCCTGATCTCGAAATCAAGTGCGGCTTGCCCCTTCGCGGTGACGAGCAGCGGCGTGGTCGATAGCTCCGTCCAGGCGCCGGGAGCGGATCCTGGCCCTTGCTGGCAGACGTGGCTGATCTCGGCATTCGGTTCTGCCCCTTTCAATCGCACTTCAAAACGCTTGGTCGGACTTTCCGACCAGAGCGCCGCCTTCGTTTCCGACCCACCCTGGCTGCGGATCAGCACCACGCCGGGAACGGGCTTTGTTCGTTCCGCCGTCCGGCTCTTGCGAATGAATGCCCAGCTTTCGCGAATGGAGCATACGGCGGGCTTCGGCGAGTTGTCGAAATGATGGATTCCGAAATTGTGCTCGAGCTCGGTCAGTTTGGTGCCGCTGTCCTTGAGCTCATAGATCCAGATTCCCTTCAGCCATGGTCCAGCCGTCGACGACCACAATATCATCTGCGCCATGTTGTCGGCGGAAAGCTGCTCGTTCACGCTGCACTTGGCTTCGCCGGTCGGCCAGCCGGTCTCAGTCAGGTAGACCGGATAGTTGGGATTGCCTGTCGCCTGAGCCACCCGTTGTTGAAACGTCTCGAGGCGCTGGATCGCTTCCGCCGCAGTGCGCCCGGCAGGCGCCGCGCAGTGATTGTAGATATGGATCGATATGCCGTCGGCGATCTTGAGCAGATCGGTCTTCAGCAACGCATCCGTCCATTTGAACCCCGGATCGTCACCGAGCACGCCAACCACGAAGGGGGCCAAGGGGACCGCACGCTTCACCGCCGGTTGCACCGCCTTGGCGAGTGCAACGTAATTCTCCACGTTGAAGTCCGGGTTTCTGCGCGCGCCGAGGTTATATTCGTTCCACATCTCGAAGATGGGCCGCTGCGGCGCCACCGATAGCGCAGCCGCGGTTGCGTAGTTGACGAACCGCCGCCGCGCTTCGTCCGTCGTCGGCGGATCGGAATTGGGCACGAGGTGGTGGCCGAAGCCGAGAATGAGCACGGGCCTTCCGACGCCGGACTTGACCTGGGCCTCGAGGCGGCCGAGCTGCGGGTTGAAGCCGAAAGCATGGCCGGGAATCTCGAAATCCGACCAGGGAAAATCGTCACGGAACGAGGTGACGCCGAGTTCCTTCAGTTGCTTTACGGCAATGGAGGGGACATAGCCGCGCCCGCCTATGGGGCCGCCGAGACCCTGGTGCGTGCCCATTCCCAGCAGAACTCGTTCGTCCAGGGGCTGCGCATTCTGAGCACCGGCGGGAGACAAGGCTGCGCTGATTGCCGCAACCAGCGTGGCAGACAGCACCCGTAAACCACGCAAGACAGGTCTGGTCGGTTCGGTCACTCTCGTTCTCCACATTGGCCCTCAACTGGCCGAACGAACTACCTCCGCCTTATGGTTCGAATTGGGCGAAGCTGCCGCTCCAGGTCATGTGCGGCAGCTCACCATAGCGGTTACTTCACATTCACGATGACCGAGCTGATATTGTCCGCATTGACGCTTGCCGCATTCAGCGGGTTCATGAGCTTGACGAATTCGGTTGATGGCGATTCCGCGACAGAGATCACGTCGTGGTCGCGCATTCTGAAGGTATCCGCCTGGAACCAGCCGTCGGGCTTGCTCATGTCGAACTTGTAGACGGCCGGAACAGTCTTGGTCGGAAACTGGGAGACGTCCACGCCGATGCGCTCCAGCAGCGGCTTGGGCTCGAAGCGATAGACATAGATCGACTTTGAATCGGCGCGGTTGCTGTCGAGACCGCCGGCCTTGGCCAGCGCCTCGGCGAGCGACATGTTGTCGTTCTCGAATGTGAAACGACGGTTGTTGGTGCCTCCGATCGATCCCGGCGACGGAGTCGATCCAAACGCCATGTACACCCTGGGAATACGGGTCAGGAACACCACGTCACCGGGAGTGAGCAGCACGTCCTCGTTGGGGTGATGCACGACCGAGGACATCGACCCGCTGTAAGTGCGGCCCTCGCGCTTGATCGTGATCGTGCTCTCGTAGGAGGGGTATTTCGGGCCGCCAGCGCGCGCGATGGCGCCCAACAGGCGAATGCCACCCGGGTCGACCGGAAAGCGCTGCGGCGAGTTGACTTCGCCCAGCACGCTAATCTGGTTGCCGCGCTGCTCGGCCACGCTCACGACGGCCTGCGGGTCGATGGCGCGGTCCTTGAGGCGCTCGCGGATGATGTTTGAAACGGCGCGCGGCGTCAGCCCGGCGACCTTGACCGACCCGGCGTAGGGAATGTTGATGCTGCCGGACTGGTCGACCTGCTGCCGCGGGATATCGACGAAGTTGCCCGGCCTCACGCCCGCTTCGCGCGGAATGAATAGACCGCCTGCCTGCGCTTCGTAGACGGTCACGGTGACGATGTCACCGATGCCGATCGTGACGTCGCGATAATTGCCGCCGGGAAGGCGGGAGAACACCATTCCGGAGGAATCCGTGAACGCGTTGGTCGCCTGGAGGATCGCCGGATTGACCGGCATCAGCGCATAGGCAAGCGGTGCGGTCGGTTCGGTGACGAGCGCAGCATTCGTGTGCGTGGCAACGGCATCCGGAGCATCCAGCGGAATAAAGCCCGCGCAACCCGCAAGCGACATGCTGATCGCAGCAACAGCCAGGATTCGGCTAATCCCGAATTCTAAATTCGAACGTTCGGTTTTAGCCACCACTATCCCTCATACTCACCTAAAATCGGAATCACCGTACAAATCCCGTGCTGCGGAGTCACTGCTGCGTCTTCGACTTTATGGTAAAGCACTTATGGCTGTGACCTTATTGCAACTCGTGAACCGTGATTCACGTGCAACTCGCTGTTCAAAATTTGTGCTGAGCGCGTCCTCTTTAATAAGCAGTTCGCAAGCCCGACATACACGTGTCAGATCGATGTTACAATTGAGGCCGCCGTCGCACTTGTGAGCAGCCTGCAGCGATCGACCTGCACATGCGATGATATCGTTGCTGGATGACGTCGTCGTAAACTTCAAGTAGTGGATTCGACCTTCAATTACCCTGCGTTATGTTTCGTGGTCTCCCTGCGGCGGGGAACACGTCCGAGCGGAAGTCACTCCGGTTCATCGGAGCGATATTTCTGCGACGGGATTCCGCCTCCGTTAACGCTTAGATTTGGAAGCTGGCGTCACGCTGGCATCCGTAAGGTCTTCCTAATCCCGATCCGGCTAGTGGTCGGTCAACAAAAAGGGAAGGCGAAGACGATGTTGCACACCGGATCACTGCTGTTCGCGGCGGGCTTTCTCACCTGCGCAATGGTCGTCATGTTTGCAGTCGCGTGGTCATTTTCGGACAACCGCGTGACCGACGGCGACCTCACGTAGGACGATGCCCGCCGGATGGCTTGATCGGCCGATCGCTACGATCGCAGATTGTTCGGGAAATCGGACCGCAGCTCCGCCTGCTGTCCGGACTCGCTTGTCCGCACATGCAGGACGTCGGCATAGACCTGGCTCAGGGTGCGGTGGGTCTGCTCGATGTCGTAGAGGCGGGTGAAGCGCTCGTATCCGGCCCGGCCGACCGCAGGCAGGTCCAGTCGGGTCGCGCGCTGAAAGCCTTCCGTCAGCTTTTCGGCGGAGACCTCGTCGCACAGCACGCCCGTCGCACTGTCTTCGACGATCTCCGGCAGAGCGCCCACGCGGAACGCGATGATCGGCTTGGCCGCCCGCATCGCCTCGATGGCGACCAGGCCAAACGCTTCCCAGCGTGATGGGATCGCTATCATGTCGGCCTGGTCAAGCTCGGCCTCGATCTGGCTGCGGTTCATCCAGCCCAGAAACGTGACATTGGCCGGCAGGTCGCTGCGGCGGAATTTGCTGACGACCGATGCGCCGATGAGGCGCACGTCGAGCTTGTCTCCGAGCGCGCGCGCCGCCTCGATGAGGAGATCGTACCCCTTTTGACGGTCGAGGCGTCCGATGAAGAGGACCTTGATCTTGTCCGATCGCCACGGCGTTGCCCCCTTGTCGAGCACGGGACGCTGTTTGGAAATCCCGTTGTGCACAAGAACCAGGCGATTCGCCGCGATTCCGACCTGCATGGCATCCGCCCGCTCGCTTTCCGAGATGCAGACGATGCGATGGGTGAGCTTCGACAGCACGCGCTCGGTGAACTTCGTGACTTCGCAGCTGAGGCGGCCGGTCTCGCGGCCGAAGGCCCATCCGTGCGGGCAATAGACGATGCGCGAACGCCGATAGGTCAGCCACAGCACCGGGCGCACCACGAGGCCTGCGAACGACGAGTGAAGATGGATGATGTCGGGTCGAAGCTGCCGGACCGCGCGCATCGTCGCAAAAAGCATGTGAAACAGGCCGACCGCATTACGGCCGTCGCGCGGAAACGTGGTGACGGCATCATCCTCGATGTTCACCAGATCGTCGCGATGGTCGGACGGAACGACATAGTTGACGTTTCCCCGGCCGAAGCTCTCGCTCTGGTGCGGATGCAGCTCGTTGAGATAGGTCGCGATGCCGCCCCTGACCGTTTCGGCGATGTGCAGAACTTTCAGGCCGCTGGACAACGGTCGTTCCTTCCTTGTCTTGCAGGCGCTAGATTTTGCGGACGCACGTCTAACGCCTCCAAGCAGCAATAATTGGGCCGCGTCATTGTTTCGGGCCGGATGCGGGTTTGGCGAGGAATTCGAGCATCGATGCGGCGGACTTGGCCCAGGAATATGTCATAAGGCGCTTTCGCTGCTTCTCTTGTTCCGTGGGCGAAATCCGGCCAAGTTCAATTCTTTCGCGCATCCGTGACGACAACTCGTCTGCGTTGAGCGGGTCGAAATAGGCGGCGGCGTCGTCGCAGGTCTCGCGCACCGCATCGGCGGACGTCGCGATCACCGGGCAGGCGAAGTACATCGCCTCAAGGGGCGGTATTCCGAAGCCTTCGTAGAGGCTTGGAAACACGAACGCCGCGGCCCGGGAGAACAGTGCCGCGATCTCCTCGTCCCTCAGCCGCCCGGCGATGATGACGCCAGCCTTCCATGCGGCGGCTGCGCCTCCAAACACCTTGCTGTTGTCGCCGCCAACCACAACCAGCGGAAAATCGGCGCGGCCAAGCCGCTCAGCGGCGCGAATGGCGGTATCGACATTCTTGTTCTTCGTCATCGAACCTACGAAGAGGAAGAACTGGTGAGGCGCAAGATGCAGCGTGTCGATGATCGAGAAATCGGGCGCGACGGTGGCGAAATGTTCTGCGCTGTTCGGGATAACGGGGATCGACGCCGGATCCAGCGACAGTGCTTTGGCGAGTTCGTTGCGTGAAAACGCGGAAACCGTTGCGATCGTTGCTGTGTGTGCCAGCAAATGACCGAGCGTCCGGTGCAAAGCGAGGTAACGCCAGCTGAAGAAGTCCGGCCGCCGGAAGACCTGCGCGTCATGAATCACGACGAGATGATCGCGGTGGAGGACGGGGCCGGAATTGGCGAGGCTGACGAGGCGTGTGCCGGCAGCTGCGCGCGCCAGGTCGACCTGGTCCCACGCGTGCCCCTGCAACGATCCGACCTGCTTGATGGCGATGCGGCGAAGGCCGGCGAGCGTTTGCGCATTTGGCGGCGCCAGGATTTGCCACTCTGCATCCAGCAGTTGCCGCGGAGCCTCTCCGCTCGCGAGCAAGCCGTCCATCGCCTTGACGATTTCTGCGGCGTAGCGTTGCACGCCCGTTAGCGACTGTGACAGGAACCTGCCGTTGATGGAGAGTTTCAAAGCCGATCTTTTTCTTTGCGGATTCTGCGGGTGTCTTACGCGAATGTTGCCTCAGGACTAAGCATTCGCGCCGAATATACGATCTATCACGTGTAGCACATGTGGCGCTATCGTTCGAACGTCCTCGTGGGCGGATAGCATGCGAGGATGCATGACACCATCATGTTTCCTACACATTTCGATGCGCTTACATGGATGCGCTCGGTTTGATGATTGTCGTGATCGTTCAACCTTGTCTCTCATGTCCTGATCTGGCATTGCTTCGCGGAATGAACGAGATGACAACTTTTCGGCCAGTGATCGTTACCGGTGCTGCCGGCTTTATCGGAATGCACGTTTGTGAACGGCTGTTGGCACGTGGCGAACAGGTTGTTGGCATCGATGCCCTCACGCCATATTACGATCCGGCGCTGAAGCGTGCGCGCCTCGCAACGCTCGAGCACCGTCCAGGGTTCAAATTCTACGAGATCGATCTTGCAGACTTCGCCGCGGTGACGCGTGTGTTCGACGAGGTCTCGCCCGATCGCGTGGTGCACCTTGCGGCGCAGCCTGGCGTGCGCGCGTCGATCGACGATCCCATCACCAGCATCCGCGCCAATTGTGACGGCTTTGTCACCGTGCTCGAAGCCGGCCGGCGCCACGGTCTGGCGCATCTCGTCTACGCCTCGTCGAGCTCCGTGTACGGCGCCAACCGCACCTTGCCGTATTCGACCGAGCATTCGGTCAACCATCCCGTCAGCCTCTATGCCGCGAGCAAGAAGGCCAACGAGCTGATGGCGCACACGTTCGCGCATGTTCACAAGCTGCCGGTGACCGGTCTTCGCTTCTTCACCGTCTACGGTCCGTGGGGCCGGCCCGACATGGCCGCCTGGCTCTTCACGCGCGCGATCTTCGCGAACGAGCCGATCAAGATTTTCAACAACGGCGATATGTGGCGCGATTTCACCTATGTCGACGACATCGTCGAGGGCGTGATCCGCACCCTCGATCGGCCCGCGACGCCGAATCCCGCGTGGAACGCCGGGCAGCCGGAAAACTCGTCGAGCTACGCGCCCTATCGCGTCTACAACATCGGCAACAACCGTTCCGTCAAACTGATCGAGTTCGTCGATACGCTCGAGAAGATCATTGGCAAGCCGGCGATCCGCCAGCTCTTGCCGATGCAGGCCGGCGACGTCCTGGAGACGCGCGCCGACATTTCCGCGCTCCAGCGCGACGTCGGTTTCTCGCCTTCGACGTCAATCGCGGACGGCCTCGGCCGTTTCGTCGAATGGTATCGGAAGTACCACCGGGTCTAATCTCGCGACCGGCGGCACCTGCGGGCCGCCCGGGAACGCTGGTTCTTGCGCTGGTTGTTGCGCTTTTGGTCGCTGCCGACCTTGTCAGCGGGCGCGAACAGTGGTTATCCCGTTCTCTGAACCTCTTCATCGGGAACCAGGCCCAAGCCCATGGCTGAACGGATCGCTCTCATCACCGGCGTGACCGGCCAGGACGGCGCCTATCTCGCCGAATATCTGCTGTCGCTGGGCTATGTCGTGCATGGCATCAAGCGGCGTTCGTCCTCGTTCAACACGGCCCGTGTCGATCATCTCTACCAGGACCCGCATGTCGGCAACGTGCCGTTCCTGATGCACTACGGCGACATGACGGATTCGACTAATCTGATTCGCCTGGTGCAGCAGATCCGGCCGACCGAGATCTACAATCTCGCCGCCCAGAGCCACGTCGCCGTCAGCTTCGAGAGCCCCGAATACACCGCCAATGCCGACGGCATCGGCGTGCTGCGCCTGCTGGAAGCGGTCCGCATCCTCGGCATGGAGAAGGAGACGCGGTTCTACCAGGCTTCGACCTCTGAGCTCTATGGCCTCGTGCAGGAGATCCCCCAGAAGGAGACCACGCCGTTCTATCCGCGCTCGCCCTACGGCGTGGCAAAGCTCTACGGCTACTGGATCACGGTGAACTACCGCGAGGCCTATGGCATGTTCGCGAGCAACGGCATCCTGTTCAACCACGAGAGCCCGATCCGCGGCGAAACCTTCGTCACCCGCAAGATCACACGCGCTGTCGCCCGCATCGAGGTCGGCCTGGAGGAGACGCTCTATCTCGGCAATCTCTCGGCCAAGCGCGACTGGGGCCATGCGCGCGACTATGTCGAGGGCATGCACAAGATCCTGCAGGCCGACAAACCCGACGATTTTGTGCTTGCCACCGGCGAGATGCATTCCGTGCGTGAGATGGTCGAACTGTCGTTCGCGCAGGTCGGCCGCCACATCGCATGGCGCGGCGAGGGCGTCGAGGAAATCGGCGTCGATGAGAAGAGCGGCAAGACGGTCGTGAAGATCGATCCGACCTATTTCCGTCCCACCGAGGTTGATCTCCTCGTCGGCGACGCCAGCAAGGCGCGCGAGGTGCTTGGTTGGGCGCCGAAGCGGAGCTTTGCACAACTCGTCGCGGAGATGATGGCGAGCGATCTGGCGGGCGCAAAGCGGGATGCGGCGAGTGGCAAACGCACCGTTTTTTGAGCTGAAAGGCAAGAGCGTCTACGTCGCCGGCCATCGCGGCATGGTCGGCAGCGCGATTGCGCGCCGGCTGGTGCGGGAGGACGTCAAGCTCGTCACCGTGGACCGGCGCGAGGTCGATCTGTGCAATCAAGCCGCGGTGTTCGACTGGTTCGCGAAGACGCGGCCGCAGGTGATCTTCCTCGCCGCGGCCAAGGTCGGCGGCATCGTCGCCAATAACACGCTGCGTGCCGAGTTCATCTACGACAACATCGCGATCGCGACGAACGTGATCCAGGCCGCGCATCGGAACAGCGCCGAGAAGCTGATGTTTTTGGGCTCCTCCTGCATCTATCCGAAGCTGGCGCCGCAGCCCTTGCGCGAGGACTCCGTGCTCACTGGTCCGCTGGAGCCGACCAACGAGCCCTATGCAATTGCAAAAATCGCCGGGATCAAGATGGCGGAGGCCTATCGCAGCCAGTATGGCCGCGACTTCATCAGCGTGATGCCGACCAACCTCTACGGCCCCGGCGACAATTATCATCCTGAAATGAGCCACGTCGTCGCGGCCCTGATCCGCCGCTTCCACGAAGCAAAGCTCGCGGGCGCGAAGAGTGTCGTCGTCTGGGGCACCGGCACGCCGCGGCGCGAGTTCCTCTATGTCGACGACATGGCGGATGCCTGCGTGCACCTGATGAAGACCTACTCGAGTGCCGAGCTGGTCAACATCGGCACCGGCGAGGACATCACCATCGCCGAGTTCGCGCGCGTGGTCGCCGAAATCGTCGGTTACAGCGGCGAGATCGATTTCGACAGTTCGCGGCCTGACGGCACGCCGCGCAAGCTGCTCGACGTCAGCCGCCTCGCAAAACTCGGCTGGCGCGCGACGACATCGCTTCACGATGGCTTGAAGCGTGCATACGCGGCGTATCTGTCGCATACGTAGAATTCCCCAAATGCATGTCGCGTGTTCCAGGAGTTGTCCGCAACGCCTGTCACGCGTGGCGGCTAAGGTTTATTCGGTTCGGGAAGCATCTTGCCCTAATGTTGGGCGTGCGGCCGGATAGAGAAATGTCTAGGATGTTCGGTGGAACATCCGTCTTCAACGGAAAGAGTTTTTCATGCGAATCGCGATGATCGGAACGGGCTATGTGGGACTGGTGTCCGGAGCCTGCTTTGCGGATTTCGGTCACGACGTCATCTGCGTCGATAAGGACGAGAAGAAGATCGCGGCACTTCATCGCGGCGAGATCCCGATCTACGAGCCCGGGCTTGAGGAACTGGTTGCGACCAACGTCAAGGCCAAGCGGCTGGCGTTCACCACCGATTTGTCCAAGCCGGTCGCAGATGCCGATGCGGTGTTCATCGCGGTCGGCACGCCGTCGCGCCGCGGCGACGGCCACGCCGATCTATCCTATGTCTACGCCGCCGCGAAAGAGATCGCGCAGTCGCTGTCCGGCTTCACCGTCGTCGTGACCAAGTCGACCGTTCCGGTCGGCACCGGCGACGAGGTCGAGCGCATCATGCGCGAGACCAACCCCACGGCCGACGTCGTCGTCGCCTCGAACCCCGAATTCCTGCGCGAGGGCGCGGCGATCCGCGACTTCAAATTTCCCGACCGCGTCGTCGTCGGCACCTCCGACGAGCGCGGCCGCAAGGTGATGGGCGACATCTATCGTCCGCTGTCGCTCAACCAGGCGCCGCTGATGTTCACGGAGCGACGCACCGCCGAGATGATCAAATACGCCGCGAACGCGTTCCTCGCGACCAAGATCACTTTCATCAACGAGATCGCGGACCTCTGCGAAAAGGTCGGCGCCAACGTCCAGGAAGTCGCTCGCGGCATTGGCCTGGACAACCGCATCGGCACCAAATTCCTGCATGCCGGCCCGGGCTTCGGCGGCTCTTGCTTCCCGAAGGACACCAAGGCGCTGATCAAGATCGCGCAGGATTACGATGTATCCCTGCGCATCGTCGAATCCGTGCTGGCGGTCAACGAGAACCGCAAGCGCGCGATGGCGAGAAAAGTGAGCCAGGCGCTGGGCGGCTCCTTGCGCGGCAAGACCATTGCCGTGCTCGGCCTCACCTTCAAGCCCGACACCGACGACATGCGCGACGCGCCGTCGATCCCGCTGGTCACGGGCCTGATCGACATGGGCGCGAAGGTGAAGGCGTTCGATCCCGTCGGCATGGAGCAGGCCAAGGCCGAGCTGCCCAGCATCACCTATTGCGAGGATGCCTATTCCTGCGCGCAAGGCGCCGACGCGATCGTCATCGTCACCGAATGGGTGCAGTTCCGCGCGCTCGACCTCGACCGGCTGAAGGCGACCATGGCCCAGCCCGTCGTCGTCGACCTCCGCAACATCTACCGCCCCGAGGACGTGGCTGCGGCCGGCTTCGTCTATGAGAGCGTTGGACGTTCGAGCGGGCCGCGCGACGGCTAGCAAGATACGACCGCTCCGCATCGTTCGGTCGAAGTTACTTTCGGTCGATTATTCCTCGGGCGGGCAGAGCCGATGACTACTCCCGGGTGAATACGTCAACGGCCCGTTTTTTGGTCGGACCGCTCGGAACATCGGCGATGCGACCGATAGTCGATGCACTTGATCTTGTATCCATCGGTCGTTGTCGACTTGCTGCACTAAAGGCTGTGGGCGCGGCGCCCCCCGAAGAGCAGGCCAGGCGCCTTTCCTTTTAAATTACCCGCTTATAGCAAGACGAGGAGCAAGAGCCCAAGTGCTTCGACAGAGACAATCAGTGCGGCGAGAAACGGGGCGGCGCCTTCGCCGAAAATCGCTCGCTCGGCGCCCTTTGACATCCGACCCGTGAGTGCTGCAGAGGGTTAATTTCAGGACGTCTGCTTGGCATGGGACAACGACCGATCAGACGATGCGGTTTCTTCCGATTTCCAAAGATCGTTCATTGCTGCTGAGTTTCTGTTTCGTTGTCCCGGGACAACTTGCGATTTAATGATGGGGCTTCCGCAATGACCTCTGCCTCGCTTGCCGTCCAAAGTTCCCTTGCGACAGGCAGGGGGGATATTTGCAGATTCGCCCACCACGCTCTTTCGTCGCCGTTTCGATGCAAAGCCTGATGATGTGAGCGACACAGAGGCACAGTAAACTCATCGCTTACTTTGCGGCCTAGCGTTCTAGGTTGGGCGAACTTCAGGTGATGTGCGTCCGAAGGGGATCGCTTGCAGACCAGGCAGGGATGCTGGCGAACGAAGGCGAGGTGCACCTTGCTCCTTTTGCGCGGTGGTTCCTTGCGGATGGCGAGGTCGCTTTCGACGGCCGCTTGTACAGGCTCAGCTTCGTCTAGTTCGGTACCAGCCTGTGGGCTTTGGGCGACGTCGGAAGCCAAAGCATGGACGGGATCCTGCGCCGGCTGTCTCTCCCCTGCGATCGCCATGGGATGGGCGGCAAGCTCCAACCGTTCCTGGTAAGCTGCCTCAACTGATAGAGCGTCGACCTCTTGAAGGGTGTTTTTGATGGGTAGGCTGATCTTGGCCCAGGCTAGGAGATCGTCGGTGCCGGCAAGCTGAGCCAGCAACTGCTCGCGGAGCGCGGCTGAATCTTGGGCCCCCAAAATTGGCGGCCGGTTCAAGGCGCCTTTGGGCGGCTTTCCTTTCGATGGTGGCGACGGTCGCGGCTCGGTAGAGGCCGGTGGTCCGGCAATCGCATCGGGCGCATCCAGATCGTCCTCGCCTGCGATCCCGACCAGGGCAAATAAGGCATAACGGCGCGCATAGGTTAGCGCCGCCCCCATCCGGTGTGGCGCCTCGACATCCTTTCCGGAGCAGACCGGCAGGTCGGATGAGATCCATTCCCCGGAAGCGTGAGCGAGCAGAGTAGTAAGATGGATCTGACCGGTGGCCTGCTCGATCCGGGTGGTCTGGATGGTGGCAATTTCCTGCTGGCTCAGCCTCTTGCGGATGATGTCCAACCCCGATGCCAAGGAGGCATAGCGAAATGTTCGGTCATCCTCGCGCGGGAAGGGCGAGCGAATTGTGGCCCTCAATGTCTTCTCCGGATTGGTCAACTCGGCCTGGGCCTTGGCCAATGCTCCTGCAATCGCGCCAATACGCTCACTGGACTGATGCACGAGCTGCCTCCATCGTTAGAGCTTCAAAGCTAATTGCGCCCGATTTTGATCGCTTGGCCTTGATGCCGTGACCAATCGCTTCTTTGGCGTCTTCAGGAACGAGCTTCTTCAGCTCAGCCTTGGCGACCTCGTGATTGGCATGAGCTTCGCGAGTGCCGACATATGTTGCGGCTAGCTCAGCCCAGGAGTTGGACGAGGCCATGTCCACGATCTTGATCGCCTCAAGTCGTGGGCGTGGCGTCTCGATCCCGAACAGGTGAGGCGTTTCGCCGGCTTGGACGCACCGCCAAAACTTCTTCTCTGCGGTCAGGAGGAGGTGCTGATACAGCGGATCGGCATGGACTGTGATCTCGACCCACTTGCCGCCGCCCGTGATGATGGAAAGCACCGCTGAGCGCGCTGCGATCACCCACATATTGTGCTGAAGCTGGGCCATGTGCTTGTCGGCGGCTGCTTCCTCGGAGAAATTCCAGGGCAGCATGAACTTGGCCTCATAGACCGCACCAGTCTGCTGAACGCGGCCGTCCAGCGTCGCGCCCATCCATTTGTGGACCGGATGCCTTACCTTGCGCTGAACGTCGCTGACGGTGTGGCCGCTTGTGCGCTCGTACCAGCTCCGGTTGAGGTCCTCGGTGATGCTGCCGAGTTGGACGATTAGGTCGTTGCTGAGGTCCAGGGGCAAGGCCTCCCCACGCTTCTCACGCCAAAGCCTGATCAGTTTGTCCTGGTCGTCTCCCATGATGATCCGGGCATCTGATCCTCCAATGTAGTCCGTTCGAGTTTTTAGTTGCCGCGTCGGGGTAGCCATTCATCATCTCCATCTAAAAACGACAGATATGACTATAATGTACATTTTGGACAAATCAATCGCTTTTCGACATATTGTTTCGGAAGGTGGTCTAAATGATTTCTCCGATGCAATGTCGTGCCGCGCGTGGCCTCCTGGATTGGAGTCAGCAGGAGCTTGCCGATCGCGCCAAGATAGGGATTGTGACTGTCCGACAACTGGAGGGAGGGAGTCATGAACCGCGGCGTTCCACACTCCAAGTCGTCCGCTTGGCTTTCGAGGCCGCTGGCGTGCAATTTATCGAAGAAAACGGCGGAGGGCCTGGCGTTCGGCTAAGTAGGCCTGTGCGATGACTGCCATCACCTAATCGGTTCAAATAACCGACAACCGCAATGGTCAGAGCCGTCCAGCGCGATCTGAGCGCAGCGATGTCGCGGCAGACTGCCCACATCGGTCGTCTGAAGATGTTGAAAAAATGCGAAAGGTCGTGGCCGCGGAACCAAGGCAAGCGCTTCTGTCGGCTAGGCGCTGATTAGCCTTTCAGAAGATCGAGATGGCTCACGCCACGCGCGTCCTTTTGCCAGGTCTCAAGCCCCTAACAAAAAGCTCAGCGCCCGAACGCCGGGCTTAGAGAGTGCAAGCTGATCAGAATTGCTACTTTTGCGTTGTCGTCCAGTTGCCGGATGTCGTCGTGCCCGGCGCCGTCGTAGCACCGATGCCGTTGCTGTTCGTCGGCGGGATTGTGCTTGGTTTGGTGGTTGTCGCATTGCCAGCTGCGCCAGTGGTCAGCTGGTGATCTGAATCTCCGGGTTGCTCTAGGGTCCGGAGTCAATTAGCCCACCATGAGATTGCGGCTGCGAGCAAGATTGCAGACAGGAAAATATGTGCGCGCTTGTCGTATCGAATTGCGATAGGACGGAAGTCTTTGAGCCTGCAGAACATGCGCTCTATGACGTTTCCACCTTTGTATGCTGCTTTGTCATACCAATGCGGATGCTTGCGGGTCGGATTCGGCGGGATCACGGCCTTGATACGGCGTGCGCCCAGTTCGTCGCGTAAGCTCTTGGCGTCGTAACCTCGATCGGCCAGCAAGCGGCGCGGATTGCGGATCCTGCCGATTAGGTCGCGTGCACCGACCAAGTCGTGGGTGTTGCCGGGGTAATCAGGAAGGTCAAGGGACGGCCGATATCGTCAGTCAGCGCGTGGATTTTGGTAGTATGCCCGCCCTGCGAACGGCCGATTGCATTGTCGAAGGCCCCCCTTTTGCGCCGGCGGCGGAGCCATGGGCTATGTAGGTCGAGTCCACCGATATCGATCCGTACATACCGGTCGATCCCGTCAGGGCGTAAAAGATACCCGTCCAAATCCCCTGCCGGCTTCAGCGGTTGAAGCGGTTATAGACCGTTGTGTAGGGACCTTAGACTTCCGGGCAATCGCACCAGCGTGAACCAGATTTCAGCATGTGCATGATGCCACTGATGACGCGCCGATCGTGGACCCGGTGCGCCCTTTTGCGCCCCGGGGGCAACAACAACTCAGCCCGCCGCCGTTCCGCATCGCAGAGCCAGTAAACCTGCTTTGCCATTCAAGCCTCCCTTCAGATGAGACGCTTGATTCACAATCCAATTTCGAATGGAATCCCTATTGAGTACAGACCCTAGTGAGCCCGGGCCCGACCCGGGTTTCCGATTGGGGCCATTCGCGGCATGGCCCAAACCCACTCCCGCAATCCTCTCCATCAGCACGTGTTCGATACTGCACGATCAATATTGATGCGCACTCAAATCGTGACTGAAAGCGCCGATGCTCGCTACGTTTTACCAGTCGAACGCATCTTATTGGCCATGAATTTAAGGAGGGACATCTTGGCGCCTTCCCGAAGGGGAAGAGGCGCGTAGTCTGCTCCAACCGCATCCGCCAGCATCCTCATTCCGTCAGACCATCCCAGGAGTTCGATCATTGTCCGTTGATCGAGCCTGCAATCCTGGCTCCATCCCTCGTAAAGATCAGCCAAGGAGATCAAATCTTCGCCCGACAGGTTGTCGAGGGTAAGAACAGGCGGCGTCGCGTAACAAAGGCGCACTATCTCTGCCTCCGCTCCATCGATCGCGCAATCGAACGAGGTTCTGTCGCGCACAGGATTGCGAATATGGGCCGCTACTTTTTCGCAGCGCCGCAAGCTTTCCGCTTCAAGCTCCCGCCTACAGGTCTCGAGCAGGTCCCCCATCTTGCTCTGGAGGGTCGGCTGCGCATAGTTATCCGCCGCTCGGTGCTTTGTGACCAACGAAGCATATTCAGCCGCGTAGCTGAGAATACGCAGATTTGACGACTGAGCCGCATCTGTCATTACTGGCGTTTCCTGACGGTTCAAAATGTTCAAGTAATTTTCGATCTCGCCGCGAAGTTGGTTGGCCGGCTTTTTTTAAATTTTCCCATCAGGAAATGGGAGGCGGTGAGCGATTTGCTAGCCTCGCCTGCGAAATGATTTTGCAAATTAGGTTTGTTGGCTCGATCTATTCATCCCGGTATCGATCGCAAGCGGCTTTGGAGCGAAGCCCCCGGCCCACTGTACTGCGCGCCAAATGCTCGGATTGAAAGAGCGGCTGCTCCACAACCTCACGGCCGAGGCGTTTTAGATGGACGGATAGTCACGCTTCGGAAGTAAGCGGATGATCAGCGGATACGTAACTAATGCGCGAGTTCAACTGTCGCGACTTGGCCAGCGCGATAGGGCTACCTTCCTTGTCACGAGTTGGGCTTATCGCAGCCCCCGAGCGAAATTTAGCTGTGAATATGCCAGGCATGGATCGCGAGATCTGTTGATCCTCGTTAAAAAGTTGCATTCTGACTGCTTGACGGAACGAGAGGTCACTTTGCCGACGCACCATAAAGCCCAACTCACCGAGACGGCCATGCCATGGGTCGCGGTATGGTCGCTCATGCGCGAGGGCATCTTGCCGGTCGCGCGGCAAATCCTGGCCATGTTGGATTTTTATGTACGGAAGGACCATGAGCTCCCCAATGCAGACATGCCATTGACGCCGGAGGAGGAAGAGGAACTGACGCCGATCATCTCGGCGCTGACGATCGCGGCCGTTCAGAGCGAGCAGATGAGGACCAACGTGCTTGCCGCCACATTGGCACGCGTCGCAAGAGAACCAGGCCTTTCTGACCTGCTTGAATTGCCGGCGGCCGTTCAATGGGAGCTGGCCAACCACAATCGACGGAAGGACGAAGCGCCCGGGACATATGCCATGGATATTTGGGGCACCGATCAAACAGGGGTGCCGTATGTATTTGGTCCGCCAACCGCGGAAAATCTGAGTCGCGCAGCAGAGCTAGCGCTGCATCAAGTCCAAGCAAGGCGTTCGGCAGGGCGCCCGCCGCATCCGGCACACCGAGAACTGGCAGAGCGTTTTGGGCCAATCTTCACCGCCAGTGGGGTGCCGATATCGCGGAGCCGATCAGAAATCGTTCGCCGCGAGCGTCGCGAGAAAGTGTTGCGCTCGATGGAGGGCGGTCCTTTCTGCGACTTTTTAACCCTAGTCCTGCCGCCGTTTCAGCGTTTTCTGCAAGAGCGCCGCCTCGCGCCAGTGACGGTCGATTCAATTGTTCGTCTGGCGATGGCACACGCAAGCGACCGCGTTCGACTTTACCCGATCGCCCCCGATTGTTCCCACGAGGTTTCAGCGCTGGGCTCCGACTAAGCCCTTATCGTTCCGGCTTCTCTTAAGATGAAAGGAGCCGGAAGTGCTTGATGATAAGGACAATAGCGCGCGCGAGGCCGTGGCTCTCGGCGCGACTGAACGCGATGCCGCTTTGGACGTGACGGGAGACGGCACCGCAACGCAATCGCTAGAGACCACTGAGGCGCTTCGGCCGGGCGTTACCGACGAGGCTAGCCTCGCGAACGACGCTGCTGCCGAAGCCTCCTGTGATGAGGCCGAGGAAACCGAGGATACAGCGCAAGAATCACGATCGGAGGAAGAGGAAGAGGAAGAGGAAGAGGAAGAGGAAGAGGAAGAGGAAGAGGAAGAGGAAGCCCAGGAAGAAGAGAAAGAGGAAAGCATCGAGGATATCTACGCAGGTCTTCAGGATGACGAAGAGACCCGCAACTACATACCTGACTTTATCAAAAGAATGCTGGACAATCCGCCGTTGCCGGCTGGCATGACGATCGATTTCTTCCGTGACATCCATACCTCCGTCGCCGAGAGCATGCTGCCCCACCGTCCGAAGTCGGACCTGGAGTTTCTCGCGGTTTTCAATGCTACCAAGGCGATCACGCGTCTGATGTGGCTCGACGACCTCATCAATCGCCTCGTCCACAACAACCGCCGCGAGGCGGTGGAAGCCTTGTATCACAAGCTGCACGCGGTTGTGCCGTCCTCGAAGAAGGAGAAGGAAGAGCATGACCGTATTGCGAAGGAAGTTGCTATGGATTACTTCGCCAGTTCCGATCATCGCCAGAAGTTCAGCTCGAGCCTGGAGCGTGGTGGCTTTGGCGCCGACGCAGTCGACACCGAGGCGCTCCAGCGCTCCCTTCCTGGGCTGGGGAAGATTGAGACGATGCGGAAAGCAGCGATCCGGGAACGCGATCAGGCCTTGAAAGAACTCGAGCGAGCCTATTCCTCCCGTGATCCCGAGCAGCGTATGCCGCTCAGTCTTGCTGCAAGGCGTAATTTCTTCAACGAGATGCGGGAGGAGAAGAAGTTGGAGCGGCAGGAGCGCATGCTGGAGGAATCCAAGAAAGCGGCTCAGGATGGCGACACGTAAGCAGATCGCAGCAAACCGACGCAATGCGGCCCAAAGCACCGGGCCGCGAACGCAAGAGGGCAAAGAGCGTTCGCGAATGAATGCGCTTCGCCACGGACTAGCGGCCAAGCAGGCGGGCTCAGACGAGACCTGGGATCAGCGGTCTTCGGCCACACCCGCGGACATCTTCGCGCGGATCGTTCAGATCGAGAATGAGCGCCTTAAATTGGCCAGCTCGACTGAGGAACTGCTGACAGCTCAACTTCCGCAGCTGGTTCTTGAAAAGCTGGAGAGGCTTTCCGCCGTGGACCGCTATCTGCAGCGCGCTCTATCGATGCTGACAAAAGCTGCCGAGTGACCTAATAGCGAGGGCGATTTCTCTGAAAATTCAGTATCATGGAGCGCGCGTGTACAACATTTGGGTTCGTTCTGCGCAATGGCCCCGGACGCGCCCTTCCCAAGCCGGAGAACGTCATGATCGACGACACGCACACGATCCGCACCGGCGGGCTCACCGCGACCATCAAGGCGCAGGGCGCCTAGATGTTTCGCTGGCGAGCGATGCCGGCGTCGGATTTGTTTGGCGAGCGGAGCCGGCCTGGCCGCGCCATGCGCCGCTGCTGTTTCCGATCGTCGGGCGTCTCGCCAACGACGAATTGCGGCACCGGGGCAGGACCTACCGGATGACCCAGCACGGCTTCGCGCGTGACAGCCGCTTTGCGTGGGCGGAACGTGGCGAAAGCCGCTGTGTCCTGGTGCTTGAAGACAGCGAGACGCGCGCGCGCTCTACTCCTTCGCGTTCCGCCTGACGGCAACCTATGCGCTCGATGAATCCGGTCTCGATCTTTCACTCACGATCGCGAACACCGGCAAGGAGACATTGCCGGCCTCGCTCGGCGGCCATCCCGCTTTCAACTGGCCGTTTTTCATGCGAATCGCGATGATCGGAACGGGCTATCTGGGACTGGTGTCCGGAGCCTGCTTTGCGGATTTCGGTCACGACGTAATCTGCGTAGATAAGGACGAGAAGAAGATCGCGGCCCTTCATCGCGGCGAGATCCCGATCTACGAGCCCGGGCTCGACGAACTGGTCGCGACCAACGTCAAGGCCAAGCGGGCTGGAGTTCACCACCGATCTGTCCGAGCCGGTCGTGGATGCCGATGCTGTCTTCATCGCGGTCGGCACACCGCCGCGTCCACGCCGAAGCACTTAGGGCCGTCGTCTTTTGATGGCGCTCTTAACGGCTTCAATAAGTTCGATTAGCAGAGGAGCGAGTGAAAAGAAAATGCCGATGGCCACTGACAAGAAGACATGACGGAGAAGCAACTTCTCCTCTTCCTCGAAAGAGTAGCCGCTCTTATGGATTCGCAGCCGCGCTTGGGCGCCAACTTGTGGGCCCTTTGTTCGCGGTTTTCGCGGCGGGATCATGATGAACAGGAAGAGGATGTTGATCCCGACCCAAATGCCAAGCACCAAAAGAATGGACTGCAGGGGAAGATCCTAACTTGCTTAGTGCGGGTAGGTTATCGCGCAATCCTGGCTACGCCAAATGAAATCAAATGCTGCGATGCAATAATGCCTCTTTCTGCCAGAGCTCAATGCGGGCAGCCCAAATTGGGCCGTGATAGACCGTAGGTCAGGACCTCCGAGCGGCTTCGCCCTCCTTGGAGCGCTGACTGGCAGATCCGAAAACGATTCTTCTCTTGATGGAAAGCGGCCCAGGCGTGCCTTTTTGCGTCTGCTCGATCAGGTTTGTTTTCGTGGGTGGCGAGCTCCTGCAAGGGTCTTACGGACAAAGTCTAGCCGAAGACGGTGAGGTATAGCAGAGGTGCGATGTGCTCCGGGAGAATAAGGTTGCTGCCTTTCTCATGGGCTTTGCAGTTTAGTCGTCACTGGTTGCTCTCTCGGTCGAGTTCTTCTCGCAATGTTTGCCTCTCTTGCGATTAGCAATCCGATGCGTCGGTCTGCTCAGCCGCTGCAGAGATCAATCTCCTTTGTAAGCAGTAGACGGCGAAGCTGAGCTCCGTTGAGGAGTGACTCAAGCAGCAAAAGGATTTCGCACGCCTGAATGTAAGACTCCATGTTCACGGCGTGCTGATTTAAGAGTAGGAGGCCCACCGTGCTTCGATATCGGTCGCCGCAGATCCTCGAGCTACTAATCAAGTGCGTTCTTGGTCGTACAGATCTCCGCCTTGTCTTGGAACTCTGCAGGCACGCCCTGCTACATCGGTGCGCCGGAGCGTATCCGCTCCCCTTCCGACTGACGATGGCCTAGGCTCCGCCCGGTGGCACTTGGGATTGCTGATCTGAGCCGCAAAAGTTTCGCCACCCAGTTCGGTTTGCAGCTTTGACGTTGCGAAAGCAGTCTATTGCTTCAATTCGCCTCATCAAGCGGCCCTTGGATACCGTCGGGACAAATCTCTGTCACTGCGGCGCCCCGCGGGTGCCTCAAAGCCGCGCCAAGACCTCCTGATCTAATGTCGTTGCTCGATATACCGAGCCTTTTCCAAGGAATGGATTTCATGGTGGTCTTTGTGCAGGCGAACAGTCTGATCTGTGGAGCCTTCTGCTTGGCGTTATTGGGCATGACGCTATCTGGGTGTGCGAGCGGTCCACAGCCGGCCGGTCGGATCGCATGGGACGGAACTGGTCGAGATCCGAACCTGCCGGAGGTCCGCCAGCGTGGACCTCATGTTGCAGCCGCCTCGCCGAAGAAGGATCCGACCGCGGAAGAGGACGCGTTGCTCGCTAGTCTAGAGCCAAGGTCTCCGGAGTGGTCAGCGGCTCAAAGGGAAATCGATGCCCATCGCGACAAGCGGCTCGCGACCAAGTTGATCATCTGCCGGGGCTGCTCGGTGTCCGTGACCAAAGCCGAACCTCCTCAGGCCACTGGTCTCACAGATAGCCGATTGTCCGCACTCCGTTAAACTCGATCCGTACCGGGCCGCGGCCCGCCCCCAAAATCGTGGCGGCAGGCAAACCTCGTCGAGGCCCGCCTAGCGTGATGTGATACTCGGCGCCGGCCGGCGTGTCACGCCGTCCATCCATCCGTGCCGGAGAAGGGCGCATCTTGTACCGCCTCCGGGAGCTTGAGAGAGGACACCCTAGCCTTCGTCCCGCAGGTGGTCGAAATTGGCGATGATACTGATGGAATGTCTTCCGTCGAACTGCGCAATGCTCGGAGGGTTGCTTCAACTGTACGTTCGGGTCCCATGTCCCCCCGTGACAGCGGACATCCGCTTCGGGGTGAAAAGGAAGCTGACGGTCTCCGAGGCGCCAGGCAAAAGGCGGCCGGACTCAAAAGTATACGGTTTGTAGCCGAGAGACGCCGTCAACTCGATCAGGTCGGGTTTGGCGCTAAAGTCCTCAATAAGAAGTATTGGTTCGTGTTGTCCGAGCGTCTCGACGCCGCCCTTTACCACTTGAAACTCAAAGCCTTGCACATCGATTTTGATGAAGATTGGATCGGCTAGTTTCTGCGCATCGAGAGTTTCGACCGAGCAGGCGTGGGAGTCGACGACAAGTTTTGCCGGATCAAAAAAATAGACGGTGTCCGAATTAATCCAGGAATGGGCCTCTTGGTAGTCCAGAGAGCCCAGGCCGTCATAGACAAAGCCGCGATAGGATGGCACGTGCAGTTGGAAATTGCCGGGCTTGTCGGACAACCCGATCGGGCGAATAGTCACATCGGGATCGCTGCGAAAGCGCTTTGCAAGTCTCGATGCGAGAGCCGGATTTGGCTCAAATGAGACAACCCTTGCGTTTGGTGCGTAGAGCCGGATGTTATCGATCGACTGGCCGAGGTTCCCTCCGACGTCGATGTAGGACCCATCAAGCCTGTCCTTGAACAAGCGAATAGCTGCGAAAAACGGTTCGCTGGGAACGCTCCTTACCTTCCGGTAAGAATAATAGAACTGGTCTTTGGCTTCTTTGAGGATCGGAAAGTAGGATTGTGCAGTTCTGAATGGCTTCTTCAGTCGCCAGGGAATTTGCATATTGCACCTTAAATATACCGAAATAAGGACGAGACTTATCACAAATTGATTTACTCGCCAAATCCAGTCTAGGATCAGTTGTTTGAGCAGGGAATACTCATTTGTCACGTACGAGCCAACATTTTGTGGCACTCGATTTCTATCGTTTCGTGGCCGCGGTTGCGGTCGTGGTCTATCATGTCGCACTTCACGACCATGAGCGCGGGGAACTCTTCCCCGTAGTGGAGAAGTTCAATCTCTTCGTGGACTTCTTCTTCGTGCTGTCCGGGTTTGTGATTGCTCACGGCTACGCCGGATCAGTCAATACGTGGCCCGGTCTCATTACCTTCATGAGGCGCAGATTTGCGCGGATCTACCCGCTGCATCTGGTCACACTGGGGCTTTTTTTCGCAGCCGTCGCGGTGATCGCGGCCACGCACAAGACGGCGCCGAACCCCGAGAAATACAGCTTGTCGCTCCTTCCGGCGCAGATATTTCTCGTGCAATCCTGGCCGCTGAACGCGCCGCTTCAGTTCAATTACCCCGCATGGTCAATTAGCGTCGAGTTTGCCATGTACCTGCTGTTTCCGCTCCTGATGTTGTGCGGCCGCAGATTTGGAATGCTGTCATTGGTTGCTATTGCTTTGGCTGGGTTCGTGACGCTGGAAGTGTTGTGGGCCAGGGGCTTCATGAATGCCCCTTACTGGGATGAGAACTACAGCCCAGTCCGGGGTCTGCCAACGTTTACGGCCGGCATCGTTATCGCGGGAGTTTACGGCAAGCTGAGGCATGGAGTTTTGCTTGGCGCGCTTTCGCTAGTAGCAGCGGGCGTCTTGATGGTGCTACATGCCAACGACTATTTCATCATCGCGGCGTTCTTCGCGTCGGTGTATTTGACGGCCTCCGGAGAGGCCGCAGTACCCGAGCACGTCCTCAATTGCAGATTTGTCCGCACGCTTGGAGACGCGTCGTATTCGATCTATATGCTCCATGCGTTCGTGTTGATGGCATTCTTCACCTTCGTCTGGCGGGGCCACGACGAGGCGCCTGGCGGTGTCTATGTCGTTGGTCTCTTGGCGGTGATCTGCGTGTTGTCAGTTGGAATGTTCAGGGGATTTGAACGGCCGATGCGTGATTGGATATCCGGCCGCCGCAAAGCAGGCGCCGTCCCTGTTTAGCCACGGCTCTCATTTTCCGCTTTCTGGGCGACTAATGTCGAGGACGAGCAGTGTGCGAGCTAACTGACCTAGCCGGCGTATCGTCATGGCCACGCAAGGATCACGTCCGCGCCTTCTACTCAGGCCACAGTCTGGTCGAGGGGGTTCCAGAGGTCGTCGCGCAGATTGCGGGCTCATTGGGCCACCAACTGGATTTTGAAACGCAGATCCTGGGTTATTCGCTGCTGCGCCAGCGGACAAGAGGCGACCTGCCTTCGGCGTCCGACTGGCCGGGTTATCGTTCCGGTCAAAACCGCGAAGGTACCGGCTTGGATGTCGCCGAGGAGTTGCGCCAACCCCGGCGCCTGGCACCCGGCGACACCTACGATGTCCTCATCGTCGCCGAGCGTCACGACCTGCCGGCCATCGCGCGCAAGGAACGCACCGCTTTCTATTTGACCCACATGGCGAAACACCTTTTGGCAGGCCATCCCGACGCCGAGGTGTTCCTTTATCATTCCTGGCTTCCCATAAATCCGGAGGCGCCGCGGCTCTGGATCGACTACGAGCGAGCGGTCGCGCCGATGTGGGAATGCATCGCCAGCCGTGCGAACCTCCACCTGCCGCCGCGCGGCGATGTGCCGCGCGTTCGCGTGCTGCCCGGCGGCAGCGCGCTCGCCGAGCTGGTTGCCGCGCTGTGGGAGGGCAACGTGCCAGGTGTTGGCGGCATTTCGCCGGCCGCGCGTGTTCAATTGCTGTTCTCCGACAATGTGCACATGAGCGATTTGGGGCGCTACTTCATTGCCCTGGTGAACTATGCGATCCTGTTCGGCGGCAGTCCTGATGGCGCGGTGATCCCGGCAACATTGTCGCCGGAGACAGGGCGGCACCTGCAAGCGTTGGCATGGCAATTTGCCGTCTCTTACGGCCAGCTGGCGAGTGCGGTCGCGGGCCGAGATATGGCAGCTTGCCGGGCCCTGATGCAAAAGGACGTCTGTCCGGCTTATGCAGCTTTTCGCCACGGCAAAGGTACGCCGGTTCTTGCCACGCTCAAGCGCCTGGTCAAAACTCATTCCTGCCGGCGCGACTACGCCAATGCGCTTGATTGTGAAAATCCGTTCGCTTCGCCCGATAAAAAATGAAGGGTTGGGCCCGGGCCGGCAGCGGATCAGAGCCCCGCGTGCCCACTCTCTACAGCCTGATAAGGTTTCCGCGAGTTCGCCTCGTCGAGTGCCGCGTTCAAGGGGCCCAGCAAGACCTTCGCGTTGGCTCCAAGCAACAGTGTGTCATGATTGCCGGGGATCATGACCATCTTCAATCCGCCTGTGATCACGCTCTCCCACCCGTAGTAGGGCCCTCCGCCGCCGTAGATATAAGGGACGCTCTCGGCCCGGAAGAGGATCGCCTTTCCGTGCCACGGCCGGGGCATGTAGCGCGCGGCGGCCTGGCCGAAATTGTCGGTGAGCTGGCGATCCCGCAGCGCGTGCGGCACGGGTTCGTTTGCGCGGACATGCCTCCTGATTTGCGATTGCTCGCGCGCCATATGGGCTCGCTCGCGTCGTTTGCCGACAATCTCTTTGATGTAGCCGAGGCCTTCCTCGCGCAAACGGAGGAGCATCCGGTCCAGAGAAACCGTGCGGATCGGCATCTGAGGGTGAAACGTGTCAAACAAAACGAGGAGTGGGACCTCTTCACCCAAGGCAGCCAGTTGTTGCGTCATCTCGAAAGCCACGACACCGCCACCCGAGTAGCCGGCCAGCAAATAGGGACCGTGCGGACGAAACGCGCGGATCTCCGCAATATAGGCTCGAGCCATCTCCTCGATCGAGGTATGCGGGCTGCTCTTGCCATCGACACCGCGGGCCTGCAGTGCGAAGAACGGCTGGTCATGGTGCAGTCCCCAGGAGAGGTCGCGAAAGTTGAGGACGTTACCCCCGGCGCCATGAACGCAAAACAATGGCGGCCGATCGCCGCCGCGCGCGATCTCAACCAATGATCGAGGCTTCGCCGGAAGCTTCGCGCTAGCCACATGATCAATAGCCCGCGACACGCCTTGAGACGATGGCAAGTCTTGGGCTTTCAATTGCGGGAGCTCCCCGACGAGATCTGTCGATAGATCGATCTCGGTGAGGCCCTTGGCTTCTCGCAACAGCGCCGCGGTGGCAGCAATGGTGGGCGCCTGGAAGAGCACGGAGAGCGGCAGTTCGACTCCATGCTCCTTGCGAATCCGATTGAAGAGGCGCATCGCGATCAGCGACTGCCCGCCCAGTTCGAAGAAGTCATCGTCGATCGAGACCTTCTGAATGCCGAGCATGTCCTGCCAGATGGCCGCGAGGTCGCGCTCGATTGCATCCCGGGGCGCTCTGAAGCCGGCATCGCCGCCAGGCCGCACGAGGCCCGGTGTTCCAATCGACCAATTGACCTCCTCCGCAGGTGTGCCGCGGCTGCCTTGGTTTAGACGGTCCAGCCAGAGGCTAAGGTCGAGAGTGGAAGCCACAATTTGCGGCGAGACATCGCAGGCCATAATACGGTCCAGCGCTTCGAGGCCTTCCGCAGTGGTCATGCCCTCGCGCAGAAAGCTTTCCTCGGCGGTCTCGCGACCATCCGGCCGCGGCAGTCTGGGAGAAGCCGGGTTGGCAGCAAACGCGTCGACCCGGCGCATCATGAACCGTTCGATCGAGACCAATTCGTCGCCGTCTTCGTCGAGCAGGGTGACATCGAATATTGCGCTTTTGTCGTCCGCGGCGCGCAAACGCACATGGCTGGAGAACGTTGCTGGCACCGGTCGCCGCACCAGCACATGGCCATAAGAGAATGGAACGTAGAAATCGTCTTGGCCTGCAAACCCCGGGATTAGCTGTTGGGCCGCACCCGTCGCCATGTCGAGCAGCGCCGGATGCAGCGCATAGGTCGCGAGATCGGAGGCGAGGGCAGCCGGCAACGCGAGATCGATGAGCGCTTCGCCCTCGCCGAGATTGATCGCCCGGAGATTGGCCCAACGCGGGCCAAAATCCATGAAGTTCTGGACCAGCCGGTTGTTGACCACCTCGCCACGTTCGCGGCAGCGTCCGCGAATGGCTGACACGGATTGCCCTGGAACTGCTGGCGAATCGACATAGGCGATACGCGCCGTGGCATAGAGCTGATCGTCGGACTCACCGTAGATCGCGAGACCATGGTCACTTTCGCGATTTAGTTTGATGTTGATCGCGCGCGCCTCGTCGTGACCGACGGCTAAAGGCTGGAGAAAGGTGAGATCGCGAATTTCGACCGCCCGATTTTCGGGCCGGTACGCAAGAGCTGCGCGAGCAAGTTCCAGGAAGCCCGTGCCAGGAATGACCGCTTGGCCATTCCTGACGACATGTTCGCCCAACGGCCAATGTGTTCTGGGATGCAGCACGGAACGAAACACTGTCTGCTTGATATCGTCATGCACGCAGTCGCCAAGAAGGGAGCTCGCGCCGGGGATTTCGCCAGCGGTCGTGCGCTGATGCTCACGGACCAAGGTCGCGAGCATGCCCACCTCTTTCCAGGCATTCCAATTGATGCTGACGGTGCGGGTCCGACTGCCCCGCGCCGTGCGGGCCTTGGCAACTGCGTCCAGAACGGCATTGGCGGCAGTATAGTCGACCTGTCCGGCCAGTCCGAGGATCGAGCTGACCGAAGAGAAATTGACCAGGATATCCAGTTCGCCGTCGCGGAACAGCGATTGCAGAACCAGGGTACCCTTGGCCTTGACCGAGAGCACCGCCGATTGAGTCTCGGGTGCGCGAAGTGCGATCAACTGATCTTTGAGCACGCCGGCACAATGGAAGACACCGTTGATGCGGCCGAAGCGTCGCGTTGCCTCGGCTACCACATCAGCCACGGCGTCGCGGTCGGTGACGTCGGCAGCAGCCAGCATCACTTCGGCACCAAGTGCCCGCAACGCCCGAACCTTCTCGATTTTCCGCGACGTGCTGTCGTCTGCGCCGTGGTCCTGGAGCCAGCGATCCCATGTCGATTCCTGGGGCATCGCCGACCTGCCAACGCACACGAGACGGGCCTTGGCGTGCAGTGCCAGATGCTGCATCAGTTCGAGACCGATGCCGCCCAGTCCGCCAGTGACGAGGTAAACCCCGCCGGGCTGCAGCCAGGAGCGCATCTGTGGCGCGGGATCCAGCGCCAGCGGATCGAAACGCTGCACCCATCGCCCGCCCTCGCGCAGGACCACAAGCGGATCGCGCTTGCTGCTGCAGAGCTCGCCGAGCAGGCGATCTGCCAGGAGCGCTTCCGCGGCGGATTTGGCTGTCGGCACGACCACGTCGAGGACCGAGCATGACGTGCCGGGCATCTCGCGCGGCAACACGCGGCAGACGCCCATCAAGGCGGACTTCTCGGGGTGTAGCTCGCTCTCGCCGGGAAGCGCCTCGATCGCGGTGCCGATCGCGGTCAGCCGAACCTGATCGACCTCGAATGTCAAGGCCTGCGCCAGAAACAGCAAACTGTAGAAATTCTGAACCGCACCGACGTCCCAGGCGGCAAGGTCGGCGTCATCGGACGAGCCGAAGAACCGCCTCGGCCTCGGAGCGAGCGCCCAGAGGTGGATGATATGTGCCGGCAGGGCGTCCTGCCTTCGCAGCCCCTCCATTAGCCTGGAATAATCCGCGGCGCGGGTCGGATCGATCGTGAAGTTCAGCGCACCGCGCTCTGCAAACTGGGGCGCAGCCGTGACCGTGGCAATCCGTGCGCCGGTCGCGCGTAGGCGTTTGACGATTGCGGCGGCCAGCGGTGAAGCGTCGGCGATAACCAGCCACGGCTTGCGAAGCTCTTCTTCAGAAAGCTGTCCAGAGGGCGCCGCGCGCACGAACGCGGGAGCCGAGAACCATCGACCTAGATCAGGCTGCCGTGTCAGCGAGGTGGTGGTCGTGGCCTGCACGCCCTTGTCGATCCAGTATCGTTGCCTTTCGAAGGGATAGGTTGGCAGCGGCACGCGGCGTTGTGAGTTCTGCGCGAAGAAGCTGGAGGGATCCAGCTCGATGCCAGCGACCCAAAGTCGGCCTACCGCCTCCTTTAGGAAGACGACGTCAGACGCCGCTTCGCTGGGATGACGCAGCGAGGTGGTCACCACGGCGGCTTTGCCGGGTTGCTGCCTGTAGAGGCTTGCGAGCGTACGGCCAGGTCCGACTTCCAGCAGCGCTCGGCGACCACTCTCCAGTACGGTCCGGGCGCCTTGGTCGAACCGCACGGTATTTCGAAGATGACGGACCCAGTAGGCCGGGTCCATCGCTTCGGGGTCGGTGATCCAGGTTCCGGTCAGGTTGGATACGAAGGGGATCGTTGGCTTCTGAAACCGAATGGGTCGGCAGAATCGCTCGAATTCCCGCAGGATGGGCTCAAGCATCGACGAATGCGCGGCGACATTGATGTGAATGCGAGTGTGGTCGATCTGCTCCGCAGCGAGCTCGGCTTCGAGCCGCTCGATTGCGTCGACAGGGCCTGATGCGACGCAAAGCGAAGGTCCGTTCACGGCGGCAAGCGAGAGCTCGCTTCCAAGTCGCGGCTGCATCTGCTCCTCGGATAACGCGACCGACAGCATGGCGCCGCGGGGGAGCGTTTCGAACAACTTGCCGCGCAACGCAACCAGCGACATCGCATCCGGCATCGAGAGAACGCCCGACACGCAGGCGGCGGCGTACTCGCCGGCGCTGTGCCCGATCAACGCGTCGGGGACTAGCCCCCACGATCGCAGCAGCATCGCCAAGGCGTACTCGACTGCGAACAGTGCAGGAAGCGCCAAGGAGGGGGCCTCGAGCTGCCTGTGCGCCTCGGTCACTGCATCGGGCGATGGGAACATCAATCTGCGCAGATCGACCGGGATTCGGGGCTGGACGACGGCGATGCAGGCGTCCAATGCCTCGCGGAAAACCGGCTCCTTCTCATAGAGCTCCGCGCTCATGCCGGCGTATTGCGCTCCACCGCCGGGGAAGAGGAATACTGTGGATGTACGCTCGCGCATGGCCGTGCCCGTGAGGATGCGCCGCGGATCGCGGGTTTCCAATTGGGCCGCTGCCGATGCTGCATCGCTCGCCACCAAGGAGCGGCGAACCTCAAAGGCCTCGCGACCGGCCATCAGTGTGAATGCAACCTCATCGAGCGGCTGTCTCGGATTCGTCCGTAGATGGTCGGCCAGATTCCGTGTCGCCACCTCTAGCGCAGCGCTGGTTCGTGACGACAGCAGAAGCAATTGCGGTTCTGTCTCCTGACGCGTCTGCAAAACCCGGCGCGGGGCTTCTTCCAGGATCAGGTGGGCGTTGGTGCCGCCGGCGCCGAGGCTCGTGACACCCGCGATCCGCGTCTTGCTAGAGGCCACCGGCCACGGCCGCAGGCTGGCGTTGACGAAGAATGGCGAGGCGGAAAAGTCGGCCTGCGGATTTGGCGTTTGATAGTGCAGCGTCGCCGGCAACTCGCGGTGCTCGAGCGCGCAAATGGTCTTGATCAGGCTGCACATGCCCGCGGCCTCGCCGGCGTGGCCGATGTTCGATTTTACCGAACCGATCGCGCACGACTGGTGTTGAACGTCGGGCCCGAAGGCCTCGACTAGCGCCGCGATTTCGATGGGGTCGCCGATCAGCGTGCCGGTGCCGTGCGCTTCGATATAGGACACCTCTTCGGGCGCGACGCCGGCCAGGTCCAGTGCCTCGGAAATGACCCGAGCCTGCCCACTGATACTAGGGGCGAGGTACCCCACCTTGTCGGAGCCATCGTTGTTGATGGCCGAGCCGCGGATCACTGCACGGATGCAGTCGCCGTCGCGCAGGGCGTCCGAGAGCCGTTTGAGAACAACACAACCGACGGCGGATGCCATCACCGTTCCGCCGGCCTGGGCATCGAATGGACGACAGTGCCCGTCGGGAGACAGGATTTCTCCCGGCCGGTACAGATAGCCTCGCTGCTCGGGGTAAATAGTTGAGGCGCCGGCCAGCGCCATGTCGCACTCGCCATTGAGCAGACTCTGGCAGGCGAGATGAACCGCAACGAGCGAAGACGAGCAGGCCGTCTGCACATTCATGCTCGGGCCGACGAGGTCAAGCTCGTAGGATACGCGCGTTGCGAGGAAGTTCGGATCGTTACCGGTATGACGCAGTAGCCAGGCGCCAATCGAGCGCAGGACTTCTTCATTGGTCGCGAGGTTGTAGGTGAAGTATTCGCTCGCGCCTGACGCTGCAAAGACGGCGACCGGGCCGTCGACCTTCGCGCCGACATAGCCTGCATCCTCGAAAGCCTCCGATGAGCATTCGAGAAACAGGCGGTGCTGCGGGTCGAACACGGCGGCGTCGCGGGGGGAGATGCCGAAAAATGCAGCATCGAATTGATCAATGCCGTCTAGGTAGCCACACGCCTTCACATAGGACGGGTCGCGCAACACTTCTGGGCGTTCGCCAACAGCAAGCAACTCTTGCTCGGTGAAGACGCGGACGGTTTCACGGCTCTCGCGGATATTCTCCCAGAACTTTGCCACGCTCGATGCGCCGGGGAAACGTCCGGCCATGCCGATGACTGCGATGGAAGGCGTTTCGCTGCCGCTTGTGGCGCCAATCGACGTCACTTGGTCATGCACTGGGCTCGCTCCGAGGAGGCCTAGATCAGCGGCCGAGCGCTGAATGATTTGAAGGTCGAAATACGAATGCTGTTTAATTGGGCGATGTGCCCCGCGACGCCGGCGAGCCGGATAAGAAATAGCTCGATCAGGGTTCCACTAATGTGCTGGGCTGCAATTGTTATGCATTTGTCGTTCTTCGTCCACGGGACGCGATCAGATACCTAGCTATTTTTGCAAACATTGGCAATAAGGTAAAGGCAATAAGGTAAACTCAAACTATTCTGCCTCGGCGTGAAAACCAGATGCAGATCAAGTTTTTTTTGATTGCTTCCGGCCGTGTTGACTGTAACAGATGTGTTGCGTCCGATTTAAAATCGATTTTTGAAATTAATATACTTCGCTGGGATTGGAGCCCGCTCATATTCGCGGATCCAGCGCTGACTTTTTGGGAGTGCTATGCTGCAGGACAGTTATCCGCTCTCGCCACTCCAGCAGGGTATGCTGTTTCACCATCTCGAGGCACGGACCCCGGGCGTGGATGTCGAACAGCTCGAGATATGGCTCAACGAGCCGATCGACACCAATGTCCTCGCCGATGCCTGGGCCATGGTGGCGAAACAACACCCGATCCTGCGTACTCGTTTCCGGTGGGAAGGCCTGGAAGTTCCGCTGCAGGAAGTCGTAAGCGAAATTGCGGTGCCTTTTGAGGCGCGCGACTTGTCGGGGATAGTGGCCGAGCAGCAGGAGGAGGCGCTGCGCATTTTCCTGGCCGAGGATAGATTGCGTGCCTTCGCCCTCGAAGTTGAGCCGCTCTGGCGTGTGACGGTGCTGCATCTCGCCTCCGATCGCCTTCGACTCGTCTTCACCTACTCGCACGCGATCTTGGACTCCTGCTACGCCTTCGTCGTGAAGGAGGTGTTCGACGTTTACGCAGCGCTGGTGCACGGCGCGCAGCCGTTGTTTGAGGAACGTCCGTCCTATCGCGAGCACATCGCCTGGCTCCAGCGGCACCTGGAAGCGAATGCAGTGGCCGCTGAAGGGTATTGGCGAAACCTCCTGGCCGGCTTTCGCACTCCGACCAATCTCGAAACGCTACGGATTGCCGCTTCCGACGCGCCCCCCGCCGCCGGTCATGCCACCCTGGAATTTGCGCTATCGCTGGCCGACACTGAGAAACTGCATGATCTCTCCGCGCGGGCCTCATTGCAGACGTCTGCTCTCGTCGAAGTCGCCTGGTCGCTCGTGCTTTCGGCGTTTTCGGCCCAAGATGATGTCGTCTATGGACTGACCAGGGCCGGCCGGCGGTCGTCGATCGAGGGCGCAAATCGTGTTATCGGGCTGTTCATCAATACCGTTCCGGTCAGGGTCAAACTACCCTCCGAGTTGCCGGTGCTGGAATTATGCCGCCAACTGCGCGAACAGCGTCTCGAGTTGCGCGGTTACGAACACACGCAGCTCGTCAATATTCTTCGCTTCAGCGAGGTGCCTCGCGGACAATCGCTTTTTGATTCGATCATCGTCTTCAATTCGCAAACCGACGATGCGCGCTTCAAGTCATTCGGTCAGGAATGGCAGCGGCGCGACTTCACACTGCACGACCAGACCAATTTTCCGTTCAACGTGATGGCCTATGACGGCCCTCGATTGACCTTCAAATTGTCATTCGACACGAGCTGTTTTGCGCCGGCCTCCGTCGAGCGCATCGCCGATCTGTTGCAGGCGATCCTTGTCGCGATTGCCGACCAGCCGGAGGCCAAGCTCGGCGATCTACCAAGCCTGCCATCGCAGGACGCCGATTCGATACTCCAGATCTGGAACGATACCGACAGACCGCTGCCGGGGCCGCACTGTGTGCATGAGGCCTTCGAAGCGCAGGTCGATCGCACACCTGACAAGGTGGCGCTGGTTGACGGGTCTCGCTCGCTCACTTACCGCGAACTCGATCGGCGTGCCAACCACGTCGCCCGGGCGCTGATCGCCGGCGGTGCGATGCCGGACCAGATGGTCGGCATCCATGTCGAGCGGTCAGCCGAAATGATGATCGGTTTGCTTGGCATTCTCAAGGCCGGTGCAGCCTATGTGCCGATGGATCCTTCTTACCCTGCTGAGCGGATCGCGCTCATGCTCGAGGACTCTCGAGCCGGCGTGGTGGTAACCACCACGGACCTGGCGGGCGCGCTGCCGCCTCAAACCCGCGCGCTGTGCATTGATGCGGGCGGAGAGGCCAGCGAAGCGGGTCGACCATACGTGGCGATGTCGGGCGAAAATCTCGCCTATGTCATCTTCACGTCGGGTTCCACCGGACGTCCGAAGGGGGTGATGCTCGAGCACCGCAACGTCACCAACTTCTTCGAAGCCATGGACCAGGCGTTGGGGACGGAGCCGGGCGTGTGGCTCGCGACGACCAGCATCTCGTTCGACATTTCGGTATTGGAGCTGTTCTGGACGCTGGCGCGCGGCTTTACGGTGGTCATCCAGCATGAAACCGAACGGCTCGCGCGCGCCGACGCGCGTACCAACAGGCCGATCGATTTCAGCCTGTTCTACTTCGCCGCTGATGCGGCCGAGGGGGCCGGCGGCAAATACCGGCTGCTGCTGGAGGGCGCTAAATATGCCGATGATCACGGTTTTTCTGCCGTGTGGACGCCCGAGCGGCACTTCCATCCCTTCGGCGGCCTGTATCCAAATGCGGCGCTGACCGGCGCAGCAGTCGCAGCCGTTACCCGGCGCATCGGGATCCGGGCCGGAAGCGTGGTGCTACCGCTGCACAACCCTATACGCGTCGCGGAGGAATGGTCGGTCGTCGACAACCTCTCCAACGGTCGCGTCGGACTGAGCTTCGCTTCCGGATGGCACGCCCGCGACTTCGTACTGCAGCCGGAGAACTACAAGAACCGCCGCGACCTGATGGCGAGTGGCATCGAGACCGTGAAGGCGCTTTGGCGCGGTGAGGCGATCAAGGCCATTGGCGGCGATGGCCAGCCAATAGAGATAAAGACGTTTCCAGCCCCGGTGCAGCGTGAGCCCAAATTGTGGGTGACCGCAAGCTCGCATCCGGACACTTTCGCGCTGGCCGGACGGCTAGGCGCCAACGTGCTAACAAACCTGCTGGTGATGAAGCCCGAGGAGCTCGTCGCGAATATCGCGGTCTATCGCAAGGCCTGGACCGACGCCGGCCACGACGGGACAGGGGCGGTCACCCTCATGCTGCACACCTTCGTGGGCCCCGACGCGGCAGAAGTCCGCAGCAAGGTGCGAGGACCGTTCCTGGAATACCTCAAGACTTCGACCGACCTCATCTCCAAGATGCGATGGGAGATGACCGCATTCGCCAAGGGCGATGAACGGCAAGCATCGGCCGCGCCGCAGATGAGCCTCACGAATCTGGACGCCGAGGAACTCGACGTCATTATGGAGCACGCGTTCGAGCGATACTTCACGACCGCGGGCCTGTTTGGATCACCGAGCTCGTGCCTGGCGGCGATCGATAAGCTGAAGCAGTCCGGTGTCGACGAGATCGCCTGCCTGATCGATTTCGGCGTTTCGGCCGACGATGTGTTGGCCAGTCTTCCCTATCTGGACGAATTGCGCCGCTTGGCCAATCCATCCCTTGCTCCGGTCTCCACCGAGCCCGATCAGGATGTCGCTTCGCAGATCCGCCGCCACAGTATTTCTCATCTCCAGGCCACCCCGTCGCTGTTGGGCATGCTGGTGTCCGACGATGCCTCGCTCGATGCGTTAGGCTCGCTGCGCATGCTGCTTCTGGGCGGCGAGCCCCTGCCGCAGACATTGGTTGAGCGATTGCGGCGACGCTATCAGGGTGAAATCCGCAATATGTACGGCCCCACGGAGACATGCATCTGGTCAACCACCAGTGCCGTAGGGGGCGCAGATGACGCGATCACGATCGGAAGCCCAATTGCGAATACCAAGGTTCACGTCGTCGATCGAGCTCTGCGACCGCTGCCAGTTGGCGTCCCCGGTGAAATCCTGATTGGAGGCGCCGGCTTGGCGCGGGGCTATCTGGAACAACCGGAGCTGACCGAAGAACGCTTCGTCCCTGATCCCTTTGGCGATTCCGGAGCTCGTCTCTACCGAACCGGCGATCTCGGAATGTGGCTGCCCGACGGAACGCTTGCACACCTCGGACGTCTCGACCATCAGGTCAAGATCCGGGGTCACCGGATCGAGCCGGGCGAGATCGAGGCTGCATTGAACCGCCATCCCTCGGTGCAGCAGAGTGCGGTCGTGGCCAGACCGGACGCGACAGGTGTGCAGCAGCTCGTCGCTTACATCGTCTCGCCCAATCGTGGCAGCGCTCCAACGATTGATCACTGGGGGGCAATTTGGGACGAGACCTATCAGCATGGCGGCGACTCCGAGACCGCCGGGTGGAGGAGCAGTTATACCGGCGATTCCATCCCTGAAGCACAGATGCGCGAGTGGATCGCGTGTACGACAGAGCGGATCCAGCAACTGCTGCCCCGCAGGGTGCTGGAAGTCGGCTGTGGAACCGGCATGATCCTCTTCCGCGTCGCGCCGAACTGCGAACTCTATCATGGCATCGACCTATCCGAGGCAGCCCTGGCGCGAGTGAAGGCCGAGGCCACGCGGCGAGGTCTTGCCGGCGTAGTCTTGGAGCAACGCGCCGCCGACGCGCTGGCTGCCGTCGAGGGCGGTCCCTTCGACACGATCGTCATCAATTCAGTCGCCCAATATTTCCCGAGCGTGGCGTATCTCATGGACGTGCTGGCGGCCGCCCTCGAGAAGCTGGCTCCAGGCGGCGCAATCTTTGTCGGCGATGTGCGTCATCGCGCGCTGCTGGAGGTAATGCTCTGCGAGATCGAATTGCAGAAGGCCGCGTCCGACGTTCCGGCAGGCGAACTTCAGGCCCGGCTGCGGAAGCGGCTCGAAGAGGAGCCGGAACTGGTGCTGGATCCGCATCTGTTCTTATCTCTTCCACTGCGGCTTGCTGATATCGAGGAAGTACAGGTCGAACTCAAACTCGGCCGCGAGCCGAGCGAGATGACTCGCTTCCGCTATGACGTGGTGATCAGCAAGCGCGGCGGATCCCCGCGGCGGTCGATAGTCGCGGACATCGAGAAAGCTCCCGAGCCTTGCACGCTGGAGAGCTTGAGGACAATGGTACGGTCCCGGACGACCTCACTGCGTATCACCGGCATCCCCAACGCGCGGGTCGCGGCGCCCCTGGCGGCGCTGCGCGCTGTGCAGTTGCGCTCTCCCACCATTCGCCTGGGTGAGATCGCCGTGGGTCCAACATCGGGAGTCGATCCCGAGGACGTGCGCATGCTCGATAAAAGCTATGAGGTGGCCATCGAATGGTCCGCCGCGGGGCCGGGATGTTTCGATGCCGTTTTTAGGCCCTCGCAAGGGATGGAGGCAGTCGGGGCGATGGCGGGCATTGCGGTAACGGACAAAGCTCCTGCCGACGTTGACGTGTCCGCGTACGCAAATCGGCCGGCGCTCCGGGGCGCTTCTGGAGGCAATCGCTTGCCCGACCTTCGACAGCATTTGCGCAGCGCATTGCCGGAGTACATGATTCCCACGGCGTTCGTGCCGCTGGAAGCGCTGCCGCTGACCCCCAACGGCAAGCTGGACCGCCAGGCGTTACCTGCACCCGATGGTGCACGTCGCGAGACCACGACGCGATTTAATCCGCCAGCGACCGAGGTAGAGCGCAAGCTTGCAGCCATCTTCCAGGAGCTGTTGGGCGTGAACGAGATCGGGATTGACGATAATTTCTTCGAGTTGGGCGCCAATTCGCTCATGATGGTCCGCGTGGTGGAGAAGATCCGCGCGGAACTGGGACTGCAGATGTCCGTCGTCCGTGTGTTCCAGTATCCAACGCTAAGCAGCTTGGCCGGCGCAATCGCGAATTCCGGCACCACTCGCGGCAACACTGCAGCGCCTCCGGAACATAACCGTGGGCAGCTTCGCAGGGACATGATGCAGCGCAGACGCGAGATACGGAGCGGCTCCAAGACCAATAGAAATTAGGAGACCGCTAAGGCGCATCATCCGAAGCAGCGGAGACGAAAGCTGACCAGAATCCAACCGAGCTGTGGAACGGCTCGGTGCATAATCGGCAAAGCCACTTCGTTCGCTTAAGCATTTGCGAAGGTAGCGGACGAGAGCTCGCAGCATTGCGGCGACGTCCCGTAGATTCTTAGTATTGCTGTCCGATGTTTTGGTGAAGGCGCAAAACGCTAACGTCGCTCATCTTCCCTGGATTCATGGGAGCAAGAATGCCGAGAAACGACGAACGCAATCAACGCGTGCGAGCGTTGGGGAAATGGTGGTGCCGATTGAGAGGAATCGAACCTCCGACCTCCGCCATACAGGGACGGCGCTCTACCACTGAGCTAAACCGGCTTTAGAATATCTTCACTGCAACTGCTCGCGTCCAGGCTCAGTCCGAGCGAGTGCACTTTTGAGACGTCGCTGCATATTGGCAATCATCGCCAAGCGTTCTTCAATCGCCTCAATAGAGTTCAACTGGCAATCATTTGGCGTCTGAGCTGAAGCGCTCATTGATATTCTCCCAGCAATAAAAAAATAGATCGCAATCGAAGGGCTGTGCCGGCCCCTATCTCTACTGTGCAAGAACGAACCGGCGGAAGCAATATAGCCGTTGGATTATCCTAACTCGGCAAGGTTAACAGCGCTATCCCTCTCGCATCTCAAGGCAGCGCGTTCCGTCGAGCTTTGAAGAGGACTACCTTGGGGTACGGCTATGTTCGTCCTCACTTCACCGCGCTTGTCGGAGGAAGAAATCAGCGCGGCAATGAAGGAGTTGCGGAGACTGCGCGTTGAGGTTGCGGTAACTGAGATTGAGTCAGCTCTTCGTCGTTCCAATGTGCGAGTCCTGCGGCCGCGAGGAATTGCCCACCATCGTTGCCTCTCTCAAGGCGCACAGATCCGTAATCTATCGCATCCTGACGGGGGTAGAATCAGATCAGGCTCTCAACGGATCACGTACAATGCCGGGAGGTTGAGGTGGTAAACGACCGTTTTGATCCTATGGCGGCGGACCTTGCGTAGCGCTTAGAAATACAGCGACGATCTCGGATGCAATCCAGTTGCTACAGGTTACTCTCGAGGATCATTTCTCTTTGGTTCCGGTGAGAATCTTGGCAGATGACCGCCCGCTCGCGCTCGCCGCGATCACGCGGGGTGGGGCGTTCGGAAGGGTCGCGGCCGAGCTTGGACCGGAGCTCGACGAGATCGGTGAAGACGTCGGCCTGGCGGCGCAGCTCGTCGGCGATCATCGACGGCTGGCTGGCGATGGTGGAGATCGCGGTGACCCGCACGCCGCGGCGCTGGACGGCCTCGACCAGGGAACGGAAGTCGCCGTCGCCCGAGAACAGCACCATCCGATCGATGTGCTCGGGAGTTCCATGGCATCCACGGCAAGCTCGATGTCCATGTTGCCCTTGACCTTGCGGCGGCCGGAGGCGTCGATGGACGCCTTGGACGCCTTGGACGCCTTGGACGCCTTGGACGCCTTGGTGACGACGGTGTAGCCGTTGTAGTTCAGCCAGTCGATCAGCGGGCGGATCGAGGAGTATTCCTGATCCTCGATGATGGAGCTGATGTGGATCGCCCATGCGCCGTTAGTCTCATGACGAGGTGTCATCCAGCGGGCGTCATGCTTTTGGCTGCTGAAGCGGGCTTGCGGCGATGGCCATCTCTCACCCGGTCCACGCGCGGCGATACCGGCTTGGATTATGTGCCAGTGCTCGCTTGAGCCCTCGGCCCTGACGGCACCGGTTTGCAGATCCGATGGCATCTCCCTTTCAAGCTTCGAGAGGCCTATCTGCTCAGGGACGCGCCGGCCGCTGAATCCAACATCGGCGCCGGCACCATTACCTGCAACTACGACGCCTTCAAGAAGCACAAGACGATCATCGGGCAGGGCGCCTTCTTCGGCACCAATTCCTCGCTGGTCGCACCTGTAACAATCGGCAGCGGCGCCTATATCGGCTTGGGCTCGGTGATCACCCGCGACGTGCCTGATGACGCCATGGCGTTGGAGTAGCCCGCAGACCATCCGCGAAAGTGGCGCTGCCCGCTATCGCGAGATGAAGGCGGGTGGCAAGAAGCCGGCGAAATGAGCGCCGCTAACCGAGGCGCGCGGTATGCTTGCGATCTTTGGAGCAAGGCCCGCGCGCTTTTTTGTCATAATTGGTCCCAACTGTCCCATCTGCTTCGGCTTAGATTTTGTCTGCGAGAACCACCCGGACCGGGCCTGGAGCGAGTGGGGCCGGTGAGCCGTGCGCCTGCAACAGTCGCCGGACATAAACGGGGAATTGAAGAGCCGGATGCCAGCCATATCATCTAAGAGGCAGGTGCGAAGAAGCGCCACCAGTGACAAGCCGCCTGATCGGCTCAAGCGAGCCGCGGATCGCGAAAACATCGGCGTAGCAGTCCTCAATTCAATGGCGCACTTATCATGGTAGCGATTTGGCGCTCCTTGGTCGGATGCACCCAGATGTCAGGCGTGATCTGCCGCACATCGGTCAACTTGAACATGCGTACAGGCAGCCAACGCGGCGTATTCACAGGCCGGCGGTCGGACTGCCTCGGGCCGGCGTGTTTGCTCTGACACATGCGCGGGAGCCGCGGGTTGCCGTCGGCTCCGACGCAAAGCAATCATTGTGCTAGGTCTGACATCGCATCTGCAGGTTCAATGCTTTGAAAAGGCCATCGAAGGCAACTGACGGGCACGGCTTGGCCTCAGCGACAGGTTTTGCGCGACTGGCGCCAATGATTGCCTTGGAAGTTCCGTACCGGGGCCGAGGTCTGGGGAGCATGATCGCTGATTTTGTGTTTGCGCTGAGCTTCTGCTGCTCGATGATCTTCGAAGGTGCTTGCGCGATGAACGCGATGTGGTCCGGTGGATGCACCAGTTCGCTCGAGGAAAGCGGCTGCGGCCGCGCCTTGAATTGCGGAATTTCGAGCCGGTCAGCCTTCATCAGTGTATCGCGAGAGGGGCGCATGCCGGTCGTTTCCTGAACAGGCGTCACCTTCACAGGCTCCTTCATGCGTGGCGCTCCTTCGAGCTCCATCGCGGCGAGGGTACCGAGGCCAACGAGTAAGAGTGCCACTCTCATCTGATTTCACGCTCTCCGAACGAGAAACTTGGCTCAAATCCTCTTGAAGGTGAGCTCCAGAATGGAGAACGATTGCAACCGTCCAATAGGGCCGTTTAGCGGCAGAGGTGAACGAGGGAGAACAGCTACGGGAGAAGATCAACGACAGGGTTAACGCGGGTCGTGCGAACTGGCCCGCTGAAGCGGACAGCTAGCTCGCCGACGATCCTTAAGCTTTGAGCCACCGTCGCAACCTAAGCCAAACTATGCTCAGAAGCGATAGTTTTACTGATGATCTCTACCTTAGGTCGCGCAGCAAAACTCGGAGGTCAACGTGGTTGGAAGCTTTTTGCATTCTTCGCTATCTTGCTAGCGTGGTATGGTATCGCCGACGCCGGAACTATCAATGCGGTGCAAATTGTCGATCTCGCAATTGAGGTGCTCGCGGCCAGTGGTCTCGTGCTGATGGCATTCGAGATTGATTTTCTTCCGGGTCGATTTGGCGCGGGTTCGCTGGCGCCTATTTTGCCTATGTTCTGTTTGGTTTGCCGAGAAAGCTTTCATCACCGAGGGCGGGCCTGCGGCCGTCGTCATCGAAAATGCACATACGCTGCGTTGCGATGCCGTTTCACGATTCGACCTTCAGCAAGGCCTACATGCTTCATGTCGGCATGAACATCGAAGACAAGGAAAATCTCTGTCTTGAAATAGCGCGTGTTTTGCAACCAGGGGCGCTTTTCGCAATCTATGACGTCATGCGAAAAGCCGAAGGCGAGTTGCTGTTTCCTGTGCCATGGGCCACCACAAGCGAGTCGAGCGCCGTAGGCTCTCTCGAGCGCTACAAGCGTGCGTTGGAGCGAGCGGGCTTCGCAATCCTGTCGGAACGCAGCCGAAAGGACTTCGCGCTTGCTTATTTTGCCGACCAAAAAGCCCGCTCGCTCGCCGCCGGCGTTGCTGCATCTCTGGGTCTGCACACGATGGGTGAGAGACGGCAAGATCAAATACGCAGTATGACTGCATGTATCTCAAAGGGCATCATTGCTCCGTGCGAACTGATTGCGCGCAAGGCTTGAGCCGCGGTCCAAGTGCGATCCGCCTCTGGCCATGTCTGTGTTTGGCTCATTGATGACCTGCCACTCGCAGCCGGTGGAGGACCGCTTGTGACCCTGGCTGTGTGAAAACGCCGTGCCTGTTATGATTCCCGCACTGAATCGGCGGGGGCTGGCATGGCTCGTTTCGTTCAAGGAGCTGATCGCGGGCAATCTACTTTGTTGCCGGAATGCCTGGACACTGGGTTGCAGATGACAATCCGGTTCGCGTGATCGACGCCTTCGTTGCAGCCCTCGATCTGGCTGAACTTGGGTTCGGTGGCGTTGAGCCTGCCGGCACAGGTAGGCCGTCGTATCATCCGGCCGCGCTCTTAGGGCTCTACATTTACGGTTATCTCAACCGTGTCCATTCGAGCCGCCGGCTTGAGCATGAAGCTGGCCGCAACGTCGAAGTGATGTGGCTGCTCGCCAGGCTTGCGCCCGATCACAAAACGATTGCCGATTTCCGCAAGGACAATGGTCCCGGCATCAAAAAAGTCTGCGCGCGCTTCGTCGAGGTGTGCCGCAAGATGGGGTTGCTCGCGGCAGCCAGCGTCGCCATCGACGGCAGCAAATTCAAAGCTGTCAATAATCGCGACAAGAACTTCACGCGCGGCAAAGTCGAGCGGCGGCGCACGCAATTGGAAGAGAGTGTTGCGCGCTATCTCGCTCAGCTCGATACCGCCGACCGGCAGGAGTCGTCGGAAACGCTGGAATTAAAAAGACGCGGATCAAAGAACGGCTCGAAAATCTGACCGTTGAAATGGCGAAATTCGCAGTTATTGAAAAACAGGTTCTGGCGTCGCCCGATCAGCAGATATCGTTCACGGATCCTGACAGCCGTTCGATGGCCACGAGCGGCCGTGGTTCCGGCATCGTCGGCTACAACGTGCAGACGGCGGTCGATACAGAAAACCATCTGATCGTCGCGCACGAGGTGACAACAAGTGGCTCAGACCGGTCACAACTTGCAAACATAGCACAGCAGGCCAAAGCCATCCTTGAGGCCGACACGCTCGATGTTGTCGCCGATCGCGGCTACTTCAAGGGCGAAGAAATCCTGGCGTGCGAGCAATCTGGCATCACGGTGACGTTGCCTAAGCCGATGACATCGGGTGCGAAGGCTTCGGGGCGCTTCGGCAAACAGGACGTTGCTTATCTGCCAGATGAGGATGTTTATCGCTGCCCGGCCGGTAAGCAACTCAAACGAACTGTCGTTCGAGGAGATGCTCAAACGTGCGGCCTATCTTCCTCCGCACAGCGCCATCTTCTTCGGGATTCTTTCGGTGGACGCTGCGGGAGTTGCGCATGAGGAGAGCAGGGCAATGGCCCGTCTTCACGCGGCGGCAAACGCGCCGGTGTTCAGCCATATCGACATGTTCTTCGGTCAAGCAATAGTCGGCGGACCGATTACCCTCATCTCAGACGTCAGCCGGCAGGCGGTTGGTGCCGGCATTCGCATCTTGGACGGCGAATCGCCCGCCGCGATCGGCAAGGTAGTGGTCGGACCGGGAATGCCGCGATATGACTGGAAGGAGCTTCAGCGTTGGGACATCAGTGAAAGCAACCTGCTTGCCGGAAGCGAGGTTTTTTTCGTGTTCCCGGCCTATTGGAGCAATATCGGCCCCATATGATCGCCGGGTCGTCACTCCTGCTGCTACAAGCGGGCATCATTTCGTGGCTGCTCTTCGAGCGCCGGCGCCGACATGTTGCGGAGCTGGAGGCTGGCAGTCGCCGCCGGGAGGTCGTTCGCCTAAACCGGGTTGCTACTGCTGGCGCACTATCATCATCCATTGCCCATGAGCTGAACCAGCCCCTTGGAGCCATCCTGAGCAATACGGAGGCGGCGCAGACATTGTTGAAGGCTGACCCGCCCGACCTCAGGCAGATTGGCGAAATTCTTGCCGAAATTGTTCGAGACGATCAGCGCGCCAGCGAGATCATCTTCGGCTTGAAAAACCTACAGGACAACAAAAGGGCTTCCGATCTGCAGGCGTTCGACCTCAACGAAGCGGTGCGCGATGTCGCCGGTATCGTGGGGCCCGAGGCTGTGCGGCGGGAGATCATTTTTACCACCGACTGTGCAACCGATGGATTGCCAGTACGAGCTGATCCGATCCATATGCAGCAGGTGATACTGAAACCCTGCGATGAATGCCCTTGATGCCATGGACGGGTGCGATCCAAAACCAGGCAAGCTGAAGATCCGCACCTTCAAGGATGCAGATTCGGGGACCGCCAGATTGGCCGTGACAGACTCAGGCCGGGGCATTCCGGTGGACAAACTGACCACGATTTTCGAAGCGTTCTTTACGACTAAGGCCCAGGGGACTGGGCTGGGATTGCCGATCGCGCGTACGATCATACAGACCTATGGCGGGAAAATCTGGGCCGAGAACCGCCTGCGCGGCGCAGCATTCTACGTCACGCTTCCATTGGAAAAGGCCATTACCGTTTGAAGTGGAATGTAACTGCTGGGGAGCGTCGGAGGACGCCTCGATCGGACATCGGTGTCGCAATAGATGGGCAGCTCAAGCACGGTTCAGGCCACAGCATCCCATTCCAGGCCTTCTCTCGGATCGAAATCGATCACGGCTCGGCCGGCACGCTGCTGCAGAAGGTCCGGGACGAGGGCACGTCGGCTAAGGCGACAACGGCCGCCAAGAAGGCTCGCAACGCTGCCGCCGGGCAAAAGGAGATGCTGATGCCCATCGCTGAGAAGAGACAGGCGAAGGAAGCGGTAGCCAAGAAGCCGACGGCCAGGTCGCACCGGAAGACCGCCTGAGAGCGTTAGTCTTCCAGGCGCTCGGGACATCTATGGCCGGTCGCATCATAGCACGTCGGCAAGCGCGGCAGCAGCCGCCTCACGAGTCCACCCGGCAGTACCTCATAAGCGATCTCGAACGCGCGCTCGCGGGCGTGAGGGTCAGTACTGTCCTTTCCAGCCGTGATCGTCGCACTCGCGGATTGCGCCAGCTTCGTGCAGCACCGAGTTCGCCGAGCGGTGCAATGTCCCGTTTTCAGCCGCTTGTACTTGGTCACAAGCATGTAGCGCTCCTGCAGTGACGAATCCGTTCGGCCCTCGCTGCTCCCGAGCGGTTAGCATGAGACGGGGATTAGCAATCGGCAGAGCTTCGACCTGGCCACGTGCACTTCACGTCAGTCAGACCGGCAAGACGAAATTCGAAGTAGTCGAGTGCTCGCTCGAAAGCTACGCGGCCCTCGTGCGGCAGCAAAATGAATGGGTTGCAGAGGTAGCCCTGCAGACCGAAATCGCCAAACTGCCGTACAGGGTTGAACTGAGGCGACAATCTTGGAGAGCGTTGATTGTGTTTTATTTTTCGGTCCGGCGATTTGATTTTGTTTGGCACCCTTGAGGGGCGCCGCGCGATGAGGATTACCACATTTGGCGCGACTTGGAATTTCCCGTTCTATCAGCATGGGCACGTCTCTCTTTGGTCCAAACCGGACCTTGAGCGGGACACCATCTGAGGCCCAGCTTCGGGCCGAGAAGCTGACATCGGCTGTCGCCGGTCCTGCGCTCGCTAAGGGCGCGTAAGCAACGTCGGTGTTGGTCTCGATGACCGAAATCAACAGGCCATGGCGCCCGAGCGAACAGATGGGGCTGCTGTTGGAGTTCATTCGTTCGAGGAGTTGGAGACGCCCTCTCCGGTCTTCGCCCGATTGCCGGGTGCCGCTGGCTCCCGATCGAAGAGGGAGTAGATTGGCCGGGAACAAGCCCTGATGCCGGCTGAACAAGGATCGGTCGGGACACGTCTCGAGGAACAGCTCCATCGAATAGCGCTGGACAGTGCGCTGAGCCGTGCCAACCGCGAGCGTACGGTTCGGGTTCGAAACCGCCTGCTGGCCGGTCTTGCGCCGGCGTCGTTTGAGCGGCTTCGTCCCTTCCTTCAACCCGTTGCGCTCAAGCGCCGGGAGGGGGTGTGAACTTCCAGGGGCGGTCCTCAAGATTCTGGTGAGCTATCCAGATGGCTTCGCCGACATGGAGGACCTCGTGCGCGACATGGCTATTACGCATGTCTGCGGCCAAGGTCGCGGTCGCTCCGATTCGATACAGACCGAAAAATTGAATCTAGCGGCCGCTGCAACTCCTCTCATGGTACGTCGAGACGGCAGGTCCGAGAAATGGGGTCTCCGCAAATCGACCTTGATTGCTTCTGGACCGGCTCGGTCTTTGAAGGAGTGCATTCCAGATTTGAAGGCGACGCCCGGCAGTGAGCTGCATTGAGCAGAGAAGGTGAGTTGAGCGCACCGACCGGGACGGTTATAATAATCCAATTCACTTTGACGCAGCGCACTTTACGGCGCTGACGTATACCTACCCTTATGTTTGTGGGGCGGCGTAATGAGCGAGTGCGGAAATGTCGAATGAACCGGTTGAGCTAGACGCGCTGGTTGTTGGTGCGGGCTTTGCGGGTCTCTACCAGCTGTTTCGGCTTCGGGATAACCTTGGCTTGAAAGTCAAGGCCGTAGAAGCGGCCCAGGGTGTTGGGGGCACGTGGTTCTGGAATCGCTACCCTGGAGCTCGGTGCGACTCTGAAAGCCATGTCTATTGGTATACGTTTTCCCTGGATTTGATGCGACAATGGGAGTGGTCCGAACGCTATCCGGGCCAAGCAGAAATTCTGCGTTATCTGAATTTCGTTGCCGACAAGCTCGACCTGAAACGCGACATTCAATTTGGTACCCGGTTGCGTCGGCGCATTACGATGAAGCGACGAATCGCTGGCACATCCGTGCAGAAACGGGCGAGACCTTCATCGCGAAGTTTCTCATTACCGCGGTCGGCTGCCTCTCCACTGCCAACGTGCCCGACATTCTGGGACTGAAGACCTTCAAGGGTGAGTGGTATCATACAGGGCAGTGGCCGCACGAAGGCGTCGAGTTTGCGGGCAAGCGAGTGGGGATGATCGGCACCGGATCGACCGCCATCCAGGCGGCGCCGGTGATCGCCGATCAAGCCAAGCATCTGACCGTATTTCAGCGTACCGCGAACTATTCAGTACCAGCACGCAACGTCCCATTGACGGCGGACTTCAAGCAATATGTCAAAAACAGCGCCAGCGAAATACGCGCGACTACGCATCAAACCTACAATGGCATGGGCTTCAAGGTTGCGGAACGCAAAGCGGTCGACACGCCGCCAGAGGAGCGCGAGAGAATTTATGACGAGGCCTGGGAGCGTGGCGGGCTGCAGTTCCGCGCATCCTTTGAGGACATGCTCGTTTCTAAGGAAGCAAACGACACCGCTGCCGATTTCATAAAAAGGAAGATCCGCTCGATTGTGAAGGATCCCAAGACCGCGGCGGTCCTCGCTGACATTGATCATCCGTATGCGGCCAAGCGCCCGCCGATCGATACCGACTATTTTGAGACCTACAATCGGCAGAATGTCACGCTGGTGGACGTCAAAGCTGCGCCAATCCGGCAGATCTCCGAGATTGGAATTCGCACGGATCAGGCCGAGTACCCCCTAGACATCATAGTTTTTGCGACAGGGTTCGATGCGTTGACGGGACCGCTGCTCAAGATGGATATCCGCGGGCGGGGCGGGATCGCACTCAAGCATGTCTGGGAGGCAGGACCACGCAATTATCTAGGTTTGCAGGTCGCTGGTTTTCCAAACCTCTTCACCATCACGGGGCCCGGCAGTCCATCGGTTCTGTGCAACATGCCCGTAGCCATAGAGCAACATGTCGATTGGATCACCGATTGCATCGCTCATATGCGGACTAACGGGCTGGAGCGGATCGAGGCACGGGCCGACGCCGTCGAGAAATGGGTAAGCGAAGTCAACGAGGCGGCTGCACGAACACTACTGCCGCAGGCAAAGCATTCCTGGTACCTCGGGGCGAATATTCCAGGCAAGCCGCAGGTATTCATGCCATATGCAGGTGGCTTGGTCCGTTATCGCGAGATCTGTCAGAAGGTCGTCACCCGCGGCTACGAAGGTTTCGCTCTGTTATAGTCGTTTGCAATGAGTTCGGCTCGTCTTCCTCGGCGATGGTTCGGTCGTTAACCTGAATCGTGCCTAGCGGAGCTGCAAGCACCTATCCTTCCGAGGCCACCGCCCCTCACGGCCGAAGCGCGCCCCAGAAAGCCGCCAGCTGCAGGTGGAAAATCCTACAAGATTGACGCCTAAGCCGGTGTTCTCCTAAGTCGGGATGTGCGGAGCACAAGCCTGCGCAGGTTGAGCTCCAGCATATCTGCGAGGACCATTATCGTGCGTCGTGGGTTTGACTAACACGTCCGAGTCTGGCTCGAAGGCCACATCGCAGTCCGACACCGTTCTCGTCAGAGACAAGGCGCAAAAATGCCCCGTCAAGTCCGGAGCTAGAGTTTGCTTTGGAGGTCGTCTCTTTTGTCTGCGCTCGGAGTTCAGAGATTCAAGCTCATCGCTTCGGGGTAATAGTGGAAGCCCTCCGATGTCTTGGCGATATGGCCGTAACCTGGCCAGGCAAAATGATAGGACATCACAGGAATCTTGTTTGCAGCAATCATATCTAGCAGTTTGACCCGGCTTTCAGCTGCCTGCTGCGGATCGGTGTCGTACGAGAACTGCATCCGCGGTTTTTCAAGCAGCAGTATCGGATGGTGAGTAAGATCACCGAGGAAGGCGAACGATTTCCCTGCCGACGAGACCATGAAGATTGTGTGACCTACGGTGTGGCCAGGAGCTGCCATGGCCTGCACGCCGGGAAGGAATTCCTGACCGTCCTTGAAGAACACAAGGCGATCTCGTATCGGAAGTAAGTTCTTGCGTGCATGAACGACAAAGTCCTTCAATGGACTGCCAAGCTTGCCTTCATCGGTCCAGAAATCGAAATCGCTCTGAGCTATGTAGTACTGTGCGTTAGGGAATAATGGCTTACCGTCCGCGTCCACAATGCCGCCGATATGATCGATGTGCGCATGTGATAAGACCACGGCGTCGATGTCGGCTGGTTTAATGCCAGCCTCTGCCATACTCTTCTGCTGACGGCCGGTGGTCGGTCCGAAGGCCTTAGACGTTCCCATGCCAGTGTCGAATAGAACTAGCCTGTCACCCATATTCACGATCGGCGAATTCTGCTCCAGCACCACATTTTCCGGTGAGAGGAAATTGTCGCTCAGCATCTTCTTCACTTCTTCATCAGGCACGCCGATGAAGGTCCCTTTCGGAGGACCGAGTGGCAGCGGACCGTCAGAAACGACCGTCACTTCGGCGTCTCCGAGACCGAAGCGATAGAAATAAGCTGGCTGCGTCCCAAGCTTGGGTGCTCGCGCAAAAGCGTTACTGCCCAGCACGGTCGATGCGCCTAATCCTGCGCCGAGGGCGAGCAAGGAGCGCCGCGAAAGGTCGTATGTCATGTTTCCTCCTTTTGTTATTATGAAGTAACATAGCAGGATGCGCTCGTTCCCGAAGGCTGGCAAGGGGCGTCCGTCTTGTGCGAGCGAGCCGTCCGTACATCTCGCTCGTCGGCTCGAAATGACCCGCGTACTGCCGTAGATCGCTCCTGGTGAGCGGAGCTGCGTCACATATCATTTGCGTCTGAGTTCTCCCGGGTCGCCATCTGTCCGTAGTTAAGGTTGGAAGGGAAATGACCGGCGCTGGATGAGCTCGACGTGAGGGACCGCGAGTAGACGTCCTTCCTTCGCGCTAAACACCTCGAGCGACAGGCGCCGAGCGCTCATCTTGCGATCGCTATGTTGTGAGTGTTCATTCCCGAAGCGGATCCGCTTCGCGAAAGTCCATGCGATGAGCGGAATGGGCAAGGTGGATAGCGCGGCACCAGCGCATCGCGGTAAGATCCCGTGACGTATATTGAGCAGCAAGGCGGCGCCCAACTCTACCGGAAGGTACAATGCCCATTACCGAGGCTCCGGCCTCGCTCCATCTTTATGTCGCTTGATCAGCATGGCCTCGCTGATCTACAGTCGGGCACAACACGACTGGTTGATTCAACAGCCGGATCACAGGGAGGTGCAGTTCGATGAGCGGACCCGTCACGCGTCGCACGCTTTTGGCCGGTGGCACGGCTACTTTGGTGGCCGCCCCATGGGTAGCCAGGGCACAGGCAAATACTCTCCGCATAGGCATGCAAAGCATCCTATCGGGACCCATCGCGCTGCTCGGCACCTCTTCGCGCAACTCGCTCCTCATCGAGCAAGATCGCATCAATGCCGCTGGCGGCTTCCTGGGCCGGCAAATCGAGTTCGTATTCCGGGATTCCAAAGGCCAGCCGCAGGAAGCCGCGCGCGTCGCACGTGAACTGGTGAACACTGCAGGCTGCGAGCTGCTGGTCGATGCGGAAGCGTCGTCCGCCTCATTCGCGGTGCAGGAGGTTATGCGGGACCTCAATGTGGCCTGCATTCACACCAACAGCGAGACGTCATCGCTCACCGCTGATCCGAAGATCCGGGTGCCCACCGCATTTCGCGTGGCGCGTCAGGGCGTGCACGATGCTGTCGCCGGCAGCCTCTACCTCGCCGACTTCGCCAATGCCAAGAAAATCAACAAATGGGCGACTTGCTCACCGGACTACGCCTATGGGCGCGACACGACGGCGCAGTATCTGCAGTTCTTCAAGAAGTTCAAACCGGATGTCGAGGTCGTAACCGAGGCCTGGCCCAAGCTCGGCCAGCCGGACTTCACCGAAGTGATTACCAAACTTATCCAGGCCAAGCCGCAGGCGCTGTTCACGCTGCTTTATGCCGGCGATCTCTCGGCGTTCGTGAACCAGGGGAATGTCTATGCTCTGTTCGGGCAGATGACCGTCGCAACTCCGAACGTCGACTATCCAGTGCTGGCCGCGATCAAGAATCTGCCCGCGGGCATCCAGTCGGCCACGCGTTATCTTGAGACATTCCCGGATACGCCGGCGAACAAGGAATGGGGTCAGGCGTACTTCAAAAGGTGGAACGAACGGCCGACTAATTGGTCCTGGCAGAATTCGGTCGCCATGCACTTCTATGAGGCAGCCATCAAGAAGGCCAATTCTTTGGACGGCAAGGTGATAGCGGCTGCCCTGACGGGACTGAAGATCAATTCGCCTTTTGGCGCGGACGGCACCATTACCATGCGGGACGATCACACGACAATCGGCTATGCGATCGGGTGGGGACAGACCATTCCGAAGGATCCGTTCATCACCGACATCAAACCCGCCGATTGGGGCAAGATCATCGAACTTGAGACGGAGTGGAAGAAGCAGCAGAATTACAGCTGACGATCGATGGACTTCAACGCGCTCGGCGCATGTTTTACGACCCCCGCCTGTGTGGTGACGCAGGCCACCAGCGGCCTGATCGTGGGCATGCTGTTGTTCCTGGTGGCTGCCGGCTTGACGCTGATCTTCGGCGTTCTCAAGATCGTCAACTTCGCCCACGGCACCTTCTACATGCTGGGCGGCTATGTAGCTTACAGCGCATATGCCGCGACGGATAGTTACGCGCTCGCCGTGTTGGCGGGCGCGGTGGCCATGGCCTTGTTCGGCGTGCTCTTCGAACGCGTGCTGATGAGCAGGGTCTACGGCAGCAACGTGCTTATGCAGCTTCTGGTGTGCTACGCGGTGGTGCTGATCTTCGACGACATCGTCAAGATTGTCTGGGGGCCCGAGTTCCGCGCCATGGGAATGCCGGCTGCCTTTCAGGTCCCGCCGCTGTTCATTGCAGGCGGCGTCGTGCCTCCGTTTTACGCCGTGCTGATCGGAATAGCTGCGCTGATCGCCATCGTGCTCAGCCTCGGGCTGTCCAGAACGCGCCTCGGCAAGACAGTTCGGGCCGCGGCGGTCAATCCGCAGATGGTCTCGGCGCTGGGGGTCAATACGACGGTGCTGTTCGCGATCGTCTTTGCGATCGGCGGCGGGCTCGCTGGCCTCGCAGGCGCGCTCGCGGGTCCCGTTCGCTCGCTTTCGCCCGGCATGGGCTTTTCGATCCTGATCGAGGGATTCATCGTCACTGTGATCGGCGGTATGGGCTCGATCGCAGGCGCGATGGTAGCGGCGCTCGTCATCGGGCTCGTTCGAGGCTTCGGCACGATCGGCTTCCCCGGCTTCACAGATGGGCTTATCTACATCGTCATGATTGGTATCTTGGTCCTGCGCCCGCAGGGACTGTTCGGCCGCCCCCTATGAAGCGCAATCCTGCCTCGCGCGATGCCCTGTTCGCCGCGATCGTGCTTATCTTGCTGCTCGCGATCCCAATCTTGCACCGTAGCCCGGCCTTCGAGGACTTCATTATCCGTCTCAGCGCGATGGCGCTGTTCGCGACGTCGCTCAATCTGCTGGTCGGCACCACAGGAATGGTCTCATTCGGCCACGGGATGTTCTATGGCTTCGGCGCCTATGCATTTGGCCTCACGATGCAGTTGACGGAATTGTCTCTGCCCGTCGCGGCGCTATTCGCGGTGGCTCTGACGACCATCGCCGCTCTCGTGGTTGGCGCAATCTGCGTCCGACTAAGCACGGACTATTTCGCTTTCATCACCCTCGCGGTGCAGATGCTCTTCTTCAGCGTTATTGTCTCATGGCAGAGCCTGACCGGAGGTGATCAGGGGTTGCGCGGTGGTATTCCTCGCCGTCACATCTTTGGTTTCGACCTGGGTTCGCAGCTTCATCTATACCAGTTCTGCGCCATCGTAGCCGTACTCGGATTGTTGGCGCTCCGCCATGTCTCGATGAGTCCGTTTGGGAATACGTTGCGCATGATCCGCGACAATGCGGAACGCGCTAGCTTTGTCGGCATCGTCCTGTGGCGCGCCCGGCTGCTGGCGTTCACGATCGCGGGCGGCTTCGCCGGGATGGGAGGCGTGCTGGCAGCCCTGTTCGTGTCAGGCGCCTATCCCGAGCTGGCCGATTGGCCCAACTCGGGCCAGGCCATTTTTGCGGTCATGCTGGGAGGCATCAACAGCTTTCTCGGGCCCGTGCTGGGCGCGATGATCCTGCTCGCGCTGAATGACTTGGTGCAGCGTTTCACGGAGTATCACGGACTTGTCCTGGGCGTCGTGATCCTCGCATTCGCGCTTGGCCTGCGCCGAGGCGTACTCGATTTCATCCACCTCGTCTGGAGCAAGCGCGCGCGATGAACGTTGAGATCAATCATCTCACCAAGTCATTCGGCGGCGTACGCGCGATCGACGACGTGTCGCTTGCCTTTCCCTCCGGCAGCTTATCAGCAATTATCGGACCAAACGGGGCCGGCAAGACCACCTTCTTCAACCTGATCAGTGGCGCGTTCATCGCCGATTCTGGCGAGGTGCTGCTTGACCGTGAGGACATTCTCCAGCTCTCCAAAACGGAACGCATGCGGCGGGGCATTGGGCGTGCCTTCCAAGTCGCGAGTTGTTTTCCGACCATGACTGTGCGCGCGAACTTGATGGCTGCGGTCACGGCCCACGCCGGCCGCTGGGCCAGCCTGTCTCATCGCTTTCCGTCCCCTGGCATGCGCGAGCGTGCGGACGATGTGATGGAGTTCGTCGGGTTGACCGATGTTGCCGATGTCGAGGCGAACATCCTCTCGCATGGCGATCAGAAGCTGCTTGATATCGCTATTGCGCTCGCGTTGGAGCCCAAAGTGCTGTTGCTCGATGAACCTACGGCTGGCATGGGCCCGGACGAACGCTGGCGCATGATTGAGCGCGTTCGCGCTCTTTGGGAACGCCGAAAGCTCACACTTATTTTCATCGAGCACGACATGGATATCGTCTTCAAGGTTGCCAGCAGCATTCGCGTGCTCTGCTACGGCAAGGTGCTGGCCGAGGGCACCCCAGACCAGATCCGCAACAACCAGGCTGTCATCGACGCCTATCTTGGGGCAGAGGAGAACGCGACTTGACCGAGCTCTTGCGTGCGGAGGGCGTAAGCGTGTTCTACGACGCGAGCCAGATCCTATTCGGTGTCGATGCTGCGCTCCAGGAAAAGTGTACACTAGCGCTGCTCGGCCGAAATGGCGCGGGCAAGAGCACGACAATGAAGGCGCTCGCTGGCATTGTCCCGGTGCGCAGCGGCCGCATCTTCTTCGCTGGCCGCGACATCACGCACGCACCGCCTCACGCGCGCGCGCAGCTGGGTATGGCTTATGTGCCGGAAGACCGGCAAGTATTCCCCGAGCACAGTGTGGAGGACAACCTCCAGATCGCGGCCAAGAGCGGCCCTGGCGGCCGGCGTGACTGGACGCTGCCGCGGATCTGGGAAACGTTCCCGCTTCTTACAAGGCTTCGATCCCGCCAGGCAGGCCGCCTTTCCGGTGGCGAGCAACAGCTGCTGGTGATCGCTCGTGCGCTGATGGGAAACCCGCTGGTCCTGCTGCTTGACGAGCCTAGCGAAGGGCTGGCGCCGATCATTGTCGCCGACATCAGCAGGGTCTTGCGAGAATTGGGCGCGGGTGGCGCCACGATTTTGCTGGCTGAACAGAACATGCATTTCTGCCTGCGGATTGCACAGGAGGCCCTCGTCATCGATAAGGGCAAAGTCGTACATCGTGAAAGCACGGCAGGCCTTTCAGGAAATGATGATATTCGAAGGCGCTATCTCGCGATGTAGACCCTGCAGAGCAGACATGACGCCTCCGACAGGTTGTTCCCGAAAACCGACCTCCTGCCTCAGTCACGTGTCAGCCGGTCGCCGCGCGCATTGCCCGTCTTCGCATCTATCAGTTGAACCGTAATCCGTACCCGATCCCCGGCCTTTCGCACGCTTCCTTCAACAAGGTAACGGACGCCCAGATCGTGCCCGATCTGCTTTAGGTCAACAGCTTTTCCCTTATGAACAAAACTGGAATTGCGGGCGATCACGAACAGCCACTTGATGCGTGACAGGCCCGTGATGATGTCTTCAACGATGCCATCCGCAAAATATTCTTGTTCGGGATCGCCACTCATGTTCTGAAACGGTAAGACCGCGATAGACGCGCCCGGTATGACGAGCCCTGCAGGGCCGCCCATTTCGGATTGGTCGGTTTCTGGTGGGCGCTCTAGTCCGACGAGGCGATAACCCCGGCCCGGCATAGTAATGATAAAACTCTCGCCATCGGTTCGCCTGTCCAGTTCTTTTCTCAATGCGGAAATGTGGACCTGGATATTGTTCTCCTCCACGGCCAGGCCAGGCCATACCGCGTCAAGGAGTCGATCCTTGGACACAACGTTGCCCTTCGCCAACGCGAGGACACGCAGAATATTCAACGCGCGGCTACTTAGGGCAATCGGCGCGCCCTGAAAGCTCAGTTTGCTGTCGCTCAGATCGAAATGGAAGGGTCCGAAGCTGACCTGATCTTGATCCATCGAGGCCGCCATTCTGCCAGCGGATTCAGGACAATTAAGTTTCTGAACCAAGGAGCTTAAGGGCTACGCGGGGTACAGTCCAGCAGTTACCGCGCAACTTCCTCAAAGAAGGGTGCGCATCAAAACGTGCCGAGGAGGGGTTGATTATGCACTCGACACTGGCAAGGACATTGAGCGTTTTGGTCTGTTTTGGAAGCGTCGACATTGCGCCGGCACCATCGGTGGCAGAGGTCTGGCCCGAGCGCGGCGTGAAGATCATCACTTCGTTCCCCGCGGGTACAGGCGGCGACCTTTCGGCGCGTCTTTACGCTGAGCGACTGGCGCTGCGTTGGGGCAAACCGGTCATTGTCGAGAACAAGCCGGGAGCGGACGGAATCCTGGCGGTCACGTCCGTCATCGGGATGCGTGACAATCACACCCTTCTCTATACCAATGGTGGTCCAGTCACGACCAACGCGTTCAATCATGCTCATTTGCCCTATGATCCCGTGCGCGATCTCATTCCGATATCCTCGGGCGCCGATGTCTCGATCGCAGTGTCGATTCCGGCATCATTGAAGATCGATACACTTGCGGGCTTCATAGCGCTCGCTCGGGCGCAACCGGGTAAGCTCAACTGGGGCGCTACTCCCGGTGCCCTCGACTACGTCGTGCCAAGTTTTTTCAAACGCACCAATCTCGATCTAACCCACGTCTCTTATCGGGAGATCGCACCAGCGCTGCAGGACTTGGCTGAGGGCAGAATTCACTTCTACGTTTCCGCCCTGGCAAGCCAACTTGGTATGGTCGGCAGCGGAAACATCAAAGTCATCGCGGTCACCAACCGAGAGAGAAGCCCATTGCTTGCCGAAGCTCAGACCACGGCTGAAGCTGGCTTCCCCGATCTATCGTTGGAGGGTTTCCTCGGATTCTTTAGCCCACAGGGGATGCCGAAGGATCTGGCCGAGCGGATCGGCGCTGACATTCGCGCGGTTGGTGCTGATCCGGCGATTGGTGCTCGCCTAGCCAGCGGCGGGCTGATCGCTCGCACCAACACGGCCGCGGAATTCGGGGAGATCATTGAAAATGAACGCGCCAAGGTCGCGGCCATCGCGCGTGCCGGCGATGTCAAGGCAAAGCCCTGATCTGGCCGGAGGCAGAACGTCATGCTGCATAGCGACATCACCCCCGATCGGTTGTTTTCACTGGGTACCGGCTATCGATGTGCCAAAGTTTTGCTTTGCGCGGTTGAACTGGACGTGTTCACAGCGCTTGGTGGGCAGCCGCGAGCGGCTGCAGATCTCGCGCGGATGGTCGGTGTCCATAGCCGCTCAGCATGCGATTTCTTCGACGCGCTGGTCGCACTCGGGTTGCTGGAGCGGGATACCGCTGGACGATACGCCAATACCATGGAAGCCAGCCTCTATCTCGATCGGAATAAGCCCTCATATCTTGGCGGTATGTTCAACCAGTTCAATGCCCGTGAATACCAGATGTGGTCGAAGCTAGGTGATGCATTGCGAACCGGTGAGCCTCAGATTGGCAGCACGTCCGCGGAGCATTTCGCGACGATTTATGGTGAGCCGGCACGCTTTCGGACGTTTGTAGACGCGATGACAGCAGGCAGTCTGACGGCGGCGAAAGTCATCGCGGAAAAGTTTCCCTGGTCGAACCACCGGACGCTGATGGATATCGGTACAGCACAAGGGTGTCTTCCAGTGCAGGTCGCTCATTTTCATCCCCACATCACAGGTGGCGGCTTCGATTTACCCGAGCTTTCGAAGGCTTTCGCAGATTATGTCTGCGATAACGAGCTTTCTGAACGCCTGCGTTTCTACCCGGGGAGCTTCTTCCGTGACGATCTTCCAGCCGCGGATGTGCTGGTGTTCGGCCGTGTCCTGCACAATTGGGACCTGGCTACAAAAAAAATGCTCTTACAAAAGGCCTATCAGGTGATCCCAAAAGGCGGTGCGGTGGTTGTTTACGACATGCTGATTGACGATGAGCGACGCACCGCCGCGGGTGGATTGTTATCAAGCCTGAACATGTTGCTGTGGATCAACGCTGGGTTCGGTTACGGTGGGTCGGAGTGCGCCGATTGGATGCGCGAGGCGGGATTCAGTGAAACGCGCATCGAACCGCTTGTAGCCGGGCAATCGATGGTGATCGGCCAGAAATGAGGAGAACCGGGCTTCGACGGCCAATGTTCGGTGCGGCCACAAAAGTCGACCAGAATGTCGGATTCTCTCAGTTGGTGACCTGAAATAAACTTGCTAACCGAGGCTCGAAAGTCCCGCTCTGGATTCGGACCATGCCGCAAAGACGGCCCGTCAGGCGCGCTCATGTACGTGCGGGTCATCTCATCCGATATGACGTGCTTCGACGAGGCCACCGAAACGCCGGCGTAGGTTCCTCTCGACTTGGGTTGTAGGGACGATAGCCCGAGAAAGAGCGCAACGATCCTCCAGAACGCGGATCAGGCCTTCCTCGATCGATGTTCACTCAACTCTGTCTGGATAATAGACGCTAACGCCAAGCCGCCCTCTGGCAGCAGGCGCATTGCCAGGTTGGTGAACACTCATGGCCTGTCGGCGCGCACTTTCAGAGGCCGACCACGCTTCTCGCTGCTGAGGCACCGTGCCTGGGCCTGGCCTGCGCAGCAGTTCTTCGGTGCAAGGCGCTGCGCTTCGCCGACCCCTACCGGGCAGCCAGGACCGCCTTCAAGACGTAATGCGATACCGCAGCCGTCTACAGCCCCAAATCCTCGTTGATGAGGCTAGAACCACGGGTAGAAGCCCTGCGTACTGGAGGTGCGTCGGGCCGCGCTGCGCTTCTTCAGTACGCCTAGTCCAACCGCAGCGGGCGATCCGATGCTCTACCGATCGCTTGCATGTGGGCCGCCCAGAATCTAAACGATCAGCCGCTCAACAGGCTCCTCATGCGATCCCGATCGATGACGGAGCAGTCAGGCGGCAGAGAGCAACCGTCCCATTCGGCTATTTTCGCGGCTATATAAGGCCGGGCGATGACATCTTGGGGCAGGGCGACGCACATTGCGATCTCAAGCACGCCGCGGAACACCTCTGCGTCGTACGTCGCGGCAACAAGGAGTTTTGCCATGATTGGATTTGATGGCGGTACCACTGTGCCGTCCTCCAGTGCGTTCATCTCTGCGATCCGCGCGCGGTCGGCAACGATCTGACTCCGATAGAACGGGGCGACTTCAAGCTCAGTCTTAGCGTCATAATCTCCGGCGAGCGCCGCGGGTTCGAAGAGGTTTCGGCGCACCAAATCGCGCAGCACCTGTGCGTGCAGAAGACCGACGCTCAGACCCCGTCCTGCGGATGGATTGGTACACGCCCATGCGTCGCCAACGGTCGCAAACCCCGTGATGACGGGGCGACTGTCGATGGCAAATCGGCGGTATCGATCAAGGACGCCTGCCAACACGTGAACAGGTGAGATCGGCTCTCCATCAAGTCAGTGAGCCTGCTGCGGGCACGCCGACACGACACGATGAAAAGTGGTCGCATCGCGCAGGGCTCGCATCCCCTTGTTCTTCGCTGAGGTGAACAAGGTGATTGACCACGTATCGTTGTCACCATGCAGCGTCAAAATGGAGAACTGCCCCATCGGCGTAAGGGTACGTTCCGTCCTGCGAGGTCGCTGGGAGCTTGAGAAATATCGCGTAAAGTAGACGAAGTTGCAGTCCTGCGCCTCCTCGGTTGGGCTCTGGCCACCCGCGTCGATGATCCATTCGCCGGGCCGGGCTCCGCCGTCCCATGGCGTCGACGACCAGATCGGCGACAATGCGCTCCCCGGACGTTGTGCTCACCCCGGCGACGTGCGGCACACCGGAGATGGCCGATGCGCCGGTAATCAAGCTTTGAACCTTAGCAGCCCGGCGGATGGTCACGTTTGGTGCGTTTTGTGCCAGCGCAGCGACCACCCATTCAATGACCGGCCTGCGTCCTGCAACGCAGCGCATGGCTTCATCGCCGGGACGCGGTGCCCTGTCCGTTATGGTCGGGGGGAGAGACTCACAATCGAGATTGTCCACCCAGACGCAACCAGCGCGAAGCAAGCCATCCGTGAGCCCGGGCATTTCAACGTCACTGATCATCCGGAAACGCGAATGGAGACTATGGGGCTGCCTGAATTGGGCAACGCCGGGGCGGTTCCAAGAATTCCAACCACCGATAGGAGTCTCTGGATGATCTGCCGGGTCGGCCTCCAGGACTGTGACGCGGTGACCGTCGCGTCCGAGCATCATTGCCGCGCACAATCCAATGGGGCCGCCGCCGCAAATGACGATCTTACTCATCTGTTCTCCCTTGGCTGTCCGAATGCGGACGATGCGCGACGTGGACTTCTTCTCTTGCCACCGAGCCGCGACGCTGAGCTGTCAGTTCCCATCGATCTCGTCGAGCAACAGCCATCGCGAACCGTCGAAGCGTGCCATCCTGGCTTTCTTCCATCCGACCCGGGCCGAGGGGGAAATGTTGATGGTTACGCCGGGTAGGAACATCGACAGTTGCAGGCCGCGAACGTTGGTTGCCTGATTGATGAGATTTTCGCGCGAGAGGTCGTCGCCGCAGTTCTTTAATATCTCGACGATCATCTGGGCGGTTGAGTACTCGAAGACCGAACTCTCGATGGCTTCATTCGGCGCCCACTCCTTCATGAACGCTCGATATTCATTCATGCCGTCATCGCCGTCCCATATCGAATCTTCCGGCGATTTCAGCCAGAGCGCCGTGACGGCACCGGTCGAAGCATCAAACCCCGCGGGACGCAGGACCGTGGATATGCTGCTGACGCCTGACAGCAGGACGTGCTGCACCTTCCAGCCGAGTTCATGGGACTTGCGGAGCGCCTGGGCGGCAAACCTTGCATTCGACGCATGAAACAACGTGTCCGCTCCCGAAGCCTTGAGGGTCGAGATCTGTGAATCGATAGTCGGCTCGGTGACGTCGTAGGCGGCCACTGCGACAATCATGGACGACGCCTTTGGTCCGAGCGCAGCCTTGAAGCTAGCAAGCTGTCCCTTTCCGAGGTCGTCGTTTTCATAAATGACGGCGACTTTTGCATGGGGACGAGCGCGCAGGATGTATTCGGCGTAGATTTTGGCTTCGACGGCCTGCGGCATCATGAACGTGGTCGTCCATGGCAGGTTTTCCGGATCGTCCAGCTTTGAGCTGCTCGCGAGAAGGAGGATTTGCGGCACCTTTCCGTTGTTGAGGTATTTGGCGACGGCAAGGTTGGTCGGCGTACCCATGGATCCGACGATCGCTAAGACGCCGTCGCTTTCCACCAGCCTGCGTACTTGCTCCACAGTCTTCGGCGGTGTGTAGGCGTCATCGAGCGATATCAGCGTCACTTTTCGGCCGTTGATTCCGCCGGATGCATTGATCTTCTTCAGGTACGCCGCTTCCACACGGCCGAAACTGCTCAAATTGGAAAGCGGTCCACTATACGGCAAGGTCTGGCCGATCTTGATCTCGGTCTCGGTGACGCCGGGGCCGTATCGCTTGTCCACTCCTGCAGCCGGAGAAAGGCTGAAGATTGAGATACTTAAACCGACAAAAATGGCTGGGCGGATCATGCTGCCTGCCTTTACGTGTTGCGATCATGGTCGGGGCGGATTGCTATCCCGCGCAGCAGGATGTTGTTGTACAATCGCCTTCGCGTCCCGAAATTAGGCCGATCGTCAGCCGATATTTTCCAAAACCGTGTTGCGAGGCATTTTGCACAAGCAACTGCAGCCTTCGATCGTCATCGGCGACAGGATCATGGACCTGGCTCGCGGATTGCTGCTCGATGACCGCGGAGAAATGGTGCCGCTGCGCCCTCAGGCCTGGGCGGTACTGCGGCTGCTTGCACAGCGTGTTGGTTCTCTCGTGCCCAAAAACGAGATATTGGACGAGGTCTGGTCGGACACCGAGGTTACTGAGGATTCGCTGGTCCAGGCAATCGGAGATATCCGGCAAGCCTTGGGAGACGCAGGGCGATCCGCCGTCAGGACCTTGCCTCGCCGCGGCTATATGCTGGTGGCGAATGGTGAGCCGGCCTGCAACGAAGTTCCGTCCGGCGTTGCGGCGTCGTCGAGGCTGGACGACATCGGTGCAGTCTCGGCAATTCCACACCTTTCTATCGTCGTTCTGCCATTTTCAAATATCGGGGGCGACCTCGATCAGGACTATTTCGTTGATGGCGTCACCGACAGTTTGACTACCGACCTGTCGCGAATAGCCGGAGCATTCGTTATCGGCCGCAGCACCGCTTTCACCTTCAAGGGCAGAGCGGTAGATGTGAGAGAAATCGGCCGTGAGCTTAATGTCCGTTACGCCTTGGAAGGATCGATCCAACGCGGCGGCAATCGGCTTCGCGTGAACGTTCAATTGACCGATACTGAAACAGGCGCGCAGGTGTGGTCCGACCGCTTCGACAAGCTCGCCGCCGACGTGCTTGACGTGCAGGACGAAATTGTATCCCGACTCGCCAATACACTGAACGCCGAGCTTATCGAGGCCGAGGCGCGCCGCGCAGCGCGGTCGCTTCGGCCGGACTCCATGGATCTCTACTTTCAAGGAAGAGCGTTCCAGAGCAAAGGGATCACACCTGCAGTCATGGCGCGGGCGCGCGATTTCTTTATGCGCGCCTTGGCGCTTGATCCAGAGAATATCGAGGCAGCGGTTGCCGCCGCTCACGTCGATCTGGCGATTGGATCATCCTCGATGGCAGAGGAACGCCTCATATTTTGCAACTGCGGAGCAAATCCTGAATGACGTGCTGCTGCGGGCGCCAAACCATCCCAGGGCCCATATGCTTCTTGGCGCCGTTCAGATCCGTACTAATCGTGCGACCGCGGGGATCGCTGAATGTCGGCAAGCGCTGGCGCTGGATCGGAATTTGGCTGACGCCCACGGATTCATTGGGCTTGGAATGCATGCGCTTGGACATGGCGCGGAAGTCGAGGGGCATATCAAGGAAGCGTTGCGACTGTCCCCCCGCGATACGCGTGCCTTCCTTTGGTTCATGATTGCGGGAATGGCCAAGCTGACGATTCACGCCGACACTGAGGCACTTGAATGGCTTCGCCAAAGTATCAAGGCCAATCCCAACTTTGCACTCGCCCAATTCCATTTGGCTGGTACGTTGGCGATGCAGGGAGACCTTAAGGAGGCACGATCGAGCGCAGCGGCTGGATTGGCCCTTGATCCCAACTTTACCATTCATCGGTACGATGTCAGTTCCGTTTTTCTGTCGGACAGCCGGACATGGCTTGCCATTCGGCAGCGTTTCAGCGAGGGAATGCGCTTAGCTGGAGTACCAAACAAGTGACCCCGCTCGCTCAGAGCGGAGACCTGCTTCGTGGATGCGCCAAGTGACGTCCGCTCTGGGCCAAAAAAAGCGTCGCCATGACCCTTTGGCCAAAACTTCCGGTCAATCTCGATGACCAGACGTACTCGTGACCGACCTCGTGGTCTGCCCATTTCCGGACTTGTGCAGTGCTCTAAATCGCATTTCCTTCTGAAGCCTTCAGTGCGGCTGGTGCGCAAGTTATTGCCGCTCTGTTCAGTCGATGGGCAGCTTTAATCATCGCGAATTCTAAGCTATCGTCCGTACGCGACAGATCGCCCTAGTATTCAGCGAGACAAGCCGTCCCAACAAGGATCGGGATGATGGAGTCATTGCCCAGCCGCACCGCACCGGCGACGTCGCTGATGAGAGCGCTGCATTCGCGGTTCGACCCGTCTCCCATCTTTGACGATCCCTGGGGTGATCGACTCGTTCTCGAAGCAGAACGTGAAAGGATGACTGAGCGGGTATTGGTCCGCATGGATAAAGACGCGCGTGCCCGTGCCCTGCAGAGACCCAATACAGTATTGGACGACTTCCTGCTGACCAATACCGCACTGCCAGGAGTGGTAATCCGCTCTCGCTATGCGGAGGACGCGCTGCGCGAGGCGACAATCAAGGGCATAAGTCAGTATGTCATTGTCGGCGCCGGCTTGGATAACTTCGCGCTTCGCCGCCCCGTTTTTTCCGAGGCCCTGACGATCTTCGAAATAGACCATCCGGCGACGCAAACGATGAAGGTCCAGCGTATCAAAGAATGCGGCATATCGCTTCCGCCGTCGGTGCATTTCATCGCCGCAGACCTGGCAAACGAGGATTTGGTGTCTGCTTTGGCTTGCTCGAGCTTCCGGAAAGACAAGAAAGCATTCTTCTCGTGGCTCGGCGTTTCGGTGTACCTGACGCGCCAAGCCAATCTGGCAACCTTGCGTGCAGTTGCAACTTGCGGTGCTCCGGGAAGCGAACTTGTATTCACGTATGTCGACGAAGCCGAGTTCGCCCCGAATACATCGCGATCACCACACAACGAGAATGCCGACGTGGTAGCGCAGATCGGCGAACCTTGGATGTCCGGGTTTCATCCCGATGAAATCGTCGACGATCTCTCCCGCGTTGGACTTGAGCTGGTTGAAAATCTAGACGGAAAGGCAATGTGGGAACGCTACCGGCGAGCAAACAGCACACTCGGACAGCCCCCCGCCAGCTTGCACATAGCCCTGGCGCGAGTGGGTAACGGAAATTAGCGAATACTGTCGAGCGCGGCACTGTGTCGGTTTCGGGGACAGGTGCTTGTTGAGGCGTCTGGGCCGTCAGCGACAGCGGACGTACCTAGGCTCAAGCGGTTTTCAGCTTAGGGCCAGAAGAGGCTGGCCGCGGAAGATATGCTCGTAGCAAGTTACGAAGATCCTGGCGACCTCATTGTTCGCGTACGCCAGCCTTTCTAAGTCCATCAAGGATGCTGTCGTACTCACGACGAAACTGTGCATTGCTCGAACGTGCATAGCCTATTTCACGGAACCATTGGATCGTGAAGTCCGGCAGGATTGCATCCAATTCGGTCTTCACTTGGGCGGTCATTTCAAGTTGGCCTGTGGCTCCATAAGCTGAGATCAGATCCACATACGGCATCCAGTATAATTTGTTCAAATTGATCGAGCGGCTGCATTCCTCAATGGCTTGTTTGTATTGCTGAACATGGACATGAGCATGGCACAGGAAGAAATGCCAGGTGCTACGCGCCGGATCTTTGGGGCTTAGGCGTAAAGCAATCTGAACGGGGTCGAATGATTCGTGTGCGCGCCCCGCTGTGACCAGTGCAATTCCTTTTGTTGCGTATGCAAGCGGCGAATTTGGGTCGGCTTCCAAAGCGGCGTCGAATTCAGATAACGCTCCCTCGGGATCTCCATAGAGTAAAATGTTTCCTTTGGTTATGTGCGCATTCGCGCTCGTCGGCCGCTTTGAAAGAACTTTATCAATTAAGCTGGTGGCGATCTTTTTGTCTTCAATCACGGACGTTGACCAGCCGCTGAGTATGCCGCTCGCTATGCACCACGCTTTACCGAGCATCGCATCAACGTGGTCCGGATCGAGATGCAGCGCGGCCTCAAACAAGTCCTTTGCCTCGGTGATCGTTACGTTGCCCTGAGGTCCATAGACTTTTGCCCACCCGCGCATCGTGAAATCCACGGCATCTGGATTCGCGGGTTGGTCCATCAAACTGCGACGACTTTCGGCCTGGATGAGTTCAACGTTGAGAGAGCGGGCAAGCCGCGCCGTCACCTGGTCCTGCAGGGCGGCAAGATTCATCCGATCGCCGTCAAAACGATCCGACCAGACGTCACGACCGGTCGAAAGGTCTGCAAGCGACACGTTCATCCGGACCCGATCTCCAGCCCGTTGCACGGCGCCCTGCACCGCCCATCGGATACCAAGGTCCTTGCCGAGCGTCTTGAGATCGACCTGCTTATTCCTATAGGTGAAAGCCGTCCCGCGTCCGATCACGAATGTATCGGGCATTTGCGCGAGGTCAGTCGTCAGATCGGTCGTAATGCCGTCGGCGAAATAGTCCTGCTCTGCATCGTTGTTGAGGTTTGCGAATGGCAGGACAACGAGCGACAAACGGGGAGCAATGTCGGGCCGGGCCGTAGCCTCTTTCTGCGTTTTCTGGCTTTCCGGAAAGACGTCTGTGCGTAACGTCTTCCAAACAGTCCAGTAGCCGACGAGGCCACCCGCGATAGCACCCACGGCCGCAATTGAGGCGAGCGCGCCGCCGATCAACTGCAATCGTGCCCGCAAGCGGATCCTTAAGCTCCGATCAGATGGCGGCTTCCCCGGTCGCTCCTCATCGGGTTCTGTTTCTTCCGGCTGCCTATTGTCGGATGGCGGCTTGCCAGATGGATCGTTGGAGACCTCCCAGTTTGTCACAGCTGCCTCCCACACTGGCCATATGTCCGGATTTTTAACCGTAGCAGAATTGCACGACTTCAGGTTGGGTCAGGGCCTATGACTCATTCGCGTTCTTTTAAGTTGCCGCTCTACAGCTGCCTAAGGCTGGGTTTGCGATTGCCGACGACCCGTGCAACACGGACCTTACGTGGGCTGCGACGCGATCGTTTGAAGTACCTGTGTGAGAGCTGCGGGAGCGGTTATGTGCGCCGAATGGCTGGCGTCGAGTTCGTAGTAACGCCAATTACGATCGCTTTTCGCGCGCTCGGCAAATGGTCGGAAAGGGTCCGAAGGAGCTACGCGCGTGAGATAGATGTAGCTACGCGGCAAGGACAGCTCCCCACCGTGCATCTTCAGCGGCTGCTCGAAGCATTTGATGGATTGGGGCAACCGGCGTTTCACGTCGGCATCCGATGTGTCAGGCGGAATGGGATTCGATGGCACCCGCCAGCCATCGCCCGCCTTTGCGAGCTCCTTCATGCGCTGCCGTGCCATCGGGGGCCCGGCATCCATCAGAGACTGTCCATCCGTTGGCACAAATGCGTCCAGATAAACCAATCGGGTGATACGGTCTCGCGCCCGGTCCGCGACCCCCGTCGCGACTATGCCACCGTAGCTGTGGCCGACTAGCACAATGTCGCGCAAGTCTTCGTATTTGATGACCGCCAGAATGTCCTGAATATGGGTTTCGAGATCGTTTGATGGGCTGCTAGGTGCTCCCGCTCGCCAAGACCTGTGTAGGTCGGAGTGACCAAACGATGGCCGCCGGCGGCCATTAGCGGATGCATCTTCTTCCACGACCATCCCGCAGACCACGCACCTGTACAGACTAAAAATGTTGTTCCAGAAGTCTGCGCAATGGACGGCGATGCCGTTGCAACAAGGGCGATGCTCGCGACGGCTGCTTCCAAGAATTCTCGACGTTTCATCGTCTTCCTCCGTGCAACGAAGTTTTCCGGTAGTGAAGATAGTATCGTCAGTTCAGTTCGTGACGGGCGGCTAACCTGTGAACATTCCAATGTCCGAAACTAACCAACTATGAAAACCCGGGTGGTTCGCCTTACACTTAACACGTGCAAGCCTATCGCGTAACGCCCTTTTGGTGTCGTGCCAGCGTTCGATCTCGCGCTTCGTTGTGCTGTACCGCGTCGTGACCGGCTTCTTGTTTGCAACCTTCTCGCATTCAGGCAATCAAATCGAGGGGAAGTCGGCGGTGACGCGAGTTGGGTCTCTAATCTTTGGTCTTGGCGCGCGTCGTGGTAGACTTGGCCCGTCAGACCAGGAGAACAGCCATGACCGCCGAGTTCGATGAAGACCGCTTCAATATGGCTATCCGTAAATTTCTGAAGCATGTCGGAGTTACGTCGCAGCGTGAAATTGAGAACCTCGTGCGTAGCGGGGCAGTGGAAGCTGGCGAGCTCAAACTACGAATGACCTTGTCCGCTGAGGGAACGCCGCTGAAACATGTAATTGAGGAAATAATCGCACTTTGACGATATCCCGGGCGCCCGTGATTGCCATTCGCTTGGCAGGCGCTGGCGCCAGGTTCTGAAGAGCAAAAGTCGAGCTGATTTGATTTATGTGCGCGATGGGTGGCTGATCACCGCGGCGGGTGTGACTGCGGGAACAGATTTGGGTTTGGCGCTGGTCGGGCAGCGGCATGGCGCGGAAACGACGCTCAAAGTCGCCAAGCGACTGGTCGCATCGCAGCAATCAGCGATGAGCTGGCGAATCTTTACTATGCGCGCGCTGGCCAATGGCGGCGTTCTCAACATCATAACCGAACAGCCATCTGCGGAATGCGGCGGAGTTTGCGACTTCGCGATCGCGTTGCCCGAGGTCTTCATATTTCGAATCAAAACGCAGTCCGTTTTTCCGTGCCTCCGCCTGAATGACGTCAGTCCGGACGCGACGCATTGTTTCGTACTGCGGTAAGATGGCCGGCACCTCGGCCGGATCTCGTCCCTCGAGAAGGACAGCGAGAGCGATGCCGTCTTCGATTGCCTGGTTGCCGCCCTGCCCCAGATGCGGAAGCATGGCGTGGGCAGCGTCACCCAACAGCGCGAGCCGCCCGTTCGTCCACGATTGCAGGGGCTTGCGGTCATACAAGCCCCACAAAAAGCGGCTCTCCACCGCTGCGAGCAGTCTCACGACAGGTGCATCCCATCCGATGAAGGACGACGCAAGCTCGTCGCGGTCTCCGATGGCGGACCAAGATTCGGCCTTGGCGTCGGAGGTTGGGACGAACCCGACATAGTTCAGCAGCCGGCCGGCGCGCACCGGAAATACAATGAAGTGCTTCCCGTCCCCCATCCAAACCTGATGAGCTGCCTCTCGCCATCCCGGAAGTTTGTCGCTGGCAATCAAGCCGCGATAGGAGCGGACCCCGGAATATTCGGGTGGCGTCGGCTCGACCACATACTTCTGTAAGGCAGAATGTATGCCGTCGGCAGCGATCACGACGTCGGCTTCGACGGTTTCCCCATTCGCGAATTTCAATCGCGCTGCGGTCGCGCCCTGCTCGAAGCCGACGCAGCGATAGCCGACTTGGATGGCTTCTCCGGGAATGCTTGCCGCGAGCACATTCAGCAAATCGGCTCTGTGCATGCCATACATGCCATTCCAGCCGCTGGAGTCAGTCGTGACGACAGAGCCAACCCTAGTACCGTCGGAGCGGCAGTATTGTGATGCATCGCCGATCTTGGCACCGACCTTGGCCAGAGCCGGTCCCAGCCCCATTCGCTCGAGTTGCCGCAGCGCGTTGGGAAAGATCGACAGGCCGGCACCGATCTCGGCCAGCACATCGGATTGCTCGAAAACCATGACGTCGATGCCCCTTCGACGCAGGGCGCATGCCGCGGAAAGACCGCCTATTCCTCCGCCGACGATGGCGGCCCGAAGCTTCATTTGAACCTCCCTTTTCGTGACGCCGCACTATCTTGCGACATTTTTCAAATCGACGATGCGGCTGATCTGCTCGATGCGCGTTCGCTGCCGTTCAATGGCCGCCGAAAATTCAGTGGGCGTGCCGCCGAGGACTTGCGCGCCACTTGCCTCAATTCGAGAGCGGACCAAGGGATCGGCGGCCACCGCCTTCACGTCCGCGGAAATCCGGTCGCGCAACGCCGGCGGCATGTCGCGCCAGCCGAACAGGCCTGCAAGACCCTCGATTTCCATTTCAGGAAACCCGGATTCAGCGACGGTCGGTACGTCGGGCAAGCTTGGTTGGCGTTCGGGACTTGTGACGGCCAGTATCCGCGCCTTGCCCGCAAGGACAGGAGCTCTCACCGACAGCAGGGCGTGGGAAAGAATTTGCACGCGTCCCTCGCCAAAATCCGCCTGCTGGGCCGAGGCATCCCGATAGGGGATGTAGATCTGCTTGAGCCCGTGCCGCGCCAGCATTGTCGCGAACACGAAGTGTGGCAGGCTCGGACCCGAACTCCACGACAATTCACCGGGCTTCGCTCGGGCCAGTTCCGCCAGCTCCCGTAGCGAGCGCACTGGGAGGCGGTCGTGAACCGCGATGACCAGGATCGAACTAGCTGTCGAGGCGATCGGTACCATGTCCCGGGACGGATCGTAGGGAAGCGAGTCCTGCAATAGCGGGCTCACGGTGACCATCGAGGCGGTCCCATAGAGAAGGGTGTGATCGTCCCTGGCGTTTGCAAACGCGCCGCCTCCGACTACGGCATCGGCGCCGGGCCGGTTCTCGACGATGACCGGCTTGCCCCAACGCCTGGTCAAACCGTCGGCATAGAGACGCGCGCTTGCATCGTTGGCGGAGCCTGCGGCAAACGGGACAATGATCTTCACATTGCGCACTGGCCAGGCGTCGTCTCCATGGCAGGTGGATACAGTCGCCCAGGTGGCCCCGGCAAGAAACGTCGCGACGCAGACGACATTTCGAAGGTCTCGCAACCCCACTAGCTTCTCCCGGTCGGCCTTGAAGGAGAATTTCGAAAAGTGTCTTCAAACACGATGTTGCCAGGACTTGGATGGCACCGCGTTCGCGACTAAACCGCTCCCAGTAGACCATGGCCGGGCGTCACTGTCCTGAAATTATGATGAAGTTTGGCTGAGATTCCGGCTCCACGGAGCTCATCACCGTTCCGGAGCCGGGCCGCTTGTTTTTAGTCTGGTGGCCCTTGCGCGGCGAAGCTGCAGTAAGTCGGCACCCATTTCTGAAACTCTGCAACCACCGCGAGTCTCGCTGCAACCCGCGCGCTGAGGACACTTACTCAGTCAGAACAGAATTATCGACGTCAAAGACGGATACGGAAAAGCTTGCTTCACCCATCCCGAGCCGAGACTTCTGCCAAGCCGTCAAGACCGGAGCAGTTACAGGCCGCAAAGGTAACATGATCATCACGCGGGCGAGGCGTTACGCCTCGCCCGCGTGATCGGTACAATTAGCCGCGCAGTTCGAGAGCTTGTCGGCTGCTGAGCGGCGGCAGCTCCGGGTCTAGGCCGGATAAAATCCATCACCGTATCCACACACCTGGACGGGACGGAATCCTCGCCGGGACAGATCGTCGAAGGCTTGTTGATATGCCACGCCATCGAGACCGTGCCGTGCTTGCCATTCGCCCGGCTGGTCCTTGTGCCAAATTGCAGCGTAGCGAGCGATCCCTGTGTCACTATACCCGCTCACAGAAACCAGACGGAAACCTGCGGCGTTCTGGTCATCAAAAGCCTTTTGGTATTCACTCGCCGTCAACCCGTGCCGACCAACCCATTCCAGGCCAGGGCGCCGTTCCCAGATCGCTGCGAAACGTACATCAACATTGACCCGGAAACCGCAAACTTGCACGGGCGCGAAGCCGTCGGCGGCCATCTGGTCGAAGGTCTGCTGGTATTGGCTCCGCGACATCCCGTGCCGCGCTTCCCAATCAGAAGATGTCCGCTGTTCCCAGATCGCGGCGTACCGGGCCTGTCCGTTCTCGGCGTAACCGCTGACGCAAACGAGTTGGTAGCCTTTTGCCACGAGATCATCGAATGTCGATTGGTACTGGTCGTTAGTCAGGCCGTGGCGCGCCTGCCATGCGGGGCCATCGCGCAGTTGCCAGACAGCATTGAGCCGGGAGCCCGTCCCCTCGCTGTATCCGCATACATTGGTCAGCCGGTATCCTTCTCTGACCAGCAAATCAAAAATCGATTGATAGGCCTCTGGGGTGATCCCGTGCCGTGCTTGCCATGCCGATCCGTCACCCTTGTCGAACAGAGCTGCGAAGCGTGTGTTGAAGCGGGAGAGTGCGGCAGACTCTTGTCCGGCCTGCCCAGCCGCGTTGTAGATGTCGGAAAAGTTTAGGTCGGCGTCGATCTGCCAGCCGCTCAGTGTTCCAATGGAAACTGGGGCGGTTGTCGGCGCAATAAACATACGCAGATGAGCGCCCCCGTTTAGAAATAGTCCGTTCACGTCGTGAGGCCCATCGCTCAAGTACGCCGTCCCAAGCTTCGTCGGCGTCCCCGGATTGGCAAAATCCTCAGACCTCCGCAGGATAAGCCGAAACGAGGAGTTCCCCACGTTTGCATGCCAGTTGCCAAGCCAACAAGCCTCGCTCTGCACAAACGTTGGATCGACGACGTCCGTGATGTACCAGCCCGAATTAATCTGCCAGTTCGGATCGTTGTTGTAGGCGATCTCGATGAATTTGCCTTCGCCCCAGTGGTTCTTAGCGAAGAACACCTGTCGATTGCGATCGAAGCCGATCAGCAAAAGCACGTGACCTCCGATGTTCGGGGTCTTGTGGAAGACATCGCAGATTACTTCGCGGTCCGCGAGGATGGTATTCTCCAGCGCGATGATGCTCGGGTTGTTGCCAAGAGACCCCCAACCCGCCGCTCTGTAGCGAGCGTTCACCCGCGCCAGGAGCGGAATGTGTTGTTCACAGAATTCAACGGCGTCGTAGTCCTCTTGGCTCGCCAGTGCTTCCATGCCGGCAAATCCCAACACGGGTAAGATGTTCAACAACGTCTGCTGATTTTGTAAGTATGGAGCCGCATCCTCTGGAGGCGCGGCGTTCTCTGAGATCTTCTCCGCGATATCGCCGCTGCCCTGGAATCCAGTCAGACTGGAGTTGTTCTCTACCGGCCGCGCTGCCGCCCCCGCGCTGTCTCGGTTCAAAGCAAACGCTTTGCCCATATGAAAGATGTATTCTTCGGATACATCGATGAGCAGACCATACTTGCGTCGATATGCCGCCTCCAAAGCCGCGGCACCCGCAAAAGCCCAGCATGTACCGCGGTCATTCTGGAGCTTGAATCCCGATTGCCATTGCGCCAACGAATAGACGCCGCTGACGGGCTCCCGGAGCGCTCGCGGTCCAAGCACATCCACGCGTCCAAACTTCGTAGAGGCTCGCAAGCCTTCGGCCAACGCCCTAGCATAGGCATGTTTGTCCAAAACCGGTGACGGAGTGACCCTGACGTGCTCCGGTTTTGTGGTCGAGTGCGGGTGATAGTGTTCTCTGAGAAGCTCTGCTGTCTGGGATGAATAGTGAAGCATGATACCTCCGACGGTGTTGTCGATGTGGTGGTTTCATCTATCCTTTGTCCCCTAAAGTTGAATACGCCCGGACGCGCGGAGCGCGTGTGAACTCGCTCACATCGGCAAATGAATATACGAGTTGGTTTGCACCTAGAGATTGGCGCTTGGCCGATTGTCATTAGTGGCGGCCCAAGCCTGGTTTCAGCGAGCGTCTCGGATCTAAATCGATAGGTCCGCTGGAAAGCGTGGAAGCTCCAGGTCGATCAGCTTCTGCGACGCTTGGCCAAGAGCGCTCTTTTCACGATGCGTACACCGCCGATGACAATGACGTATGCGACAGACCGTTATTTGGGTAAGACGTTTCAAGAACAGGAGTGGTGTTGGTGCGGCTAGTAAGCCGTAGAACGAACCAAGCTTGCTCGCGGTGCCGCTTGGAAAGCTTGGTGCGTTGATGCAGCGCGCAAAAGCGAAAACCCCGCGGGGGGAAGCGGGGCTTTCTGGTGGGGGTGAAGCTTAGGGAAGCTTCAATTATAAGACGCTGGCATCGCGAAAAAGGTTCAAAGCTCTTAAAGCGAACCACGCCAATATCGCCATGATCGGGGTGACTGCCAGGCCGAAAAGCACCAAGGGTGCGGTTCATTGCCAGTCCTGTCGCTCGAAGCTGATCTCCTTAAAAGTATACGCATCGCAGCAGCGGCGGCCAGTGGCGGCAATGGTGGAATGACACCTGACCCTGCTTGCGATTTACTTCGCCGTCACGGGCTGCCTGACCCGTATCGTGATCTTCTCCGAAACAATGGGCGGCTCGAACGGATAATGCTTGGCATCGCCTAGCACGAGCTGAAGCGTGTGCGTCCCGGGCGGAAGTTCGAGCAGCGTTTCGGTTTGTCCCGCCCCGAAATGCAGATGCGACTTGTCCTGGAGGATCGGCTCCTTTGGATCGATGGGGTCGTTGACGTCAATCAGCAAATGATGATGTCCGGCGTTCTGATACTCGTCGCCGGCATGGGTCACTCCCATGTTGCGCAAGCCGAACCGGATCCAGAATCCGCCGCGGACCTTCTGCCCGTCGTGCGGGGTGATGAAATACAGCTTTGCGTCCTTGGGAGCTGCCTTGCCTTGCGAGAAGGCTGCCGCCGGGAGCAATGCGAGCGCCGCCGCCAGCGCGACGCAACGAAGGACCTGCATCAAACCAACTCCTACACTCAAGGACTGAGCGCCACGCGGAATCCGTGCGTCGGATAACGAACATTGGTGTCGTAGCCATCGCGGTTGGGCGGCCGCACATATCTCGAATCGTTCTTCCAGGAGCCCGAGCGCAGGACATGAGCGCTGCAGTCCCCGCTGCTCCATGCCGAGCCGTCGCCGGGCGCGCCCTGATAGGTCTTGTGCCAGCAGTCCTCGACCCACTGATCGACACCGCCGCCCATGTCGTGGAGCCCGAACGGATTCGGCCTGAAGCTGCCGACCTTCGCCGGCTGCTCGACCGCGAGATCACCGCAATCCTTGCAACCGGCCATGCCCGGCTGGAGCTTGTCGCCCCACCAATATTTGGTCTGCGTTCCGCCCCGCGCGGCATATTCCCATTCGGCTTCGCTCGGAAGCCGATAAGTCTTCTTCGTCGCCTGGGCGAGATAGGCCGCATATTGCTGCGCGTCGGTCCAGCTCACATTGCTGACCGGCGCATCGTCCTTGCCGATGGCCGTGAAGCCGCACGCCTTTGCAGCGGCGCAATCGTTCCATTCCTGCACGGTCACCGGATATTTGCCGATCGAGAACGGCTTGACAGTCACCTGATGGACAGGACGCTCGGTCGGGTCGTCGTTGCTTCCCATCGTAAAGCTGCCGCCGCGAACGGCGACCATCTCGGGTTCGCGGACGGGAACTGTCGATGGACTTGGCAGCGGAGCGGGCGAGGGAGGCGACGAAGCCGAGGAGGGAGAAGGCTGCGGCCTTTGCGCGACGCCCTCGCGCGGCGGCGGCTGCGGGCTTGGCGATGCGGCAGGGGAAGTGTTAGGAGAAGCGTTAGGAGAAGCGGCGGGCAGGGCGGCATGCTCGCTCACCTTGCCCGGCGCCTGCGTCAGCAGGTACCACAGCACGCCGGTGGCAATGACCAGCAGCGTGAGGCTCAGGAGGAAGATCAAGATATTCTCGCGCCGGCCCTTGGTCTTGCCGACTGCATCTGCATCCGGCAGCACGCGATAGACGCGCACGGGATCGGTGATGTTCTTGACCTTCCGGTCCCCGAGTGACTCGTAGCCGCACACCACCTTGTGCTTGATCTGCTCGTAGATCGCGCCCGAGATGTAGACCTGACCAGGCTCGGCGATGCCCTCGATACGTGAGGCGATGTTGACGCCGTCGCCGTAGATATCGTCCGACTCAACGATGACGTCGCCCAGATTGACGCCAATCCGGTACTCGATCCGCGTATCCTTCGGAAGCGAGGCGTTGCGCCCGATCAGGTTCTGCTGGATGACGATGCTGCATCGCACGGCCTCGACCGGACTGTCGAAAATCGCGATGAAGCCATCGCCCGTCGTCTTCACCAGGCTCCCATGGTGCTCAACGATGCTGGGCTGGATCAGATCCCGCTCGATCCGCTTGACGCGGACGTGCGTGCCCTCTTCGTCGGCCTGCATCAGGCGGCTGTAGGAAGCGATGTCACCGACAATGATCGCTGCCAGACGGCGAGGCCCGACGCCGTGTGAAGGGGGGTCACCGTTGTTCCCGGATCGGAAGTTGCGAATTTCGCCCATAGCGGACCCACAAAACTGGCGAACGCGACGCAGCATACGATCCCCAAAAGGATCGAGCTCCTAAAAATATCACATCGATGAACGCAGACAATATCGAAGCACTCGTCTGTATCGCGTTGCCGATCGAAATGCCATCCCAGATTACCTGCCGGCCGTCGGACGCGGTCTCGCCGCCGATGACTATCTTGCGTACGTATTGGGCGCCGCGACCAGGGGGCGGCGTGAGAGCATGTCAGCGGCGCAGAGACGATTGGGCTGCTAGCAGCCGGTCCCAGAACATTCCGATAACCTTTCGGCATTGCATGGAATGCGCAGGTACTAGTTTCACTTTGAAGGAAGTCGCCCCCATACTAACCATACGGGCGAACTCCTCAAGACGACGAGGCTGCCTGGGAGCGGCCCTTCGGCTTGCCCGTGACGTTGAGCATGGGCTACGACCGGTGAAAGTTGAAGACTTCGCGTCGTCAGTGAGACGGGACCAGTGTTCATCGTGACGATGACGCAAAGCGCTGCTAGGGACCAGGATCATTGGCGCCCGAGCATCATCTGCGTGCTCATGCCAACCCCACCAGGCGCAATTATGAGACCCCCGCCGCCGCGGTGGGATGACTGCGGCATCCGACAAGAGTGCCGTCGTTCACCGGGTTCGCGAGCGGAGGAACGCTCTTATAGGCGGAGTTGCCTATCAGGAGCGCGATCCGGCGTTCGGCGTGAACTGAGCCGCAAGTTTGCACAGCTAGAAGAACAATGCCAACCAGCGCAGCACGCCGATCTCCGCCTCATGATAAGGCTTCATCACTGCCCAGGAGCAGCAATGGTCACGGTCTCTTCCATGATCTTCGCCACGCTACCGTCTCGGACCACGATTGCGGTATAGTAGCCGTGTAGAGGTTGGTCGCCGAGCTTGGCCTGCCACTCGCCAGCATTGAACACGAAGTTGCCGAAAGACCGCGACACGTTGCGCTCGACCGAGTAGTCGTGCAGGTCCAAGTTGACGACATCCTGCAGGTTACGGCGAATCGCTTCTCGGCCTACGAAGATACCGCTTGGCGTCACCCGAATAGCGTCGTTGGTAAAAGCTGCAGCCATGGCATCGACGTCTTTGCGATTGTATGCCTCGGCGAAATCCTTCTGCAGGTCGGCATACTGGTCGGCCGTAGTCTGCTGAGCGGCGGCAACATAGCAAGCCGACATCAATAAGAATGCGGCAAGTACGATCGTACGCACCATCGGGGTTCGCCTTCGTCAGGACGATTCGGTCAGAACCACTCGCCCGGCATGTACTTGTCGGCAACAATAATGCTCACAGACACGAGCAAGCCGCCAAAACAGAATAGAGATACCGATAAGAACGCCTCGAAGTCAGCAATCGTCTCGACCGACGCCTTGGGAAAAATACGGGTAGTCAATGCCGCCATGTTGCCCTCCAATTTGTTCTATCGCGGCTGAGCCAAAACTCGCGCTCAGCCCATCACGGCGCGGAGTCAGCGCCTATTTTACAGCATCGATCCGCAGCATCTCGTCGAGGCGAGCCTGGCAGTACTCTTCATAGAGTGCGTTGATGATCGTCCACATGACGTGAGGTCCCCTATCCACCTGATGAAGGCTAGTGCCGTTCTGTTTCAGGATCGCTTCGTGGGACCTGCCATATGGTTTCGAGCTGACGGCCTTCGCGCATCTTGCAGCGCACAGATTTCGCGGACAAAGCGTGTCACAATCGAAGTGCTACGGCGCGAAATCCTTACTTGCGTTAGTAATCCAAGCACCGTCGTTGGCCGCCGGGGCCTGATGCAGCTTATCGCTGCTTCTTCAATGCGTCGGAGTGGCCGAGCGATGCGGTCACTTGGGCAGAAAGCTTGAGGTGATCGGCTTGAAGGCTTCCTGCGCAAAAGTCCTGTAAAGCTCGCCGATCTTGGTCGCTTCAGCGAAGAACGTCTCTTGTGCAGACTTGGCGTATTCGGTTGTCAATTCGGTGAACTTGTCGGGGGACTTCACGGCTGCAAGCTTCTCGAAATAGGCCTTGCTGGCCTCGAACGACGATTTCGCGAAATCGGTCTGGGCGGTTGTAATAGCGGTAAGATGCTGCTGAATGTTGGAAAAATCGGTCATGTTAAATGGTCCTTGGTCGATCAGTCCCGGAGGAGATCTCCGATCCAATTGATCACGGTGTCTTATGAAGGTGAGGATGCCTAAAAAGCAAGCATAGTTGGTGCACCGCAGCAATGACAGTTCGTAGACTGTAGTCTTACGGAGTTCACATTTGAAGATGGACGGCTTCGAGTCACAGGCTGCCTCTAACGGCCTAATGGCCCTTCCGGTTGGCGTTTGAGGCTCCGCCGTCCTTGTGGGCTAGCTGCTCAAGAAGCAGGAGAATTGCGCGGCGCGTGCCGCGACTCTTGATCTCTTTGAACGCTTTGATCAGGCGAAGCGTGTCGCGATCGATCTTTGGGAATTCCATGGTCGCCCCGGCAAAGGCCGCAGCAGAGAGATCCTGCTGCGGCCCCGCGCGGTCAAAAATCCGGGTGGAAAGATCTAAGTGAAATATGGAGCCAGCCCCGGTGAACCGATCATACCGGGCCGTCGGGCAAGGGAAATATGATCTAAATCACAAACCGCATTAGTGATCAACCTGAACCATCCATGCGGAGGGAGAGCGCCGCCGAGGCTGGCTAGCTGGCGGGCTCTCACCCCGAGCACAAGGCCGCGTATGTCCCCCACGGCCCCATCCCAAGCAACAAGCTACGCAGTCGCCGCTAACAAACTGTAAACCTAGTTGCGTTCATATTCGTCGGTCGCAATGGTGAACTCGCTGCGACCTTCGGCCGGAAGCCCGCTAGATAACGCACCTGGCGGGCTTTCTTCCTATCTGAAACCAATCCGATGATCCATCAAGCATCGCGTGGATGAAGAGAAACGACAAACCCAAAGAATGGACCGATGCAGAGGTGCAACTTCTGCTCGCGCTGTCGCGCGAAGGCGCCGGCGCGGTACAGATTGCGAGTGCGTTGGATAGATACATTTCATCAGTGAAGCGTGTGGCGGAAAACTTCGGCCTCCAACTGCGGGGTTAAGGGCTGCCGGTCATGCGGGCCGGCCTAGCACTCCCGGCGCTCTAATCCGCAATTGGATCGGCTGCCGGGAGCATTGGGGGCTGGAAGCCATGCGATGCCACGTTACCCCTATATCGACAATGCGTACAAAACCGGAATCCGGTAGTTGTCCGGAGTCCATTTTCGGAACGGGGTGTTCTACTGTGAGAACACCGGCGCGATTTAAATACCAACAAATTTCAAGTTGCCCGGGAATGCCGCAGTGGGGCTGGAACCACGCTGCGGCTTTTCCGTGAGAAATAGACTTCCGCGCGCATCGAAATTTTTCGTCAGACGACATTCTTGCGTAGCAATTTGATCCCGAAGTTTATCTGGAGCGCGGGCGCGCAGTTGGATATGGGCAAGATCGGATTTGCAATCATCTTCGCTGCGATTGCGGCATATGCAGTGGATTATCGCTGGAACGATGGCCGCTATACACGAAGCACAGCTACGGTGCTTCGCGATGTGCAGCATGCGATAGGTTGGTGACCCTCAGGGGCAGCCGTGATCATTGATCCTGTTCAGCTTGCGTCGGCCTCTGTGGTTCTAGTGCCCGTTCAACGCCCGCATGAGACCGATGCGGGCAAACATGGTCGGGTTCCACCTTCCGCGACCAAAATCAACGGTCCATCGCGGCTTGCCACTCCGGCGCCTGATGCTCCTCTTCGGCAAAGCACTGATGTACTCGTCGGCGTCAAGCAGCGTCACTAACTTGCCGCGGTTTGGCAGCACGATCGACTCGTCGAAAGCGGACCACGTCATGCCTTCGCCAGCAAATCCTTGCCCGGCGTCAGCAGCCGCACATAGGTGCCGCTTTCGTGCAGATCGAACCAGCCGCGCTCGACTGCAGACTTGATGCCGGCGCCGAACTCCGCGCCGCTTCCCTTGAGCGTGTAGAGGAAGGGGTAGTTGATCTTCTCGATAAGGATTCTGCCGTCCTGTACTGCCCCAATGCCCGAAGCCAGCTGAACGAGCTGGCAGGCTGCAGCCTCTGGATTGGCAAAAGGGCGTTCCGTGACGTGCTTCATCGCTGGAATCAAAACCTCAAGCGCCTATGCTTGGCCTGACTTGCCCGCTACTGTCATGCCCCTTCGGGACGATATGCACAGATCCTGCCGCGCCGCATCTTGAGCAGACCAGGCGCAAACCGACGCGCGACCACGGCTGATCCTGGGGGAGTGCGTCGAGTCGCACGCCGACCCTGCTATGTCAGGGACCATTCAAGCACTGGATGCTGTAGATCACGTGCCCGTCAGCCAACGATTCCGCGGGGCTGCCGGGCGGATAATGACGGACTATTTCGCGTATCGGCGAGTGCGCACGCCGCCATCAAAGCGGCATCGTAAGTGCTGGTGCAGCCGCGCGACTGAAATGTGCTCACCGGGCGAAGCTGAGTGGATATTGGGTACAGCAACCAGATACTTCACCTCGACCCCGCCGAAGCCAAGCGCCACGCTGCGGGGACGTACGACGAGCGGCTCTCAGCAAAGTCATGCAGTTAGTGCTTGCGGAAGAATGTCTCCCGGGACGTATGAACGTCGACTTCGATCGCACGATGAAAGTCGAATCTCCGAGCGAACGGGCGCTGCGGCAGAGCTCCAGCCAGTTCGTACCTCAACGCAGTCTCTGCTCTGCCGCGGCTGCCGGTTGGCTCAAAAGGACTGGAGGTCTGCCTACACCTCAAACTTGCCCTTGTGCATCTGGTGTTCTACTTGTCGACCATGCTGTCGTTCATCTTCCGCAGATTGTGGTTGTCCGCGCTGGTTTGCCTGACCGTACTGGTCATCAGCTTCATGCTGACGCATCTCTCCGGCGATCTCGCGGCCTCGATCGCAGGTCCAAACGCCACCGCTGCGGATATTGCGATCATCACGAAAAATTACGGACTCGACCGGCCGCTCGTGGTGCAGTTTTTCGATTGGGCCGGCCATGTCGCCGAAGGCGATCTCGGCCGCTCTTACCTATTCCACGTCCCAGTCTCGGGGCTGATACGCGAGCGGCTTCCGGTGACCCTGGCTCTTGGCTTGACCGGCCTGATCATCGCCATGCTCATAGCCCTGCCACTCGGCATTATCGCTGCGATGCGCGAGGGGTCGGCGGTCGACCGGGGTATCATGCTAATTGCGCTCCTAGGGCAGGCAGTGCCGGGCTTCTGGCTCGGTCTGCTCCTCATCGTCCTGTTCGGTTTGAATCTGCAGTGGCTGCCAATATCGGGTATCGACACTTGGAAGGGCTACATCATGCCGGGATTCGTGCTGGCCTTCTCGGCCATCCCAGCGCTGATGCGTCTAACTCGATCGGGTATGATCGAGGCACTCTGCGCGGATTACATTCGCACCGCGCGTGCCAAGGGTCTGAGCAGGCCGACGATCGTTCTCAAGCATGCTTTGCGCAACGCCGCCATGCCCGTTGTTTCGATTACGGCCGTGCAACTCGGCTTCATGCTTGGAGGCTCCGTTGTGACGGAATCCGTCTTTGCGGTCCCAGGCGTTGGCTATCTTGCTTGGGAATCAATCACCAAGAACGACTTTCCCGTGGTTCAGGCCGTGGTGCTGTTCCTGGCCGTCATCTACATCGCGCTGGCACTGCTGGCGGACATGATGAACGCGCTGCTCGACCCAAGGCTACGAATATGAAAACGGCTGACGACACGCAGCCCCTGTGGAGGCGCCGCCGACTGCCTGCATTCGGCCGGCTCGCGACGCTGCTCGGTGCCTCGATCGTGATCACTGCATTCGTGGTGGCGATATTCGCGCCCTATTTGACCCCATACGATCCGTTCGCACAAGATTTGAACTTGCGTCTCGTTCCTCCGGTGTGGATGGAGGGCAGCCATGCTGCGCATCTGCTGGGCACCGACCAGATTGGACGCGATTACCTGTCGCGCCTAATCTACGGCACGCGCATCTCCCTTCTGATCGGCGTGCTGACCGTGATCACGTCGGGCCTCATTGGCGTCACGATTGGTATCGTCGGTGGGTTCTATGGCGGTCGGGTCGATGCCCTCGTGATGTTCCTGATCACCTGCCGCCTTTCGATCCCCCTGATCCTGGTGGCGCTCACCGTGGTGGCTTTGGTCGGCAGCTCCCTGACTGTGGTGATCCTCACACTCGGGTTGCTGCTGTGGGAACGGTTCGCGGTCGTGGCGCGCACCACGACGATGCAGGTGCGAAATCTCGACTACATCGCCGCCGCTCAGGCGGCCGGCGCCTCGCGCGCGCATGTTCTCGTCCGGGAGGTGCTACCCAATATCGCCAGCCATCTGGTGGTGGTGGCAACGCTGGAGATGGCCCTCGCGATCCTGCTCGAAGCAGCGTTGTCGTTCCTCGGACTCGGTGTTCCGCAACCTCTGCCGAGTTGGGGACTAATGATTGCTGAGGCGAAGGAGTACATGTTCTTCAGTCCGTGGGTGATTGTAACACCGGGCGTTGCGCTTTTCATACTGGTGCTCGGGATCAATCTACTGGGTGACGGGCTGCGCGACATGCTGCGCACCGACTTACGGCATAGGGGCTGGTGATGGCGCCCGTACTCAGCATCGCCAATCTGCGGGTGTCGTTCCCCCGAATGGAAGCAGTTCGTGGCGTCTCACTCACGCTCCGCCGGGGCGAAACGCATTGCCTGGTTGGCGAATCTGGCTGCGGCAAGTCCATTTCGGCGCTGTCGGTGATGAACCTGTTGCCGCGGAGCGCCGTCCGCAGCGCCGACCACATCCGCTTTCACGAGCATGATCTGCTGGCTATGTCGGAGCGACAGATGGCTTGGCTGCGCGGGGACAAGATCGCGATGATCTTCCAAGAGCCGATGACAAGCCTGAACCCGGCCTACACGATCGGTTCGCAAATGGCAGAGGTGTTGGAACGCCATCGACGGGCCTCCCGGCGGCAGGCTCTGGACAGAGCAGCCGAGTTGCTGGCCCGCGTCGGGATCACCGCGCCGGGCATGCGCCTCGCCCAATATCCGCACCAGCTCTCCGGTGGTCTGCGCCAACGCACGATGATCGCTACGGCGCTGATGTGCGATCCGGAAGTTCTGATCGCCGACGAGCCTACTACGGCTCTGGATGTGACAGTCCAATCACAAGTCCTGCGCCTCCTCAGGAAGCTGCAGCAGGAAATGGGCTTAGCCCTGCTGCTGATCACACATGATTTCGGCATCGTGGCACGAATGGCGGAGCATGTCTCCGTAATGTATGCAGGCGAAGTGGTCGAGAGCGGGCCAGTGGAACAGATCATCAAAGCGCCAACGCATCCCTACACGCGGGGTCTGCTGAATTGCATTCCGGTGCCCGGCATGACCAAGCCAGGGGAGCCCTTGGGCAGCATTCCGGGGGGCGTCCCTCACATCGGGCGCGGTTTCCTTGGTTGCGGCTTCCGGGAGCGCTGCCCGATGGCCGCGCGCGAATGCGCTGAGCCCGTGCACTTGCATGATGCAGGCGAGAACCACTTCTATCGCTGCCGGCTGCCGCCTGACTGGAAGATGGACGCTTCACCATGACGCACGCCATCGAGGTGCGGAATGTGTACCGCGAGTTCCAGCAACGTAGCGCTGCTGGGCGCGTGCGTAGCGCGGTGCACGCCGTGGATGGAGTGACTTTCTCTCTGGCCGCAGGGAATGTCCTCGGCATCGTAGGTGAATCCGGCTGCGGCAAGTCAACGCTCGCCCGACTGATTTTGGGGCTGTTGCCGCCTAGCTCGGGCGAGGCTCTGGTGGATGGCCGCAGCCTTGCGCACATGGACCGACGCGAACGCGCCCGCTTGATCCAGCCGGTTTTTCAGGACCCATTTGCATCGCTCAACCCGCGCCAGCGCGTGCGGGATATCGTCGGCCTGCCACTGGCATCGCAAGGCGACCTCACGAAGCCGCAGCAAACCGATAGGATTATGGAGATGTTGGCGCGGGTTGGAATCTCCACCGAGATGGCCGACAGACTCCCTGGCCAACTCTCCGGTGGCCAGCGGCAGCGCGTTGCTATCGCCCGTGCGCTGGTGCTGCATCCGCGCATCGTGGTTTGCGATGAGCCGACCAGCGCGCTGGACGTGTCAGTGCAGGCGCAAATCCTAAACCTGCTCTCGGACTTGCGGCGCGAGCTCGGGCTGACCTATCTGTTTATCAGTCATAATTTGGCGGTGGTCGAACATATTGCGACCGAAGTGGCAGTGATGTACCTCGGGCGGTTTGTCGAGCACGCGCCGACGCAGGATTTGTTCCGGCGACCTATGCACCCATATACGCAAGCCCTGCTTGCTTCTGTACTGACTCCGGAGCCGGCGCTAGGCATCCTCGACGTGGGTCTTGGCGACGCCTACCCTGATCCCACCGACATCCCTTTGGGCTGCCGCTTCCACCCCCGCTGCCCGAAGGCGCTTTCGGAATGCCGCACCGTTGTCCCGGACAACATCCGCAAGGATGGTCGTCTCATCGAATGTCTTTTGGCGGCTAGCAGCTAGTCGATCGCAATCGAGAGACGCTCTGTAGGCTTACTTCCAGCTTGAGAGATAGAAGCGTGGTAGATCGTCCGGGAAACCCTGGAAGGTCAACTGCTTTGAAAAAGCGACGTAGCGGACGGCGCTGAACAGCGGTACGAACTCAGCCCGTTCCGTAGCGAGCCGGATAGCCTGACTATAGGCTTGACGGCGCACGTCGGGATCCAGAGTGTTTCCTGCCGCTTTGACGAGCTCCAGCACATCGGGGTCGCGCGCGTAGTCGTCCAAGCCTCCGCCAAGGAAGTAAGGTATGAATGCGGAGACGTCATTGATGGAGTTGCTGCCCCAACTGCCACAATACAGCGGCGCCTCGCCGGCCTCCGCCTTTCTAATCACGGCGCCGATCTGTAGTTGCTGGATGCGCAGGTTGATGCCGACAGCTTTGAGGTAGTTCTGCAGAGCGGCGTTTATCTGCGGCGTATTGTAGGAAATGATCTCGGTTTCGAAGCCATTGGGGTAGCCGGCTTCAGCAAGAAGCTGCTTCGCCTTTTCCGGATCATAAGGATATTTGACGGCTGCCGATACGTCGCAACCAAACTGGCTAGGATAACATGGTGTATCGATCACCTGCGAGTCGCCCTGGATCAGTTGTTTGGCCATGGTCTGGCGGTCGATTGCGGTGAGTATCGCCTGTCGCACTTTCAGCTTGGTCAGCGGATTGTCTGCACCCGTTCGGCCAGCCGCGTCGATAGTCATGAAATGGACCCGCATGGTGCCGAACCGCATCGCCTCAAGATTGGGCACTTTCGCGAGGTTGGCGAATTGATCGGCATTATAGCCCCAGATCCAATCGGCCTTGCCACCTAGCAGCTCCGTCATCTCGGTCGTGGCGTCAGGCACCTGGTGAATTTTGATGTAGCGGATCGCGGGTCGTCCTTTAGGGCTGCCAGCGTAGTGACCCTCATATCGCTCCATCTCGATCTGGGTGGTGCCGTCCACTCTGGTGATCTTATAAGGGCCAGTGCCGATGGGGGCGCGAGAGAAGCCATCGGGACCGAGCTTCTCGCGATAGGCCTTTGGCCAGATCGGCGTCACCATCGCGAGGTATTCCATCACGGCCGGCGACACGCCGGTCAGCTTGATGCGTACTCGAAAGTGATCGAGCTTCTCGGCCGCAGCGAACGATGAGTAGTAGGCGGGAATCGCCACCCGTTTGTCGCGAATGATTGTGTTAAACGTGTACACCACATCATCGGCAGAAAATGGATCTCCGTTCTGGAACGTGACGCCTTGGCGCAAAGAGAAGTCGATGGTGGTCAGATCCACCTGCTGCCAAGAAATCGCCAGCGCCGGCTTGATCTCCATGCTTATCGGATCGCGATACACGAGGCAGTCGAATGCCTGGAATGCGACGACCATGCCGGTGCGCTGGGAATTGTAGTAGGGATCGACGTCAGGAATCGCGTCGCGCCAAGTGATGCGCAGCGTGTCAGCCGACTTTTGTGCAAACGATGGGGTCACCGTCGCGAGTGCAAAGCAAGCCACGAATATCGCGTTGCGAAGCCAAAGACCTAATCTCATTTTCTTGCCTCCCAATTCCGAAAAGCAGTTCTGAAGGAAAGACCAGCGCGGCATCAGAAGCAACCCAGGATCCTTTGGCTGGGTGCAGATTGCGGCGCTGAGCGATCCAGGCGGCCGAAGTTCGAAGTGGGGTATTATCCTTTCGGCGAGCGCCGATTTAGTGACCCTCTGCATATCGACGGTCCGCACAGACGCTTGACACCGTGATGCCGTGCTGTGTTTTATTGAACATTCATGTCCTGCCTGTGTGAGGAGGTCACATGTCGCGCGCAAAGCTAAGAAAGTTCTGGTCTCACTTACCCGGCTGGGGAGCGCTCCTGCTGGGCTTTGGAGCGCTTGCTGGCGACGCCCGGGCAGACAGGCCGCAGCTTGGCCCGCCCGGCTCTGCTCCCAGGCCTTCGAGCCAATCGGCCTCACAGCCCGGCGAAGTTCGGGTCGTGATCCAGGGGGAAAAATTATACATCTCACAGGATGGCCGGCCGTTTGAGCAATTGGAGTTGAGCGATACGCCCGAGGCGGCGTATTTAAAGATGCTTTTGCGGGATGAGGGCGCTGACCGGCGCTCCGTGTCCATCCCGGTCGACGCGATGATCGTCGCGAGCGGGGGTGGGGGCGCCAAAGGCGAGAAGCCCAGGGACTCGCGAGCAGCGAACAAGGGAACCGGCAAATGATGCAGTTGTTGCCGCTTCACGCTTCTCTTCACTAGAGATCGTCATTGCCCGTGCACCGGCCGGACGTTGCCAGCCTTGCCAACAGTCTCCATGGCCCGGTTCTCAAGTCTTTCATACGTGGCACCCATCGGACAGTCGCGCCAGAAGCAACCTTGGCGCGTGCCAAGGCGATGGCGCGGCAGATCGGGGTGACTCGTCTCGGCAATGTGACGGGATTGGATCGAATCGGAATTCCGGTCACGGTCGCCGTTCGTCCGAACTCGCGCTCAGTGTCGGTATCGCAGGGCAAGGGTCTTGTACTCGCTCAGGCATTCGCCTCTGCCATGATGGAAGCCATCGAGCTGTTTCATGGCGAAGAACTTACGGAACGCACGCGGCTCTCGACTTTTCAGCGGCTCTCAACTGAGAATCGCGTAACGTCTCCCCTCTCGCTTGCTGGAACCGGCATTGCGCTTTCTGATCGAACCGAGATCGCCTGGATCGAGGGATATGATTTGCTTTGCCGTGAGCCCTGTTGGGTGCCTTGGGAGGTCGTGCATACCGACTACACACTCCCGAGCTCCCACAGCGGCGAGCACTTTCTGTCCGGCACCAATGGATTGGCGTCCGGCAACCATCTTTCCGAAGCGATCAGCGCGGCCATTTGCGAGTTGGTCGAACGAGACGCCGTTGCCCTGTGGCATGCGCAGGACATGCGCGTCCGCTCCAACTGCCGCGTCGACATCGCCTCAATCACTGACGAGGACTGCCGCAGCCTGCTCGACCTGTACGAACAAGCGCGAATGGCGCCGCGGCTTTGGGATGTCACATCCGACATTGGCATTGCCACATTCATTTGCGACATTCCGGCAACGATCGGCGATCCCTCGGGTGGATTGAGACGATTTCGCGGAACGGGCTGCCATCCCAATCGCGCCATCGCGTTGGCTCGGGCCATGACCGAGGCCGCGCAAACCCGGCTGACGTATATCGCCGGAATCAGGGACGATCTCCTAGACTACACCGAATCGGCCAAGGACAAGCTTGGCGCAGCCCTGCTCGATGCTGCCTCGCAGGCGGCGGAGGCCCGATCTTTTGCTGACACCCCCGACTTCTACTCCGACGATGTGGCGGCCGATCTGCGATGGGAACTGACGCGATTACGTGCAATTGGCATTGAACGGGCGATCGTCGTCGATCTCACGCGTCCGGATCTTGGAATCCCCGTCGTCAGGTTGGTAATCCCTGGCCTCGAGTGGGATTGCACCCACCCCCGCTATGTTCCAGGTGTTCGGGCGCGTCGCGTCCGCGGCGGCAGTGCATGAGTGCCATCATCTTCGCGGGTCCGTCACTGCCGCCAGGTGAGCGCCCCACCATCCCTGGAATCGAATGGCGGCCACCAGTGCTGCGCGGCGATCTGTATCTGAGCGCTCTGCGGCGACCAGAGCTGATCGGCGTGGTAGATGGCTATTTCGAAACGGTGCCGACCGTCTGGCACAAGGAGATTCTCTGGGCGATGTCGCAGGGAATCCACGTTTACGGCGCCGGTAGCATCGGTGCGCTGCGGGCCGCCGAACTGGCCGAGTTCGGGATGATTGGAGTCGGAGACGTGTATCGACAATTTCGCACGGGGGAATTAACCGATGACGAAGAAATCGCGGTTCTTCACGGGCCCGCGGAGGTCGAATACCTTATGCTCACTGAGGCCATGGTGAACGTTCGCGCCACAGTGAACAGTGCGCTGAGGTCGGGGATCGTGCAACTGGACGTCGCATCCGCGCTGATTGGGATCGCCAAGGCACTGTTCTACAAGGACAGGACGTACGACGTCATCCTGAAGACCGCGGCTGGCCGCGGCCTCGCGCCCTGTGCGCTCGATCGCTTCGCGGCTTGGCTTCCATGCGGTCAAGTCGATCAGAAGCGCATGGACGCGCAAGCGATGCTTCGCGCTATGATCGGTCATCTCGACGGCGGCGTGGTTCCGCTCAAGGTGTCCTACCAGCTTGCCAAGACGTTCGCTTGGGAAGAAGCCCGCCGTCTGATCGAGCGTACAAGCGGTCGCACTCAGGACTCCACCTCCTGAGTTGGTTGGGGCCCCCGTATCCGGTCAAGGCTGGGCCGTCAGGAATCCGAGATCGCGCAAGCACTGCACCTTCTTGGCGAGAATGTCGGATTTGAGCCAGCTTTGCACATCGATGGATTTACCGTCCAAACGAAGGACCGGCCCCCTTGGACTTGCATCCACCAACACCTTGTACCTGTACATCTCCGCGAGGTCTTCCTCAGGGGCAACTTTCGCCTGTAAGCTTACGAACTCATTGTTCCGATAGACATTTCTGATCGCATCGCTTGCAACGCCGAAGTTGCGTGTCCGAACGGCGGCTCTGACGCCCTCGACGTTGAATGCACTGTCCGGATTTTTTTGTACGTTGTTGTTCTGGAAGCCAAAGTCGGCCCATCGTCGCATATTCTTGTGGAATATGTCCGCATTCCACGAAGTCCCCAGGAACGCATCCTCGAAGCACGCGCTCCGGGGAGGACCGCTGACCCTTCGTCGCGGATGAGCAGCGTCTTCACCATCCGCATTGGCATCGGCTAGCAAAACGTGCCCCATTTCGTGCGCAACCTCCGACAGGATGGTTAGAACCGGATCGGCAACCACACCTTGCAACCGCGTCACAGGCGCTCTGCGGCCCCCGCCAGCATCCCGAATTCCAAGAAGCTGGTTGACGGTTTCGTTCTCAAGCTCCGCAATCGATTTTTTGCTTCTCAACTCGCGAGAGGCGATCGCGAGGTAGACGCCAGTCCCCGGCGGCCGATCCGGCCCCTCCCAAAAGCCCCACCCAACGGGGCCCCACCATTTGGATTGAGTTACAAACAACTGCGTCAGCCGACACAGCTTTGCCTGCAGTAATCCGGGGCCCGGCTGTATATCTTCGCCAGGACTTCCTTTTCGCGTTTCCTGAGCGGCTTTTTCATGCAAACCGGGGGGCTGTACTCGTTCCCAAAGCCTTGATCGCCGGGATAATACGTCGTGTAGCAGGCTCTCGCTGCGAACTTGGTCCCATCGGAATCGATCTCGCATGTGCCCCGGAAATGACTGACCGGCGGTTGGGTTGGGTCATTCTGGTAGGACACCTCTGCGGCCTGCACCGTACAACCAGCCGCGATCAGGAGAATAAACGGAAACAACGCGCTCGACTTCATCGCTTACGCCTCCAATCCCCAAGTAGACCCGCCGAAATGGCCGGTCCGCCTTCGAATTTGTTCGAGCGACTGTCATGACCACGGTGGCCAAATCGCGTTGCTCGGGACACCCATTCAACAGGCACCACTGCTGGAAATACAAGTGCAATTTCCACGGACACCCGGCGCTCGTCCTCGCAACCGTGGCGTCGGCAGCCGGGTCGATCCGGCCCTGATTGTCTATGTCATGATTTTATGATGACAATAATGCCTCGAATTCATCTGCCAACTTGGACGTCGGATCGTCGGCGCGCCCATCCGGCAGCCGGATGGGCGTCGAATGAGGACCGTGCTACCATGATCGATCCAACCGGTAAGGTGCGGTATGGAGTGCCCTAGCTGTCGCGCAGACGTCTCAGAACTTGCCAAGTTCTGCAGCCAGTGTGGATCGGCGTTGATGCTCAGTTGCGGCTCTTGCGGCAACAGTGAAGCGCTGGGCTCGAACTTTTGTGGAAAGTGCGGTGCAACACTCGTTGGCGACGTATTTCGAAGTCCAGAACTTGCGCCGATCCACCCCCGCGCGGCCCCTGCGGAGCGCAGCCACATCACAGTGATGTTCTGCGACCTTGTCGGCTCAACGGCTCTGTCCGTGAATCTCGATGTTGAAGATTTTGGCGAAGTCATCAGCACTTACCACAAGCGCGTTGCAGAAATTGTACCCGGGTTCGGCGGCTTCGTGTCCCGCAGAGTTGGCGATGGTGTTCTGATCTATTTTGGTTACCCGAACGCTCATGAAGACGATCCTGAGCAGGCCGTGCGGGCAAGCTTGGCCTTGATCGAAGGCATTGGGCGTCTCGGCCGCCCCGAGCCGCTTCAGATCAGGGTTGGCATTGCCACCGGCTTGGTGGTTGTGGGTGACCTGATCGGATCAGGAAATGAGACAGAGGTTTTGGGCGAGGTGCCCAATCTGGCGGCCCGCTTGCTTGCATTGGCCGAACCCAACACGGGCGTGATAGCGGACAGCACCAGGAAGCAGATTGGATCGGTGTTCGCGCTCGAGGACTTAGGGTTCAAGAACCTAAAAGGGTTCACCGAGCCTCAGCGCGCTTGGCGTGTGCTAGGCGAAAACCGCTTCAAAAGCCGTTTCGAGGCGCTGCGCTCCGCCGAAACTCCACTCGTCGGCCGCCAAGAGGAAACGGAGCTATTGCTGCGACGTTGGGCGCAGACCAGAGCTGGCGAAGGACGCGTGATCCTATTCTCAGGAGAGGCTGGCATCGGCAAGTCACGCCTGACGGTCGCAATTAGGGATCTGATTGGTGCGGAACAATACACCGAGCTGCATTATTTCTGCTCACCTCATCATCAAGACAGCGCTCTATTCCCCATCATCAATATGCTCGAGCGTGCGGCTGGATTTGGACGGGAAGACACGCCCGCGATCAGATTGGACAAACTAGAAGCATTAATGGCTGAAACCTCCGCGCCCGAGCAGGACGTCGCGCTTGTCGCTGATCTCCTCTTGCTGCCTACCGCACGCTATGAGGCAGTCGAGCCGAATCCGCGACGCAGAAGGGAAGAAACTTTCGAAGTGCTGAACCGGCAGCTCACCGCGTTAGCACGAAAAAAGCCAGTGTTGATGATCTTTGAAGACCTGCATTGGATTGATCCGACCACACGCGATCTGCTCGACATCTTCATCCGTCGAATCGAGCGCATGCCGGTCTTGCTGATTGCAACCTTTCGCCCAGACTTCGCGCCACTATGGGCAGACCAGCCGCACGTTACCGTGCTGACGCTCAACCGTCTGAACCGATTTGACAGCGAGGCTCTGGTTCGACTGCTCGCCTTGAAGACGAAATCGTTGCCGAACGACCTGATCGGCGAAATCGTCGAACGCGGTGACGGCGTGCCGCTGTTCCTGGAGGAAGTGACCAAGACGGTTGTGGATGCGAGTCCACCTCGACGGGGATCGTCGACGACGCGGCCGTCACTTTCCGTGCCATCTACGCTACACGCTTCACTAATGGCCAGGCTTGATCGGATCGGACCCGCGGCCAAGGAGATCGCGCAGATCGGCGCGACGATCGGCCGGGAGTTTTCCTACGAGCTCGCTGCCAAGGTAGCTGAGCGCTCCGAGGTGGAGATCACGGAGACGCTCGGCCGGTTGGTCGAGGCTGGCCTCATCTTTCAGCGAGGCGAGCTGCCGCAGTCGAGCTTTATGTTCAAGCACGGCCTGTTGCAGGACGCAGCTTACAGCACTCTGCTTCGGGACCGGCGCCGGAGCCTACACGCACGAATTGCGCAGGCGATCGAGGAGATGTTTCCCGAGATCGTCGAGAAGCAGCCCGAGGTGGTCGCGCGCCACCGAACCGAAGCAGGTTTGGGTCAGGAGGCGGCGGTTTATTGGCAGCGCGCCGGTGAGCTGGCTTTGCGCCGTTCAGCCGGCAGCGAGGCACTGAAGCATTTTTCCAACGCTTTGCGGCTTCTGGAGGAGATGCCTGACTCGGCGGAGCGCTGGCAGCAAGAGCTCGACATCCGGCTCGGGCTCGGCACTGCACTGGTCAGTGCACGGGGTTTTCGTTCTGCGGGGCACGAAATCGTTGATCATTACGCCCGAGCGGTCACGCTTGGTCGGGGACTGGGCGACGACAAAAAGCTTTTCCGGGCGATGTGGGGAAATTGGTACACAAGTCTGATTACAGGGCACACTGAGCAAGCGCTTGGGATGGCTAACGAGCTCGTCGAGGTGGCCGAGCGGCTCGTTGATCGGGATCTGATGCTGGAGGCATATCACTCGCGTTGGGCAAACTCCCACGTGTTGGGCCTCAATGCAATCACGCTCGCCGACACCGAGCGGGGCATTGCGCTCTACGATCCCGAGCGTCATCACGCGCACGCTTACGACTATGGCGGTCACGATACCGGCGTTTGCGCCTACGCGCACAGCGCTATCACCCTCTGGGTCACCGGCTTTGCGAACCAGGCGATACAAATGTCCGCTGCCGCGCTCGAACTCGGCAATCGGCTAGGCCATCCTCCTAGCCTAGCTCATGCGGCTTGGTGGTCTGCAGCACTTCGCCAAATGCTTCGCGCCGCAGAGCCCTGCCGCGAATACGCCGAACTGACAATACGCATTGGCCGCGAGCAAGGAAGCAACATCTTCGTTGTGTGCCCCCTACTGCTTGGCTGGACGACGTTTCAATCTGGCCAGATAACGGAAGGCCTAGAGCGCATGGAGGATGCCGTCGAAGCCACGCGGCAGTCGGTCCGACGCTTTTACTACGATTATGAACTCCTGGTGTTCGCGGAGGCCCTTCTCAAGGCTGGCGAGGTGGATCGTGCCGAGCAAGTTGTTCAGGAGGCCATCGAGGTCATCACGACAAGTCGCAACCGCCTCTTTGAGGCGGAGGCGCATCGTCTGCTGGGTGCGTGTCTCGCAACTCGCGGCGGCGAAGCGGTACCGGAGGCCGCGCGGCGGCTGTTGCAGGCGATAGAAACAGCCGATCGACAAGGCGCGCTCGCATTCAAGCTCCGCGCCGCCACTAATTATGCCCGTCTGTGGCAGACACGGGAACGCCGCCGCGAAGGACGCGAGCTTCTCCGGCAAACCTATTGTCAGTTCACGGAGGGTCTCGACACCCCGGATCTCAGGGAGGCCAAGGCGCTCTTGGACGAGATGGACGTCAACGGCGCTGCGCCCGCAGGAAGTATGTCGCGCGTCCGGCGCGGAGCTTAGGCCCAAGCCGGGCAGCGCATGCGTGCACCTGTCATAATTTGGCAGGGAACATTGATACTGGTGTGGAGCATTGTCCCTCTACGCATATCTATGCGGGGCTCAAGGTCCACCGGCTTAGCGCGGCACTACAATTCTCGTGGCGCTGCGGATCCACTCAGCCTGCTGGCGGCGCCTTCCCCGCCGCTCCTCTATCTCGTATAGCATCCATACAAGACACACGCCCAGGCAGAGCTCCGAGGAAGCCCACGACCTGCTCTTCTGCTTGCATGGTTAGTGCTGCGCGAGCGAGAGTGCGTGGAGACGTGCGTAATCGCCGAGCTGGACAGTCGCAGTCTCATCCTGGACGCACATGTGCCCCATGCCACGGAGCAGATCTAATCCCTCCGGTCGAGCGAGCTCCACGTTCATGACAAGGTTGCGGCAACCGCGCCTTCCCGCTTCAAAGGCCGCGAGCTGGAGGACGTGGCCATAGATCGTGATCGCGTCGATTGTGTCCCGACCAGCGAGTGCTAGCTCCATGCAATCGCCGTGTGGGTGGAGCTCAGCGACAGCGACCAGGCCATCCGGCGCCAGGCAGCCGATCACGACAACTTCCCTACGGGGTAGCTCACGGCAGTAGCGGGCTATCGATCCGTCCGACACCGCGCCTCCGAACCGCGCACGCCTCTCATCAAAGGGAAAGCCGAGATAAAAGAGACGAAGCAGTCCCTCAATCTCGTCGGCGGACAACGACCGAAACGAAAGGGAGCCTGCAGCCGGCGTAAGAAACTGAACGGCATTTGAAGTCTTCATCGCTTGTGCCCAATGGTTAAATGAAGGTTGCCAAATCGAGTAGCATTCCTTCCGAAGTGGAGCGCGGTGTGAGAGCGGAAATTGTCTCTGCAGTCGAAGCTCTTTGATATGAGGGTCCGACCGCGCACGTTGTGGTCTCCTTCACAAGATCTGATCACAATCCTGTTGGGACTTTTTTGCGCACTCACGTCCTGTCGGCTCCAGTTAGGAAGACCTGCCTTAGACCACGACCAGAGCTGCATGTAGCAGGTGATGAGAACCTTCGTGCGGACCTTCCGGATTGCTGAGCTCTATTTTCCGGATTATGCGGGGCCCTCCGTGGTTGAATGGCCTCGAGGTGCAATGATCGCGGAAAGCGCTTAGCAGGCGATCAGGCAGACTTCGCTTGCGGCAAGAGGTTGCGAGCAGAGCCAAGCTATACTTCCGGCAGGCGCTCCTGTGGAGCCTGTCCTTTCGGCTCAGGCTGCACCGCAATTTGGGTCGCTGAGAGTGTCGGGCCGGAAGGAAAGTCGGAATGATACGTCGCGATCCAGTGGGGAGGTCGTTCGCACCCAACGCAAATCTAGTAGTTCGCAACAAAACTCACGGGACGAACGCCCTTGTGATGATGGCCGTCGGGTGGGGGCCTTCCGGCAACGGTCGCGATTCCTTTTGCCAACCCTATCACCGTCATCAGGAGCCTTAACAGAGAAGGGCGATTCATGACGGGCCTTTGGAGACGAAGAGATCATTGCAAATTGCGCACCCAATTGGCTTGTGATGCGCCTCTCTACGTCATCGTTATAGACACATCGGTTCAAAAGCGACGCGTATTCGCCAGGCTGCATCCGAATCGATATGCTACTAAGCAGACTGTCCGCCTAATTCGTCGGCAACTCGCCTCCGCCGTGAGCAAGAATCATTTTTCTCCCGGGGCTTGGGTCGGTGAAACGCGCAGGTTCCGCATTTCGTCACCCGCGCGGGTGACGTCCTGTTGTTGTACTTCAGCTATGTTGAAGAAATCGGCGCGGAGCGAATTGAATCGATCGACGTGAATTACTTCACACGTATATCGCGGCAGGAATCCTAAATTGGCGTCGACTGACATGCGCCGCGCGGCTGCATTGCAGGGAGACATTACATGCAGCCCGTTGACGAGAGGACAGCTATCGGTTTTGGCGGCAGGGGGGCGGTCGCCATTATTCCAGCGGCCTGTCTGTTTCTCTTCGCCACGAACATTGCCAATTCCCATGCCGGCGGTGCCTCGCTGATTGCCCCGTCGATCGTGTTGCTGTCGGCCTTGCTCTCGAGCATTGCAGGATTTGCATTCTCGCCCATTGCAGGCGGATTTCTATTCCATGCGATGAAAGAACCTTTGTCGGTGATTCAGATCTTGCTGGTCGCCTCGATCTCACAGCAGCTCTACTGCGTGTGGCGCCTGCGCGAGAGCGTCCACCTTCAGGAGTGTTTTCCATACCTGATCGGAAGCGTCACTACGTTGCCGGTTGGCCTGTTTCTACTCTTAAGGACGCCGGCGTCCGCGTTTCTTCCGCTGCTAGGACTGCTGTTGATCTTCTACGGGGCCTTTTCTGCACTGAAGCCCTCATTGCCAGCAGGCAGCAACCCGCTTTGGGGGCGCGTCACTGTTGGCGCTCTTGGGGGGATCACCGGCGGGATCGCTGCATTTCCGGCGGCCTTCGTCACAATGTGGTGCCACATTCAGGGGTTCGACAAGCACCGGGCGCGGTCCATCATCCAGCCGTTCATTCTGGTCAACCAGATATTGTCGCTCGCGGCCTTGTTTGTCTTGAAGCCGGCGCACCTCATGCCACTCGACACTCTCCAATATGCAGCACCGGCCGTGCTGGGCGCTTACCTCGGATTGATGATCTTCAATCGTGTCGATACCTCGACGTTCAATCGTCTTGTCGGTCTGTTTCTTATCCTTGCGGGGTTCAGTTTCATTAAGTCGTTCTAACGCTGATGGAGCATCAACATGCAGAAGCCAATCTATGGATTGAGTGCCGCGGAGCGTCGAGTCGTACGCAAGTGGCGGCTGGCAGTGTTCGGTTTCTATGGATCGCTACTGGCAATTATCGCGCTGTCGGCCGCCGTGTCAGATCGAGGGGTCGTGGTTGCGCGTGTCGACCCTCCCCCGCAGCTGCAACAGAAGTAGGCTGACCCAATGGCAGCTATGGAGGAGATCCTGGACCTGATTTACGATTCGGCCGGAGATCATCAATTGTGGCCGGTCGCACTGTCAGCGATCGCCGACCTCGCCCGAAGTGAAGGCGGAATACTGTTCGGTCAATCAGTCACAGCCGAACAGGTCTATTTTGATTTCAACGGCCGATTGAACCAGGAATGCAACCGCGCCTATCAGGAGCGCCACATGCAGAATCCCTGGTCTGTGGCGATGGAAGGCAAGCCGCTTGGACAGCTTGTGTTGTCCGACGAGGTGTTTGAGCTGGGCAAGCTGCGCAATTCAGGGTTCTACGATGATGTACTCCGTCCGCAGGGCATTGGGCACAATGCCATGATTGCGCTCGCGGCGAGAGACGATTTCCGAGTTGCGTTCAACATTTGTCGAAGCGAGCGCCAGGGCGAGTTTGAAGCGATCGAGCGGAAGATCTTTGAGGCCCTTGCGCCCCATCTGCGCCGATCGGTCACTCTCGGCTTTCGCCTGACTGCCTATCGCGCACTACGGGACGCAGCGTTCGAGCTTGTCGAGCAAATGGCGGACGGCGTTGTCCTCGTGGGGTATGGCGGTGACGTCGTATACGCTAACGAGATGGCCTGTTCTTTGGAGGCTCAAGGGACATTAAAGTTCAAGCCAATTTCTACCTGGTCCGCTCCGCATTCCAGGCGCCTGGCCAGTCTGGTTAGGTCGGCCTTGGCCGGCAAGGCAGGCGGCACTATGAGCGTTCCGTCTCATGACAGGTCGCGCCTGGTCAGTATAGTGGTGGCTGGCCTCAGAAGTCGTGAGTCAGGCGTGCTCCGAGAAGCGCACATTCGTGGTGCGGCATGCGCCCTCTTCATCATTGATCCTCTTCAGAGGAGAACGATCGGCACGCAACATCTCATCGATGCCTACGGTCTCACCAGAGCCGAGGCGCGCGTCGCTGCATCGATGTCTTCTGGCGGCCTGCCTTCGACGTCAGCATCAGCATCAGCATCTGCCCTTGGCCTATCGGCCAACACCGTCAAAACTCATCTGAGGAGGGTATTCGCCAAGACAGGCACGAGAGGCCAGGCTGAGCTCGCCGCTCTGCTCACCGCCCTTGGCGTCGTGAAGGCGCAAGATGCTCGCGGAGAAAATGTTGATGACCGAAGACACTGAAATGGATAATCAAAGAGGCAACTCGGAAGCGACCCGGCGCCCGTATGCTTCGTAGCTGCTGGTTTGCTCACCGTGACTTGCTGCTCGGTTGTGCCAAGTCTTTATCGCGTCTCTCATTTTGCTTTTGTTGGTGATTTAGTCGGGTTGCAGAGGGGCTTTTGATGAGATCGCTTGCGGTATGTTTGTTGGCAGCTGTGATGCTCGCGGGACCTGATGCGCTGGCACAGAATGCCAGTATTGGATCTCCACCTGATGGGCTTCCGGCCTGGGCGTTCTTGTGGGACCCGACCGTCAAGGTGCCCCACGCTGACGACAAGCCCAATCAACTCGCCGGCAGCAACGCCGCGTTCAGCTGGAAGCAGGCGCGCGATCTTTTCTTTGCGCCTGATTGGCATCCGGACGACCACCCGGCCATGCCGGAAATCGTTGCCAACGGACGAAAGCCGGATGTCCGCGCTTGCGGATCGTGCCATCGCGTCGAGGGCACCGGCGGTCCTGAAAATGCGAGTCTCGCGGGCTTGCCGGCGAGCTATCTCGTTCAGCAGCTAGCCGACTTCAAAAACGGCGCGCGAAAGATGTCGGGGCCGGAGAGGCCCTCCACACAATTGATGATGGCGTCAGTCAAAGCCATGACCGACGCCGAGGCGCGCGCTGCGGCAGGGTATTTCTCTGCGCAGAAGCCCAAGCACATCGTCAAGGTCGTCGAAAGCGAGAGCATTCCAAAGACAGGGCCGTCCCGCTTGTTCTACGTCAAAAGCCCGGAGGGCGGCTCCGAAACCCTGGGGCCGCGCATCGTCGAGATGCCGGACGACGTCGATCAGTTCGAGCTCCGAGACTCCCGGGCGACCTTCACAGCCTATGTGCCGGTTGGAAGCCTGGCGAGGGGGGAAACACTCGCGAAGACGGGCGGATCGGGAATAACCGTTGCCTGCGGTAGCTGTCACGGTCCGGAGTTGAAAGGCGTCGGTGAGATTCCGCCTATTGCCGGGCGCTCGCCGACCTACATCGTGCGCCAGCTTCATGAGTTCCAAAGCGGCGGGCGCGTGGCAAGCGCAAGCTCCCTGATGAAACAGGCTGTCGAAAAGCTGTCGCAGAACGACATGATCGCACTCGCTGCCTACGTGGCGTCGCTATCCCCTTAGTCAAGCCGTTTGCGCGGAATGACGTCCGCTTCTGACCTTTAACTGACCTTCCGCCGGGGTGCAGTGCGAACTGCTATTTAAGGCAAAGCAGACATCCAGATCGCAGACTGATAAGGTTTCATACGAAAGCTTATCAGTCCGGGCTGGCGTGGAAGGGGCGTACTGGGGCGCCGTCAGGCGCTTGGCAGAAGGGCCAGAAGCGAACAACGTGCGGGCGCGTCCGTGGTACGCTATCCTACGATAGATCGGCGTCTGGTCCTTGTCAGAAAAGCACAGCGGCATCAGCGGCGTGCATACGCCGAAAGTGAGACCTGAAGCTTTTCACGCTAGCGTCTGCGATGGTCGCGAATGGCTCGCCAAAGCTTTTTCGCTGGTGAATGGTGCATCGAGATGCAGGATTCCGAGCGGCGCGAGCGCATCGATGATGGCATTGGCGACTGCGGCAGGTGATCCGGTCGCGGCGGCCTCGCCGACGCCCTTGACGCCGAGCGGATTGTCAGGCGCCCGCGAGGGCTGGATGTCCGTTGCGATGAATGGCAGGTCAGTGGCCCGCGGCAAGGCATAATCGCTGAGCGAGCCGGAGAGGAGTTGACCGTCGTCCTCGTCATAGACGATCTGCTCCATCAGGACCTGGCCTACGCCTTGGGCCATGCCACCATGAAGCTGGCCGATGAAGATCATAGGATTGATCACAACTCCCGAATCTTGCGCGATGGCATAGCTGAGGAGGCGAGCCGTCCCGGTCTCCTCCTCGATCTCGATCTCGCAAGCATGGCACGAGGCGGTGACATTATGGCCCGTCCCGGCGAACGCCGCACCTACCGCGAAGTCCGGCGCGTGGGCAAAAATATCGTCCCAGCGGACATAGCGATCCGTGCCGGCCACAAGAAATCGACCCTCGGCAAATTCGATGTCGTTAGGCGAGACCTCGAGGAGTTCGCCGGCGATCTCGCAGGCATTCTCGATAGCTGCGGCCGCTGCCAAATGCACGGATGAACCGGCGAGGGTAGTGGACCAGGACGCGGCCGTTCCGACGCCTTCGCTCATGCGTGCCGTATCGGACTGCACGAAGCCGAGACGCTCCATTGGCAGTCCCAGACGCTCCGCGGTCATCTGGAGAAACGTCGTTTCGTGTCCATGACCGGCCGAGCCCGTCCCGACGACTAGCTCCAGTCGCTCGCCGCTCCACTCAAGGCGTGCGGGGATCGGCTCGTTGGAGCCGTGGAGATCCTCCGCGAACAGCGCGACACCGAACCCGCGCAACCACCCTGAGCTAGCGCTCGTTCGCCGCCGTGCGCGGAAGTGATCGTAATCCAGCCGCGCCAGCGCCGCTTCGAGCAGGCCATGGAAGTCGTGACCGTCGAAAGTGGTACCAAGCGGCGATGTCAATGGCTGCTGCTTGCTGCTTAGGCAATTTGCACGCCGCCATGCGATCGGATCCTTGCCGCAGGTTCTTGCGACGACGTCGACAAGACGCTCGCAAGCATAGACATTCTCGGGGCGGCCAGCGCCGCGATACGAGCAGGTCGGCGCAGTGCTGGTGAAGACACCATCGACACGCACGTGAGCTTGAGAAACAGGGTAGACGCCCGTCAGGTGCGTCAGGCCGTTCTGCACCGGCACCATCGATCGCGACGATGCGTAGGCGCCGACATTCATTCGTCGAGTCGCCTCAATTGCCAGGATGCGGCCTTCATCGTCGAGGGCAGCGGCAAGATGAAAGTGATTGTCGCGCGCGTGACACCCGGAGCTGATCGCCTCGCTGCGCTCGGGTATCCATTTCACAGGACGGGAGAGGCGGCGTGCAGCCTCAAGGCACAGGACGTATTCGGGGTAGACACCGTTTTTCTGGCCGAAGCCGCCGCCAGTGTCAGGCGCGACCACGCGCATGCGTTCGCGGGGCACACGGAAGATCCGGTCCGCCAATGAGCGCTGCAGGATTTGAACGCGTTGTGTCGAGACGTGCAGCGTGAAGGTGTTATCCTGAAAATGGCCGAGGCAGCCGCGCGGCTCCAGCGGTAGCGCGTCGACCCGGTGCACAGGAATGTCGAGCTCCACAATGCGGCGGGCAGCCGCCATAAGCGCCTTCACCGCTGTGGCATCGCCTTCCTCGTACGAAAAGTCCGGGGCGCCGGCCGATAGGTTCGGCAAGGGCTCGCATGCGTCCATGTCGATGATGAGCGCCTCGGCTGCGTCTTTTGCGGCCCCCATGCTCTCGGCAACAATGAAAGCGAGCGGGTCGCCGACGTAGCGTACCTCCTCGATGGCAAGAACCGGTTGCGGGCGAGCCTGCCACGTCTCGAAAGTCGCGCCCGGCGGCGGCAGGTCAACCGGAACATGTGCCAGGCCAGCGGCCTCGAGATCCCTCCCGGTGAGAACAAGATGCACACCGAACATTGTCCGCGCCGCAGAGGCATCGACTGACAGACCGCGACCGTGTGCGCGGAGAGAGCGGACGACCAGGCCATGCAGCATCCCTTTGGGCCACAGATCGTCAGTATAGCAGCCCCTCCCAGTCACGAAGCGAAGGTCCTCCCGGCGCCGCACAGAGGTACCGATCAATGACCCGGTCGGCGGGCTGGTCATGCTTCGCTCGCGAGCGTCCACACGGTATCGGCAAGGACGCGCGTGCCCGCAGTGAGGTCGTCTGGCTCGCTCCATTCGGCCGGGTTGTGGCTGATGCCGTCGCGGCATGGCACAAAGATCATGCCTGTCGGGCAGACATAATGCAGCTGTCGCGCGTCGTGACCGGCTGCCGAATGAATATCCTGATGCGGAATCCCGAGCACCTGCGCGCAGTGCGCGATGGTCGCACGGACCCCGGGATCGAAGGTCAGCGACGGCGAGTGCTGGATTTGTTTCAGCTCGACGGTACAGGGGCCGCGCTCACGCTCGACGATCTTGCGAATCTCTGTATCGAGCCGGTCGACCACTGCATTGTCGGGATGGCGCAGGTCGATTGAAAACAAAACGTCCGCCGGTACTACCGAGGGGGCATTGGGCTTGATTTCGAACAGGCCGACAGTGAGCTTGGTGTCGGCAGGGCTCGATGCGGCCGTATCGATCGCGGCGATCATGCGCACTGCAGCCATTAACGCGTCCTTGCGCTCGGCGCGGTCGGCGGTGCCTGCGTGCGCCGGCTCGCCGTGGACGCGCACGCGGTAGCGCCGGGTGCCTTGGATGCCGGTGACGACGCCGACCGGAATGCCGGCGCGTTCGAGGAGGGGGCCCTGTTCGATATGGGCCTCGACGAAAGCTGCGATCTCAAATCGGAACGGCCTGTGCGGGATATCGACATCGGCACCAAGAACGTCGGCGAGTGCGTCGCCGAGCCGGACCCCCGCGGCGTCCGCGTCGCTTTCGATGATGGTGAGCTGACGCGTGCCGGTAAAGAGATCCGAGCCGGTCATGCCGGGCGAGAAACGAGAGCCTTCCTCGTTGGTCCAAGCCACCACCTCGATGGAGCGTCGGGGCTGCAAGCCGGCGTCACGAATGGCTTGCACTGTCTCCAGCGCGGCGATCACGCCGTAGGCGCCGTCGAACTTGCCACCGGTCGGCTGGCTATCGATGTGGGAGCCCGTGAGGATCGGCGGCAGTGACGGCTCCGCGCCGTCGAGACGCAGAAAGAGATTGGCGGCGGCGTCAGTGTAGGGACGAAGGCCGAGTTCTCGTCCCCAGCGCACCAGCTCGGCGCGAGCGAGAATTTCAGCGGCTGTGAGTGCCTGGCGATCGACGCCGCCATCCTCGCGCGCACCAAAGCGGGCGAGATCCATCAGCCGTGCCAACAGCCGCGCGCCATCTACGCGATCGGACGGGCGCATCGCCTCAGTCCGTCCGCATGATCTGCGCCGGATTGGCGCGTGGGTCGCGCTCTTTCCAGCGACCACTTTCGACCTGACCTAGGAATTCCGACAGCAAATGGTTGAACAGCGCCGGCTCCTCAAGATTCAGCGTGTGGCCGCTCTTCGGAAACACGGCAAGGCCACAGGCCGGCACGGTCTTCTTCAGGAAAACGCCAGGTTGGAGGCAGTGGTCGTCCTCATCGCCGACCATCACGAGCAAGGGCGGCTTCATTTTTCTGAACTCGGTCTCCAGGTCATAAAGCGAAGGTCGCTGCATCTGGACGCCGCGCATGGTGTTGGCGGCGCCCTTCGATGAATGCTTACCCAGCCGTTCGGCAAACAACCCCCAACCGCGCGGGTCCTTCTCCTGAAACTGCACGCGTGAGGCGCCCTCGGCATAGGTCTTCGCGAAAAGCTCCGAGCCCTGCTTTTCGAAGTTCCTGGCGACCTGCTCGGAGATACCCTTGAAGTACTCTTCATGGGCTTTTTCGGCGCCATACCCGGCGCCCGCTGCGCAGACCGACAGGACGCGCTCGGGCCGGCGCAGGCCAGCATGCAGAACGGCGAAGCCGCCCATGGACAAGCCGACCAGATGAGCCCTGGCCAGGCCGGCGCAGTCCATGATGTCGAAAATATCATCCGCCGCGCGCGCCTGCGAGTAGGACGTTACGTCTTGCGGGATTTCAGACGGCGGAAATCCGCGCGCAGCGAAGGTCAGACACTGGTGACGCCGCGTGAAGAAGCTCATCTGCGGCTCCCAGCTCCAGTGGTTGCCGCCGAACTCATGCACGAAGACGATTGGCGTGCCGGATCCGGCCGTCTCATAATGCAGCTTCACGCCATCGGATGTTGTCGCAATTGCCATGGCAGGATCCTGCTGTTCAGTTTAATCAAACGACGGAGCGCCGTGAGGCGATCCCGCCGTCGACTGTGACGATGGTGCCGGAGGTGTAGCCGGAGCGGAAGGAGGCGAGAAAGAGGAATAAATCGGTGATTTCGTGGATCTTCGCCGGGCGCTTAAGCGGATATTTTGCCAGCAATTCGCCATACCGTGCCGGATCGCCCAGCGTATTCTCCGCAAACTTCCGCAGCATGTTGTAGATCCGGGTCGTGTCGACCGGACCTGGATTGACGCCGACGACGCGGATATTGTCGTCGAGGCTGCGACCGCCGAGAGCCCGCGTCATCGCCATAATTGAGGCGTTACCCGCGGCACCCTCAATATATTGCGGATCGCAGATCTCGCCGCCATTGCCAATATTATTGAGAATGACGCCGCCGCCGCGCTCCTTCAAGCGCGGATAGACGAGGCGGATCATGTCGGCATACCCGAAGCCTTTGAGAGCCCAGCCTTCGCGCCACTTCTCCGGCCCGATGTCGAAGATCGTGCCGCTAGGAATGACGCCGGCATTGTTGATCAGGATGTCGACGTTCCCTGCTTCGTCGACGATGCGCTCGGGGGCCCCGGATTCGGTCATGTCGACGGCGGTCGACGTGATCGTCACGTCGTTACGCTCGCGGATCTCGCGCGTCAGCGTGGCAAGCTTCTCGGCCGACCGCGCCGTGAGGTGAAGATGGCATCCCTCGCCCGCGAAGGCATGGGCGAGACCTTCGCCGATGCCCTGCGAGGCGCCCGTGATCACAACCTTTTTGCCACCTAATTGCAAATCCATCGCGCCGACCCTCAGCTACAGTTGTCAGAACAGCGGCGTGTCCAGGTTGATGCCGCGCGCCCGCTCCATCATCGCGGGCAGCAGTTCAAGGAATTCCTCCACCCAGACCTGCGGCACCGATGTCGATACCTTGACAAAGCGGTCGCCGAAATTCGGGGTGTGGTAGGCGCCCTGGCGGATCATGATCCCGCTCTCGCCATAAGCGGCGGCCAGCGCCTCCGGCTGCACCCCGCTTGCGCTGCATTCGACCACGATAAAATTGCCGTTTGAGGGATATACGGGCATCGAGAGGCCTTCCACGCGGGGCAGGGCATCGTAGATCATCGCCTGGTTGCGGCGGGTGATATCCAGTACCTGCGGAAACCACTCGGCCTTGATCGCAAGACCGGCGAGGGCAGCCCGCTGCGACAAGATGCTTGAGCCGAGATTGTTGGGCGGGGCGGCTGCAAGTTGCTCGAGGACCTCGGGATCCGCAATGATTGCGCCGACACGGAGCCCGGCAAGACCGAGCCATTTCGAAAAGCTGTAGATTGTGATCGTACGCTCCGGATAGATCGAAGCGGCGAGGTGATGCTCGTGCGCGAAGTCGCGATACGTGCAGTCATGCACCAGCCATGCTCCGGCCGTGCGCGCGATCTTAGCGATCTCCTCGATCTCAGCCTTCGTGCAGGCTACGCCGAGCGGATTGTTCGGATCGACAATGTAGATCATCTTCGTGCGCGGTGTGATCGCCGCGGCGAGACGAGCCGGATCGAGCCGGTAATTGTACTCCGCGCCATAAATCGGGATCTGGGTCACCGTGGCGCCGACCGAACGAGCAAACGCCATCGGCCAGTTCCACGTCGGGTCGGTTGTGATGAATTCGTCACCGGCGCGCAGCAGGGTGTGGCAGACGTGATAGAGCGAGGCGACGGCCCCATCCGAGACGAGGGCGGCCTGCGCGGGTAGCCCCACATCGGCCACGATGCCAGCGCGCAGCGCCTCGAGGCCGGCAGGCGGGGCATAGACGTGAAACTGCTCGTCCCGCGCGCAGGCGACCATGGCGTCGATGACGGCCGGATGGGCGGGAATGTGGTTGGTGTTCTGGCCCAACCATTTCAGGCCAGGGGTGTTCACCAGCCGGTCGAAATGGGCGTTGCGGGTCTCAAAGCGCTTCATGGGACGGGTCCTCGACTTTCGCTCTGTTTAAGCTAAAACGTGCATGCCAACAAGAGTTTTTGGCATGCAATCGCGTGCGAGGTGGCTTTTCTGGCTGCGGCGATGTACAAACATGCTCTACTTCGAATCCCTCATCGCAAGGCTTGCTGCGCCTCATGACTGCACGCACCACTGCCCAATCCAGCCGTCCCCGTCGCGCGCGGCCAGTCCCCGAGACCAATCCGCCTGCGAAACAATCGTCGAAGCCGTCGCGCGGCGAGGATTCCTCCCTGGCGAGCGACATCGCCGAGCGGATGGAAGAGGAGATCCTGCGGGGGCGTGTCCGTCCTGGCTCGCGGCTCGACGAGCGCGAGCTGTCCGATCGCTACCAGGTTTCCCGGACGCCGGTACGCGAGGCACTGCAGCGGCTCTCGGCGAGCGGTCTTGCCGTCGCGCGTGGGCGTCAGGGACTTCAGGTCGCGCAGATGTCGGTTGCGGACCTGCTCGATGCGCTCAGCGTGGTTGCCGAACTTGAGGCGCTGGCTTGCGTGCAGGCGGCGCGTCGGATCACGCATGAGCAGCGTGATGTGCTGCGCAAGGCGCACGAAGCCTGCGGTAAGGCGGCGATCAGCGGCGATGCCGATGCCTTCTATGACGCCAATATCGATTTCCACAATGCCATCGCTGAGGCGTGCCATAATCGCGTGCTGCAGGATGAACTGCGCAGGCTGTCGCTCAAGACCGCGCCGTACCGCCGTACGATTACTTTCCAGCCCGGACGGATGATCTCCTCCCAGCTTGAGCACGAGCAGGTGCTGCGGGCAATCATCGACAATGACGCCGCCACTGCCGGTACCCTGATGCGAAATCACTTGGCCATGCTCAGCGACGGCATCGCCGATTTCCTGCACTTTGTGCGGCGGTCGGAACATTCTGGCCTCTTTCTTGAAAACCCTTAGCGCTGGGAGCTCGTCCGATGCGCCTCGAACTCCTTCTCAGGGGTGGACGGATCTGCCGAGAAGGCGCAAGCGCGCCGGAGCTCCTCGACATCCGGATCGGAAAGAACGGTCGCATCTCCGCAATAGAGCGAGCGCTGCCCGCGGACGGCGCGGAGGTGATGGCCCTTGAGGGCCGCCTCGTGGTGCCGGGTCTCGTCGACATCCACCAGCATCTCGACAAGTCTCGCACCCGCGCGCTGATCAATAATCCGGCAGGAACGCTGGAGGGCGCCATCGCGGCGTACAGGGGCATCGCGCCGACGATCACGGCGGGGGACATGATCGCGCGCGCGCTGCGGACCGTCGAGAACTGCAGCGCCCTCGGCACGGTTGCAATCCGCACGCATACCAATATCGATCCGCAGACTGGACTGCGCGGGATCGAGGCGATGGTCGCCATGCGCGAGCGATGCCGCGATCGGATGCACATCCAGGTGGTGGCGCATCTGACCGGCGAGGCGCCCTCGATGCTCGCTGAAAGCGAAGAGTGGCTGTCCGCTGCGCTGGCGCTCGGCGCCGACGTGATCGGCGGCGTGCCAGCCTATTCTCGCGAGCCGCTGGCCTTCATGGAACTGCTTTTCGACACGGCAGAGCGTACCGGCCGGCCGCTCGACATGCATATCGACGAGCATATTGATGCTGGCAGGGTGCTGTTCGACGCACTTGCCCGCATGACACGTGAGCGCGGCCTCGCCGGGCGTGTCGTTGCGGGGCATTCTTCCGCTCTCGGCGCGATGCCGCGCGATGCTGCGCTGCGGACGATCGACCTCCTGCACGAGGCCGGGGTTGCCGTCGTGACGTTGCCCGCGGCCAATCTCTTCCTGCAGGGGCGCAGCGCCGATCGATTGGTGCCGCGGGGGCTCACGCGTGTTGGCGAACTGATCGCGCGCGGCGTGCCGGTGGCAGCCGCTTCCGACAATATCCAGGATGCTTTCGTGCCGACAGGCTCCGGCGATCTTCTCGAGATTGCGCGCTGGACCCTTTTGGCCGGTCAGCTCGGCATCAACGATCTCGGACAAGCTTTCGACATGGTAAGCCGCATCCCGGCCGGGTTGATGGAGCTCGATGCTGGCTTGCGCGTGGGTGCGCGGGCTGATCTTCTCGTTGCGCGCTCGGATGACGTCGAAAGCCTCGTCGCCGGTGGGGCACGCGAGCGCACCGTACTGTTCGGCGGGCGAGTCGTGGCTTCGACCTTTTCGGTTGCCGATACGGATCACGCCTGATCTCCGAGCTTCAACCAGAACCGATGGCTTGCAGGGGGCGGAACGGAAGGGGGCGGCCGCCACCCGCACGCAAGCGAGAGTCCGGCGATCAACAGAGTTTGTGCCGATCGGCAGGAAAGCCGGGCTGGCTCGGCACCGAGAAAGTATCGGTCGCACGGGGCACCGCGAACGCTTACGCGTCTGCCGAGACGATCTATCGCGGTCGATCTGCTCACGTTATGTCCTCAACCGAGTTTCCGCATCTCGGAGCTCACCCGCTGTAGAAACGAAGCGTGATCCCGCGCCTCATGCAATGCGTCGCTACGATGCAGGTTGTACAGCGGCAGGTAACGAACGCGAACATCCTTCGCCATGAACCAGCGCAGATAGCGCGTGATGATGCGTCGCGGCGGATCGCCGATATACCATGCGTCGAGACGCGAACGGCCATACGTCGTCACGCCGACGAGATGGCGGATGTGACGTAGATTGGGATGCATGCGACCGTCATCCCCGAGCGCGAAGGAGACGCCCGGGATCAGGACCCGATCCATGAATCCTTTTAGGATGGCCGGTGGCCCGAAGCACCACACCGGAAAGCAAAGGATCAGCGCCTCGGCCGCGAACAGGCGCTCGACATAGTGCTCGACGCCGGTACGATTGACCGCAGGATCGAAATAGCGGCTGCGCATGCCCGCATCGAGAACGGGCTGGAAGTTCTCCGCGTAGAGATCGCACACATCGACTTCGTGTCCAGCGTCATTGAGAGTCTGGACGATCGTCCTGCGTAGAGCGCAATTGAAGCTCTCTTCAAGAGGATGAGCCGTGACTACGAGTGCACGCATGTGTTGATGACCCAGGAAAGGGCGGCCCAATCAGGTGCGGCCGTCCGTGAATGCGAGATAGTCGATGCCGGTGAGGCGGGCCGCGCGTTCGATAACCCGCTCGGCTGCGCGATCCGCAGCAGCTCGCAGTGCCTCTTCGTCCTGCCGAAGCAGTTTGCCGTCCACCACCAGCGGCGTCCCTCCGACCATGGTGAGCGAACTCATGGTATTGTCTCCGGCAAGAAGCAGTCCGGACAGAAGGTCGGCGCGCGCGCCGGCGAAACCGACGCCGCGCATGTCAAAGGCGGTGATATCGGCCTGCATGCCGGGCGCGATCGCACCGATGTCGCTGCGGCCGATCAATGCGGCCCCGGTGCGCGTGGCCATTCCGAGCACGTCCTGTGGCGTCATCCAAAACTCCGGCGCGACCTCGCCGCCACCATCGGCGAGACGGTGCAACAGCAAGGCCAATCGCAGTTCATTGAGCATTGAGCCGCTATCGTTGCTGGCGGCGCCATCGACACCGATGCCGACCGGCATGCCGGCCGCACGCATGCGGTGAATATAAGGAATACGGGCGCCCAGGCGCATGATCATGCGCGGGCAATGGGCGACACCGACGCCGCGCTCGCCCAGCAGGGCGATCTCGCTATCGTTCATCCGCGTGGCATGGGCGAACCAGGTTCGCGGTCCCAGCATGCCGAGGCTATCAAGCCAATCGACCGGACCTTTTTCAAACTGATCCCGGCACAGCATCCGGTCGGTACTCTGCGGATGCACGTGCATATGGATCCCGACGGCGAGCTCGTCGCTCAGCTGCGCTACTGCTCGCATGAAATCCGGATCGCCCCAGGTCGGTGTCGTTGGGCCGAGCGCGACGGTCAGCATCGAACCCGCCGATGCGTCGTGCCAGCGTTCCACTGCCCGGCGCATCGAGGCGAGTACCGGTGCTGGGTCATCGATAATACCGCCGGCGCGTGGGCCGAGCGTAATGCTGAGGCGTGCCTCCAGATCGCTTTCGATCGTCGTCATGCTGCCGCGCACGAGATGGAGTCGGATGCCCATGCGGCCCAGCGCCTCGACTTCGGTCTCTAGATACGCGTCCTCGCAGCGCGGAACGAGATAGAAGTGATCGACGGTGGTGGTCGCACCGGTGAGCAGCAGCTCAGCTGCGCTGGCTGAAGCCACTGCAGCGAGATCCTCCGGCTGCATCAGGCCCCAGACGGGGTATAGTACCGATAGCCAGTCGAGCAGGTGACCGCGCTGAGCCCGCGGCAGGGCGCGCGTCAGAGTCTGGAAGAAATGATGGTGGGCATTCACCAGTCCAGGCATTGCCACCGAGCTGGACAGATCGATTCGCTCATCGAAGTCGCCGGCGGGGGGCGGGCCGTCGCCCAGCGCTGCAATTCTGCTGCCCGCGACGACGATCCACGCGCGGCGCAGCACGCGGCCTTCATCGTCGCAGGTGTGTAGTGTGTCGATGTTCTCGATGAGGCGGCGCATGAGAATCAAAACCCCAGATAAGCGCTGCGGATTGCCGGGTCGTTCGCGAGTTCGGCGGTCGATCCTTCGCGGGACATCAGCCCGTTCTCAATAACGTAGGCCCGACTTGTGGCTGCAAGTGCGAGGCTGGCGTTCTGCTCGACTAGAAGGATGGCGGTGCCGGTGCCGTTGACGCGCCGGATAGTGGTGAGCACTTCCTCCGTCACCTTCGGCGCAAGACCGAGAGAGGGCTCATCGAGCATGAGCAGTCGTGGGCGGGACATCAGCGCCCGCGCGATAGCGACCATCTGCTGCTGGCCGCCAGAAAGCGTGCCGGCGAGCTGATGCCGCCGCTCGTTCAGAATCGGGAACAGTTTGTACATCTCGCCGATGTCCTGGGTGCCGGCACCGCCGCGAATGGTTGCACCGAGCTCTAGATGTTCCAGAACCGTGAGGTTCGGCCAGATCTTTCGCTCCTCCGGGCAGTGGGCTACGCCGAGCCGCACGATCTGCCGCGGCGTCGCATTGCCGATTTCCTTGCCATCGAAGCGGATAGAGCCGGCGAGCACCCTGTTAAGGCCCGAAATTGCGCGCAGGATTGTGGACTTGCCGGCACCATTGGCCCCGATCAGAGCCACGGCCTCCCCGGCAGCGACCGTGAGATCGACACCATGGAGGGCGCGGGCGCGGCCATAGCCGCTTTCGACTTTCTCAAGCTGCAGCAAAGCCACTTCCACCAAGATATGCATCAACAACGCGCTGGTCACGGGCAATGACAGAAGGCGTGCCCTCGGCGATCTTCTCACCATGATGCAGGACGATAATGCTGTCCGAGATCCGCATTACCAGCTGCATGTTGTGCTCGATCAGGATTACGCCGACGCCGTCCGCCCGGATACTGGTGATTAGATCTCCGAGCCGGCGGGCCTCGGTCGGATTGAGTCCGGAGGCCGGCTCGTCGAGCATCAACAGGCGCGGTCGCGCCGCAAGGGCGAGTGCGATTTCGAGAATGCGCTGTTCGCCATAAGACAGCGCGGCGCATGGCTCACCGGCGACATCTTCGAGGACGCACCTCTGCAGAATGCGCCTCGCTTCGTTTCGGGCCGTTTCGCGCGCGCGACCGATGGCGCCAGGCCATACCGTCTGCCACATCGGGAAGTCCCTTCCACAAGTTGTGCCGATCTCGACCGCCCGCTCCACAGTGAGGCCCTTGAATACCTCCGTCTTCTGGAACGTACGCACGAGACCGAGGGCGGCGATCCCGCTCGGCTTCAGCCCAACGATGCTCCGATCGGCGAAGACGACATTGCCAATGTTCGGCTTCTGGAATCCCGTGAGGACGTTGAACAAGGTGGTCTTGCCTGCGCCGTTCGGGCCAACGACGCTTGTAATGTCCCGTCCCTCCGCACGAAAGCTGACCGCACGCACCGCATGGACGCCACCGAACGAGACGCTGACATCCATCGCCTCAAGCATCCTGGACGCTCCCTTGCCCAGCGAAACGTCGCCGAATTCGTGCAAAGAGGCCGATCAGTCCTTCGGGCGCGAACACGACGAGAACGAGGAGGATGGCACTGAAGGTCATGAGGCGGTAGTTCGCAGTGACGCGCAAGGCCTCGGGCAGGATGGTAAAGAGCACAGCGCCAATGACAGGCCCGATGATGGTGCCCTTGCCACCCAGGAAAACCATTATCAGCATGGTGGTGGTGTAGGTGAAGTAGAAGAGGTCGGGACTGACGAAACCAGTGTAGTGCGCATAGACGGCCCCGGCTAGCCCGGCGAAAAAGGCGCTGGAGACGAAGGCCGTGGTTGCGATGCGCCGCGTGTCCACGCCGCTCGCCTCAGCGAGGGCTTCATTCTCGCGCAGGGCCAGCATGCGCCAGCCGATGGGGGAATGGGTAATTCTCCAAATGATCGTCACGCAGGTCGTCGTGACCACGAGGGCTAAATAGTAGTAGGCCTCGCGCGAGCTGAAATCGATGCGCGGCAACCCAGGTAGATCGAAAACAGGGGGGCGAATTCCAGACAGGCCGATCTGGCCCTGCGTGAGGTCAGTCCAGTTGTAGGCTATCAGCCGACCGATCTCGGCGAAGATTACGGTGGTGATAATAAAGCGATGGCCGCGAACGCTGAGCACGAGCAGGCCGAGCAGCCAGGCGATCGACGCCGCAAAGACGCCGCCCGCGAACATCGTCAACCAGAGCGACATTTGGAAGTGCAGAAACAGGAGCGCCGCCGCATAGGCGCCGAACGCGAAGAATGCGGTGTGGCAGAGCGATAAGAGTCCGCTGTAGCCAACGAGGATGTCCAAGCTGGTCGCAAGAATCACGAACACTAGCGAAATGATGGCGATGTGCAGGTAATAGTCCGTGCCGATCAGCCGTGGCAGTACAAGAAGGATGAGAGCAGTCACGGAGAGTGCAAGCCAGGACGGCAGGCTGACACGCGACTTCATGAGCGTTTCCCGAACAGGCCGTCCGGCTTGTAGAGCAGGACGAGCATTACCAGAATGAAGCCGACCGCGTCCTTGTAGGCGGGCGAGATGATCGCGCCGAAGCTCTCCGCCAGACCCAGCAAGAGACCCCCGGCAATACCACCGGCAAAGCTGGAGATGCCGCCTAGCGTGACGACGATGAAGGCCTTCAGAGTGGCTATACCACCCATCGCCGGCTGAACCACGAAGATCGTGCCGAGCAGGACACCGGCGAGCCCCGCGACGCCGGCGCCAATGGCGAAGGTCAGCGTATAGAGGCGGTCGATGTCGATTCCGACCAGCGCCGCGGCCTCGCGCTGCTGGAAAGTGGCGCGGATCGCCTTGCCGGTCTGGGTGTGCCGCAGCCCAACATGCAAGAGGATCACGATCACGACCGTTACCGTGAGCATTAAGAGTCGCTCCGGCGTGGTGAAGACCCCGGCGAATTCGATGCTGCCGGTTTCGAACGGCGTCGGGATCTTCTGGGGCCGGGGACCCCAGACGTTAAGCGCGAGGTTCTCGAGAAATATCGAGAGCGCAATAGTCGCTAGTACGCTGCTGGACAGAGAGGCCCCCCGCAAGATGCGGAACAGGGTTCGCTCCAGCACGACACCGACGATCATGACGCCCATCACGCTGCCGACGAGACCGGTCCAGAAATCGAGGCCAAGCAGGCGCGTCAGCGTGTAGGCGAAGAACGCCCCCAGCATGTAGAACTGACCGTGAGCGAAGTTAGCTATCTCCATCAGCCCGAAGATTGCGGTCAGACCGACCGCGATCAAAGCATAGCTGGATCCGACGACCAGGCCGTTGAAGATGTATTGAGGAATGAGATCCATGGCCCGTCGACGTCATCCGGCTCAGGGTTTTGCGATCTGTGCCGTGCCCTCGATCATTGGAGCGGCGTTCTCGTTGCGTGTTAAAAACACTGTAAACCCGTAGCCCTGTCCCTTTTCATTGAACTTGATGTCGCCGGCGGGCCCGGGCGTTGTGCTGGTTGCGATTGCGTTGCGGATCGACTGAGGGTCGATCTTGCCCGAGGTCTTGATCGCGTTCGTGATTATAGTGAGTTCCTCAAAACCGGCCGCCGCATTGTTGTTCGGCAATTCGCCATAGGCCGCCTTGTACATCTCAACGAACTTCTTGCTCATGGGGCTGTCATAGGTCGAGACATAGGGCATCAGGCCGTTGATGCCGTCGCCCTTCTTGCCGACCACGTCATAATAGGACTTGGCGGTGAAGGAGCCTTCGGCGAACAGCCGGGACTTTATGTTCATCTGCCGCAGTTGCTCGGTCACGGTTACCGCGTTCTGCGTATTGGCGGCCATCATAATCGCATCGGGTTCGGCGCGTTTGATGTTGGTGATGTAGGAGAACAGGTCCGTTTCGTTAGCATCGAAGATCTGCGTGGAGACCGGCTGCGCGCCACTGCGCTCCAGCGATGTCTTGTAGTATTGTGCAATCGAGCGTCCCCAATCGTCGTTGACGACCAGGAACGCGATTTTCTTGCCGCCGGCGAGTTCCATCATCTTCGGCGCGAAGGCATCAGCGAGCATCTGTGAAGTAGCCTGGATGCGGAAAAGGTATGGATTGCCGCGCTCGGTCAGGTTTGGCGCGGTAGACACACCCGAAACCATCGGCACTTTGTAGCGGAGGGCAACGTCCATCGTCGCTCCGGTGGAGGAACTGCAGAAGGCACCAGCGAGGGCCACGACCTTGCTCGAGGATACCAGCTTTTCGGCGGCCGCAACGGACTGTGCCGGAATGCAAGCGCCATCCTCGACCAGCAGTTCGATCTTGTCGCCTTTAAATTCGCCGGCATCGTTGAACAGCTTGACCGCGAGCTTGGCGCCCTTGAGCACGGTGGCGCCGTCTTCGGCGACGGGACCCGTCAGCGGATAGACCGCGCCGACCTTGATGGTGTCCGCAAGGCAGGCACCGCCCGCGAGTAGCAGCGTCGTCGTGACGGCGAGGGCTTGCGCCCGCAGAACGAATTTCGACATGAGAGTGCCTCCAGCAGCTAAGGGATCAAGGTGGTCGTCACACAAACCGTTCAAGACAAAAGATGTGTCGACGATGGAACGCGAGGAAGAAGCAGGACCTGCATGCCAGGTCTGGCAAGACGTGTGCCAGCGATCGTGCCACAGGTTGAGATGTATCGGGAAGCATGATCGGTGTCATCTGGCGGCGCGGGTGTGGCCGCCGGCCCTGTAGAATTCTTCGAGAGTCGCCTGGGAGCGCTCCAAAACCGGTTTTAGCGCGCGGGCCCGCTCCGCACCCCGTCTAGTCTGCGCGATCACTTCCCGCTCGATAGCGGGAAGATCCACGCCCGTAACCTTGCCATCGCGCACGATCTCGCGCCCGGCGACATAAAGCGATTTGACGTGGCGGGAGCTGGCTCGCGTGAGAACGACTTCGAGCGGGTCGATCATGTTCTCGATCAGATCGTAGCTGAGCGCCTCGTAATCGAGCACGAGAATGTCGGCGGGCGCCCCGGGCGTGAGCCTGCCGTAATCGTTGCGGCCATTCACTGCGAGGAAGCCGTTCTGATGCCACCCGCGAAACAACAGCTCCTGGGTTAGAGGCGCGTCGGTGTCAAGGGGTGAGAAGACCCAGTGGCCGATACGCAGCTCGCGCAAGGCATCGTCGTCATCGTCGAAACCAAAGGAATCCACGCCGAAACTGAAAGGCATGCCGGCTTTGATATAGCTGTCAACCGGCGCAACACCGGAGCGTAAACGGTAATTCGAGCTCAGGTTGACGGCGATCTGGGCGCGCCGCTCGGCCATCAGCGCGACTTCATCCGGCCTGAGCCAAACGCCGTGGGCACCGGTGAAGCGTTCGCTGATCACATCCATGTCGCACAGGCGTCGGATGAACTTTCCGGGATAGCTCGCATCGGCCCATTTGCGCTGAATGGATGTCTCGAGCAGATGCGTGGTCACGCGACGGTTCTCGCGCGCGGACGCGTCGCCGATCGCCTCGAGTAGCCCATCGCTGCAGGCCTGGGGGCTGTTGGGCCCGAGCTGGACTGTTACGGTTGGCCCCTCGATGGCGCGGGCCACCTCGCGCACGAGCTCCATGTAGCGTTCGGGTGAGGGAAAGGGATATAGCCAGGTCTCCTTTACGAACGCCTGGTCGCGCGGATCATGCAGCGCGAGCAGCTCCTGGTCCGGGCCATAGCCGAGAGTTTGAACGTCCCGCAGCGGCACGACGAAACCGAGGCGAATCCCCACGTCGCGTGCGGCGCGGGCGATCGCCCGTGCATCATCGATCAGCCGGTCGACCCGGATGGAAGAATAGACGTGCATCACAGATCCGACGCCAGACTGGGCCAGACGTCCGAAAGCAAGGGCAGCGTTGAGATAAGGATCGATCGGCGGCTGGGCATACAGCGCAGCGCGCCACAATTCGAACTTTTGGTCCTTCGCGCCGAAGCCGATGTGATGAAACCCTCGCGCATGGTCGTGGGCATCCGCCAGCGCGGGCATCGCGAGGAGCCCGCCGCGGCTGCTGACAGCGGGTTTCACCTCAGCGATCCGGTCCCCGGAAAGACTTATTGCTCCGCCGGCTAGCGGGGCGTCCCGGCCGGGCGCCGCATAGAGATACTGGAACGACAGGTCCAGCGCGGTCATGGGCGAAGCTCGATGTATGCAGAGAACAAGATCTGGCATGCACGTTAGCTGAATTCATTCGGCTTGACCAGCACCCCCGCTAGGCAATAGCTGCGGGATTTCTGGGCAGAGAAGCGTAATACCGAGCGTCAGAAGAGATGCGAAGCGTAAGGACCACTATAGAGGCGGATCAGACGCGTTTCCGAGGTCATCCTCTCTAAGCCCTTCAGATCGCCGAGCAGCCTCAAAGGCAAGTCGGCACTGCCGAACGAACGCGTTCAACAGCCCGTTCCCGGAGTGAAATTGCAGGCCTGATCTCCTCTGGCACAATGCTGCGCTTTGGGCAGCGATTAGCCTCAACCTTGCGCGGACGGCCTCGCGTTCGGTGCCGTCATGAGGCCGCGAGAAAGACCGTGCCCAAGGCGGTAGATTGCCTGCGCCCCGTTCGAAGAAGGGTAGCTATATCAGCCGGGTTGACAAGACCACCCTCGATCCGAACCCACCGAACCTTCAGCGCTTTACGGCTCAGGTGCTGCGCCTTACATCGTTTTTGCCTCGACTTATAAACTTTGGTCGCAAATGGGACTCAGTTCTCCAACCGATAAGGTTCTATGCAAAAGTTTATCAGTCCAAGCGTCTGGCTAAACCCGTTCGGGCCGCGCTGCATAGTCTTCACGTCGTGGCGTGCGGTAGCCGTTCTAATTCCACCCAGGGCGCTCACTGTGGGGCGCCCGCCGGTGGCGGAGGCCTAGCGCGTAGGCGCTACAATACCAGTATTCGTATTACCCAAATCCTGCACAGCCTTGTTCATCGTAGGATCGTTGACGTAGCCGCTGGCAGGGGTTGAAGAGCCATTGTTCTCATTCCTAGCCGGATCGCGCAGCCGATTTCCCGTGGTTTGATGGTTGAGAGCGTTGCTCGTGTTAGGTCCGGGCGAACCACCTGTACCGTTCACGGTGCCACTGCTCGACATCGAGCCGGCCGCTGTGCTGCCTGAGCCTGTTCCTCCTCCCGAAGCTCCACCCGAACCGCCTCCGCCAGCCTGCGCCAAAGCCGAGGTGCTGGTCAAAACGAGCGCCGCTACCAAGTGAAATCTGGAAGATCTCATTCTGAACTCCTATGCTGCAAGGAACAAACATCCCAGCTCGATCCCGTTCCAAATGGAAGTTGCACCAGAACAACAAGGCGCTGAATCAGATTACTTGGGGGGAGCATGACCGGATTCTGCAACCAGCGCAGGGCGCCATGCACTTCCGCCGAGCAGCTAGGTAGGGACGAAATGCTCTTGGTACAGCTGCACTGATGATCTGCAACTGGGAGAAGCCGAATGCCTCTGATGCGTCACCTTATCGTCGAAGGTTCAAGCTCCAGTGTCGATAATGGCGGGGCTAGGACGATATCGTACCACACCCTCTATCTACCAAACGCTGTCCATGAGACTAGTCAGCAATGCTTTGCGACGGATGGTGCTCTTCTTGCAGATATGCTCGGCCGACAACCGTCAGTGATCGCCGCATTCAAAGATGTCCCGAACATCCTGTTCGTTCAGGCCGGACAAAACGATCTTCGTTCGACTGACGCTTCAGCGTGGCTTGCTGCATTTGCCGGGTATTTGGCCACTTTCCAGGATGCAATTAAATCCTCACGCAAAATCGTGCAGCTCGGAATCAGCACTCACAATCCTCGTAACGAAGGTCTCTTCAATGTTAATCGGGCCACCGCCGATAGGGGTCTGCGACGTTTTCCGAGTGAAGGAAAGTGCGACTTTGTTGTCGATTGGGCTGCCGATCCGACCTGGGGCCCTGACTCCGCTGCCGCAAACCAAGCTTTATACCCTGACGGCACGCATCCTTCGCAGGGCGGACAAAGCAACATGGAGGCAAATTATTTTCGACCTGCGCTCAACTCCCTCTTTCCTCTCACTTGATTCATCGTAGAATTCGTTCTCATTCGCTAGACCTGCAGGCTGTAATCGACTTCAACATTTCCCGAGGGCGCTGGGCGAACGAGCTCAAGTGTGCTGATGGAACTTAATATCCCCTTGATCTTTGCCTTGGGCGCCGAAGTGAATAGGCAGACGATGCTCCGCTGGCTTAGCTCAGATCATCAAAAGATCCGAAGCGATCGAAAGCAGCTTGAAGTGAGGGCACGCCGCCTGCTGCAGAGTTACCTGATGGCCAATGAGTGGCAAAAGCGCCAATACTATCAGGCCATCGCCGGCGCGGCTTCTGCATGTCAGCCTGGTATTGATGATCCGAGCTTAAGTAACAAGAAGCTTGCTGAATTAACCGCTCAGGCGGCAACAAAAGTCGTCCAAGCACGTGATCGGAAAGCCAAGGATGCGCACGACCATTCAGCTACGAGCGGCTTCAGCCTACACTGCTGACAAGGAAATGGAGCAGCTGGGCACCGCCGCAGTACACCTGGTCACGATAGCGAATTCATTCATGAATGCTGAATCGGTGCGGTCACCGACAGAAATGTGACGGCGGCTTCGGCAAACCAGCCTCGCACTTTTGATCAGGCGTATACCTTGCGCAAACCCTTTCTCCTAAGCTGGCCGTAAGACGTTGCTTGTACCGTCCTCACCAACAAGAAAAGGCGGGCGGCATGTCGATTGCATTTCGAATCTCTGTTCTCTTGTTCTGTGCTTACGCCGGTTGGGAAGCCCCAAGCATTCAATTCGGCGATTTGCGAGAGCCTCAGCAGCAAGGGCGTTCTCCAGCCGGATAAGTAAGGAATGAACAAAACAACCCTTCACCTGGAACGTCCGCAACCAAGCCAAGTTCGGCGTGCTGACCTCGCGCCGGCCACCGGCTTTGCGATGCTCGTCGATGGTCGCTTCAAGACTGAATTTCTTGATCAGGACGCCGCGACTAAAGCGGCCCTTGAATTGTTGGCTAAGTATCCGATGCTGAAGATCGAGATCTACGATGCAGCATCGAAGTCACGGACGCCCGCGAGATAGCCACTTTGCATCGCAACGTGCGTAGTAACCATGTCTTCCGTTTTAATCTACCTTTAGCTTTTTGATAACAAACGAGGCCGCAAGGTCGTCTCCAAACGGAGGCGGCCTGTGCCTTTGATGAAATACTTCGGATTCGTCGGCAGCGCTCTCGTCCTGTTGATGATCGGAATCGGCTGGTGCCTGCCGCAGCAGGCGCTGGGCCCAGGGAACAGTGACGTAGAGCGACCGTCCATAAGGATCAGCTCAGTTGAGCGGGCACCTGAACGGGTAATAATCGATACCAGCTTGCCGACGCTTGTGGCTCCGTCGAACATCAGTCCTTCTACATCGACGACGTTGGTGCAATCTGCTCGGCCTCTGCAGAGCGCATTCTCCGAACTTGACGTCGCCGGGAAGCCGGTCACTCCGAAATCAGGCGGCGAGGACTTGAAGCCGGAGCATGCGGCAAAAGGCGAATCTGGGAAAAAAGCCTCTAAGCGCCGAACAGCGAAACCGTTGAATATCATTCCCGCACCCGCAACGGGAGCGCAAGCTGCGGCGCCTGATACAAGACTGTCGTTACTGGAAACGCTCAAGGAGCGGCTAGGGCAGACGTTTTTCAAGCTGAACTGATGACGGTGCGACTATAGGACCTCGGCGAGCGCCATTCACCGCGGACGCGCCCGAGGCGTCGCCCCGCAGAGGCGAGGAGCTCGGACGTACGCCGTTCCCCGGGCTAAAATTCGAGCCACGCTCATGCGGCGACGCCACAGCGGTCTCGTCCATTGCAACCACAACCTTGGTGGTTGAAGAGTGTTGCGTGATCTGTCCGGTGCCACCTAGGTGTATTGGCTTATTGATTTCGGAGTGCTGCCCTGATCGATTTGGCACTTGAAATCGGCAGTACGGTGAACCTCTTCGTCGTCCGCCCAGTAGGCCGCTATTCGGCCTGAGCGATAACCCAAGCACTGGGGCGTTCGAATGGGAGCTATTTTGTCTCAAAGAATGCAATTCTGGACCTCCTTTTCATCGACGCAGCCTTGGAGGAGAAGGGCCGAAGAGCCGAGGACCGCGAGGAGAGGGTAGAACAGGCCGCCGCGTTCGGATTGATTCTCCGTGGACTGACGCTGCCGGGACGCGCGGGAAAGCTCGCAACACTAAGGTGGCGCGACGTACAAGCCTTTAGGCTCGATGGAATTCCACTGCCCGCTGTTTCAGAGAAACTCTGGCCGTGAAGCCTGCCTGCAGCCACGCCATCGCCTGCGTGTGCCCAGCTTTGCGCGAACTCTCATTTCCCCACCAGGCACTGAACTTGTAAGCTGACGGCGGTAACGGCCTCCCAAGAATTCCCTCGATTTCCGAGAACGTGAGCCGAATAGTTTGCGCCCTTGTGCGCACCAGCTCCCTCAATAGCGGATCATAAACGGACATGACGCTCGGCTCGTCACGTTGATCTATCATCGCCGCTCGCGGGAATGTTGAAGCCCCGGGCCGCAAGTTCCAGCTCGAGCTCAGTGATCCGCTCGAAGATGCGAGCAGCAATCGCCTCGGAATCTTCAACGCTTAATGATTGCATGCCCCTTAAAGATAGCTCGTCTCTGAGAACCTTCGCCACAAGCAATTGAATTGCCATTGGATCAAATCCTAAAAAGACGATCCAACCGCAACCGGAGGGCGAGTGCAAGTGTTTAGGTGGTGCTGCCGTGCTTCGGCTAGTTGTCTCCGCTCGGAATGCTGAAGCTGCGCAGCTGCTCGCACAAGCCTTTCTGCCGCAGCCCTTAACAGCAAACCCGTGTGCCCCATCGGGTGTCCTAACCTGCGTGGTCTGTAGCCGATTGGCCGTTTCGCTTTGCTTGAGCACGAGTCGTTAGCTTATCCAGCTGCGATTGCTCCTCGCTTAGACGTCTTTCGACATACTGCCGTTCGAACTCCGTCAGAGTGGTTTGCAATAAGAGGTGATACCGTTGAATGTTGTTGCGATGTGCCCGGACCAAATCGTCGTCAATCATCGTTGTCGGCTTTCCGGGAGTGAATCGACAAACAACTCATCATCAAGCGGGATGGGCAGGCGACCGAGCAACAGCAGGCGGGAGCATCTCCACCGCTCTCTCCATGGTAGCGAGCTTTTCTTTCCCAATCTGTGAACTATTTCACACCGCCTTGCGATCGTCGCCTAGGTGGCCGCAGACACAGTCGAGTGGTTTAGCGGGCGTGGGTCGGCTTCATCCAGCCCGATAATGGCGGTATGGATGCCTAGCACAGTGGGGCGCGCCGGCTCATTGAGCTTGGCTGAAGGCCGGATGGTTTCTTATGAAGTCCAAGTCGATCAAAAGCACAGGAAAAGAGCTGCCAAGTCTATGCGTCTGACGACTGCGGCGCCAATGGCATGGCGGTTTGATCACTGCATTTTCTGCCCGAGGTCTCTCAGCAGCGTGTGAAGAAAGTCGCTGGCATGGTCGTATCGCGCGTTGCCGTTCGTGATTTGACGGACGCGTGGATCCAATAAGCGACCAACGGTTTCGGAGCCGAGCATCTCAGCTCTGTCCGACCACTGCTGCGGCAACGTATCGGGTATATCGTCCGCCGATCCGAACATCCGCAAAAGGGAATGTTCGGCCTCGGCCTTATGGTCGTGATGAGCCTTCGCCGCATAGAAAGCGAATAGTCCCCGGAAGGCATCACGGGAAACGGCAGGTTTTCCCATCGCAATGTCCCTGAAAAAATTACGTTCTCAATGGACGCAAGTTTGACGCCCCCGTTCGGGAAAAGCTAGAAAAAACTAAAACCCTGTGCTCAACCGTTTTCGAAGAATTTGCCGTTGGACGCTGAGTGCAATGCCAACGCGTCAATGATCTTGACCGATTTTGACGACGGCCTGGTTGGGCATTCGAGGGGCTCTCTGGCTCTTGTTGTTCCCCAGCCGCTCCATTGGCTGAAGCGTAAGCCGGCGGAGGGCCATTTTGTATAAGCCAGCGCAGAAGTTGCGCCGAACGGGCGGCTTGCACTAAGCAAATTCGATTAAAATCAGAATGTTTTGTGGAGTAGCGTCATGTCGAGTGCGATTGAGTTGATTGTGGATGGCTACGCAAGAGTGAAAGACCGCCAGTCGCTTGAAGAGCTGAGGATCCATCGCCGGCGACTTGCCGGAGACCTGAAGGCCTGGGTGGGCTTTGACTGCAGGTTGTCGATTGCGCAAATCGAGCAGGACATCGCGGCAATAGAGGCGGGACTGGAGACGTTGTCGGGGCCGGTCGGCGGCTAGATAAGGAGTCAACCCCATGACGGCGTGCGCGCAAGGAGGGTAAGTGCTGCGATCGTTCGTAATGGCTGCCCTCGTACTGGTCTGGGGATCCTCGTCCGCGCTCAGCCTGACGTCGGAGGAGATCATCGCCAAGCTTCGCGCCGCCGGCTATTCGCACATCCAGGAACTACCAGCCGGAAAGATAAAGACCTACAAGGCCGTCAAGGAAGGCACCGCGCGCTCGCTAATCGTCGACAGCACCGGCCACATCGCAGAAGTGGCAAGGTAGCTAGACGGGCAGACGTAGCCAGACGTCTTTACTGGACAGCGTGCCTGTTGGCGTCGCAATCTCCATATCGACGACGCGAAACGAGCCATGACTTTCGTAAACGTAGCGAAGGTGCCAGACGGGGCCGGGTTCCGGCGAGATGGCGAAGTCGTCCAAGGCAGACGCAACGTATCGAACGGCATCGCGTCGCTCAACCGAGGCGGAGAACATCGCCTCTATCAGCGCGGCCAGGCTCATGCCGCCGACCAGCATGGCTCGTGCCGTTTCGTCGCCGTAAGTAAGCCGCAGCGCAGTCACGACTGCCGCAATAGCGTCGGGGTTCTTCAGAGCCACGGTAGATCCGCTTCGCCCAGCAAAACCATAATGCGGATTCCGCCCCTTTCGTGCAACCGGCATCGATTCGGGGCCACTGTCCCAATGGCTAATGCCCAGGGCGAGCCGCTCCTGCGAAGCTCAATCAGCGGAGCAGACCGGAAAGCTGCGGCTGGAGACGCTTGAGCCGTTCTCACAGTCCTCCGACTCTGAGGCGCCAACGACAGGGCGTACCTTGAGGGGCGCTCGCCGGTTCACGCTGGCCTGCCGTGCGGCGAAGGCCGCAGCGGGAGGTTAAATCGCTGCGGCCCACGCGTCGTCAAATGAAGCCGGGTCGAAAATACCAAGTGAAATATGCAGCCAGCCCCGGTAGCAAAAATTCTGCCCCAACTTTGTCTCTTTTGCAAACACAATTTCGGCGGAACCGAAATCAACCTAGCGGGCATTCTGTTCCGAGGACGGAACAATCCTGCTCTCTATTGCTGCCAAGCGAAAGGGGAGCTGCACCGAGACCCATCATGGTGGGTCGGTGAGACCCGGCTACTGCCATCTCGCCGATAGGACCGACTGCGGACGCAAGAGTTGCCTCGAGTCCTCAGCCCATCGCTGAAATTAAGCTTTTCGGCGACTTGTTTTTGACTGTGCGCGTTTGAGCGCGTTCACTCCGTAATGTTGATGGAGACGGACGTGATCAGTTGGTTGTTAGTGATCATAATCGCGGCAAGCGTTGCGGTTCTAATAGCTCACGCGATTGACGCCATCCGCTCCTAAAGACGAGCGCAGCGGCGGAAGGTGGCGCCTCATCTGATGACAATTTAAGGACGCGGCATCAGTCGGCTTGCTTGTAACGATCCGAATTGGAGACGGTTCTAGACTGATAAAGATTGTCGGCAAACCTTATCAGTCAGCGGCAGTTGATATTCGATAAAATCCGGGTGGCGCATGCTCGGCGAGAAGCGCCCCGGCTGTGTTTCGGATCAACTTCGCCTGAGTTAAGCAGAACGGCCGCAGAAGCTAGATGGCGACTATGTAGCCGTCGAATGACTAGTTCTTGTACTTCCAGATCGAGCGGGCGCAGCGTTGCTTGGCCTCGAACGAGACAGCCGAAACAGGGCAACAGCGGTCCTACAGTGATGAGCAGGGCCAATGAAGCCGCAGGATCGCTCAGTGTCATGCAAACGGAGGCGGTTCGCCGCCAGTTACGCTTCAACTAAACGGGACCCATATCATCGACTGATCAGCTTTCGAAACGAAAGCCTCTTCAACATGAAGAGAGCGCGGGTGCTACGGCTCCTTGCAAGGGAGCCGCCAGCTTCCGCGATCAGATTACACGATTGTTTTTAGATACAGACTGGGATCGAAATATTTGGTTGCTGGCGTGGAGTCCTTGATGCCTGCGTTGGCCATGAAGAAATCTGTCGACTGCTGCAGCCAGTTGGTGACCGTCCCGTCTGAGTACATTCGCTTCCACTCCCTGGACGTGAACATCTTCTGGGCCTTGAACGATTCGTTGATGTGGGCCAGCGGGGTTTGGCTATAGTGACCCTTCTGCAGCTTCTCCATCGCTTCGGTGCTGTTCGCGACAATGTAGTCATTCGCATCCGCCCAGCCACGGATCAGCTTCGCCAGCGTTTCCTTGTTTGGCTCGTAATAATCGTTGGCCGCCGCCCACCCGCCGATGATAGCGGCCTTTGGATAGTAGGCTGACGCATCGGCGAGCTTGACCGCCCCTGGCACCTTGTCCCGAACCGTGACGTTGAAGGGTACCCAAAGAGCGACGGCCGGTACCGCGCCGGAGATAAAGGCGGTCACGGCCGCTGGCATGGTCTGGTTGACGAGTTCGACCTCCTTCGGATCGACCTTGTTGGCGCGAAGCGCGGTATCCAGGAACGCATGCGCGGTGGTACCGGTCGCGGTCGCGATCCGCTTGCCCTTCAGGTCCTCAAACGACTTGATGCCCTGGTCGCCGCGAACCCAGAGCTGTGCGGTCGCGACCTCAATGTCGTTGATCAGGAACACCTTGCCCTGCCCCCGGGCAGGGAAGTTCGAGAGCACGGCGCCGGTGGCCAGTACGTCGAGGCTGCCGCCGTCAGCGCCTGGAAGATCTCGAGGCCGGTGTTGAACTGTCGCAGCTCGAGATCGAGGCCCTGCCTTTCAAAGGAACCGCGATCCATGCCAGTCCAGATCTGGCCGTCGACCGCGACGGTGTGAAGATAGCCGACGCGGACTTTCGTTTTCGCTTGCGCGATCGCCGGTGCTGAGGCCGTGAAGGTGCCGAGCGCGAGGCCCGCCGTCGTGGTCAGGAATTGTCTGCGGTCCATGGTATCCTCCGTTTTGTTTGTTATTCCGCGAACGATGCCGGACGCATTTGCGCCTGCTGGGCGCGATACTCGTCCATCACCTGTCGCCTGATGTAGCTTCGCAGCTCGCCGAATTCGGCCCGCTCCCGAATTGATTCATCGCGAGGATAGGCGAACGGCACGTCGATGATCTGCCTGATCCTTGCCGGCCGCGCGGTCACCACCACGATGCGGAGGCGAGGTAGATAGCCTCTTCCACGGAGTGGGTGATTAGCATGACAGTCTTGCCTTCGGTCTCGAGCACTTTCAGCAGTAGGTTCTGCATGTTGGATCGGGTCTGGGCATCGAGCGCGCCGAACGGCTCATCCATCAGCAGGAACTGCGGCTTGACGGCATAGGCACGCGCGATCGCGAGCCGCTGACGCATGCCGCCGGATAAATGCTTCGGATAGGAGCTGGCGAAGTCGGACAATCCCATCAGGCCGAGATAGTGATCGCAGATGGCATCGCGCTCACCGGCCGGGACGCGGTTGGCGCTGAGCTTCAGGCCGAAAGCTATGTTCTGCTTCACGGTCAGCCACGGGAAGACGCCATATTCCTGAAAGATGACGCCGCGCTCGGGCCCGGGGCCCGCGACGGGACGTCCGTCGAACAGCACATTGCCGGTCGTCGGCCTCTGGAAACCCGCGAGCATGCTCATCATCGTGGTCTTGCCACAGCCGGAGGGGCCGATCACCGCGATGAAATCCCCATCGTTGATGTCGTAGCTTACGTCCTCGACGACGTTGAGGCGGCCCCTCGAAGTTTCGAATGACAACGAAACATTTTCGAACTGCGCACGCTTCTTCATGCGATGACCCGATCCTGCCACACCAGCAACCGCACCGTGATCTTGCGCAGGATCATGTCCATGAGCAGAGCGATCAGGCCGATACAGATGATGCCGACATAAATGACATCGAGCAGGAAATAGGTGGAGGCATTCTGGATCATCGCACCAAGTCCGCGCTGGGCCGCGATCAGCTCGGACGCGACGAGAGTTGCCCAGGCCACGCCCAATGCGACCCGCAGTGCGGTGAGAGTATGCGGGACGGTGAGGGGAATGATGACCTTGCGGAAGATTTCCGCCTGAGTGGCACCGAGCGTCTGCGCTACGCGGATGTAGAGGGGCGTGATCTGCGAGACGCCTTCATACATCACGATCACGCCGGAGAAGAATGAGGCGTAGAACAGGATGACCAGTTTTGCGACCTCGTCCACGCCGAAATAGACAATCACCAGCGGGATCAGCGCGATTGGTGGCAGCGCGCGGAAAAAGTTGATCATCGGGTCGGCGAAGGTGCGGGCCGGGCGATACCAGCCGAGCAGGAAGCCAACGGGCACCGCTGCAAGAATCCCGAGCGCGACGCCGAAGAAGACGCGTCTGGTCGAGGCGAAGATGTCGACGAGGAGGCCTTCCTTCGTGAGAAGCTCGAAGAACTTGGCGGCGACCTGGTGCGGGGCGGGGATCAGCGAGACGTTGACGAATCCATCGGACCGCGTACCAGAGCAGGATTGCACCGATCCACGGAATCAATCCGAGACCAAAGCGTCTTACGCCGAAATTCCTGACCTTGCTCTCGACGGATCGGTTTCCGGCCGATTTGACTGCATTCAAAGCCAGTCTGCTCGATGCGACCGGATTGGGACGCTACTTGGCCGCACTGAATATCAGCGACGTTGCGGCTTGCGGCGGCGTTCCAGTTGCCCTGCTATTCAACTGCGCGATGCCGAGCAACTTTCGTGTTCCGAAGTTGGTCGAGATCGCAGTCGGCATGAAAGATCTCGCTGCTTCGGTCGGGGTGGTCATAGGCGGCGGCGACATAAGCTCTAGCTTGGAGATGAGCCTTTCCGCCACCGTGATGGGCTACGTCGAGCGGGAGCGCATGCTCCGAAGGACGGGGGCTCGACGTGGAGACACGATATTCCTCACACGCTATCCAGGATTGACCACCGCCGCGCTGAAGTATTGCACCGCCGCGTCTCGATTCGATTGGCTGTCGCTTGAGCAAACAGACCGGTCGAAGAAGCAGTTTGCTCTGGATCCCGAAGTCGCTCTGGGGCGCGCCCTGGTAACGTCCGAGAGCTGCACTTCCTGTATGGACAACACCGACGGACTTGGCCAAAGCCTTTCGGAGCTCGCAGCCGAGTCGAAATGTAAGTTTATCCTAGATGGCGATCAGTTCCCTCTCGATGATCTCGTGGCGAAGTCGGCGCTGAAGCTCGGTGAAGACCCAGTAGATTTCGCGCTGGGACCCGGCGCCGATTTCGGACTCGTCGGCACTCTCGCGGGAGAATGGGAGTCAGATACGCGCGGCCGGTCTGCATCTTCGCATTTTACCGATCGGCACTGTCGAGGAGGGGCAGGGGGTTCATCTCCGCAAGCGAGGTGAGGAACGAGTAATCGTGCCCAAAGGCTGGGAGTATTTCGCGGGGCATCCTCGGTCGTGAAAATGCGTCCCATGGAATGGTTACTTGCCTGCTGCGCTAAAATCTAGCTATGCGCATACAGCGGCGGAAGCTGATCTTTCCCGCCCGCCAGGCCTCCAGCGCCTCATACTCTCGGATCCCATGAGCATGGCGGTCAAGCGCGGGCGATCGCGCCGCCGCCGGCAAGCGCAATTGAGGTCCTCGAACGCGCCGACGCAGGCCGACCAATTGTGCGACGACCTATTGCACAATTGGAACCCCGAATCCCGTGACGTACTATGCTTCCGAGCGCGGACGTACATTAGCCTCCAGCGGACGATCTGTGGGTCCGCCAGCATCTCTCAGCGGCCGACTGCTTCAAGTGCAGCACACATCGACTCGCAAGGCATCGAGGCGGAGGAGCGTTCCGCCGCGATGGCCCGCGTCCAGCCTTGCGCCCGACGGACGCTCAGGGCGTCTGTTGCAATGCGGCCCGACCCGCGCGGATTGCGTCGATGAGCGACGGATATCCGCATTCCGGATCTTGCGAGATCGTCAACGGGTCGGTGCTCGAAAACCACCGTTCGATCGACTTGCGGGCCGACCGACTGCGTCCCTTGCCGCGGCCCTGCCGCACGACCTCGCCGGCCACCCAGTCGAAGAAGTGAGCCGCCGTCTCGCAGCCTGCGGCGGACGACCCGCTGACGATCTCTGCGAGGGTCTCCAGCATGATGCGTCCGACGACTTCCGGGACGAATCTGGAAGCGACTTCGGTCAGCCGCTCCAGTTGAGCGGAATCCATGGCATGTGCGCTCGCGAGCAGCTTACCGATGAAAACCCGATGGCCCTGGCGCCAGTCGCGCCAGAGGGTATCATCGTAAACGCTTGGAAAGCACTCCCGGGGAAGGCCATCGACGTAGATCTGATCCCGTTCGATGGCACCGGACAGTCGCCGGAGCATCGTTTCGACGTCAGAGCCCCTCAACATTTGCTTCTGCATGTTCTTTCCTCTAGGCTGGCAAGCGGGTAAGGTCCGCCGCCCCGCAAGGTCCAGGCGACCTAGCTTCTGTGACGAAGAGTACTGGTCTCACGGAACCGCCTCAAACGCGGTGGGGAAGCTAAGGCGAGTTAGCTGCTCCGTTTCGGCTTTTCCACAACTCTATTTGCGTTGTCGCGGTGCAGGGTTGCCGAACAAAGCGGTTTGGCAGACACGCTCGCCGGCAACTGGAGGCGAGGAGGGCGCCGAGCGGAGCGCGGGGTGCGACCCACCGCTCGACTAGTTCATAGCCATGCAACGGCTCGTCGGCCATCCGCTTTTGAAAGCTTTGTAGCGGGACGTCTCCACATACATCGTCGGCGACGTCTGGGCCGTCATTGCCCATTCCGAGGATACTCCTCTGTTGAGAAAGGCCGTCAGGGTCGGCCACATCGGTTTGCGCCGCGACCTCTTCAGTCTGCGGAGCCAGCGATCTTTTCCGACACTGCCAAATCTGCGGCCGGAAGGAAGGTAGGGAAGCACGATCCGAAGGAAGCGGCCCCGGCACGCCGGACAACCGTATTGCCAATTCGCTGGCGGCTTTTCCTGATGGTGGGAGAACGACGATCGCGGCATCCCGCTGGCGCGAGCACCGCGATCACCACGCCTCGCCCCCGGCCAACGCTCTTGCGCTCTCTGATGAGCTACCGGGACGCGGGCTTTACCAACCACGTGGACATCGTGTCCTTTCAAGGCTTCACGGTCATCGGTTCGCAGTTTCAGGTGAACCTCACGGACGGCACTCATCAGGGACCGTACAGCCTGCCCATCGTTTCATTCAGGATGATGGGCGAGTGGGTAACAACATGCCGCTTCTGCCGCCGAGTAGATCAGCAGGCCACGCGTGCAGTCGCCAACGGTCTGCTCGTATCCCTCGTTCCGCACGGTCTTTATGTATGCAGGTTCCGTGCGTCGTCTCTCAGGCGCTGGCGTACGCGGCTGACCGAAAGGTCGATCGAGCGATCGAACAACTCGGCCTCGCGCCCTTGGGTCAAGTTCAGAAGCTGATCACGGGAGAGCACGCGTTGCTGGGCACCAATCCTGGTCCGGCGCAGCACCGCCTTGATCCGGGCGAGCAGCTCGCGCGCGGCAAGGGTTTCCGAGATAGTCGCGGGATCCTATCTCGAGGCCGACGATCCGATCCGTCTCATCGGTGCGGGCGGCCAGCATCAGGACCGGTACGGCCTTGTGCTTTTCGGCGCGGAGGTCCCGACACACCGTCGTCGCCCGGCATCACGATGTCCAGGACGATGAGATCGGCGCGGTCGCCGTCCAGGAATGACGGCACCTGGCCGCCGTCTGCAACGACGGTGACGCGGAGCCCGAACCTGGAATCTCGATCGCGGTTGTATGAGAGAACGCGTGGGAACGCCGCATCAGTCTGGCGGTTGGAGAGTCCTAAGTAAGGTAGGTAAACTGCCCCGCCTTCGGCTCCCAACTCCGGCGGCGGGCTTTTTGTGAGTTGTGTTAGTGGCAAAGCGTACCCCGGCACCGGCTAAGAAGCCGCAAGCTGCCATGCCGGGCTTTATCAGCCCCCAGTGGCGACCCTGAAGATGAAAGCGCCTTCAGGGGCTCAGTGGATTCATGAAGTGAAATACGACGGCTACCGCATCCAGCTCCACATCGACCACGACGACCGGAACGCCTTTACCCGGAACGGCCACAACTGGGTCAACCGTTTCTTGGTCATTGCCGGCGCCTTCAACATCCCGGGTCAGGCGATCGTCGACGGGGAGGTAGTCGTCATCCATGAAGAGCGCACCAACTTCTCCGAACTTCAGTGCGGACCTCGGTAGAGGGGACCAGGACCGGCTGGTTTACTTCGCCTTCGATCTCCTATGGCTGGACGGCAAGGACCTTCGCAAGATGGCTCAGCTTGCCCGCAAGGAATTGCTGAAGCAGCTGGTAGATGAGAACGGGCTGGAAGCTCCCATCTTCTACAGTGAACACCACGAAGGTGACGGGGAGGCGCTGTTCCAGGCTGCCAGAAAGCTGAACTATGAGGGCATCGTCTCCAAGCGCGTCGATGCGCCGTACCGGTCGGACCGGGTCGAGGCTTGGCAAAAGATCAATGCCGTCCAGCGAGAGAAATTCCCCGTCATCGGCTTCATCAAGGACCCCGGTGGCGTCGCCGCGCTCTACCTCGGCAAGCAGGAAGGAAAAGAGCTGCGGCACATCGGCAAGGTCGGCACGGGCTGGAGCCGGACGAAATCGGCGGAGATCCGCAAGGCTCTCGATACCGTCGTCAGCCCGAAGCAGAAGCTCACCAAGCCTGTCAAGAAACCGAAGGCCACCTGGGTCGAGCCGACGTGCTACGCCAACATCGAAGGCCTGCTGCGCGCCAGCTCGTTTAAAGGGCTGAGCAAAGGAACGGGGCGTTCTTAGCTGCGTTTCAGCCCCAGTGATTGGAGTACCGGCATGCCGGATCGCGTAAGGGAAGCCGTAAAAGAAGCCCAAGCCATCTTAGCTCGCTATGTCGAGCTCGGGCCGCGGGACTGCCAGAATACAATCAATGACCTGCTGACCGTTCTTGACGATGAACGGCTTGTACACGGGGTGGAGGAGGAAGATGAGCGACAATCTCACCAAACGGGACCAGCGCGACCGTAGCAAAATCAACATGCATGAAGATTTCGAGGTCAAGTATTGGACCAAGCAGCTTGGTGTATCGAGGGACGAGCTGCAGAAGGCCGTCGACAAGGTAGGCAATTCGGCCGCCGCGGTTCGCAAAGAATTGGCGGCGTAACCGAGGCGCGCGGTATGCTTGCGATCTTTGGAGCAAGGCCCGCGCGCTTTTTCATGCCATGACCAATCCCAACTGTCCCATCTGCTTCGGCATCGGCTTTGTCTGCGAGAACCATCCGGACCGGGCCTGGAGCGAAGAGCTTGGCTGTCAGTGTGGTGCCGGTGATCCGTGCGCCTGCAACAGCTCGCCGGATATTGACGCGGGAATCGAAGAGCCTGACGCAAGCCAGATTATTTCCGATCCGATCGGAAAGAAGCGTCATTGACGGGCCGGCGAATTCGGCCCAGGATTCCTCTATGCAGACAATTCATGCCACGAAGCGGCGCCGGCCTCGCCGCCCGCCGATGTAGGGTGAGCATACCGTTCCTGTTCGTGTGCCAGCGAAACTCCTGGGTGAAGTTAAAGCGATGGTCCGCAAGGCCTCGCGCAAGCTTCCTCTATACGTTGTGGGTAAATTAATCAAAGCGCTTTGATTGAGCCGCAATTACGTGCTCGGCTTGGACTTGGGAACGACACTCGGCGTCAGCAGGGTGTCTCTTGATGGAGGTCTCGATGCCCAGGCACTTCGGTTTGAAGGCAACATTGGAAGTCGCACGGTTGGCGTTCACGGGGCGGTCCGGCGCTTCGCTGGACCGGACTGCCTCGGCGTCTCCATCGAAGAGCCATTCTCTGGACAGTTCTCCAGTGTCGAAGCGCTCTTCCCGATGCTCGGAGCTGCCGTACTCGCCTGCGAGCTGGCGGGGCTCCCTTGGTCGGCGGTCTATTTCAGCAAACTGAAGCTGCACGCCATCGGCAAAGGCAACGCCAAAAACCGATATGCAAGCGGCCGCGAAAGCGCGCTGGGGGAAGGACCTCGGCGAGGATGAAGCGACGCGGCCTGGGCCGGCGCTTTCGCGTTGGACCTTAAACTATTCGGTCAGCAGCCAGCAAAAGGCCCCAGCCCCAGGGGAAGGGCTAAGACCTCGGGACGGGTCCTCGCGCTGTCTGGACGCGGTGACTGAACAGAAAGCCTAAGTCGCGATCTGGCGTTCCTAAAAAGGACCGGGGCCACTGACTTTCATCAGCGGCCCCCCGGGTCTCTTCAAAATTACGAAATGAAAAGGGATTGCCAGCCCCGGTCTCATTATCCTCGCTCCAATATTTCCATTAGGCAATCTCATTTTGGCGTTCCCGAAAAGGACCATCTACTTAGCTTTGCTCGCCTAGTACGCGGCGGGTGCTCTGATCAGCGCGCGTGGTCGGTGCAACGACAAGCGCCGCTCCGCCCCGATCGGGGTACCAGAAAACCGCGTCATTTCCCTGCTGGCCCAAACCGGATCAGCCGGGCGGGCCTGGCGATGTGGCCCGCGGGGGAAGGTCGCCACGCTCAGTCTAAATCGACAAGATATGCTAGCACCAAGTCTTCTGCTTGAGCTTTGTCAGCTGCGTTTCGATAGATGACAATCTCGGCTTCGTCAGCTCTGCGAACTGTCATCTTGGCGGTCGAGGAGCAAAGAGGGAGGCCGTTCGATGTAATCGTGGTCAAGTCATCACGAACCCAGTCCTCTTTGCACAACTCGAAGGCTTCCCGGAAATTCTTCGCCTCGAACGCGAATGTAGCTTTGCCGTCAACGTCCATCGCGAACACCGACCCCGAGAAAACAGTCATTGGCACTCACTTTTCATCAGTATCGGACAAGCGGCCGCGCCACGAGCGTTTTGCTTGGCTTCACATTTGCTCACGGCCGCATTTTCGCGAGGTGTGTAGGTAGTGTAACCGGCATCGACCCGCAAGCCACGACCGGTCGTGGCTAGCTTTGCATCTAGGTCCTTGCAGCCAGTTGGAACGGTCAATGACTAAGTGACGTGATGGCCGAGGTCGCTGAGGTCCGCTTGTGGAGGCGGTTCAGTACACTCCCACCGATGGTTGCCCAGCGTGGGTGCTCGGTCTAGGCTGGTGCTATTGCTCAAGCGAGGCGACGGACGTGGCGACAGGTACTGTGAAGTGGTTCAACTCGACCAAAGGCTTTGGGTTTATTCAGCCAGACAACGGCGGCAAGGATGTTTTCGTGCACATTTCCGCTGTCGAAAAAGCGGGACTGAGCACTTTCAACGAGGGTGCTAAGGTGAGCTACGAGGAAATGAGCAACCGCGGCAAAACGTCGGCCGAAAACTTGAGGGTTGGCTAGCGATAATATGCCCGCCGGTTCACGCTGGCGGGCCTATTGGCTTCAAGGCAAGTCGGCCCCGATGAACGCGGCGTCGTTACCGGCGCTTCGAGAGCCGCCGGATAATCGCTTCTGGCGCGCCAGCGAAGTCCAGATCGCTGACGTGCCGTCCCGCGCCGAGCCGTAGAATCGCACACGAACGTCGGCCGCTTTCAGCCGCCACAAGCAAAAAACGCCTCCGGCTTAAATGAAGCGCAGGCGGCGGATAGCCAGCCCCGGCGGGAAATGTAAAACTCGATAGCACTGTGTCAGCACAAAGCGTGTCAAGGTTCATTGTGCCCGGATGGGTAGTGGGTCCGGGCTGGAACTTGAGGCCGGTGCGGCGCATACTCTCAGGATGCCTGATAAATCTAAATTCTATCCCAAGACCAAAGGCGGCCGCTGGACCGTGCGGATTTTCACGGGGCGCGGCCCGGATTCCCATGTTGGCGATTTCGCGACCGAAGAAGAGGCCAAGCACTGGATTTCGACCAAATCAAAGGACTGGGAAGCCGCATATGATGCTGCGGATAAATCCAAATGACCCCAAAGCAACCGACGAAAATCGCGCTGGTCATCAACCTGAAAACGCCAAGGCGCTCGACCTCAGACTGCCACCAACGCTGATTTCTCGTGCCGACGAGGTGATCGAATGAGCGCGGCCGCTTCCGCTTGCCCCTAGCTGACCTTAGCTCAGCGTGCCGCGACGTCTGGTTTTGGGAGGCAAGCTGAAGCGCGCAATGCGAGCTGCCAAGGCAGCTTTTGGCCCTTAGCTCAGCGTGCCGCGAGGTCTGCTCTTCGCAGGCAAGCTGAAAGCGCTCGACTTGAGCTGGCAAGGCAGCTTTTGAGCCTTAGCGGAATGGGAGAACCACTACTGGTCCGTACTGCATTGCAAAAACGATAAACCTTGAGCTGCGTGCCACTCCTCGGGCCTAATCCGGTGGCTGCTCGATTTGCAGATTTCGTTAATTGGGGAGGATGATGTTGAAGTTCTTGCTCGGAATTCTATGCGTCACTTTTCACATTCGCAGCAAACGCCCAAGACTCGCCATTTCGGAAGGAATTAAAGCGAGCAGATTTGACCGGCACAAATATGGAGGTCATCACCAGCATCTCGGAGATCAAGCCCGGCGATACCTCAACGCTCCATATCCATCATGGAGAAGAGTCATTTTACGTTTTAGAAGGAGGCACCATTGAACTTCCGGATGGCAAACAAGTGCCCTTCCCAACCGGCATTGCTGCTGTAAATATTCGGGATACTCCGCACGGGTCTTTCAAGGTCGTTGGTGATAAGGCGGTGAAGCTGCTGACGGTGCACATCGTCGATAAGGGCAAACCGCTCTACGACCCCGCCCCCCAAGTAGGATATGCATAGGGGCGCTCATCGTACTTGATGATGGCGCCCCTGCCACGGCGCGAATGTCGCCATTTCGGCCATCGCTTTCTTCGGGCGGTGTAGCCAAATCTCGATTCCTAGGGGCGGACCGGACGTTTACTGCTGAGCGCCACGCCGAAGCTGTTGAGCCATCCAGTAATTGCTTTGAGCGGATTCGTGGATGCTTCTACTGTAGCGAAACATTTAGGGGCTCTCTGTCTCTCGTGCCCATGAGTTGGGAGCCGAACGAGCCCAAGACTTAGGAGGAGAGAGGGCATGCTGAGGAACGCCAAAGTGGCAAGCCGGCTTCCAGCCAGGGACCTGAATCGGGCGCGGGCGTTCTATTCGGAAAAACTCGGGCTTGATCCCGTCGAACAGCGCCAAGGCGGGCTCCGCTACGTCTGCGCAGGCGGCGAGCAAATGATCCGTTGTCGGCAGGGCCTCGCCTCGATTGCATTCCCTTGGCGGACGTGGCGAATAGACCCAGCTGGGTAGAGCATGTCCGCTCATGGAGCATAGCGGGCCCAATCGCGACATGGTGGGCAGAGCAGCTTGTGACCCGTGTTCGAGCGCGCGCAATAATCTAAGTTAGCGACGCGCCATCGACGTCGATTGCATGATGGGGCGTCGATTGATTCGGGGCTCAAAATGACACAGCAGAAAACGGAAGACGCTGATGCTGACCGTCAACGGCTTGTCCACGAGGCCCGTGCCGCGCGAGAGCAGGCGCGGGCGCTTTCAGACGAAGCTGCGATGGCGGTCTACGAGCTGCGCCGGTCAATACTGGACAGCGCTGGCGCGCGAGCTGAGACAAGGGCCCGGCGCGAGGACCGATCGGTGGGAATGGCGGAGGTTCGGCAGGTAGTGCGGGAGTATATCGACCATTAACGTTCGCTGCTGCGCGGCTCCGCCACTAAAATTAGAGGCTGAGGAGTGCACTTGGAATCCTGAGGTGTCCAGCAAACCGCACGTTCGAGCTTTGGGGAGCAAACTCCCTTCCGGCAAGAGCACGCTGATGACGTTGACTGCCACAACAGTCGGGCAACTCCCGGTCTTCGATCAAGCCAAAAAAGGGTAAGGCTGACTGGCTCTTCCGCGAGCAATGGTCAACGCGCAGCTAGCGACCTGCAATCGTTCGCGATTAGACGATTGGGCTCAAGTATTGCGTCGGTCGCATGAGCGCGCCGGCGGCGACTGCCGATCATCTTTTCTGAGCGGGTTTGCAAGGCTGGGCCGGGCTGAATTCCAAAGTGACGCGCTTGGCGCACGCTTTCACCACGGGGTGGTGATCGCTAGCCGTCGCGGCTACCAAAGGCCGTATTGATGGAATCAGGGTATCCGTCCGGTGAAGGCCGCCTTGCCGAATAAGGCGTGTTGTTGAGAACTGTCCTTATGGACAGTGATAGGCGCAGTGCCCAAGTCGAACGGCTTGA
>NZ_JADPIY010000022.1:0-525 GCF_023073095.1 Bradyrhizobium sp. 44
GCATATGGTCAAGCTTAGACAAAAGCCGATCTCCAATCAGAGATCGATCATGCCTCGCTCGACGCCTTCAATGGAAGGTGGGACCGAAACAGCGCTTACGCTTCAACTGCCACCAGCGCGCAGAACTCAGGCGCCGGCATAAGCGGCGCGCCCGGAGGCAAGAGCGGACCACCTCCTGGACAGGGTACCATGGGTTCAGCAGGTGACAGGACGGTGCAGCAGCAGGATCCGACCAACGTGAAGGGCCTGCCCGGTAACAAGAACGGCCCGCCCGCGAAACGTTGACCGTTGCGTCCGGTTCGGCAGTCCCGCACCTGTTGCTCTTAAACCAACGGAAAAGACCCGCCAATGTTTGGCGGGTTTTGCTGCTGATGAGCGGCTATCGCCACTCGCAATCGATAATTTAAAGGCAGCTTTTTGCCCAGTTGAACCGCCCCGGGTTTGCCGGAGGCCATTTGGTTTAAGTTATGCCGCCATCGCGGGTTGTTCCAGCATGGCGTAGTAGCGTTGCTCGGCTTCGGCTGG
>NZ_JADPIY010000001.1:0-1090 GCF_023073095.1 Bradyrhizobium sp. 44
GATTTCCGCAAGGACAATGGTCCCGGCATCAAAAAGGTCTGCGCGCGCTTCGTCGAGGTGTGCCGCAAGATGGGCTTGCTCGCGACAGCCAGCGTTGCGATCGACGGCAGCAAATTCAAAGCAGTCAATAATCGCGATAAGAACTTCACGCGCGGCAAAGTCGAGCGGCGGCGCACGCAATTGGAGGAGAGTGTTGCGCGCTATCTCGCTCAGCTCGATACCGCCGACCGGCAGGAGCCGTCGGAAACACTGGAGTTAAAAAAGACGCGGATCAAAGAACGGCTCAAAAATCTGACCGTTGAAATGGCGAAACTCGCAGCGATTGAAAAACAGGTTCTGGCGGGAAGTGGCCGGTAGGTGAAGATGGCGGCGACATTCAGCACGACCGTAATCGGGGCCAGACCGAACGTGGCGCGTTCGCGGCCAAACCGACGCTTATGACCCTGGCTGTGTGAAAACGCCGTGCCTGCTATGATTCCCGCACTGAATCGGTGGGGGCTGGCATGGCTCGTTTCATTCAAGGAGCTGATCGCGGGCAATCTACTTTGTTGCCGGAATGCCTGGACGACTGGGTTGCAGATGACAATCCGGTTCGCGTGATCGACGCCTTCGTTGCAGCCCTCGATCTGGCTGAACTTGGGTTCGGTGGCGTTGAGCCTGCCGGCACAGGTAGGCCGTCGTATCATCCGGCCGCGCTCTTAGGGCTCTACATTTACGGTTATCTCAACCGTGTCCATTCGAGCCGCCGGCTTGAGCGTGAAGCTGGCCGCAACGTCGAAGTGATGTGGCTGCTCGCCAGGCTTGCGCCCGATCACAAAACGATTGCCGATTTCCGCAAGGACAATGGTCCCGGCATCAAAAAGGTCTGCGCGCGCTTCGTCGAGGTGTGCCGCAAGATGGGCTTGCTCGCGACAGCCAGCGTTGCGATCGACGGCAGCAAATTCAAAGCAGTCAATAATCGCGATAAGAACTTCACGCGCGGCAAAGTCGAGCGGCGGCGCACGCAATTGGAGGAGAGTGTTGCGCGCTATCTCGCTCAGCTCGATACCGCCGACCGGCAGGAGCCGTCGGAAACACTGGAGTTAAAAAA
>NZ_JADPIY010000027.1:0-146166 GCF_023073095.1 Bradyrhizobium sp. 44
GTCAATCTCGACCCCCGCATGGCCAAGCTCGCCGGCGGTGTCCACCGTCTCGACGGCCAGCTCATGGTCGTCCTCGACGTCGATCGCGTCCTCGAGCTCGCGCCCGAGATGATGGCGGCCTGATACGCCGGCACATCCGCCGACGTATCTGCAATTGGAAGTGCCCCCGCAAAAGGGGGAGAAGCAGAGGTTCACATGCGAACTTGTCTCGTCGTTGATGATTCCAGCGTCATCCGCAAGGTTGCGCGCCGGATCCTGGAAGGCCTCGACTTCCAGATCCTCGAAGCCGAGGACGGTGAGAAGGCGCTGGAGGCCTGCAAGCGCGGCTTGCCCGATGCGGTCCTGCTCGACTGGAACATGCCGGTGATGGACGGCTACGAGTTCCTCGGCCATCTCCGGCGCATGCCTGGTGGCGACCAGCCCAAGGTCGTGTTCTGCACCACCGAGAACGACGTCGCGCATATCGCGCGCGCGCTGCACGCGGGCGCCAACGAGTACATCATGAAGCCTTTCGACAAGGACATCGTGACGGCGAAATTCCAGGAAGTCGGCCTTATCTGAGCGATCGCCCGGAGGCTGAACGGCTCCTTCGGCGTTTGTTTTCAACTGACCGTTTCAGTCTGAGTTGGTGAGTAATGAGTGTTGCGTTCGCAGGTAATTCGACCCCGGGCTCGTCGCGGGAAGCCGGACCGTTGCGGGTGATGGTCGTCGATGACTCCGTCGTCATCCGTGGTCTGATCTCGCGCTGGATCGGTGCCGAGCATGACATGGAGGTCGCGGCGTCGCTGCGTACCGGGCTCGAGGCGGTCAACCAGATCGAACGCATCAACCCCGACGTTGCCGTGCTCGATATCGAAATGCCCGAGCTCGACGGCATCTCCGCGCTGCCGCAACTGCTGGCGAAGAAGCGCGATCTCGTCATCATCATGGCCTCGACGCTGACCCGCCGCAACGCGGAGATCAGTTTCAAGGCGCTGTCGCTCGGCGCGGCCGACTATATCCCGAAGCCGGAATCGACGCGCGAGGCGTCGGCTGCGGACATCTTCCATCACGACCTGATCCAGAAAATCCGCCACCTCGGTGCACGGCTGCGCCGCAAGCCCGCGGTTGCGAGCCCGCCGCTCGCGCCCGCAAGCCCGGCTCCGGCTGCACGTGGACCGCTTGTCGCGCGGCCTGCCGCGTCCGCGGCGGCTCCGGCCCTGCATGCGCCGTCGTCGTCCTCGCCGCTGTCCACGCGTCCGTTCTCGACCCAGGCACCGAAGGTGCTGCTGATCGGCTCATCGACCGGCGGTCCTCAGGCGCTGATGGCGCTCGTCGCCGAGCTCGGTCCCGTGATCGACCGCGTCCCGGTGCTGATCACCCAGCACATGCCGCCCACCTTCACCACCATTCTCGCGGAGCATCTGGCACGCACGAGCCGCAAGCCGGCAGCCGAAGCCGTCGACGGCGAGCCGGTGAAGCCGGGTCGCATCTATCTTGCGCCGGGCGGCAAGCACATGCGCGTCGTGCGTAGTGGCGCCGACGTGGCGATCGCGCTCGACGACGGTCCCGCAGTCAATTTCTGCAAGCCCGCGGTCGATCCGCTGTTCACCTCCGCCATCGATATCTGGCACGGCGCCATCCTCTCCGTGATCCTGACGGGCATGGGCTCGGACGGCATGCGCGGCGGCAAGGACATCGTCGCCGCCGGCGGTAGCGTGATCGCGCAGGACGAAGCTTCCAGCGTGGTCTGGGGCATGCCGGGCGCGGCGGCCAATGCCGGCATCTGCGCGGCGATCCTGCCGCTCAACCAGATCGGCAGCCGGGTCAATCGCCTGTTCGCGGGTGACCGCTCGTGACGCCGGTTGACTACGACTATCTGCGCAAATTCCTGAAAGAGCGCTCCGGCCTCGATCTCTCGCCGGACAAGCAGTATCTGGTCGAGAGCCGGCTTCTGCCGCTGGCCCGCAAGGCGAGCCTCGCCGGAATCCCCGATCTCGTGCTGAAGATCAGGAATGGCGACGGGCGGCTTGCGAGCGACGTGGTCGAGGCGATGACCACCAACGAGACCTTCTTCTACCGGGACAAGATCCCGTTCGATCATTTGCGCGAAACGATCCTGCCGGGGCTGCTTCGGGCGCGCGCGGCGCGCAAGTCGCTGCGCATCTGGTCGGCGGCCTCGTCGACGGGACAAGAGCCCTATTCGATCGCGATGTGCGTGAAGGAGATGGGCGCAGCCTTCGCCGGCTGGCGCATCGAGATCGTCGCCACCGATCTGTCGCAGGAGGTGCTGGAGAAATCCAAGGCCGGCGTCTACAGCCAGTTCGAGGTGCAGCGCGGCCTGCCGATCCAGCATCTGATGAAATACTTCACGCAAGCGGGGGAGGTCTGGCAGCTCAATGCCGACATCCGCGCGATGGTGCAGTTTCGTCAGCTCAATCTGTTGCAGGACTTCTCCCATCTCGGCACGTTCGACGTGATCTTCTGCCGCAATGTGCTGATCTATTTCGACCAGGACACCAAGGCCGTGATCTTCGAGCGCATGGCGAAGGTTTTGGAAGCCGACGGTACGCTGCTGTTGGGCGCCGCCGAATCCGTCGTCGGCATCACCGACGCGTTCCGCCCGATCGCCGAGCGTCGTGGTCTCTATCAGCTCAACCCGACGCGCTCCGGCCGCCCGATGGGCGGATTGATGCCGCCGTCGTTGAAGGTCGCCGCGGCGCGGTGAGATGCGTTCTTCCCCAGGGGAGAAGGGAAGAAGAGCGCACCTCACAGAATCGCATGGGGCAGAAACCGCGAGCCGTTGCCGGTGATCGGGCTCTCGTCCTCGCGGATCGACAGGCCGCAGGGTTCGTGATCGACCAGCCAGCTTCCCACCACCGGATAGAAGTCTGAGAAGTTCGGCAGCGGCGCGAGCGCTTGCCGCACGAATCCTTCGGCGCCGTAGGGGCCTGCCTGCTCGTCGAGCGGCATTCCGCCTGATACCAGCGTGACGTTGGCGCCTTCGCGCGACAGCAGTGGCTTGCGCACATAGGAGCTGCCGAGCTCGGCTGCCCGCGGATCGTCCTCGAAGAACGCCGGCAGCAGATTGGGATGGTTCGGAAACATCTCCCAGAGCAGCGGCAGGATTCCCTTGTTGGAGAGCACCGCCTTCCACGGCGGTTCGATCCAGCGTGTCGATGCGTCCTTGAGCTTTGCGCCGAAGCTGTCGTGGAACATCCATTCCCAGGGATAGAGCTTGAAGGCGAGCCCGATATCGCGGTCGTCGAGATCGACGAAGCCGCCGGCGTCATTGCGCCAGCCGATCGCCTCGATGTCGAGCAGCGTGGTCGCCAGTCCGGCTTGGCGCGCTGTGTCTTCGAGATAAGCGAGCGTGCCGGCGTCCTCCTCATTGCCCGTGGTGCCGGTGAGATGGACATGGCGGCTAGCTGCAATCTGCTTCCAGGCTTCGATCAGCCGTTCGTGGATGGAGTTGAACTGGTCGGCGCGCGACGGAATGATGCGCCGTTCAATCGCTTGTTCGAGCCAGGTCCATTGAAACACAGCGGCTTCGAAAATCGAGGTCGGCGTGTCGGCGTTGTATTCGAGCAGCTTTGCCGGTCCCTTGCCGTCGAATTTCAGATCGAGCCGGCCATAGAGGCTGCGGTCGTCTCGTGCCCAGCTCTCGGCAATCAGGCTCCAGAACGCGTCCGGTATCTTCAAGCGCTGCAGATGGCGCTCGTCGCCGATGACCCGGCCGGCGAGCTCCAGGCACATCGCGTCGATCTCGCCGGTCGGCGTCTCGATGCCGCGCTCGATCTCGTCGAGCGTGAAGGCGTAGTAGGCGCGCTCGTCCCAATAGCGCTCGCCGTCGATGGTGTGGAAGGCGAAGCCGCATTGTTCGGCGGTCTGTCGCCAGTCGTCGCGCTCGGGGCAGACGATGCGTTGCATGGGTCAGCCGCCGCCAGAGAAGCCATGGCCAAACGAGCCGAAGCCACCGCGGCTCACGCCGCCGGAGCCTGAATCGGATGACGTTCCGGACGAGGAATGGCTCGAGGAGTCGCTGCTGAAGAAACTCGATCGCGACGACCAGCGCGAGCTGCCGCCGCCGCCCGACGAGCTGCTTCTGCTGCTGCAGGCGGTGCTCGCCTGCACCGGCGCGGCTCCGGGGACCGTGGCGCCGGGGACTATCGCACCGGTTGCGGAGGGCTCGCAATTGTGCCGCGGCATCAGCGTGTAGGCGGTGGTGCCGACCGCAATCGTGCCCATCACCAGCAGCGCGACATGGCGGGAGCGCTTCACCGGCTGTTGTGCAGGCGGCGGTCCGGCCGCCGGCCGGCGCTTGCCGAACTCCTTTTTGGAGGGCTTGTCGGCCATGTCAGTAGATCATGCAGGCGGCGTTGAGCAGGCCCGCGGCGAGCGAGGACAGGCCGAGCCAGATCGCGGGTGCAAGCTCGCCGGCCGCGATCCGCGCCGGCAGATTCGGCACCGGCACCCTCACCAGAAAGAGCACGATGATCTGCACGATCAGCGCGATGACCGCCCAGATCAGGCAATCCAGCACATTGGCCGAATGCGCGATGGCGCTGACCAGCGGCGCCACGAAGCCGAGCAGGCTGAGGCCGAGTGCGATCGCCGCGGCCGGCTCGTTGTCCCGGATCAGCTGGAATTCGTTGTAGGGCGTGATGCGGGTGTAGACGAACAGATACGTCACGATCGCGATCAGCCCGGTGCAGAAATAGACCAGGAAGGCGGGCAGGCCGGCGAGTGATTGCAGGATCATCGTTCCCCCATCGTGCAGCGACCATTCGTCGGCGGGGGAAGGATAGCGGTTCAACGGCGGCAGGACGATGAGGCCGCGTTCGTGTCCCCAAAAAACAAAACCCCGCCATTCGCGGCGGGGTCCAGGCTGGGAGGAGCAAGCCCCGAAGGGCTCGCGGGTAAACCCAGGATCAGGCGGGAATGCGCTCTTCGACCTCGTGCGGCTCGCGCAGCACGTAGCCACGGCCCCAAACGGTCTCGATGAAGTTGCGGCCTTCCGAGGCATTCGCGAGCTTCTTGCGGAGCTTGCAGATGAAGACGTCGATGATCTTCAGCTCGGGCTCGTCCATGCCGCCATAGAGGTGGTTAAGGAACATTTCCTTGGTGAGGGTCGTGCCCTTGCGGAGCGAGAGCAGCTCCAGCATCTGGTATTCCTTGCCGGTCAGATGCACGCGCTGGCCGCCGACTTCCACCGTCTTGGTGTCGAGGTTGACGACGAGGTCACCGGTCTGGATGACCGACTGGGCATGACCCTTGGAGCGGCGCACGATCGCGTGGATGCGGGCAACCAGCTCGTCCTTGTGGAAGGGCTTGGTCATGTAGTCGTCGGCGCCGACGCCGAGACCCTTGACCTTGTCCTCGATGCCGGCGAGGCCGGAGAGGATCAGAATGGGTGTCTTGATCTTGGAGACCCGGAGCTGCTTGAGCACGTCGTAGCCGGACATGTCGGGCAGGTTGAGGTCGAGAAGGATAATGTCGTAATCGTATAATTTACCGAGATCGACGCCTTCTTCCCCCAAATCGGTCGTGTAGACGTTGAAGCTCTCAGACTTCAACATCAGCTCGATCGACTGCGCGACGGCGCTGTCATCTTCAATCAGCAAAACGCGCATGCCAGTTCCCCATAGTCGCCGCTCCTGGGCGTCAGGTCGGCCGCATTCGCGGCACACAACAAAACGCCTTTGAACAACTGATTCGGATCCTGACAACAGATGGTTAACAAATTCTGATTCTGGAACGCAAGCCCTGTAGATGCAATTTTCGTCGAATCGCCCTAAGGTCTTGTGTGCGAAGCAGCTTTCGTTATCCGGTTGCGTTCAAGTTCCACTTTAAGAGACGGGCCTAACCGACTCCCGCGACTCAGCCTTCTTCTGAAGGGGAGCCACGCTCAGTCACAAAGACAGTGACGCAATGATTAACGATGCGGGTAAACACGAAGTTAAGCGCCGTTCAGAAATATGGCGAAACTTAAGGTTTTCGCCACGAAGCCCCGGATTATGAAGGCGATCACCTCATGAAGGCCCTCTAATGAAGGCTCTTGCCGAACAGATCGGCGATATTGACGGCATCAATATTTATGGCCGTGTCGTCGGCGTGCGCGGCCTGATGGTCGAGGTGGCCGGACCGATCCACGCGATGTCGGTCGGCGCGCGGCTCGTGATCGAGACCGGCGGCAACCGTTCCATCCCCTGCGAGGTGATCGGCTTCTCCGGCAACAACGCCGTCGTGATGCCGTTCGCCGGCCTCGACGGCGTGCGGCGCGGCTGCAAGGCCGTCATCGCCAATGCCGCAAATCAGGTGCGGCCTTGCGCGGCCTGGCTTGGCCGCGTCGTCAATGCGCTGGGTGAGCCGATCGACGGCAAGGGGCCGCTGCCGCAGGGCCCGGCGCCGATGCCGTACCGCAATTCGCCGCCGCCGGCGCACTCGCGCAAGCGCGTCGGCGCGCCGCTCGATCTCGGCGTGCGCGCGATGAACACCTTCCTGACCTGCTGCCGCGGCCAGCGCATGGGCATCTTCGCAGGCTCCGGCGTCGGCAAGTCGGTGCTGCTGTCGATGCTTGCGCGCAACGTCGATGCCGCCGTCAGCGTCATCGGGCTGATCGGCGAACGCGGCCGCGAGGTGCAGGAATTCTTGCAGGACGACCTCGGCGAGGAGGGCCTCGCGCGTTCCGTGGTCGTGGTCGCGACCTCCGACGAGCCGGCGCTGATGCGCCGCCAGGCCGCGTATCTGACGCTCGCGGTCGCCGAATATTTTCGCGACGAAGAGCAAGACGTCCTTTGCCTGATGGATTCGGTGACGCGCTTTGCCATGGCCCAGCGCGAGATCGGCCTGTCCGCAGGCGAGCCGCCGACCGCCAAGGGTTACACGCCGACCGTGTTCACCGAGCTGCCGAAGCTTCTGGAGCGCGCCGGCCCGGGCTTGGGCGAGGGCGCCATCACCGCGATCTTCACGGTGCTGGTCGATGGCGACGACCATAACGAGCCGATCGCGGATGCCGTCCGCGGCATCCTTGACGGCCACATCGTGATGCAGCGCTCGATCGCCGAGCGCGGCCGCTACCCCGCCATCAACATCCTCAAATCCGTCTCCCGCACCATGCCGAAATCGGCCGACCCGCAGTTCTGGCCGACCATCCAGAAGGCGCGGACGGTGATGGCGACCTATGCCGACATGGAGGAATTGATCCGTCTGGGCGCCTACCGCGCCGGCTCCAGCCCCGAGGTCGACGAGGCGATCCGCCTGCACGAGCCGCTGGAAGCCTTCCTGCGCCAACGCAAGGACGAAAATGCATCGCTGGCGGACGGCTACCGCCAGTTGGCGCAAATCCTCGGCAATTTGGAAACGGAACGCTAACTTTGTCCCGTCATCATCCCATCCCACAGAGTAGCAGAGCCGGTCTTGGTCCCCGTCGGGCCTGTGGGGAGACCGGTGTTGTCCCAATGTGTGTGTTTCTTGCAGCCAAGGGACTTCTGGGGAGTACGAGTCGATGAAGTCACGTGATACCCTCATCCGCCTGAAGAAGTTTCAGGTCGACGAGAAGCGCCGCCGGGTCAGCCAGATCGAGACCATGATCGCCGACTTCCAGCGGATGTCGACCGATCTTGAACGCGAGATCTCGACCGAGCAGGAGCGCGCCGGGATCAACGATCCCTCGCACTTCGCCTATCCGACCTATGCCAAGGCTGCCATCCAGCGTCGCGAGAACCTGACCCGCTCGGCCGACGAGCTAAAGGGCCAGCTCGACGAAGCCAAGGCTGCACTGGCCGAAGCCTTCGAGGAGCTGAAGAAGGTCGAGCTCCTCGACGAGCGCGATCAAGCCCGCGAACGCGCCGAGGAAAACGCCCGCGAGCAGGCCGATCTCGACAGCATCGGCCTGATGCGTGCCCGCATGGGCGCCGTCGCCTGAGACGCTAGCCGCCAGACCTGCGAGAATTTGCAGAACCCGGACCCCATGGGTCCGGGTTTTCGCATGTGCTGTCCACAGTGTGCCGCCGCGCCCCCTTGGTGGTCGGCTTTGTCGCGCGCTATGGTGGCGGAGTGCCAGGGCCTGCGCGGAACGCGACGGGCTGCGCATTGGGGGGCTGAATGCTGACGCCAGCAGAGCTGGTCGGGCTGATTGGGGCGGTGGCGCAGGGCGATCAGGCCGCGTTCGAGCGCCTCTACGTCGCCACGCGCGCGAAACTCTACGGCGTCGTGCTCCGTATCTTGCGCCGACAGGATCTCGCAGAGGAGGTCATTCAGGAGACCTACGTCAAGATCTGGAACAGCGCCGGCCAGTTCAATCCCGCTCTCGCGTCCCCGATCACTTGGATGGCGTCGATCGCGCGCAACCGCGCCATCGACATCGTGCGCAAGAAGACGGAAGTCTCCATCGAGGAAGAGCCGCAGGCGATGGAAGTCGCAAGCGACAGCCCCGATCCGCTGGCGCGGCGGGAGATGACTGAGGAATTGAGACGGCTGCTCGAATGTATCGGCCGGCTCGAGCCGGATCGTCAGAGGCTCGTGCTTCTCGCCTATTACAACGGCTGGAGCCGCGAGCAACTGGCGGAGAAATTCGCGGCGCCCGTCAACACGGTGAAGACGTGGCTTCGGCGCAGCATGTTGGATATTCGCGAATGTCTCGGGTTATGAGATTCGGACTATGAGAGCTCATACGGTGAGGGTGGGTCTGGACCGCAAGTGATGGCCTATACGGAGGACCATATCGCGCTCGCCGCGGAATATGCGCTCGGCACGCTCGACGCCGGCGAGCGCGCGCAGGTCGAGACCATGATGGCGGTGGACAAGGCGTTCGCCGATGTCGTGCAGGCGTGGGCATTCCGCCTCGGCGTCCTCAACCAGATGGTCGGCTCGATCGAGCCGCGTCCGATCGTGTGGGAGAACATCAGGTCCGAGCTCGCGCGGACGGGCTTTGCGCAGGATCCGCCAGCACTGCCGGACGCAGCACCGCCGCCACCCGTGCCGGAGTTTTCCTCGCCCGACACCATGCCTCCGCAGGTGCCGGCGGAGACTATGCAGCAACCGCCGCCGCAGCCTCCCGAAGTGGAGCAGCCCGCCGCGGCGCGACTTGAGTCCGATGCGATACCCGACGTCGTGCCGATCTTCATGCCGCAGGTCCACGCGCCGAACCCGGATGTCGTGCGTGCGCCACCGCCGCCGGTTGCCGACAACAGCAACGTGATCCGGCTCGAGGGCCGCGTGAAGCGCTGGCGCACCATCGCATCCGCCGTCGGCGCGCTCGCGGCCGCGCTGCTCGTGACGCTGTCGCTTCAGATCTTCCTGCCCGACGCGCTGCCGGGCGGCTTGCGACCGCCAGCGCGCATCCAGACGGTCGAGGTGAAGACACCGGCGCCGCTCCCGGTATCGTCGCAATATGTCGCGCTGTTGCAGGGCCAGGGCGGAGGTCCCGCCTTCATCCTCACCATCGACGGTGCGACCAAGAACTTTACGGTGCGCAAGGTCGGCGCGACACCGGAGCCCGGCAAGAGCTTCGAGCTCTGGCTGATCTCCGACAAGCTGCCGCGTCCGCGCTCGCTCGGCGTGATCGGCGCCGGCGATTTCACCGCACGACCGGTGCTCGGTTCGTACGATGCCGACGTCGTCAACGGCGCGACCTACGCCGTCACCGTCGAGCAGGCGGGCGGTTCGCCCAACGGCCAGCCGACCTCGGCGCCGGTGTTTTCCGGCAAGCTGATCGAAACCGTGCCGCCGTCACAGCCGCCCGCCAAGAAGTAGGTTTCCATTGTCGTCCTGGCGAAAGCCGGGACCTTACCCCAAGAGCTTGTTGCAAGAGTGAGCGGTGGCCACACGGGTGGGCAACCACTCAATCTGGCGTAATGGGTCCTGGATCGGCGCTCGCTCTGCTCGCTTGTCCAGGACGACATCGGGGGCATTGGACGCTTCAACATCGTCGTAGCAATGCCTGATCGGTTTCTGTCGCCACGGTCCGTCCCACCGTCGTCTTCCGACAAATCCCGCCAAATCCGCCCCCCGATTTGAACCTCTCCGCGTTTCGCGGCGTCAAATGCCCGGAATTTGCAGTCGGCGCCCCCAATCATGGTGCCGGAGAGGGGCGAGAAATCAGATGGATGCAGCGAAAACGTCGGGCATCTTCATTCACCAATACGCGGGATTGCCACACGGCCCGGCCTTCGAACATTGGCGCGAGCGGACTTTCGGGGCCTGCGGCCTGGATATTGGGCCGAGCCGGGGCGACAGCATCGATTGCCGGCTCCAGGTCAGCGTGGTCGACAATATCGCGCTTGCCATTCCCGAAGGCGCCTCCGCGCAATATTCACGCACCCAAAGCCACCTTGCCGACGGCAGCGACGATCTCGTCCTGATCGCGGCGCATGCGGGTCTCGTCCGCGTCGGGCAGAACGGCCATGCGGTGGAGCTTGCGCCGGCGCAGATGGTGCTCGTCGACATGGGCATCACCGGCACCGTCGGTCACACCGAGGAAGATCGCTTCACCACCATCCGCATGCCGCGCCGCGCGCTGCTCGACATCAATCCGCGCGCCGAGGACAAGCTGTCGCAAGTGCTCTCGGACGGCGCGGTCGCCGAGACGATCTTGCGCTACCACTCGCTTGCCGCCCATCACGCGCCGCATCTCGACGCCGTCGGCCAGCGCCTCACGGCGCAGCACATGGTCGATCTCGTCGGCCTGCTGCTCGGCACCGACGCCGAGCATGCGAGTCTTGCGCGCGGGCGAGGTCATGCGGCGGCCCGTCTCGATCTCATGCGGGCCGACGTGATGGCTGCGCTTGGCCGCAACGATCTCTGCCTGTCTGAAATTGCCACGCGCTCCGGCCTGAGCCCGCGCCAGGCACAGCGCCTGTTCGAGCAGGCCGGAACGACCTTCACCGAGTTCGTGCTGGAGCAGCGCCTGCTGCAGGCGCGCAAGCTGCTCGGCGACCCTCGCGCCAGGACCCGCAAGATCAGCGACATCGCGCATTCGTCAGGCTTCTCCGATCTGTCCTATTTCAACCGCGCTTTCCGCAAGCGCTTTGCCGCGACGCCGTCGGAACTGCGCGAGACCTGAGCCGCGCCGAGAATTTGTGCGGCGCGCCGCTGGCGCCGCAGTTGGTCCGCCCGGCCGGATGAGTTATATCTGTCTGCGCGGTCAGACGGCTTGATCGTTCGTCGCTTCGTCGTCGCTCTCTTGGGAAATGCAGTCAACGGACATGGCGCGTATCGTCGTGCTTGGCGCCGGGTTTGCGGGTCTGTGGGCGGCCATCGGTGCCGCACGCAAGCGCGAGGAGATCGGGGCGGCCGGCGGTGACTTCGAGATTCGTGTCATCGATCGCAATCCGTATCACGACATCCGCGTCCGCAATTACGAGGCCGATCTCAGCGAGGTCGCGCTTCCGCTGCCGCAACTGCTCGATCCGATCGGCGTCAGTCACGGGATCGGCGAGGTCGAAGCCATCGATCCGGCACGGCGCGAGATTTCGCTGGTCACGGGTGGCGGCGACGAGACGCTGGCTTATGACGGGCTGGTGCTGGCGCTCGGCAGCGAAGTGATGCGTCCGGACATTCCCGGCCTTGCCGAGCATGCTTTCGATGTCGACACTTATGCAGCAGCGCTGCACCTCGAGGATCATCTCACCTCGCTCGGACGCAGCGTGCCCGCACCGGGGCGCTCGACGATCGTCGTGGTCGGCGCCGGCTTCACCGGCATCGAGGTCGCGGCCGAGATGCCCGACAGGCTGGCGCGCGCCGGCATCACGGGCAGCCGCCGCATCATCCTGGTCGATCCCAATCCGGCTGTTGGCGCTACCATCGGTGCGCATGCGCGTCCCGTCATCGAGACGGCGCTGGCCTCGCTCGACGTCGAGACACGGCTTGGCGTCCGCGTCGTCTCCGTCGAGGCCGCCGGCCTGCGCCTGAGCTCGGGCGAGTTCATTCCGACGCGGACGGTGATCTGGTGTGCGGGGATGCGCGCGAGCCCTTTGGCCGCGAGCTTCCCGGACGCACGCGATCGCCTTGGACGGCTTCTGGTCGATCCCATGATGCGGGTCGCGGATGTCGGCGGCGTATTCGCGGCCGGCGACGTCGCCTCGAGCGTGGTCGACGGCTTGCATCCGACCGTGATGTCCTGCCAGTTCGCGCGTCCCATGGGCCGCTTCGCCGGCCACAATGTGGTCGCCGATCTCGCGGGCCTGCCGATGCTGCCGCTACGGATCGACTGGTACGTGACCGTGCTCGATCCCGGCTGATGGGGCGCGCTCTATACGGAAGGGTGGGACCGCGAAGTCCGCGCCACTGGCGCCGCCGCGAAGGCGACCAAGCAGACCATCAACCGCAAGCGCATTTATCCGCCACTCAGCGGGAGCAAGGACGAGCTGTTCGCGGCTGCTGCGCCAACCGTGCAGGCGCCGCCGCCGACTTATGGGGCGCGGTAGTATCGTGCTTGTTAGGGGGTGACGGCGGTACGTTTTCCTTCGTCTTGCGAGACGTAGCGAAGCAATCCAGAATGTCTCTGCGGAGGGGTTTTGGATTGCTTCATCGCAAGAGCTCCTCGCAATGACGGAGCTGGACGCGCGTGCGCTCACGATGACGGCATACCCCGGACATGAGAAAGCGCCCGTGGGGGGCGGGCGCTTTCTGTAGTCGACTTGGGGTTGGGGTCGTCTACATATCCACGTGGCGACTTTGGGGGGCTGATAAAGAGCCGCGTGAATTCCTGAAACTCAAATCTCCTTAGCGAACGAGGGACACGTTCGCACTGGTGATGGCGATCGGCTTGCCGGCCTTCATGACGCGAGCGGTCTGGGTCAGGCCTTCATCTGAACTCGTACGCGCGGTGATCCCGAGACCCGCCACCGCGATGCCGGCAACGAGCGCGACAACCACGATCTTGAGGTGGGTCGAGCGATCTGCGCTGTAAATCGAGTGGTTCATGGAAGGCTCCTGCCGCCATCTACCCGAAGTAGTCGCCTGCGTGTTTGGGCAGGTTCAAGCTTCCGGTGCCCAACAACCTAGTATTGGGAGGATTCGTTCCCAAGAGGTGATCACAAGAGCGTGACAGGACGTGAGAAGCCGCGATCAAAAACGACTCTAGATCGTGCAATTTTGCAATTATTTCAAAGCTGTAATGTGTCTGTCAGGCGCCTTCCCGACCGTTGATCGGCAAGGCGCCAAAAGCTTAAAAACCATTTGCATGTGGCCAAAAAACACACGGCTTCTTAAGGCAAATCAGATGCTTCCGACCGTTTTCAGTCTCGCCCTGGGATGGATTTCAGCCTGCGACAGCACGGTCGTCTGGGCCCGGAACCGCTCGACCAGGGAACGCACGAAGGGACGAATTGCCGCAGAGGTGACCAGCACCGGGGCCTCGCCTTCGCGGGCGGCGCGCTCGAAGGCCTCGCGCACGCCGGTCATGAACTCCGACAGCTTCGAGGGCTGCATCGCGAGGCTGCGCTCCTCGCCCTGGCCGATAATGGATTCGGCGAAGGCTTGTTCCCACCGCGCCGACAGCGCGATCAGCGGCAGGTAGCCGCTGTAAGAGGTGTTCTGCGCACAGATCTGCCGTGCCAGGCGGGCGCGGACGTGCTCGACCATGGTGGCCGGATTGCGCGAGAAGGCGAGCGAGTCGGCGATGCCTTCGAGGATGGTCGAGAGGTCGCGGATCGAGATGCGCTCGGCGAGCAGCAGCTGCAGCACACGCTGGATGCCGGAGACGGTGACCTGTCCCGGCACGATGTCCTTGACCAGCTCGCCCTGCTCCTTCGGCAGCTCCTTGAGCAGCTTCTGCACCTCGCCATAGGAGAGCAGGTCCGACATGTTGGCCTTGAGCAGCTCGGTGAGGTGGGTCGAGAGCACGGTCGCGGCGTCGACGACGGTATAGCCCTTGAGCGAGGCCTCCTCCTTGAGGCTGGCATCGACCCAGGTCGCGGGCAGGCCGAAGGTCGGCTCGGTGGTGTGGATGCCGGGCACCTGCACCTGGCTGCCGCCGGGGTCCATGACCATGAACTGGCTCGGCCAGATCTTGCCGGTGCCGGCGTCGACCTCCTTGATCTTGATGATGTAGGTGTTGGCTTCGAGCTGGACGTTGTCGAGGATGCGCACGGCGGGCATCACGAAACCCATCTCGATCGCGAGCGAGCGGCGCAGCGCCTTGATCTGCTCGGTGAGGCGATCGGTGCCGTCGGGACCGTTGACCAGCGGCAGCAGGGCATAGCCGAGCTCGATTTTGAGGTCGTCGATCTTCAACGCCGCGGAGATCGGCTCCTCCGCCGCAGCGGAGCCGGCTGCACCCGGCGTTCCCGGCGCAGGTGCGGTCTTCGCAACTTCCTCAGCCCTGGCAGTTGCCCGGTTGCGGTTGCGGGCGTGCCAGGCGAGCGCACCGGCGCCGGAGCCGAGCGCCAGGAAGGGGAGGGTCGGGATGCCCGGCAGGGCCGCCAGCACCAGCATGACCGCCGCGGACATCGCCAGCGCCTGCGGATATCCGGAGAACTGCTTCATCAGCGCCTTGTCGGCGGCGCCGGACACGCCGGCCTTGGAGACGAGCAGGCCGGCCGCGGTCGAAACGATCAGCGCCGGCACCTGGGTGACGAGGCCGTCACCCACGGTCAGCAGCGTGTAGCTGCGGCCGGCGTCGGCAAAGGACAGGCCCTGCTGCGCCACGCCGATGATCATGCCGCCGACGACGTTGATGAAGACGATCAGGAGGCCGGCGATGGCGTCGCCGCGGACGAATTTGGAGGCACCGTCCATGGCGCCGAAGAAGCCGCTCTCGTCCTCCAAATCCTTGCGCCGCTGCTTGGCGACCGCCTCGTCGATCAGTCCGGCGGAGAGGTCGGCGTCGATCGCCATCTGCTTGCCGGGCATGGCGTCGAGGTGGAAGCGCGCCGCGACTTCGGCGATACGGCCCGAACCCTTGGTGATGACGACGAAGTTGACGATGATCAGGATGGCGAAAACGATGATGCCGATGACGAAATTGCCGCCCATCACGAAGCTGCCGAAGGCCTCGATGACGTGACCGGCGGCATCCGTGCCCTCGTGCCCGTGCGACAGGATCAGCCGGGTCGAGGCCATGTTCAGCGACAGCCGCAGCATGGTCGAGATCAGCAGGACGGTCGGGAAAGCGGAGAATTCCAGCGGCGCCTGGATGAACAGCGACGTCATCAGGATCAGGATCGAGAGCGTGATCGAAATCGCCAGGAACAGGTCCAGCACGATCGCGGGCAGCGGAAGGATCAGTACCACCAGGATGGTGAGGACGCCGAGCGCGAGCGCGATATCGCCGCGCTTGAGGATGTTGCCGATCTCGGCAAGGGTGGGGAAACCGGCGTTTGTGCCGCCTACGCCCTGTCCCGCGGTGACGTCGACCATGGTAGCTGCCCCTCCGCGCGACTGCCGTCCGCGCGCCCCAAACGTCTGCCCGACGGCCGAAGGGCCGCCGTTCCGAAAGTGAGGCACCGCACTGGCGTCCACAGGGCAATCCCCGTTCTACGCGGCTGACGACACTCGACTCCACTGGGCAATTCTTGCCGGGTGTATGGTTAGCAAACGGTTAACAGAGGGTGGGGCATGGGGGCGTCGGGTCCCTAAGACTTCATTCCAGGCGGAAACCGTCTGAGCGGCTGCCGATAGCTGCCCAGTCTCACGCCCTAGGCGGACTGTGACATCACGCGCCAGATCTAGAGCGCGTCCACGACGTCGGCATGGCCCATGGGAGAAGCAGCGGTCGTCCCCTTCCTGATCGACTCCGCGACGTAGCGAAGCTCCCAGTTCTTCACGAACCAGTAGATCGCAAAGGCCCACAGCCCGGACCACTCGACATACAGGATGTAGGAATCGTTCTCCCGATCCGTATGCAGGAAATGCATGATGACCGAGCCTGCCATCGCCAGCAACATGTAGGCGCCAATCAGGAAGTAGGCTCTCCTGAACCATTTGCGAGCCGCACCGTCTTTCTTGAGCTTCGACAGCGTCGAGTCCGAGTACCAAAATATGATGATGCCGATACATATGAATGCCAGCACCGCGCTGATGCCGTGCAGCGTGACGTTGGGAAGGCCGAAAGATGCGAGGGTGAATGGACTCGTCTTGCCGGAGACCCCCATCGGAAAGATCGCAACGCCCAAGACGAATGCGCCGGTCAGGCTGAGCCAGCGGTCTTCATTTTTCGAGAAACCCGTGTAGCGGTAGAGGAACACGCCGACGGCGAAGAGGAGACCGCAGAACCAAAGCCGGACGGGATAGAGATCCGCCACGCCTTGAGCAGGGGTTTGGGCAAAATAGTAATCGCTCAATGAAGGCTGGAGGCGAATTTCCCAAAGAAGCCCGGTCACGATAACGACGACAGGGAAAGCCGCGGTCAGCGCGCCCATTCGGGTTCGCAACTTCCTGTAGTTTTCAACAATAGCCTTGTCGATATGATCCTGTTCCATGATGCGCTCCATGACTCAAATAAGGGTCATCTTGGCATTATTTAAAGTTGTGGAAAAGGGAGAGATATCGCTTGGGGCGTCGCCATTCTAGTCGTGGTGGCGAACCCCGAGATTCCGAAGGGCGATGCAGCGCATCGCCCTTGAAGGACGAGGACCGCCTACTTCGCCTTCTGCATCTTCGTCACCATGTATCCCGAAGTCGCCTCCTCGGCTTCGAAGGTCACCTTGTCGCCGACCTTCACCTGCTTGAGCACGGCCGGGTCCTTGACGCGGTAGACCATGGTCATGGGTTCATCCATGCCGAGGTTCTTCGCGGCCCCGTGCTTGAGCGTGATCTTGCCGGCGCCCTCGTCGATCTTCTTGACCTCGCCGCTGATGGCGGCGCCCTGGGCTGCCAGGGCACCTGTGGCAAGGCCGACGGCCAGCGACAGTGCGGCGGCGATGCGGATGATGCGATTCATGGTGACCTCCCTTGCGTTATTTCACGGTGACGTGGCCGACCATGCCGTAGTCGCGGTGGTCGGGTATCAGGCAGGAAAATTCGAACGTGCCGGCCTTGCTGAACTTCCAGAGGATCTCGGCTGTCTTGCTCGGTGCGAGCCTGACACCGTTGGGATCGTCGTGCTCCATGTGCGGATGCTTCTTCATCTCCACCGCATGCGCGAGATTCTCTTTGGTGGTGGCGAGCAGGAATTCATGGTCCTCCTTGCCGACGTTGCGCAGCACGAAGCGGATCTGCTCGCCGCGTTTGACCTCGATCCTGGCGGGGGCATAGTCCATCTCGTTCAGCAGGATCTCGATCGTGCGCGCGGGCTTCTTGGGATCGCCGGGCTCGCCGGCCGAAAAGGTGCCGTGCCCGTGCTGGTCGTGGGCAAAGGCCGGCGCGGTGGAAAGCGCGGCCAGCGCGAGACCGAGCTTGATCGTCGTCTTCATTGGTGTCTCCAGTTGGTGGTGGTTCATCGAAACGCTCACATCTTCATGTTCTTCATCGGCGGTCCGCCTGGTTGTTGCCGCACGGGCTCCGGGGCCGGCGGCGTGACTTCGTAGGCGACGGTGCCCTGCGGGAATTGGTAGGGGCCCGGATCGCGATAATCGTCGCGAGCGAGGCCCTCGCGGATTTTCATCACGGTGAACATGCCGCCCATCTCGATCGGGCCGAACTGACCGGTGCCGGTCATCATCGGCAGCGTGTTGTCGGGCGCGGGCATCTCCATGTTGCCCATCGCCATGCCGGTCGAGCCCATCGCCATGCCGTCAGGCGCGAGCTTGCCGACGGCCTTGGCGAGATCCTTGCGCGACACCCCGATCATGTTGCGCATGTCGTGTCCCATCGCATTCATGGTGTGATGCGACTTGTGGCAGTGAAACGCCCAGTCGCCGGGGTTGTCGGCGAGCACGTCGAACACTCTGACAGCGCCGACCGGTACGTCCGTCGTCGTCTCCGGATATTGCGCGCTCTCCGGAATCCAGCCGCCGTCGGTGCAGGTCACCGCAAAGCTGTGGCCGTGCAAATGGATCGGATGGTTGGTCATGCTGAGATTGCCGATGCGCACGCGCACCTTGTCGCCGAGCCTGACCGGCAGCGGATCGATGCCGGGAAACACCCGCGCATTCCAGGTCCACATGTTGAAGTCAGTCATCTCGTTGACGCGCGGCAGATAAGTGCCGGGATCGACGCGATAGGTGCTCATGACGAAGACGAAGTCGCGGTCGACCGGGCGAAAGCTCGGGTCGCGCGGATGCACGACGACCATGCCCATCATGCCCATCGCCATCTGCACCATCTCGTCGGAATGCGGGTGGTACATGAAGGTCCCGCTCTTCCTCATCTCGAACTCGTAGACGAAGGTTTTCCCCGGCTGGATGTGCGGCTGCGTCAATCCGCCGACACCGTCCATGCCGCTGGGAATGATCATGCCGTGCCAGTGCACGGTGGTGTATTCGGGCAGTCTGTTGGTCACGAAGATGCGGACCTTGTCGCCCTCGACGGCCTCGATCGTCGGGCCCGGCGACTGGCCGTTATAGCCCCACAGATTCACCTTCATGCCCTCGGCGAATTCGCGCACCACGGGCTCGGCGACGAGATGAAATTCCTTCCAGTCGCCGTTCATCCGGAACGGCAGCGACCAGCCGTTCAGCGTGACGACGGGGCGATAGTCCGGCCCACTGATCGGGTGCAGCGGCGGCTGCATCACCACCTTGTCCATGTGCGGGGCTTCCGGAATGGAGGCGGCCTGTGTGCGGCCGCTGACGACGGATGCGCCGGCGAGCGCGGCGCTACCCAAAAATCCTCGGCGGGAAAACATGTTGGCCTCCATGTCAGTGACCGCCATCGGCAGGCGCTGCCGCGGCGAGAGTGGTTGAATTGTCGCCGTCAGCGGGCGCGCCGCCGCCGTTCACGGCGGTCTGCAAGTCGGATTGGGCAAGGAAAAATCTTTGCCTGGCATCGATTGCGCCGCGCAGCGACGCGAGCCGCTGTCGCGCCTCGGTGAGCAGCGCGAAAATGTCGACCTGCATGCTGGAGAAACGGAGCTGCATCTCCTCGGTGATGATCTTTCGCAAGGGGATGATCTCGCGCTGATAGTGGCTGGCGATGTCGTAGCCGGAGCGATAGACCCGATAAGCATCGCGCGCCTCGGAGCGTACATTCACGGCGCGTTCGGTCAGCCGGTTGAAGGCGAAATTGTAGGTCTCCGCCGCCTGCCGCACCCGCACCTCGCCGCCGTCGAAGATGGGGATCTGAAACTGCACGTCGAAGCCGCGCTCGCGGAACGGCGCGCCTTCCGGATCCCGGGTGCGGCGGGAGATGCCGGCGAGATCGAGCAGTGTCACGAAGCGCGTCGCCTCGGTGAGGTTCAGCGACTTCGCCAGCGCCGTCAGCTCGAGCCGCGCGATCTGCAGGTCGATGCGATGGGCGACCGCGTCGGCTTCAATCGACGGCAAAGCCTGCGGCCGGCGCGGCAGCGGCGGCAGTTGATTGGGCAGCCGGAAGTCGAGGCCGCCGTCCCACAGCCCCATCAGGCGCGCCAGCTTTTCGCGCGCGCTCGTCGCCGTCTGTCGCGCGGTGGCGAGGTCGGCGGTGGTTTCGGCGTAAAACACCTGTTCACGGGCCTGATCGAGCTTGTTGATCGAGCCGGTTTCACCGAGCTTGACCGCGAGCTGTGCGGTCGATTCCGCCGTCGCCTTCGCATCCGTCAGCAACGCCACCATCTCGTTGCCGCCAACGGCGCGCCAATAGACGCGGCGGACATCGGCGGCAAGCCGCAACGTCGCGAGGCTAGCTCGCAATTGCGCCTGGCGGAAACGGTCGCGGGCGATCTCCGAGCGGAACGGCAGGCTGGCGAGCGCGAGGATGTCGCCGACAACTTGACGTTCGATTTCGCTGGCGCCATTGCCCGAGATCCGCGAGACCGAGAACACGGGGTTGGGCGGCAGGCTCTGCTCGACGAGATCGGTCTCGGCCAGCGCGAGCTCGTTATAGGCGGCTTGAAGCCCCTTGTTGTTGAGCAGTGCGATCTGCACGGCGGTCTCGACGCTGAGTGTTCGCGACAGCAGCTGGCGAACGCGCGCGTCGACCGCGCCGGCTCCCTCGGCCGTCCGCACGAAGGCGACATCCTTTTTGATGGTCTGGCTCGTCAGCTCCGAGACGGCATTCATGCCGCTGTCGGGCGAGAAGGCCGCACAGCCCGACAAGCCGAGCGAGGCAAGAACGAGCAGGCTTGGCGCGAGACGGTGTGTCATGGCGCGCTCCTACCGGTCTTGTTTGGGTTGCGGCGCGACGCTCTCGTTGCGCTCGCGCCAGGATGCCGGCGTCGCGGGCCGCAGGCTGGTGTAGGGCGCAATCATCGAACGATAGCCGGCGCGCGCGACCTTGGCCGTGGGATCGGCAGGATCAGCGCCGGCGACTTGTATCGTTGCCGGCATGCAGCCGGATAACGCCAATGCAGTCGCGGCCAGCAGCGGCCAATCGAATGGAAAGTGTCGTCCCCGCGCCGCGAATGCAGCGGCGGACTTCGCCCCGGAAAGCGTAAGCATGAGTCATCCCTGATCTGTCTGGAGACCACAGGCTCGCGCGCGCGGATGCGCGCTCGGCCTGACGTCGTCGCGTGTCAGATCAGGCGATGGGAGGGCGGTAGTGCAGGGGCGGCGCCGCGCTGTGCAGGCTGGCCACGATCTCGGGCGAGCAGGCGGAAACCGGCTGAAGCGGCTTTGCGACGCTGGGCAGGTCGGCCGGCAACGCGCTCACGCACATCATCGCGCAGCACGGTCCCGCCATACCCTTGCCGCCGTGATGATGAGGGGCCGGGGGCACGTCCTGCGCGGCGGCCTGGTGATGCGCATGCGGCCCGGCGTGGTCATGCGAGGCGCCGTCATGCGTGTGGCCGGCCTGCATCTGGTGATGCACCGGCACGCGGTCGGCGACAAGCGCGTCGTCGAGGCACGGTGCTGGAGCGCTACCCCAGGCGAGGCTTGCGGCCGGCGCGAGCACGCAGAACAGATAGGCGAGGGCAATAACGCGCCCCACCCTGATCCGCATCGATCGTGTCAATCGCAGCAACATTCCGCCGACATGCTCTTCGCGCGGCAATGTTGCACGCGCTGATTTGCAAAATAATGACAAAACGCGCGTTCGCCAAGCTCCATCTTACCGCAGTGCACCGTGCATGCCCAATATCGCGCCACAATGGTTGACCCTGTGGTGATCCGCGGGCCATGGTCCCGCCCGTGCACGCACCAAATCAATCAGGACAAACACCCGAAGCATTCACCCCTGATTCGCGTCAGGCCTGGGTGCGCCTCGTCATTGCGCTTCTGATCGGCTCGATCGGCGGCGTCGGCATGTGGGCGATCGTCGTCATGATTCCTGCGGTGCAGGCCGAATTCTCCGCGACGCGCGGTGCGGTGTCGCTGGCTTTCACCCTGATGATGTTCGGCTTCGGGCTTGGCGGCGTCATCGCCGGCAGGATCACCGACCGGTTCGGTATCGTGGCGGCGATGGCGATCAGCATCGCCTTCCTCGGGGTCGCCAATGTGCTGGCGGGTCTGTCCACCCAGCTCTGGCAGTTCGTGGCGGCGTATTTCCTGATCGGGCTCGGCACCTCCGCGACCTTCGCGCCGCTGATGGCGGAGGCCTCGCACTGGTTCGAGCGCTATCGCGGCCTGGCCGTGACCATCGTCGCGAGCGGCAATTATGTCGCCGGCACGATGTGGCCGCCGCTCGTGAGCACGGGGATGCAGACGATCGGCTGGCGCTTCACTCATATCGGCATCGGCCTCGTCTGCGTCAGCCTGATGACCATCCTGGTGCTGGTCCTGCGCGCGCAGATGGGCCACGACAAGGTCCACGATCATGCCAATGCAGCGCCGCCGCGGGTCGACCTCAAGCTCTCGACCAACACGCTGACGGTGCTGCTCTCGATCGCCAGCATTTCCTGTTGCGTCGCCATGGCAATGCCGCAAGTGCATATCGTCGCCTATTGCGGCGATCTCGGATATGGCGTGGCGCGCGGCGCCGAGATGCTGTCGCTGATGATGGCCTGCGGCATCGTCAGCCGGATCGGCTCGGGCTATCTCGCCGACAAGATCGGCGGCATCCCGACGCTTCTGATCGGTGCGCTGGCGCAGGGCTTCGCGCTCGTATTCTACCTGTTCTTTGACAGCCTGACCTCGCTCTATCTGATCTCCGCGATGTTCGGCCTGTTCCAGGGCGGCATCGTGCCGAGCTATGCCATCATCGTGCGCGAGGCGATGCCTGCGAGCGAGGCCGCAACCCGAGTCGGCATCGTGATCTTCGCGTCCGTGTTCGGCATGTCGTTCGGCGGCTGGGTCTCGGGCGTCATCTTCGACGCCACGGGCTCCTACGCAGCGGCGTTCACCAACGGCGTGGCGTGGAACGCACTCAATATCGGCATCGTGTTGACGCTGCTGATCCGCTCGCGGATGAATGCCGTCAGGACCGGCCCGGGTTTTGCGACCTAGACTGCCTGTCCCGCCTTCAGCAGCGAACAACCCGTGATCTTGTAGCTGCCGTCCGCCTGCTGCTCGAGCGTGTAGAGCGCTTCCCAGGCTTCGCCATTGGCATCGATGATATGGACGTGCTGGGCAATGCGGCTGCCCTCGCTCTTGCTGTCGCCAAATTCAAAGCTCTTGTGCCGATAGACCGGCGGGTAGCCGTTTTGCACCATGGACATGAAGATGTCGGGCGCGGGGAAGATCTCCCGGATCGCCGGCGCGGCGTAGGAGTAGGCCGCGCGCGCGTCGTCGCGGCCGAATGCCTGCTCCTGGGCGCGGATGATATCCTGTGCCGTCGCGACATCGTCGGCGCGTGCTGAAGCGCCAGCCAGCAGCGCAAAAATCAGGACAAGGAGCACACGCATGGCAAAACCTCGCTTGGTCATCCCGGTCAGCGAGGATATCGCCACGCGGATGTTCGGGCAAACAGCCTAATGCGACAGCGGGTCGAGGAAAGGCGTGTCGACCGCGCTGACATAGAAGATCACGACCCTGGTCTCGCCCGTCGTCCGATTGTAGCCGGTCATCGCCACGTTCGGCGGTTCCACCATTGCCTCGCCGGCCTTGACCGTCAGCGGCGGCTTGCCCTCGAGTTCGAGTGTGAAGGCGCCTTCCAGCACGTAGACGGTCACCGGGAAGCGGTGGGTATGATGGACCGTCTTGTCGCCCGGCTTGAACGACGCGGTCATCACCCGCACGGACTGCTTCTCGTCCTTCGGCAAGCCCTCAACCACTTGTTGAAGCACCAGATTCGGTTTGGCGATGTCCTGTGTCCGATGGTCCTGCGCAGTGGCTGCGGTCGACCATCCCAGAACGATTACGGCGCCGAAAGTGAAATGGGGGCGCATCCAAAGTCTCCATTCTAAAGTCGCTGAAGACACCAACCTAGGTGCCGCGGTTCGGGCCCGGCAGCCGCAACATTGCGGCCGGCGGCCGCAGAAGTGCATAATCGCTCCATGTTCGACTGGAACGACCTCAAATATTTCCTGGCGGTCGCGCGGCATGGCAGCACCATTGCCGCCGGCAAGGCGCTCGGCCTCAGCCAGTCGACCGTGCAGCGGCGGCTTGAGGAGCTGGAGCGGCGGGTCGGCCGCGCACTGGTGATGCGTCAGCCGAGCGGCTACCGCCTCACCGAATTCGGTCACATCATGCTGCCCTATGCCGAACGGGTCGAAGCCACCATTGGCGACTTCCAGCGTCGGACGGCTGACGCCGAGCAGGACATGAAGGGTGTGATCCGCGTCACCTGTCCCGAGCCGATTGTCGCCCGGCTCATCCAGTCCGGCCTCGTCGGCGACTTTCACACGCTGCATCCCTCGCTGCGGGTCGAATTCGTGATGAGCGATGGCTATCTCGATCTGTCGAAGGGCGAGGTCGATATCGCTTTTCGCTCGGGCGATACCGACGACGAGCTGGTCGGACGCAAGATCGCCGAGTCGATCTGGGCGGTTTACGCCAGCCGCGACTATCTTCACCGGCACAGCAGCCCGGATCGTGTCGAGGACCTCACGTCTCATTTGCTGGTCGGGCTGGACGAATCCCTCTCCAAGCACCGCGCCGTCACATGGCTGAAGGAGGTCGCGCCCAATGCTCAGATGGCTGCGCGCGTCAACAGCGTGCTTGGCCTCGTTTCCGCGATCAAGTCCGGCGTCGGCATCGGTCCGCTTCCCGTCGCGCTCGGCGATGCCGAAGCCGATCTCGTGTGCGTCCTTGGCCCGATTCCGGAATTGACGCGAAGCTGGCGCATCCTGACGCATCCCGATCTCCGGCGTGTACCGCGGATCGCGGCCTTCTTCGACTTCATCGTGCATCACCGCGAGGCACTGAGGCCGATCCTGACAGGGTGACGCTATCGGTTCCGCTTTGCAGCCGGCTTCGCGGGCTTTGCGGCCGCGCGGACCTTAGCCTTCACGACAGGCTGCACCCGCAACCCGTCGACGAACACGTCGAGCATCCGCAGCACCGAGGATTGCCAGCCGGGCTGGTCGTGCATGTAGCACATGCCGAAGAACGCGCGCAGCAAGTCCTCAGGACTTATGTCTGCGCGCATCGCGCCGGCCGCGGCTGCGCGATCGAGCAGCGAGCCGATCGCCTTGGTCAGGCGCTCAAAGGAAAAGGCATGCAACTCCGACCCGCTCTGCACCGCGAGTGCCAAGGCTGCGACCATGCCCTTTTTGGTGGCAACGAACTCGACGCCTGAGTGCAGCCAGCGCCTGAGCGCATCGACCGGGTCCCCGTTCTTCAACTGCTCGGCGAGCTCGCTGAGCTGTTCGACCTCGCGCCGGTACACCGCCTCGAACAAATCCTCGCGCGTCGGGAAATGCCGATAGAGCGTGCCGATGCCGACGCCGGCACGTTTTGCCACCGCCTCCAGGCTCGCCTCGGGACCACCCGCGTTGAACACGGCCTTTGCCGCCTCAAGCACGCGCTCGCGATTGCGCACGGCATCGGCGCGGGGCTTCCGGGTCTGGTCGGTGGTGTGGTCGTCCATCCACGCAATGTAGATCACGAATTGGTTAGATTGAACCCTTACGGGGCTGCATCGCGTTGATGCGCACGGGCTTTTGACGAATTCCAAATATTTCCCGCCGGCCCTTGTTAAGCGGAGGCTGCCTCCGTATCTTCGCTGAAGTCGTTGCCGATGTTCGGAGCGCATGTCGACGGCGGCCACGGCGGTGGCGCGCTGCGCGATCACTCATGTCCATATCTGATCGGAGCCTTATATGAACCACTCCATCAGCCTCACCGTGAACGGTGCGCGGCGCGACTTCGTCCTCGACGATCCGCGCGTCACGCTGCTCGATCTCCTGCGTGAGCGCCTCCATCTGACCGGAACCAAGAAGGGATGCGACCGCGGCCAATGCGGCGCCTGCACCATTCTCGTCGACGGCAAGCGCATCAACTCCTGCCTCGCGCTCGCGATCAGTCATGACGGCGCCGACATCCTCACAATCGAAGGCATCGCGCGCGGCGACCAACTTCACCCCGTGCAGGCCGCCTTCATCGCCCATGACGGATTTCAGTGCGGCTTCTGCACGCCCGGCCAGATCATGAGCGCGATCGGCATGATGAGCGAGGCGCAGGCCGGCAACGATCCCGAGCGCATTCGCGAATGCATGAGCGGCAATCTGTGCCGCTGCGGCGCCTATGCCGGCATCGTCGATGCCGTGCTCGACGCGCAGGCCGGCATGGACGAATCCAACCAGAGGCGCTCCGCATGAAGCAGTTTGATTACGTCAGGCCGGCCACGGTCGCCGAGGCCGTCGCCGCCGCCGCGCAGCCGGGCGCCGCCTATCTCGCCGCCGGCACTAATCTGCTCGATCTGATGAAGGGCGGCGTCAGCCGTCCGGATCGTCTGGTCGACGTCACCCATCTCGACGGCCTCGATCGGATCGAGCGTCTCGCCGACGGTGGTATGCGTATCGGCGCACTGGTGAGCAACGCCGATCTTGCGCATGACGCCGACTTCGCAAAGTCCTATCCGGCCGTCGCCGAAGCGCTGCTCTCCGGCGCATCGGCGCAATTGCGCAATGCCGCGACCGTCGGCGGCAATTTGCTGCAACGGACCCGCTGCGCGTATTTCTACGACACCGCCAGCCGCTGCAACAAGCGCGAGGCCGGCAGCGGTTGCGACGCGCGTGACGGCGAGAACCGCACCCACGCCGTGCTCGGCTGGAGCGAAAACTGCATCGCAACGCACCCATCCGACTTCTGCGTACCCTTGGTCGCGCTTGACGCCATCGTCGAGATCGAAGGCAGGAGCGGGCGGCGCGAGATCGCGCTCGACGAACTTCATCGCTTGCCCGGAGATACGCCCGAGCGTGAATCGGCGCTTGAACCGGGGGATCTGATCGTGGCGGTGCGTCTGCCGCCCGCTGCGCAGGGCTTTGCCGCGCATGTGCGCTATCTCAAGGTCCGCGATCGAACGTCCTACGCGTTTGCCGTCGTCTCGGCTGCGGCCGCGCTGCGGATCGAGAACGGCAAGATCGCGGAGGCGCGGCTTGCGCTCGGCGGTGTCGCCGCAAAGCCCTGGCGCGCCCGCGCTGGGGAGGACGTGCTCAGGAACGTCGCGCCCACGGTGGACGCTTTCCAGGAAGCCGCCTCGCGCGCGCTCGCCGACGCAAAACCGTCCGGCGACAACGCCTTCAAGATCGAGCTCGCGCGCCGCATCATCGTGCGCGCGCTGAGCCTCGCTGCCGCCGGTACGCCCGTGCGCATCCCCGCGCTGCCGGCCTCTCCCTTTGCCTCGACGTCCGGAGCCATTCATGCCCGAACTTAATCTCACCAGCGCGCCCGCTCATCTGCGTCACGGCTCGAACATCGGCCAGCCGTTGACCCGCCGCGACGGGGTCCTCAAGGTCAAGGGCCAGGCGACCTACGCCGCCGACAATCATCCGCCCGGCATGCTGTTTGCGGTAATGGCCGTCGCCAGCATTTCGCGCGGCCGCGTGACCTCGCTCGATGTCAGCGCTGCCAAGCGCCACCCCGGCGTCGTCGATGTCATGACGTCAGACCACAAGCCTGAGCTCGCGATCGACCCCGAGATCAAGACCAATCCTTTCGTGTTCCGGATGGAGGTGTTGCAGAGCAACGAGGTCCGCTACGCCAACCAGCCGATCGCCGTCGTGATCGCCGAAACGCTCGAGGCGGCCACGGAAGGCGCCGCGCTGCTGGCGCCGCGCTACGAGACGCTGCCTGCGCTCATTGGGCTCGATGCGGGTGAAAGCTTCGTGCCGCCGGTCGTCGGCGTCGGCAACCCCACGGAAAATCATCGCGGCGATGTGGAGGCGGGACTTGCGTCGGCCGAGAAGCGTATCGACGCGGTCTACGAAACGCCGCCGCAGTATCACAATGCAATGGAGCCGCATGCGATCGTGGCTGCCTGGGATGGCGACAACCTGCAGATCGACATGCCGACGCAGGGTCTCATGCTGTCGCTGGCGCGTGTTGCCGAATTGTTCGGCATCGCGCACGACAAGATCCACATCCGCAGCCCGTTCCTCGGCGGCGGGTTTGGCTCGAAGGGACTCATGGCCGGCCCGCCGGTCCTCGGCATCATGGCGGCAAAGCTCGTCGGCAAACCGGTCAAGCTGGTGCTGCGCCGTGAGCAGATGTACGGCCCGGTCGGCCATCGCGCGCCGACGCGGCAGCGGCTGCGCATCGGCACCGATGGCGAGGGGCGCCTGACCGCGCTCGATCACCACGCGCGCACCGTGTCGAGCACGTTCGACGATTTCTACGAGCCCGCGGCCGATGCCTCGCACACGCTCTATGCGGCACCTGCGATCCGCACCTCGCATGACGCCGTGCGTGTCAACACGGGTACGCCTTTGTTCATGCGCGCGCCCGGCGAGGCGACCGGCTCGATCGCGCTGGAGAGCGCGATCGACGAGATGGCCTGGGACTGCGGCATCGATCCGCTCGCCTTTCGTCTGAAGAACTATGCCGAGGTCGAGCCCATCACCGGCAAACCGTTCTCGTCCAAGGCGCTGCGCGCCTGCTACGAGCAAGGCGCTGCGCGCTTCGGCTGGGCGAAGCGACCGCTCCAGCCGCGGCAGATGCGCGACGACGATGGTCTTCTGGTCGGCTGGGGCATGGGTACCGCGACGTTCCCGGCGCTGATGTTCCAGGCCGAGGCACGTGCCGTGCTTCGCCGCGACGGTTCCGGTGCCATGGAGATCGGCGCGCATGACATGGGGCAGGGTGCCTGGACGGCGCTGGCGCAGATTGCGGCCGACGAACTCGGGCTTGATATCGACCGCGTCGAGTTCAAGGCGGGGTCGTCCGACCTGCCCGACGCCGGCATTGCCGGCGGCTCCGCGCATACCGCGACCGCGGGTGCCGCGATCCACAGCGCAGGCGCGGCCGTGATTGCGAAACTCGCCGATCTCGCCACGAGTGACGAGCACTCGCCGCTGTTCGGCGCCGGCAACGCCGGCGTGATCGCGCGCGATGGCAGGTTGATCCGGCGCGACGACGAGAGCTGCGGCGAAAGCTACTCCGAGATTCTTGCCCGCGCAGGCATGGCCGAGGTCGAGGCGCGCGGCACCGGCGCGCCGAATCCGACGGCGATGGAGGAGTATGCGATGCACGCCCATGGCGCGGTGTTCGCGGAGGTGAAGGTCGATCCCGAACTCGGCCAGGTCCGCGTCACCCGCATGGTCGGCGCTTTCGGCGCGGGACGGATCATCAACCCGCGCATGGTGCAGAGCCAGCTGTTCGGTGGCATGATCTGGGGCCTGTCCTTCGCCTTGCACGAGGAAGCCATCACCGACCGCCGCACCGGCCGGATCATGAACGCCAATCTCGGCGAGTACCATATCCCGGTGAATGCCGACGTGCCGCCGCTCGACGTGATCACGGTCGATGAGCACGATCCGCACGTGAACGCGCTCGGCATCAAGGGTGTCGGCGAGATCGGCATCACCGGCAGTGCAGGGGCAGTCGCTAACGCCGTCTGGCATGCGACGGGCGTGCGTGTCCGCCGCTTCCCGATCCGGATCGAGGAGTTGCTGACGTAGCCTTCAAGCAGCGGCGGGCGGGCCCGTCCCTCCCCGCCTGCTAGTGCAGCTTCTTGCGAAGAGCCTTGAGCGCCTCTCGCTGCGACTCGATGTAATTCGCGATGGTCTTGCGCAGCTCCTCCGAATGGAGCTTGTCGCTGTCGCGCTGCACTTCATCGAGTGCGGCCTCTGCATTTGCGAGCGTGATCTTCATAGCGAGCCCTGTTACGAAGCGGCTCCGGAAAGCGGAGGCTGCTTGGCTATGGCTCGAAACATATAGAGGATCAGGCTGCGGAAATTGAGATGGCTCAACCTCCGTAAGATACCGGTGGCTCCGTAGGATTGCGGACAACTTCAAAACGTCGGCGGTGTGCAGGCCGAGATCACCTCGCACGGCTTGCCGCCGACACAGCGGAAGCGATGCGGGCGACGGCTTTCGAAGTAGTAGGCATCGCCCGGATTGAGGATGCGGCGCTCGTCCTCGACGGTGACTTCGAGCTTTCCTGAAATCACAATGCCGCCTTCTTCGCCGTCATGGACGAGGTGAACGCGTCCGGTGTCGCTGCCGGGCTCGTAGCGCTCCTTCAGGATTTGCAGGCTGCGACCGAATAGATTGTCGCCGACTTGCCGATAGGAGATCGGCTTCTTGCCGACCTCGGTCAGCTCTTCGCCGCGGTAGAAGATCTTGCGCCGGCTCTCCGGCTCCAGCGCGAAGAATTCGGCGAGCCCCATCGGAATGCCGTCGAGGATGCGCTTCAGCGCCCCCACCGACGGGTTCATCTGGTTGGATTCGATCAGCGAGATCGTCGAATTGGTGACGCCGGCGCGTTTGGCGAGTTCGCGCTGCGACAGCTTCTGGCGCGCCCGGATGAATCGCAGCCGTCCACCGATATCGACGCTCATGTCCCTGGCCCGTGTTGCAAGTGTTGCGGATCGCGCAAATATGGACCGGCGGGCCTAGTCAAATCAATGGCTTGCAGCTCATCAGAAAAGGACTTGTTGCGCTTTTCAAGCCGTGCCTCTGGTACCAGGTCAGCAAAGGAGCGTGGCCCGTGACCCTTCATCAGATTCCGAACACGATCAAGACCGACTCGTTCTGGATGCCGTTCACGGCCAACCGGCAGTTCAAGAAGGCGCCCCGCCTGTTCTCCTCGGCCGAAGGCATGCACTACACCACTGTCGACGGCCGCAAGGTGATCGATGCCTCCGCCGGCCTCTGGTGCGTCAATGCCGGCCACGGCCGCAAGCAGATCGCCGCCGCCGTCGAGCGCCAGCTGATGACGCTGGATTTCGCACCGTCGTTCCAGATGGGCCATCCGCTGGCATTCGACTTCGCCGAGCGTCTGGCCGAGATCGCGCCGAAGGGCCTCGATCGCATCTTCTTCACCAATTCCGGCTCCGAGTCGGTCGACACCGCGCTGAAGATCGCGCTCGCCTATCATCGCGCCAACGGCCAGGCGAGCCGCACCCGCCTGATCGGCCGCGAGCGCGGCTATCACGGCGTCGGATTCGGCGGCACCTCGGTCGGCGGCATGGTCGCCAACCGCCGCGCCTTCGCCACCCTGCTGCCGGGCGTCGACCACATCCGCCACACCCACGATCTCACCCGCAACGCCTTCGCCAAGGATCAGCCCGAGCATGGCGCCGAGCTCGCCGATGATCTCGAGCGGCTGGTGGCCCTGCACGGCGCCGAGACCATTGCTGCCGTCATCGTCGAGCCGGTGCCGGGCTCGACTGCGGTGTTGCCGCCGCCGAAGGGCTATCTCCAGCGCCTGCGCGAGATCTGCGACAAGCACGGCATCCTCCTGATCTTCGACGAGGTCATCACCGGCTTCGGCCGGCTCGGCACGCCGTTCGCCGCCAATTTCTTCGGCGCCACGCCTGACATGATGACGACGGCCAAGGGCATCACCAACGGCACCATTCCCTGCGGCGCCGTGTTCGCGAGCCGCAAGGTTCACGACGGCCTGATGGTCGGCCCGGAGAACGCGATGGAGCTGTTCCACGGCTACACCTATTCGGCGCATCCGGTCGCCTGCGCCGCGGGCATCGCCACGCTCGACATCTACAAGGACGAAGGCCTGCTGACCCGCGGTGCGTCGATCTCCGAATATTGGCGCGATGCGCTGCATTCGCTGAAAGGCTTGCCCAATGTCGTCGACATCCGCAATTGCGGCCTGATGGGCGCGGTCGAGTTGTCGCCGCGTGACGGTACGGTCGGCGTGCGTGGCTACGACGTCATGGTCGACTGCTTCAATCGCGGGCTGTACTTCCGCATGAGCGGCGATAGCTTTGCGCTGTCGCCTCCGCTCATCGTCGAGAAGAGCCACATCGACGATATCGTGTCGATCCTCGGCGATGCCATCAAGCGGGTGGCCTGATAATTGCTCTCGCCGTTGCGGAGTTCCCTCTTGCAGCGGCGAGCGTGATGCCGCGGGAGTTTGACCAAGCGTGAAAGTTCTGATCCTCGGCAGCGGTGTCATCGGTGTCACCTCTGCCTACTACCTCGCACGTGCCGGCCATGAGGTGACGGTCGTCGACCGTCAGCCCGAACCGGCGCTCGAGACCTCCTTTGCCAATGCCGGCGAGGTGTCGCCCGGCTATTCCTCGCCCTGGGCCGGTCCCGGCGTACCGGTGAAGGCGGTCAAATGGCTGCTGATGAAGCACGGCCCGCTGGTGATCCGGCCGAAGCTCGATCCCGTGATGTGGGTCTGGCTGCTCAAGATGCTGCGCAATTGCACCAGCGAACGCTACGCGATCAACAAGAGCCGGATGATCCCGATCGCGGAATATAGTCGCGATTGCCTGCGCGACCTGCGCCGCGACATCGGCATTCAATATGACGAGCGCTCGCAGGGCACGCTGCAGCTGTTCCGCTATCAGGCCCAGCTCGACGGCACCGGTGAGGACATCGCCGTGCTCAAGCAATACGGTGTGCCGTTCGAGGTGCTCAGCCGTGAGGGCTGCATCGCGGCCGAGCCGGCTCTGGCGGGCGTGAAGGAGAAGTTCGCGGGCGGACTGCGTTTGCCGCAGGACGAGACCGGCGACTGCCACATGTTCACGCAGGCGCTGGCCAAGCATGCCGAAGCGCTCGGCGTGCGCTTCATGTTCAACACCAGCATCGACCGCATCGTCACCGACGGCGGGCGCGTCAGCGGCGTCGTGACCAGCGCCGGTATGTTGCAGGCCGACGCTTACGTGCTCGCGCTCGGAAGCTGGTCGTCGCGGCTGGTCGCGCCGCTCGATATTTCGCTGCCGGTCTATCCCGTGAAGGGCTATTCAATCACGGTGCCGATCAAGGACGCTTCCGGCGCGCCGGAATCGACCGTGATGGACGAGAGCTACAAGGTCGCCATCACGCGCCTCGGCAATCGCATCCGCGTCGGCGGCACCGCCGAAATCTCGGGCTTCTCGAGCCAGCTCTACGAGGCGCGGCGCGCCACGCTCGATCACTCGCTGACCGATCTGTTTCCGCGCGGCGGCGATCTCTCCAAGGCAACGTTCTGGAGCGGCCTGCGCCCGATGACGCCCGACGGCCCGCCCGTGATCGGCTCGACGCAGTACGCCAACCTTCACCTCAACACCGGCCACGGCACGCTCGGCTGGACCATGTCCTGCGGCTCCGGCCGCGTGCTCGCCGACATGCTGTCGGGCAAGAAGCCGGACATTGATGTGAGTGCGCTGACGGTGGACCGGTACAAGTACCGGTTCGGTTAAGACTCTATCCTCCCGTCATTGCGAGCGAAGCGAAGCAATCCAGACTGCCTCCTCGGAAAGACCCTGGATTGCTTCGCTTCGCTCGCAATGACCGCTGCCGCTACCCCGTCCCCGTCACGCAATTTACCCACAGCACCACCGCCTTGGCATCCTCGGCCGGATTTGAAAATCGGTGCGGCCTCCGGCTTGCAAACCGAAAACTGTCGCCCGTCTTCAGCGACCATGTCTCGCTGTCCACCGTCAGCATCATCTCGCCTTCGAGCACGAGGCCGGCTTCTTCGCCGTCATGGGTGTAGAGTTCGTCGCCGGTGGAGCCGCCGGGCTCCAGATGTACCAGGAATAGATTGAGCCGGTTGTCGGCGCTGGCCGGGCTCAGCAATTGCTTCGACACGCCGGTGCGCCAGAGCTTCAGTTCGGGCCGTTGCGGCCCGCGCGTGACGATTTGGTCGGATGCACCGTCGGCGTTCGGGCTCGCGCCGAACAGCGCGGCGATGCCGACGCCGAGCACGTCGGCGAGCGTGGCCAGCACGCGCAGCGACGGCGACGACAGGCCGCGCTCGATCTGGCTGAGGAAGCCGATCGAAAGCTCCGTGCGCGAGGCGACCGTCTCGAGCGAGAATTGCCTGATCCGCCTGAGATCGCGGATGCGGCGGCCGACCGCGACATCCATCGCCGGCTCGGCCGATTTGGCGAAAGCGCTGGTGCTGGCCTTGGCTTTCACCTTCACCTTTATCTGCACCTTCTTCGCCGGCTTTGCGCCGGCCGGCCTGCGCATTCTCTTGCCACCGCTCACGTCAAACCGCTTCCTTCATGTGTATGAAAACCGCTTGCAACGGCCGCGAAAGTGTGACCAAATTTTCATATTGGTGAAAATAGGCCGAAACGGCTTGGCCCGCAACGTCTGCGATGACGAGATCTGCGAGCGCCGCCATCGGCCGGGCCCAAGGGGGATGCGATGAAGCGTTTTGGTCTGGCCGCGGTCGCGGCACTCGCGATTGCCGCAGCAGCGCCGGCTTCGGCGCAGCAAGTGCTGAAGGTCGGCTCGACGCCGACAGGCATTCCCTTCACCTTCCTCGACACCAAGACCAATAGCATTCAGGGCATCATGGTCGATCTCGTCACTGAAGTGGGCAAGGATGCCGGCTTCAACGTGCAGATCGAGCCGATGCAGTTCTCGGCGCTGATCCCGTCGCTGACATCGAGCAAGATCGACATCATTGCGGCCGCGATGTTCATCACGGCGCCGCGCAAGGAGGTCGTCGACTTCTCCGACCCGATCTACACCTATGGCGAAGGCCTCGTGGTCCCGAAGAGCGACACCAAGGCCTACGCCACCCAGGACGATCTGAAGGGTGAGACGGTCGGCGCCCAGGTCGGCACCGCCTTCGTCGACGCGCTCAAGAAGTCCGGCCTGTTCGCCGACGTCAAGGCCTACGACACCATCCCCGACATCCTGCGCGACGTGAACACCGGCCGCCTCAAGGCCGGTTACGCCGACTATCCAATCCTCGCCTACAATCTGAAGCAGGGCGGCTTCCCCGAGGTGCGCCTGGTCGACGGCTACAAGCCCGTCACCGTCGGCTCGGTCGGCATCGGCGTGCGCAAGGGCGAAGCCGCGCTGCTCGGCAAGATCAATGCCTCGCTCGCCAAGCTGAAGGCCAACGGCACCATCGACAAGATCCTTGATAAATGGGGTCTGAAAGCACAGGGTTGATCGCCAGCGGCCAATCGATGAAAGCTGATCGATGAAAGGCTTCTGGCACGACGCGGCCGAATTCTTCCCGATCCTGATGAGCGGCGTCGTGCTGACGATCGTCGTCACCATCGGCTCGCTGCTGCTCTCGACGGTGCTTGGCCTCGTCTGGGCGATGATGCGGGTCTCCGGCATCCGCGTCCTGTCGCTGCTCAGCGCCAGCCTGATCAACGTGATCCGCGGCATTCCGATCATCGTGCTGTTGTTCTACCTCTACTTCGTGATGCCTGATCTCGGCGTCACGCTCAGCGCGTTGCAGGCCGCGATCCTCGGGCTTGGCATCGCCTACTCGGCCTATCAGGCGGAAAATTTCCGCGCCGGCATCGAGGCCATCGACAAGGGGCAGATCGAGGCGGCGCAATCGATCGGCATGGGCTGGTGGCTGACCATGCGCCGGGTCGTGCTGCCGCAGGCGGTGCGCATCGTGCTGCCGCCCTACGGCAACGTCATGATCATGATGCTGAAGGATTCCTCGCAGGCCTCGACCATCACGGTCGCCGAGCTCGCCCTTCAGGGCAAGCTGATCGCGTCCTCGACCTTCAAGAACACCAACGTGTTTACGATGGTTGCGCTGATGTATCTCACCATGAGCATTCCGCTGATCCTGCTGGTCCGTCACTTCGAGAAGCGGGCCGGCAAGAAATGATCGAGCTGACCGACGTCCACAAGAGCTTTGGCGAGAACGAGGTGCTCAAGGGCATCACGGCGTCCGTCCAGAAGGGCGAGGTGGTCTGCATCGTCGGCCCCTCCGGCTCCGGCAAGTCCACCATCTTGCGCTGTATCAACGGTCTCGAAAGCTACGACCGCGGCGAGATCAGCGTCGAGGGATTGAAGGTCGACCGCGACGCGCCGTCGATCGTGCAAGTCCGTACCCAGGTCTCGATGGTGTTCCAGCGCTTCAACCTGTTTCCGCATCGGACCGTGCTGGAAAACGTGGTCGAAGGTCCGCTCTATGTGAAGAAGGAGCCGCGTGCGCAGGCATTCGAGCGTGGCCGCGCGCTGCTCGCCCAGGTGGGCCTTGCCGAGAAAGCCAACGAACATCCGCCGCAGCTCTCCGGCGGCCAGCAGCAACGCGTCGCGATCGCGCGGGCGCTGGCGATGCAGCCCAAGGCCATCCTGTTCGACGAACCGACCTCGGCGCTCGATCCTGAATTGGTCGGCGACGTTCTCGGCGTGATGCGCAAGCTCGCCGACGACGGCATGACCATGGTCGTCGTCACCCACGAGATGGGCTTTGCCCGCGACGTCGCCGACCGCGTGCTGTTCATCGACGGCGGCGTCATCGTCGAGCAGGGACCGGCGAAATCGGTGCTCAACCAACCGCAGCATGCGCGGACGCAGGATTTTCTGCGCCGCGTGCTGCATCCGCTCTGATCGGTCTTCGCCATGACCACGCGCCTGACTCTGCCGCCGTCTCTCTATGCCGACACCGCCGTTGCGCCGGTGGCCACGCCGCCGCTCGAGATCGACAAGAGGGTCTCGGTCGCCATCATCGGCGGCGGCTACACCGGCCTGTCCACCGCGTTGCATCTGGCGGAGCAGGGTGTCGAGGCACTGGTGCTGGAGGCGCAGGAGCCGGGCTGGGGCGCATCCGGCAACAATGGCGGTCACACCAATCCGGGACTGAAGCACGACCCCGATCAGATCGAGGCCGATTTCGGCGCAGAGCTCGGCCGCCGCATGGTCGCGTTCTCCTACGGCACGACGAACTTCACCCACGATTTGATCCGCCGCTACCAGATCCCGTGCGAAGCACGGCAGAACGGCACGCTGCGCGCGGCCTATAACGAGGCGAGCGCCGCCGCGATCGAGACAACCGCACAGCAGTGCATCGCCCGTGGCATGCCGGTGTCGTACCTCAATCGCGAGCAATTGCGCGAGATGACGGGCACGGATCGCTACATCGGCGCCATGCTCGATACCCGCGGCGGCGATCTGCATCCGCTCAGCTATGCCCGCGGCCTCGCGCGCGCCGCGATCTCCGCGGGCGCGAAGGTGTATGGCGAAACACCCGCACTATCACTCCGTCGCGAAGGCAGCCGCTGGCGCATCGAGACGCCGCGCGCGGTGGTGCATGCCGACAAGGTGCTGCTCGCGACCAACGGTTTTACCGACGATCTCTGGCCGGCGCTTCGCCGCACCATCGTGCCGGTGTTTTCCTCGATCGCGGCCACGGCCCCGCTGTCTGACGACGTGGCCCGTTCGATCATGCCGACGCGTCCCGTCCTTTACGAGAGCGGCCACATCACCGTCTATTACCGCATCGATCAGCAGAACCGCCTCTTGATGGGCGGCCGCGGGCCGATGCGCTGGATCAGTTCGCCGCGCGACGTCGCCTATCTCATGCGATACGCCGAGCGGCTATGGCCGCAGCTCAAGGGCGTTGCCTGGACCCATGGCTGGAACAGCCGGCTCGCCATCACCGCGGATCATTACCCGCATGTGCACGAGCCCGCGGACAACATCCTGATCTCGCTCGGCTGCAATGGCCGCGGCGTCGCGCTCTCGACCGCGATGGGCGCGCAGCTGGCGCGGCGTCTGATCGGCGGCGCCAAGGCCGAGATCGACATGCCCGTCACCGGCATCAAGCCGATCCCGATGCATGCCTTCTGGCCGGTCGGCGTGACGACGGCAGTGATCGCTGGTCGCGTGCGCGACCGGCTGGGGATCTAGGCTCAGCCCTCCGCCACCGCGTCGGCCCAGGGCTGGAAGATCTCGACCGCGCCGGAATTGGTGTCGCCGTCGCGCATCACGACGCTCGGGCAGGCGAACTTCTGCGGCAAGGACTGCACCCGTGCTTCCTCATAGTCGAATCGCGCCGCGAGCGTCTCACGTGTGTCCGCCGGCAACCTGGTATCGCCGATCACGATCGCGCCTTCGCTGGCGTCGATGCGCGGTTGGTGGATCGCGGCATCGAGATCCATGCCGAAATCCATCGCAAACGACACGATCTGCATCACCGACGGCAGGATGCGGCGACCGCCGGAGGCGCCGACCGCGAGCCGTCTGCCGTCCTTGGCCTCGGCGATGACAGGCGTGTAGTTGGTGAGACAGCGCTTGCCTGGGGCGAGCGAGTTGGTGGTGCCCGGCATCGGGTCGAACCACATGATGCCGTTGTTCATGGCGATGCCGGTGTGCGGCGTGACGTATTTCGAGCCGAAGGACGACAGCAGCGTCTGCGTCACCGCCGCGATGTTGCCGTGGCGGTCGACCACGGAGAAGTGCGTGGTGCAGGAGGGCGCCAGATAGTCCGCGCCGAGCGAGCGCTTGCCGTCGGCATCCCCCATATCCTTGAGCCGCTCGCGATAAGCCGATTGCAGCGCGGCAGCATATTCGGCGTAGGCGGCCGCATCGGGCGCGCTTCCCGGCTTCAGGTTCTGCTGCAACAGGCGCAGCGCATGCGCCATGGTCGGTCCGGCCGTCAGCTCCGGCGTCGCAAACACCTTGCCGCCGCGATAGGGGATCGCCAGCGGATCGCGCAGATGGGCTCGGAACGCGGCGAGGTCCTCCACCGATAGGGCGCCGCCGTCTGCCTTGATGTCGGACGCGATGCTTCTGGCGAGGTCGCCCTGGTAGAAATCGCGCGGACCGGCGTCGGCGAGGTGCGCCAGTGTCGCCTTCAGCGCGTCCAGCGGCAGCCGCGTCTCGGACTTGATACCCCATGGCGCGCTCGGAGGCAGGCCATCCTTCAGGAACGTGGCCGCGCTTCCCGGATAGCGCCGAAGATCGGCCGCCGATGCCGCGATCGTCAGCGTAGTCCACCAGTCGACCAGCAGGCCTTCACCGGCGAGGGCGACGGCCGGCGCGACGAGATCTTTCCATGGCAGCCTGGCGTGGCGGCGATGCGCCTCGTCCATGCCGGCGACGACCCCGGGCACGGCGATGGAGCCGGGGCCGTGGATATTGCGGTCGCCCTTGACCCGCTGCCAGGGAAACAGGTCGGAAGCCGCACCTTCGCCGCTGAGCGGATAGTCGGCGGTGCGCAGGCTTTGCGGCGCGCACATGCCGTAGTCGATCACCTCATAGCGATTTTCCGCGGCACGGTAGAGCACCATCGCGCCGCCGCCGCCCATGCCGCTGTTCCAGGGCTCCAGCACGTTGAGCGCGAAGGTGGTGGCGACGATCGCATCCACGCAGTCGCCGCCCGCTGCCAGCACTTGCGCCCCCACTTCGGCCGCCCGCCGCGATTGCGTGGCGACGATGCCGCCTTTGGATGTGATGGCGGGCTTGCGGACGGTTTGGGCGTGGCTGAACTGGTGAGGCATGATGATGTCTGTGTGCTGTCTTCGGTTTGGCTTCGTTGCGCTGAGCTCCGCATTCGGCGGAACGCGCGAAGAATGGCACATCGCCCCCACCGAGAACATCGAAAGGGCGGCGTGGCATGGCTGGTGTGAAACAGGCGGGGGAGGCGCAGTCGGCAAGACGTAGATGCCAAGACGAGAATGCCCGGGACAGGCCCGGGCATGACGCATTGAGAGACCGATCAGTGGGAAGCAGGAGCCGCAGGGCTCAGCGCGCGCGATCCAGCCGGCTGGCCTGATACTTGGCGTGCCATTTCGGGCCAGGCCCGCGCATGTAGTGAAGCTCGGGGCGGTAGGGATTGCCCGCGACCCGCATCAGCGTCTGCCATTTGCTGGCGATGAAGTTCAGGGGCTGGCGGAGCAGGGTCAGTGACGCGAGCAACATGGCATCACCTCAGTGCGGCTTGCCGAGCATGGCAGTGAAGGGGAGATCGAAGATCTCCTCGCCATCGGAGCCGCTGACATGGATCACCCAGTCGCGCCAATCCTCAGCGCCGGGCGTCAGGATCATCGCGTTCATGATCTGGGCGGCACGGTCGCGCGCCTCGGTCAGGTTGGTCACGGCTGTGCCGCTGCGATCGATCAGCGTGCCGTCCAAGTTGGAGCAGTGAAAATAGACCTGGACCATATGCGTCTCCTATTGGGAGCGATTGGGACGGCAAACCGATACCATTCCAAGCCTTCGCGAAACATTCGGGTCGAGCCCGGTAAGGGAATCTACGGAGATTGGTCGGCGCCAAGCCCCCTGCCGGTTTGATCACAAGGGGGTGTTGATCAACTGGACGGCATTCCCACGGCATGGAACAACCCTGGACGGAAAGTCCGGGAGGCGCCGTGAACCACCTCACATTTTGGCGTGAAAGCCGAAGCCTGCGCGCATGCGCGGTCGCCTTGGTGGTCCTCCTGACCCTCACCTCGGTAGGCTCATCAGAACCGGTCCGCAAGAGCGGCTATGCGATCGGCACGGAGACCTGTGGCAGTGCCGATCTGGCTTTTCCCAGAATCCAGATCGACATGAAGGCGGGATTTTGCGCCGGCCTCGTCGCCAGCGAGGAGGATCGGCTGAAATTCCCGCGCTCGATCATCCAGGTGCCCGGTCGTGACCTGTTCGTGGTCGCCGATATGGCAGGCTGGGGCCATACCGATGGCCGGCTGCTGTTGCTCGACCCGCGCGCGCCCCAGGGACAGCGGTTCAAGGAGCTGCTGACTGCAATCGAGTATCCGTTCGGCCTGGTGATCGGCCCGGACAAGAAGCTCTATGCCTCGAGCGCGGAGACGATATTCCGGTTCGATCCGCTCGCCGACAATCCGCGCGACACGGTCGAGGCCATCGTCCGTCACATGCCCGGCCGCCGGATCACATTGCCCGACGGCGGCAGGCTCGACGAGAGCGCGCATCCACTCAAGCAGTTTGTCTTTGATAAGAACGGCCGGCTGTTCGTCAATGTCGGCTCGCACAGCGACGACTGCATCACGCCGGCGCCGATCACGAGATCTTGCGCGGCGGCCGAGGGCGCTTCCGCGATGGCATCGATCTGGCTGTTCACGCCGCCCCCGGGCGGTATCTTTCCGGCGTTGAAGCCTGGCGAGACCGACCCGCCGCACAGCGTCTATGCGCGCGGCCTGCGCAACTCGATGGCGCTGGCACTGCATCCGAACTTCCCCGATGCGGGCTATGCTTTCCTGCAAGGCGAGAACGGCCGCGACCTGCCCGATATTTTCAAGCCGAACGAGGAGATCAACGCGATCGAGCCGGGCAGGCATTACGGCTGGCCTTATTGCTACGATCTGTCGACGCCCAGTCCCGAATTCAGGATCGTGTTGCAGTCGGGGGTCTACAAAGCGCTGTGCACCGCCAACGCTCTCTACAAGGCGCCGTTCTCGCTGCTTCCACCGCACGGCGCGCCGCTCGCGATGCTCTATTATCACGGGGCGAAATTTCCGGAGCTCGAAGGCAAGCTGGTGGTTGGCCTGCATGGCTATCGCCCGACCGGCAGCCGCGTCATCGTCTATGACGTCGACGACCACGGCTTCCCGAAGCCCGTCCCGGCGCCGGTGTCTTATCATGTCAGCTGCGCGGCCGATCCGGCCCACAGCTTTCAGACCGAAGGCGGCGACGTCGCCGCCGCGCCGTTCGAGGAACTGATCGCAGGCTGGCACCGCGTCAACGGCGCCCGGCCGCAAGGCGCCCCGGTCGGCATGACGGTCGCGGAGGACGGCGCCATCTGGCTGGTCGAGGACAAGAACCAGACCGTGATCCGGATCGACCGCGCCGCGGGCGATGCGCCGCCGCCGTTGCCCTGCGACATGCGGAGCCAGGCGCTGATCGATCAACTGGCGGTCTTCGTGGCCAGGGACGCGCCGAACAGCGTCCGGCTCACCAATTTGCGCAAGGGCCTCGTCGAAAAGCATTGCGTCGGCTGTCACTCGGATTTCGGCCTGAAGCCGGGCCAATCTGACGCTCAGAAGGACGCGACGGTGCTTCGCTTCATGCTGGCGCAGGATGGCTGGATCTATCCTGGTGATCCCGGCTCCGGCAAGTTGCGCACGCGGCTTCGCGGGTTAGGCGCGGAGAAGCTGATGCCGCCGGGTGGCGAAGGCCTGCCGAAGGCCGAGCCTGGTTACACGCGCCTGCTCGACACGGCGGATCTGCTGGCGTCAAAAATGGTTCCAGGCATCCGGATGCGGATCAGGTCCGGCCCGCCGCAGCGCAAGTTCTTTGGCAAAACCAACAAGGAATGCGGCGAAATACCGGCCGCCAAGGTCGTCGTCGTGACACAAAGGAACGCTGTAGACAAACCCGGCTTCAGCCGCTTCTTCCGGCCGGCCGATCCCTATCTGAATGGCGAGTGCAGCGACGGCGATGGCTATTACATCCGGCAGGAATTTCTGGTGCCTGTGCAGTAGCGTTGTTCTCGTCCTTGCGATGGCACCGGTCCGAGCGGAAACGAAACTGTTCGAAAGCGTGCAGGTGACGCCATCAGGCGAATACACCTTCGGAATCGAAGGGCCGGCCGCCGATCTCGACGGCAATCTCTTCGTCGTCAATTTCGGCAAGCCCGGCACCATCGGCAAGCTGCCTGTCGGCGGCGCGGCGTCCGAGCCGTTCACGGCTTTGCCCGAGGGCAGCGTCGGCAATGCCATCCGCTTCGCCCGCGACGGCACCATGTTCATCGCCGACTACAAGAAGCACAACATCTTCGCGATCCCGAAGGGATCGACCGAGCCCGCCATCTGGTTTCACTCCGACGAGATGAACCAGCCCAACGACATCACCATCGCCCGCGACGGCACGATCTACGCGAGCGATCCGAACTGGAAAGGTCGCGAAGGCCACATCTGGCGCATCGCGAAGGGTGCCGACGGAACGGTGCAGGGACAGCTCATGTCGGCGCCGCGCGCGATGGGCACGACCAACGGCATCGACCTCAGCCCTGATGACAAGACGCTCTATGTCGGGGAATCCAGCAGCGGCCAGATCTGGTCCTACACGGTCGGCGGCAACGAGCTCACCAGTCCAAGACTCGTCAAGGCGTTTCAGCCCGACACCGTCGACGGCCTGCGCACCGACATGGCCGGCCGCCTCTACGTCGCGCGCATCCTCAAGGGCACGATCACGTTGATGAAGGCCAATGGCGCGGTCGAGCGGGAGATCGCGCTGAGGGCGAAGGAGCCGACCAATCTTGCCTTCGGCGGCCGAGACGGCAAGACGATCTTCGTCACCCAGCGTCAGGGCGGCTTCGTCGAGGCTTTCCGCACCGACCAGGAGGGCCGCGAGCACTGCCTTCAGCGCGGGCGCTGCTGAGCTTCACGAGCGATCTGCTTGCGGCGCAGGGCGGTGCGACAGGGGCGGCATTCTTCTTGCTTGCATCTCTCCGCCGCGGGGATTTAGACATCTGTGGCACCGTCAAAGCGACCACGGAGTGTTCGAGTGAAAGCCGTCCATACCGAACTGCACCGCAGCCACGATCCGCAATTCTTCCTGGTTCGCGGCGTGGTCAAGCGCACCACCGAGCAGCCCGAGCGTGCCGACCGCCTGCTCAAGGGATTGAAGGACGGCAAGCATCAACTGGTCGAGCCCAACACATTCGGGCAGGAGCCGCGTGCGCGCATCCATAGTCCGGAATATCTGTCGTTCCTGAGCGAGGCCTGGGAGGCCTGGACCGCGCTCGGCGATTCCGGCCCGGAGATGATCGGCAATATCCATCCGGTGCGCCATGCCGCGACCTATCCCACCCATATCATCGGCAAGCTCGGCTGGCACACCGCCGATACCGCGGCGCCGATCGGCCCCGGCACCTGGGCCGCGGCCTGCGCTGCGACCGACGTCGCGGTCACCGCGGCACAGATGGTGATGGACGGCGAGGATGCGACCTATGCGCTTTGCCGGCCGCCCGGCCATCACGCCTATCGCGACATGGCCGGCGGCTTCTGCTTCCTCAACAACAGCGCGATCGCGGCTGCGCATCTGCGGCAGAGGCACGAGCGTGTCGTGATCCTCGACGTCGACGTCCATCACGGCAACGGCACGCAAGGAATCTTCTATGCGCGGCCGGACGTCTACACGGTCTCGATCCATGCCGATCCCGTCGCCTATTATCCTTACGTGTGGGGCTACGCGCATGAGCGCGGCGAAGGTCCCGGCCTCGGCGCCAACTTCAACATTCCCCTGGCGATCGGCACCGGCGATGACGGCTACATCCAGGCAATGAACGTCGCACGCAAGGCGATCGAGTCCTTTGCGCCCGGTGCCCTCGTCATCGCACTCGGCCTCGACGCCTCCGAGCACGATCCGCTGAAGGGTCTCGCCGTCACCACGCCCGGCTTCCGCCGCATCGGACAGGCCATCGCGAAGATGGGCTTGCCGACGGTGTTCGTGCAGGAGGGCGGCTATCTCTCGGATATTCTCGGCGCGAATTTGACCTCGGTGCTGGCCGGATTCGAAGAGGCGCGGTGATGCTCGCTGAGTAGCCCATCATTCTCCGTCATTGCGAGCGTAGCGAAGCAATCCAGAATCTTTCCGCGGAGGGACTCTGGGTTGCTTCGCTATGCTCGCAATGACGATGTGGATGGTTAGGTCGACTTCATCAACAACTCAAAACATCCCGCTCGCCGCGAGCGCCTTGCAGACGTGCTGCATCTCGGTCTCGTCCGCGACCATGTCGAGCATGATCGTGGTCAGCCCCTTGGCGGAAAACTCCTTCAGCTTCGCGCCGATCTCCGCGTAGCTGCCGACGAGGTAGGGGCAGTCGGCCTGGAAGGTCAGGAACGGCAGCAGCCAATAGCCATTGTCCGCGAGTTCGCCGCTCTGGCCCTCGTAGAGGCGCCGTTTCCACACGGAATCGCTGTTCTCCACCGTGAGCACGAGCAGCTCGCGATCGTCGGCATTATCGCGGAAACGCGCCTTTGCCGCTTGCCGTGCCTCCTCGCGTCCCTCGCGGGCGAAAATTCCAAAATTCACGCCTGATACATCGAGGCCGAGATCGAGATCGGGCGGCAGCATCTGCATCTTGATGCAGCCGGTCTCCTTTGCGACGCGCTGTGCCGGCTCGGACTGGCCTGCGACCAGAAATTCCGGCATCAGCTCCGGCGGCAGGCGCGGTCGCAGTTGCAGGTTGCTCGCGCGGTAGAACCGGCCCTCGAAAGTCGCCGGCCGCGGGCTTGCCAGCAGCTGGCGCATCAGCGCAACGAATTCGCCGAGCCGGACATAACGATCGGCATGCGACTGCTCGTCGCCGAGCCCCTGCAGATCGCTGACCGCCGTCCCCGTGATCATGTTGAGATAGACCTTGCGGCCGTGGAGCTGCGCAAAGGACGAGACGAATTTTGCCGCCGTGAACGGGTGCATGTAGACGGGATTGACGGCGATCAGCGGCGAGGATCGGGTCGTCTCGCCGATGATGTGCTGGGCCATCGCCCAAGGCTCGACGAACACGTCGTTGCCTTCGAACAGCAGGATGCCTTCGAAGCCGTTGCGGTCGGCGAACTGCGCCACTCGCATCAGCTCGCCGGCATATTTCTTAGGGTCGCGGTTGCGCGAAATCGCGGGAAAGACGCGCAGCCGCGGCAGTGTCATTCAGCCGCCTCCTGCAGCGGCCATGCATTGCGGGTGATGGGAAGGCCGCCGGTGGCGCGGGAGCCGTCGGCGATCGCGAGACGATGCGAGGGCGACGGCGAGATCAGCTGGAATCGCCAGCCTTCCGGATCGTCGGCGATATCGGGCTTGAAGCTGATCTCGATGGCCTCGCGCGATACCTGCATCGCGAAGGCGTCGAGCGGCAAATTGAGGCCGAAACCTCTGGCCTTCAGATAGGCTTCCTTCAGCGTCCAGTAGTCGAAGAAGCGCTCGGTCGCAGCGGGCTCCGGCAGTCCGCGCAGCGTTTCGACCTCTTCCGGCGCGAAGAACCGAAGCGCGGTCGACAGTGGCGCCACCCGACGCGACACGGTCTCGACGTCGACGCCGACGGTCTCATGCCCCGATACGACGCAGGCGACGCAGCCGTCGGCGTGCGACAGGCTGAAATGCAGCGTGCTCGAGGTCTTGGGCGATGCGACAAACGGCCGCCCGTAACGCCCGGCCGCAAATGACCAGTCTGTGGGGGCGACATCAGGTGCGGCGTGCGAGAGCGCGAGGCGCAACATCGCGTGCGCGAAAATATATTGCCGCTGGTGCCGCTCGAACATGAAGCGGTCGGCTCGTACCCGTTCGTCGACCGAGAGCAAGCGCCGGCACGCATCAACCCCATCCGGCGCGTCAAAAGTCTCGATCAGTCCGACAAACAGTTCAATTCTGTCGTCTGCCATCAATTGGGCCCATGGCGTCAGGCCGGGGCCAAATCCCCTGCCATGACGGAAGAATCAACTGAGCAAGAATCAGGTGAGCGGACCGCTTCTAGCGGTCCACTCGGGCGAATCCTTGTCGATTGCTGGCCGGTTTACGGGCGCAAGCTTGTGCGAGACCCCAACTCGACACGCGAGCGGCCAAATCTGAAAACTGAAGCCCGAAAACTGAAGCCTGAAGGCTCGTGCGGCGTCCCGGCCGACGAGTCTTACGTCTTCTTCTTCTTGGACTTCTTGGAGCCGCCCAGCATCGAAATGCTGGCGTCGACGTCCTTCAGCGCGGACTGCAGCTTCTTCTTCTCGGCGCCGAGCAACTTCTGCAGGGCCTTGCGGTCCTTGTCGCTCAGGGAGGTGCCTTTGGTAAATTTGATGAAACCCATAACGAACTCCCCGGTTGAAAATAATCGTCCAAATCAAAACGCGAGAATAATCTTGCGCGATGGCGCCAAATAATCAAGATGCAACTTGGTCATTCACAGCTTTGACGAGTGACCCCGTATTCGCCCGTGCTCTGCGGTCGGTCATGCCGCCCTGCGATTGAGCAGCCGGCCGAGTGGCGCATTGGGTTGGACGAGAGCAGCCCCGAGCAGCGCGACGAGATCCTCCATCCACTGGCCGACCGTAGCGCCGTCGAGCAGCTCGCTCTTGTAATTGCATGAACCGGTGATTCCCGTCGGCCGCTCCTTGAGCATTAGCGACAGCCAGGTCTGGTCGATCGGCAGCACCGGCTGGCCTTCGCGGGCGATGTTGCCGATCGATCCTGTCGTGAGATCAGGCAGATCGAGCGGTTGGCGCAGCGGATTTTGCAGGGTGAAATAGACCTGGAGCAGCGAGGCTGGATTGTCCCCCTCCTGCTCCAGATGGTCGGCCAGGATGTTGAACGGCAGCTCCTGGCGCGCATGCGCGTCAAGCACGCTCTGGCGGACCAGGGCCACGGCCTGCGCGAACGACAGCTCCGGCGTGATTTTGGTGCGAACGATCACTGTGTTCTCGAACGGGCCGACGATCCGGTCGGTGTCCGGCTGGGCGCGATTGGCCATGGCAGTGGCGATCGAGATGTCGTGGCGGCCGGTCCGCGCCAGCAGCAGGGCTTTCAAGCCGGTCAGCAGGCACATGAACAGCGTGCAATTGTGCTGGCCGGCGAAGGCCGCGAGCCGGCCGATCAGCTCACGCTCGAAACTGACCGGATGGTGCCCCCTGGACGAGCCCGGCCTTGATTCGCCCTCGAAGAGGGGAGCCGCCCCGCGCAAATTCTCCGTCCATTCAGCGGCCTGACGGCGGGCGGCATCGGTCCCGCACCACCAGCGCTGCCAGCGCGCCACGTCCGAAAAGGCCGGCGGCTGTTTCGGCAGCGGCACCGACGGATAGCCAGCCAGCGTGGCATAGCGGTTGGACAATTCCTCGAACAGCACGCCGATCGACCAGCCGTCGACGACGGCGTGGTGCAAAGTCAGCAGCAACACGTGATCGTCATCGTGGAGCCGCAACAGCCGGGCGCGCAGCAGCGGCGCGCGCGTGGTGTCGATCGGGGCATAGGTCTCCTGTTCGATCAGGAGATTGATCTTGCGGAGCTCCAGCGCCTTGCGCCGCTTGTTGTTGTGGGGCTGACCGTCGCCGATCGTCTCGATGGTCAGGACACGGCCGAGGGCGCCGGGCGCGGCGACGTGGCTGACGGGCTCCCCGCCGCTCCAGCCGAAATGGGTCCGCAGCGATTCGTGTCGACGCACGATGTCGTCGATCGCCTGCGCCAGAGCGACCAGATTCAGCGGCCCCTGAAGACGGAAGGCGAAAGGCAGGTTGAACAGCGGCAAACCCGAAAGATTCTGCTCGATCCGCAGCATCTGGTCCTGCGCGATCGAGAGCGTGGGAGGGCTGCCTTCGGCCAGGCTCGCTCCAACCAGCCTTGCTAAACTTGCGGCCGGCTTGCGCGGCTTTGCCGCCACGGCCTCGTCGACCCGCCGGGCAAGCTCGTCGATCGTCGGTGCCTCGAAGATGGTCTTGATCGGCAGCGACACGCCAAGCGCCCGGGCGACGCGCGCCATGACTTGGCCCGCCAGCAGCGAATGACCGCCGAGGTCGAAGAAATTGTCGGTCACGCCGAGGCTCTCGACCTTCAGCAGGTCGATCCAGATGTCGGACAGCACCTTTTCGGTGAAGCGCCGCGCCGGCACAGTCGCATCCGGTCCGGAGCTTTCCTGCTGCGCCGGCGCCAGCAGCGCGCTCCGGTCGATTTTGCCATGGGCATTGAGCGGCACCTGATCCAGGAACAGGAACGCGGACGGGATGGCATGGCCCGGCAGCCGGCTCTTCAGGAAGTCGCGCAGCTCGCTGGCGCTGCTCCGGCTGCCGGATCTCGCGACGATGTGGGCAATCAGCCTGACATCGCCGCTCGCTTCGCGGCGCGGTTCGACGATGCCGGCGTGCACATCCGGATGGTCGGCAAGCGCGTTCTCGATCTCCTTGAGCTCGATCCGGTAGCCGCGGACCTTGACCTGATGGTCGGCGCGACCGAGGCATTCGATCGTGCCGTCGGCACGGCGGCGGGCGAGGTCGCCGGTCCGGTACAGCCGGCTGCTTGCTTTGCGCGAGAACGGATCGGGCAGGAAGGGCTGCCGGTTCTGTGCGGGATCGTTGACATAGCCGCGGCCGACACCGGCGCCGCCGATGCAGAGCTCGCCGGTCACGCCGACCGGCTGCGGCTGCAGGCTTGCGTCGAGCACGTAGAGCTGCATGTTCGGCAGCGGCGCGCCGACGGGGACGTTGCTCGTCGTGGTCGCCGGCGCCTTGGTCAGGCGATGCAGCGAGGCGTCGTCGGAACATTCCGACGCACCGTAGGCGTTGATCAGCGGCACTTTCGGGCAGCGCGCGAACCAGGCGTTGCAGAGATCGACCGGCAGTGGCTCGCCCGTCGAGATCAGAAGGCGCAGCCTCGCAAAGGCGCGTCGGACCTGTGCCTCGTCCATGCGATCGAGGATCACGCGCAGCAGCGACGGGACGATCTCCAGCACCGTGATGCCCTCGCGCTCGATCTCCCGCGCGAGCAAAATCGGGTCCCGCACGATCGCGGTACCGCAGACATGGACGCGCGCGCCCACCATGGGCCCCGCGAGGAACTGCCACACCGAGATGACAAAACTCTGCGGCGCAGTCTGCGCGATCACATCCCGGGACGAGAGGTTCAGCTCGGAGATGAGCGAGGCCAGATGGTTCGAAAGCCCGCGCTGCTCGATCATGACGCCCTTGGGCGCGCCGGAGGACCCGGAGGTGTAGATGAGATAGGCAAGGCTTGAGGCCGCGCGCCGCGCCGCGCGGGCCGGCTTGGTCGACGCTGGCGCGATCGCGTCTTCGAGCTCGGCCATTTGGATGCGCTCGACCAGCGGTTCGAGCAGCGCCTCCGCCATGGACGACTGCGCCCGTCCGTTGAGCAGCATGCGGGCGCCGCTCGATCCGAGGATGGTTGCGAGCCGTGCCGGCGGCTGGTCGGGATCGAGATTGAGGAAGGCAGCGCCCACGCGTTGCACGGCGATCATCGCCGCGAGCAGGTCGGGCCCGCGCTCCGCAAGCAAGGCGACCACGGCCTCGGCGCCGACGCCTTCGCGGGCCAGCCAGCGCGCGGCCGCCTGGCTGCGGCGCGCCAGCTCGCGGTAGCTCACGGATGTGCGGCCGTCCGACACGGCGATCGCGTTCGGCGTCTTCTTGACCTGGCGGTCGAAACGTTCGCTCGGACTGCCGCGCGTGGCGAAATTGGCCGGCACGCCCCGGCCCTGCGCCACCAGCTGCCGGCGTTCGGTCTCGGTCAGGAGTGCCAAGTGAGAGATGCGCTGCTCGGGATCGGCGATGACGGATTTGAGCAGGGTTTTGAACTGAGCGGCTATGCCCTCGATCGTCGCCGCGTCGAACAGATCGGTGGCGTATTCGAAGAAGCCGGTGAAACGGCCGTCGGCCTCGACCAGTTCGAGCGTGATGTCGAATCGCGCCACTTTTGGATCGATCTCGATCCGCCGCGTCGACAGACCGGGGAAAGACGCCGCCTCGATCGAGGCATTCTGGAGGATGAACATGATCCGGAACAGCGGATTGCCGTCGGTCCTTCGCGCGATTTGAAGCGCGCGCAGGACCTCTTCGATCGGGAGGTCCTGGTTGCGATAGGCATCGAGCGTGACCTGCCGTACCCGGCGCAACATGTCGCCGAAGCTCGGATCGCCGCCAAAATCATTGCGCAGGATCAGGGTGTTGGCGAACAATCCGATCAGGCGCTCGCTCTCGATCTGGTTGCGGTTGGCGATCAGCGATCCAGTCGCGACATCCTCGTGTCCGGTGTGGCGGAACAGCAGGCACTGGAACACTGCGAGCAAGGTCATGAAGGGCGTGACGCCCTGGTTCTGGCTCAGCGCACGCAGGTCGGCCGACAGAGTTTTGGAGAATTCGAGATAGTGACGGGCACCATGGCCGCTCCAGACCTCCGGCCTTGGTCGGTCGGTTCGCAGCGGCAGTGTGGTGACGCCGTCGAGCTGCGTCCGCCAGTAATCGAGCTGCTCCTTGGCGGCCGGCGTCTGCGCCCAGCTCTGCTGCCAGAGCGCAAAGTCGCGGTACTGGAAGGCTGGCGAAGGCAGTGCCGCCACGTCCTTCTTGCGCGCTGCCGAATAATGGGCGGCGAGTTCTTCCCAGAACAGCCGCTGCGACCAGCCGTCGGTGACGAGATGATGGACGTTGACCACGAGCGCGTGGCTGCTCTTGTCGAACGAGAGCAACGTGACCTTCAGCGGCGCCTCGTGCGCGAGGTCGAACGGATGTTGCGCGAGCCGGAGCGCTTCGCGCCTGACCACAGCGGCCCGCTTGTCCGCAGGGCAGGCCTTGAGCTTGATCCGCTCGAACTGCGGCGGCGATTGCAGCACAAGCTGCACCGGCTCGCCCTCATGTTCAACGATGACCGACCGCAACGCCTCATGGCGCGCCGACACCGCAGCGAGGCCAGCAGAAAGTGCGGCGACATCGAGCCCACCCTTGAGGAGCGCGACTTCGACGACGTTATAATTGTAGCGCGTGGGGTCCAGTCGCGAGAGCACGTACATCCGCTGCTGCTGGAACGACAGCGGCGCGTCTGCTTTCATGGCCTGGCGCCAGGCCGGCAACATCGTTTCGCGATGAATTGCGGCGGTCTCGATCCGGGCCGCAAGCGCGGCGGCCGTGGCGCAATCAAAAACGTCCTCGAACGAGAAATCGACGTTGAAGCGTTCGCGCAGGCGCGAGCGTATCTGCGTCACCGCGAGCGAGTCGGCGCCGAGCGCGAAAACGTCCTGATCGCTCCCGACCTGCGGCAGCTCCAGCAAATTGGCCCAGATCCCGGCGAGCTCGGTCTCCAGTGCGTTGCGCGGCAGACGCGCCTCCTCCTCGCCGCCGCCCACCGTTGCGATCAGCTCGGCCAGCGCATTGCGCTTGACCTTGCCGCTGGCGCCTTTCGGCAGCGTCGCCACGCTGCGGATCAGGCTCGGCACCTTGTAGGCCGCGAGCCGTTTCCGGGCGAACTGGCGCAACTGGTCCGAGGTCGCCTCGGAATTCGGCCGCAGCACCACGATTGCGGCGACGTTCTCGCCGAGCTTCGGGTGCGGGACGGCAAACACGCCGGCCTCCAGCACCGCCGGATGGCTGAGCAGGACATCTTCCACCTCCAGAGGCGAGATCTTCTGTCCGCCGCGGTTGATGACGTCCTTGATACGGCCGACGATGAAGAGATAGCCGTCGGCATCGAGATAGCCGAGATCGCCGGTCCGGAACCAGCCGTTGCGGAAGGCAGCCTGCGTCGCCGCCTCGTCATTATAGTAGCCGCGGCTCATGTTCGGTCCGCGCAGCATGATCTCGCCGTGCTCGCCGCTGGCGAGCGCGCGGCCCGTCTCGTCCATGACGGCGATCTCCGGGCCCGCGGCGCGGCCGACCGATCCGACCTTGCGCAGCTCGAACGGGTTGGCCGCGATCTGCGAGGCCGCCTCCGTCATGCCGTAGGTTTCGAGCACGGGAACGCCGAACGTCGCCTCCAGCCCGTCGAGGATCGCAGGCGCAAGCGACGCCGAGGCGGAGCGGATCACGCGCAGCGAGGACGATCGGGCAAGATCCGGGTTGGCTTCCGCCGCCGTCAGCAGCGCGCGATGGATGGTCGGCACTGCCGTGTACAAGGTCGGTTGCAGCTGCCGCATCCAGCCGAAGAAGGAGGCTGCGTCGAAACTTTCCGTACAGATCACGCTGGAGCCCGCGGCCAGCGCCGTCAGCAGGCCGGAAATCAAACCATGGGCGTGAAACAGCGGCAGGACGTTAAGCAGACGATCGTGGGACGCGAGCGACAGCGCGCGGCCGGCGTTGTAGGCGGAGAGGCACACATTGCGATGCGTCAGCGGCACCATCTTCGGTCGCGCCGCCGTGCCCGAGGTCAGCAGGATGAACGCGTCGTCGTCGCCGCGCGAGGCGCCGCTGCTGCTCGCCGGTCCAAGCGCCGGCCCGACAAACGTGCAGCCGCCGAGATCGTCTTGCGACCCCGGCACGAAATCGATCACGGCAATATTGAGCGCCTTGGCGACATCGCGGGCCGCCGAGTTCGTGTCGGCCCGGGTGACGAGCGCGCTCAGCTTCAATTCGCTGAAATAGCGTTGCAGCTCGTCCGCCGTCAGATCGGGATTGACGGGCACGCAAGCGCAGCTCGAGGCGACCGCGATCAACGCCAGTGCGCTGTCGGCACCGCGCGGCAGCGCAACCGCAATACGGTCGGCAGGGGTAATGCCAAGCCCGCGCAGCGTCCGGACGAGATCCTGCGTCCGCGCGCCAATCCCGCCGTAGTTGAGGACCGGCCGGCCAGGGGCGAGGAGGGCCGGGGCTGCCGGCCTCTTGCGGGCATGGAAATCAAGAAGGCCGCCGATATCCGCGAATATCCTCGTTTCGGCCGTCGCGCTGGCCAATTCCTGCGGCGTTGGGCGTGTGACGTCCGACAATTCCGTTCCCTTTTGATCCGATTGGGCTATTCTTCCAAGAAGTTAGGGAACGCGTCCAGTCTGAGGTGAAGTTTTGGCCCCAAAATCTGTGGTTGCGGGGCCCTGAGCCCTTCGACGGAGTGATTGGTCGGGCGGAATCACCATGCTGGAGAATGAGCCGGGCACGGGAACGGAAGGCGGGCTGAAGCGCTGGCTCGATGGTATCGGTCTTAGCCATTATACCGATCTCTTCGCGGAGCACCGTCTCGATCTCGATGTCATGGGAGACCTGACCGAATCCGATCTGGTCGAGCTCGGATTGCCACTCGGCGATCGGAAGCGGCTCCAGCGGGCCATGACCGCGTTGTTCCGGGCCGAAACCGCGGAGAAGCCCGACGGGACGGCGCGCCCGCAAATCCGGAAGGAGGTCGGCGCGGAGCGGCGTCAGCTCACCACCATGTTCTGCGACATGGTGGATTCCACCTCGCTCTCGGTGCAGTTCGATCCGGAAGACGTGCGCGACATGATCGCGAGCTTCCGCGAAACCTGTGTCCGCGTGGTGAAGCATTACGAAGGTTTTGCCGCCCGCTTCGTCGGGGACGGTATTTTGGTCTATTTCGGCTATCCGACCGCACATGAGGACGACGCCGAGCGCGCCGTGCGAGCGGGGCTGGAAATCGTCCGGGTGTTGTCGACCGCCCGCGCGATCGAGCCGCGTGGTGCGCTCAGCCACTCACCCGCCGTCCGCATCGGCATCGCGACCGGTCTCGTCGTGGTTGGCGACCTCGTCGGACAGGGCACCGAAGAGCGCGACTCCGCGGTCGGAGAAACCGTCAATCTCGCCGCGCGCCTGCAAGGCCTGGCGCCGCCCAACGGTGTGGTGATTTCCACGTCGACCCAGTCGCTGTTGAAGGGGAAGTTCGACTACCGCGATCTCGGCGTCCACGCGCTCAAGGGCATCTCGGAGAAAGCCCAGGCCTGGCATGTGATGCGCGCCTCGCGGGTGGAGACCCGCTTCGCCGCCGCGATGGGCACGCGGCTGACCCCGCTCGTCAACCGCGAGGAGGAGATTGCGCTGCTGATGGGGCGCTGGCAGCAGGCCAAGGACGGCGAGGGCCAGGTCGTGGTCAAGTTCGGCGAGCCCGGCATCGGCAAGTCGCGCATCATCCAGGAAATCTTCGAGCGGATCGCGGGCGACCGCCATGGACAGGTCTCGTTCCAGTGCTCGCCCTATTACACCTCCACGGCGTTCTATCCGTTCGCCGAGCAGCTCAAATTCTCTCTCGGTCTCGATCGCGAGGATGCGTCCGTGCAGTCGCTGGCGAGCCTGGAGACCGCGATCGCTGCCGCTCATGGCGACATCGAGCAGGTTGCTCCGCTGCTTGCCGCGCTGTTGTCCATTCCGACCGGTGACCACTATCCGCCGCTGGAGCTGTCGCCGCAGCAGCAAAAGGATGCGACCGTCGCGGCGCTGGTCAATCATTTCCTCGGCCTTGCGCGCGAGCAGCCGCTGGTGATCGCATTCGAGGATCTGCACTGGATCGACCCGACGTCCCGTGAGGTGATCGATCTCCTGGTAGACCGGGCACAGAACCGGGCAATCCTGGTCATCATCACCGCGCGGACCGAATTCCAGCCGAGCTGGAACGCCCACTCGCATATCACGACCCTGGTCCTGAGCCGGTTGAGCCGGCAGTTGCGCGCGACGCTGGTCGAACGCGTGGCGGGACGCGAGCTTCCCAAGGAAGTCATCGAGGAAATCATCGTCAAGACCGACGGCGTGCCGTTGTTCCTGGAGGAGCTGACCAAGACGGTGCTCGAATCCAACCTCCTGACCGAACGGCACGGGCGCTACGTGCTGTCGGGCCCGTGGCGGCAGCTCGCGATCCCGGCGACGCTGACGGACTCGCTGATGGCGCGGCTGGACCGGATGGGGCCGTTCAAGCGGATCGCGCAGATCGGCGCCACCATCGGCCGCGAATTCTCCTACGAGACTCTGCACGCGGTCGCCAACACGCCCGCCGAACAGATCGAGGCCGCGCTCAATCACCTGGAGGAGGCCGGGCTGATCATGCGCCGCGGCCACCCGCCCGACGCGCTCTACTCCTTCAAGCACGTGATGATCCAGAACGCAGCGCATGCGAGCTTGCTGCACAGCGAGCGACGCAAGCTGCATTCCCGGATCGCCCAGGTGCTCGCCGAGATGTATCCCGAGAAGACCGAGCGCGAACCGGAGCTGCTTGCCCATCATTTGACCGAATCCGGCCAGAGCGAGGGCGCTGCCAGCTTCTGGCTCAAGGCCGGCAAGCAGGCGGCCAAGAGCGGCGCCAATCTGGAGGCGATTGGCCATCTGCGCCGCGGCCTCAGCGTCGTGCAGGCCAATGCGCGCATGCAGGGCGCCGACGAGATGGAGCTGGAGCTGCGCATCGCGCTCGGCAACGCGCTGATCGCCGCCAAGGGCTATGCCGTGCAGGAGGTCGAGGAGAACTACGTCCGCGCCCTCGAGCTCGGCCAGCAGCTCGACGACGACGAAAAGGCCTTCGCCGCCACGCGCGGGCTCTGGGTCTGTCATTTCATCCGCGCCGATCTGACCCGCGCGCACGATCTCAGCGTCGAGCTGTTGAAGTTCGCCAAGCGCGAGCGGCTGAACGAGGGAACGCTGCCGGCACAGCAGACCGGCTATCTGATCGAGGCGCATCGCTCGATCGCGATGACCATGCTCTATCGCGGGCGCTTTGCTGTGTCCCAGCACCATCTGCATCGCTGCATCAACCTCTACAGCCCCGATCTGCACTCCGATCTGATGGAGCGGCACGGCACCGATCCCGGCGTCGTCTCGCTGTCCTATCTCGGCTACCTCTTGTGGTTCCTCGGCCGGCCCGACGCGGCGCGGCAGCACAGCGAGCAGGCGATCGCGAACGCCGAGAAGATCCGCCACCCCTTCACGCTAGCCTTCGCGCTCGTGTTCGGCGCCTATCTCTGTCAGCATTTGCGCGATGTCGAGGGCACGCGCGACCACGCCAACCGCGCCATGATCATCGCCACCGAGCACAATTTCCTGCACTGGAAGCAGCAGGCCGCGATCCTGCGCGGCTGGGCGCTGGCGCAGCTCGGCGAGGCCGACGAAGGCCTCAGTCAGATGCGGTTCGGTCTCGACGAATACGAAGCGATGGATTCCTGGCTCGCCGGCTGCTGGTTCCGCTGCCTGCTCGCGGAGGCCTACGCCAAGGTCGGGATGCGCGATGCCGCCTTGCGCGCGCTGGACGGTGCGCTCGCGACCGCAAGACGGACCGGCGATCACTCCTACCTCGCCGAAGTCTACCGCCTGCAAGGCGAGATCACGCTCTTGGACGGGGATCCGGCCTCGGTGCAGGAGGCCGAGGACCTGTTCAACCTGTCGCTGGAGATCGCGCGCAAGCAGGGCGCGCTGTCGTGGGAGCTTCGCACCGCCGTCAGCCTCGCGCGCCTGTCGCACCAAGCCGGCAAGCGCGAGCACGCTCGTCTCCTGCTCGTACCGATCGTCGGCAGGTTCAGCGAGGGCTTTTCCACGCCGGACCTGAAACAGGCGATGCAACTGATCGACGAGCTCGGCGCGGACGCGCCTGTTCGTGCACAGTCGATCCCGTGAGATGAGTGATCTTGCCGCCGCGCGTGCGCGTTACGTGGAGCTGATCGCAAAGCGCGAGCAGATCTCCTCAATGCGCCTGCTAGAAGCCCTCGCCACCGTTCCGCGCGAAAAGTTTCTGGCGAAGGGACCCTGGCGCATCAAGAGCGAGGCGGCGCGCTTCTATCGGCTGACGCCGGATGCCGATCCCGTTCATCTCCAGGACAATGTGCTGGTCGCGATCGATGCGCGCCGCAAGCTCGACACCGGACTGCCGAGCCTGTGGGCGCACTTCATCGATGTGCTCGACGTCGGGGAGAAAGACCGTGTGGTCCAGATCGGCTGCGGGCTCGGCTATTTCTCGGCCGTGCTGTCGAAGATCGTGGGCCCCAAGGGCAGGGTGCAGGCAATCGAATGCGACGAGCGGCTTGCGGCGCGCGCCGCGACCTATCTTGGCGCCTATCGCAACGTCGCGGTCGTCCATGGCGACGGATGCGAGGACATCGGCGAACCCGCCGACGTGATCATCGTTCATGCCGGCTTCTCGCAGCCGCATCCGCTCTGGCTTCGGTCGATTCGTCCGCGCGGCCGGCTTCTGGTGCCGCTGACCCAGCGGGACCGCGAAGGCGCCGCGCTCAAGATCACCCGCAAGGGCAAGGGGTTCGAAGCCGAGGCGGTGCAGCAGATCCGGATCTTCCCCGGTCAGGGTCGAGGCGTGACCGCGCTCGACGACCGCGTCGCCGACTGGTGGCAGCGCGCCTCCGCGCTGGCGCCGCTGCGCTTTCGCGGCATCGAGCAGGGGCTGCCGTCGGATGGCTAATGCTTCGTTTCATTTTACCTTGATTGCGAATGTAAGTATTCAACGCGCCTCGGCGCCGCTATGAGTACGGCCTGATCGCCATACGAGCGCGCGCCATGCATTCCGTTGCCCTGCTGACCGCCAGCTACGCCAAGGATATCGAGCGTTTTTCGCTGCTCAGCGAGAGCATCGACACCTGGTTGACGGGCTACACGCGGCATTATGTTCTCGTTAACGATGAGGATCTGCCGCTGTTCGCGCGGTTCGCTTCCGACAAGCGTGTCATCGTTCCGGCCTCGCGCTACTTGCCGAAATGGCTGTGGGCGCTGCCGCCGGCTCTGCAGTTCATCAGCAAACGGCGCGTCTGGCTGTCGCTGCTGTCGTCACCCGTTCATGGCTGGCACATCCAGCAGATCCTCAAGATCGCCGGCGTCCTCAACGCGCCCGAGCAGCGCGTCTGCATCCTGGATTCGGACAATCTGTTCTTCCGCGAATTCGACGTCGGCCAGTATGCCGGCGGCGAGAAGACGCCGCTGTTCGTCACGCGCAACGGGATCGACGCCGCCCACCCCTTGCATGTCCTGTGGCTCCGCACCGTCGATCAGCTCCTTGGCATCAAGGAAAGGTCCTTCCCCGCGGACGACTATGTCGGCAACGCACTGGTGTGGGACAAGGACACCGCGCGCGCGATGACCGACGCGATCAAGTCGGCGACGGGATTGAACTGGGTTCTGGCGCTGTGCCGGAAAAAGAAGTTCTCGGAATATCTCATGTACGGCCATTTCGTCGCGAACGCGCCCGCGCATCTGGCCACTCATCGGGTCACCGAGGATAGCATCGCGGTCTCGCACTGGGATGACACGCGCCTCGACCGCCCGGCCATCGAAGCGATGATGCGCGCCGCTTCGCCCGACCAGGTGGCGCTGTGCATCCAGTCCTATTCGTCGACCTCGATCGACGACATCCGCGACGTGTTCCGCCTCAGCTCGCGCGACCGTCGTAGTCCGAGCCTTTCGCCCGATCACATGGGCGATGCGGTTGAGTTCGAAGCACCGACGAAGACGCGCTAGGGCATGATCCGGAAAAGTGTGCAGCGGTTTTCCGAAAAGATCATGCTCAAAATAAAGCCGTTTAAGCGTCCCTCGTGAACTTGTTGATCACGTTCATGAACGGCTTCGGCTTGAACTCGCCGTCGAGCGGCAGAGGACGGTTCGGCTGCTTGTCGGCGCGGGCAAAGGTGCCGTTGATCCAGCTATAGCGGTCCGAGAGACCCCAGGTCAGGATCGAGCGCACCGGTCCGCTGGTCGAGATCGCGGTCAGGAGATCGTCGACGCGCTTGGCGACGATGGCATCGCGCTCCGCCGGCGTCCCCGTCAGCTTCTGGTCGTCGACATCAAGCTCGGTGACATACACCTCGAGGCCCAAGGCGCGCAGCTCGGTGACGAATTCGGCGAGCCCATGGGTGTCGATCTCGAGCTCGGCATGCAGATGCGATTGCAGTCCCACGGCGTGCAGCGGCACGCCCTGGTCGAGCAGCTCCATGATGAGTTGGCGGTAGGCCGCGCGCTTCGCAATGAACGTGTCCTTGGCCGACTCGATGTCATATTCGTTGATCGCGAGCTTGACGAAGGGGTCGGCCGCGGCCGCCGTGCGAAACGCCAGCGGAATCCAGCGATTGCCCAGATGCTGCGTCCAGAACGAGTCGCGCCGGTCTTTTGGACTGCGCGGATTGTCGGGGATCGGCTCGTTGACGACGTCCCACGACGTCAGCTTGTCCTTGTAATAGGAGACGACCGTGCCGATGTGGTCGACATAGGCGCGCTCGACGCCCTTGGCATCCTTGATCTGCTTGGTCCAGTCCGGAATATCGTGATACCAAGCGAGCGCGTGCCCGCGCATCGTCAGGTCGTTCTGCCGGGCGAAATCCAGTATCGCGTCGGCGCGTTCAAAGGCAAAGGTGTGCGCGTCCGGACGCAGCATCGGCCATTTCAGCTCGAGCACCGGAACCACCTGCGTGCAATACGTGCTGATGGCTTCGCCGAGCCTGGGATCGGCTTGCAGATCCCAGAGCGTGGCCGCGGCACCAAATCCCTGATGGCGCTGGGCGAGTTTCGATGCCGGCGCTGCGGACGCCGATGCGCCCGCCGCAAGTGCGGCGGCGCTGCCGAGGAGAAATTCGCGTCTGTCGAGCCTGGTCACGGCATTCCTTAATCGGAGCCAACGCGCCATCGTACCAAGCGACGCCTTGCAACGCCGGGGTTTTCCCCTCGTTCGGTTAACTTTGCCATCTGCGAAATCACGGTTCCTTTCGGTGGCCACGCCCCGTCAGGGAAGGGCAAATTTAACGCTAACCCGCGAAAGCGGCCTCAAAGCCGCCTTCGCCGCCCGATCTCCAGACTTATGTGACACTCTTGAGGGATGCTGCGGCGCAATTCGTTCGCCCCGCCATGGTCCAATTGATGAACGGCCGTCACACTCGCAACAATGTTGCCGGTCCCGTGCTCGCATGCTGAACCGCCATTTCTCGATTTATCTCGTCGCCTACATCCTGCCTGCGGCGGTGGGCTTCTTCGCCGTCACGGCCTACACGCGGCTGCTCACGCCGGCGGAGTACGGCGTCTATGTCGTCGGCATCAGCCTGGCCGGCATTCTGGGTGCGATCTTCTTCGCCTGGATCAAGCTGTCGGTGTCGCGCTATCAGGCGATGTCGGCCGAGGTGGATTTCCGCGGCACCGCAATGGTCGCCTTCGCGCTTACCGTCGCCGTCCTCTGCGCCACCACGCCGCTGGTCTTCCTGTTCCGCAGTGATCTCAGCGTTGGGCTGCTGCTTGCCAGCATGTTCGTCGCGATCATGGCGAATGCCGTCGATGTCGGCCAGGAGTTCGAGCGCGCAAAATTGCGCCCTTACAGATTCGCGGCGATCTCGATCGTGCGCAGCGTGTCGAGCGTCGGTTTCGGCCTGCTCGGCATCTGGCTCGGCTGGGGTGGACTGGGACTGCTCGCCGCATTCGGCCTGGGTTCGCTTGCAGGGATTATCCTGAACCTCGTCGGTGACCGCACCAGGATCGCGCGTTTTCAGCGCAGCCAGTTCGTGCAGCTCGCGCGCTACGGCCTGCCGCTGACGCTGGCCGGATTGTCCGTCGCGGTCTACTCGGCCTGCGACCGCCTCATCGTGGCATATTTGCTCGGCAAGGACGCCGCAGGCATCTTTGGCGTCGCTGCCGATCTGCCGCGACAGTTCATGGTCATGATCGCCTCCAGCGTCGCCGCGGCAACAGTGCCGCTGGTGTTCCGGTCATTGTCGGAGAAAAACAACGAGACGACGCGAGAGCGGCTGACTGAGAGCCTCGAACTTCTGCTCGTCGTGGTCGCGCCCGTCGCCGTCTGGCTCGCGCTCGCAGCCGACCAGGTCGCCGGCACACTCGTCGGCGTCGACTTCCGCGCCGGCGTATCGGCGCTGCTGCCGACCCTGGTGCTCGCCCGGTTGTTCGGCATCGCCAATCAATTCTACGTGCAGATCAGCTTCCAGCTTGCCGAGCGGCCGTTCATGCTGGCGGCGCAGTCGTTCCTGACGCTGGTCGTCAGCGTGGCGTTGATGTTCGTGCTGGTGGCCGGCCATGGCCTCTACGGCGCGGCGCTGGCAACGCTTGCGACCGAGGCGATCGGCTTCCTCGTTGCCGTCGCCCTGATGCATCGCGCCCATCCGGTTCCGTTCGACCTCCACCGCCTCGCCGGCGTTGCCGTCTCCGCCGCGGCGATGGCGGCTGCGATTCTCGTTGCACGATCCCAGGTCAATGGCATCGGCCTCGTCCCGCTCATGGTTGTGAGCCTTGCGGGCGGCCTCGCTTATGCCGCCGCAGCGTGGTTGCTGAACGTCGCAAATGTCCGGACGCTGTCGTTGCGTTTCCTGCGAACCTTCAATCGGAAGGCGTTAGGCGTTTAGCCGCGGCGTCTGACGAGGCTCGTCCTCACCGTCTGAAGCCCTGAAAGCGCCGCTTGACTTGGCGATGGCTCGGTTTCGGCCGGAAGCGGTCCAGGTGGTGGGTGATTTTGTTGCATCCTTGGCCATAACCGTGCTTCTTGGGCCGAATGTCGGGAGCAGAGCAGACTATGACCCAGGGAATACCGGAAATCCGCGCATCGGCGCAGTTGCTCGCCCGCTATCGCGAGCCCGACAATGCACGGGGTGTCCTCGAACTGGCGATTACGGCGATACCGTTCGTCGTCATCTGGGCTCTGATCTGGGCCGCTCTGGACCAGGGCTATTGGTTTGCCCTCCTGCTGGAGGTGCCCGCGGCGGGTTTGCTGGTCCGCCTCTTCATGATCCAACATGATTGCGGACACGGCTCGTTCTTCCGCGGCCGCGTTGCCAACGATTGGGTCGGCCGTGCCCTCGGCGTGATGACACTGACGCCATACGGCTACTGGCGGCGTAACCATGCAGGCCATCATGCGAACTCCGGCAATCTCGATCAAAGGGGCTTGGGCGACATCGATACGCTGACCACGCGTGAATTTCTCGGGCGGTCCCGATGGCGTCGGACGCTGTATCGCTTGTATCGACATCCCCTGGTGATGTTTGGCGTCGGCCCCTCGTATTTGTTCATCTTGAAGCACCGATTGCCGGTCGGGATGATGCGTCGCGGCTGGAAACCCTGGCTGAGCACGATGGGCACGAACATGGCCCTCGCGGTTCTCGTCGTCACGATGATCCAGCTGGTCGGCTATGGGCCGTTCCTGCTCGTGCATCTGCCGATCATTGTTCTGGCGGCGTCGATCGGCGTCTGGCTGTTCTACGTCCAGCATCAGTTCGAGCACACGCACTGGGCCCATGACGAGACCTGGAATTTTCACGACGCCGCGCTGCACGGCAGCTCTCACTACCAACTGCCGGCTGTCTTGCGATGGTTCACGGCCAATATCGGCGTCCACCACATCCATCATTTGTCCAGTCGAATTCCCTACTATCGCTTGCAGGACGTCTTGCGCGACAATCCGCAGTTCGCTGGTGTCGGGCGGATTACGCTGCTCCAGAGTTTGCGGACCGTGCGGCTGACCTTGTGGGATGAGGAGCGGCAGCGGCTCGTCTCTTTTGGAGAGGCGGCCTTGTTTGGAAAGGGAGCCAAGCTTGTTTGAAAAGGCAGCCTTGGTCCCCGCGATTTCGCTTACGCCACCCCCGCGCGGCCGCCGAATGGCGTGAATCCGCGCGATCGGAAAGGCGATGGGCGTTCAGCGCCCGTTCAAGGTGGCCTCGCCGTCCGACGTCAGGCGCTGGCAGCCGTGTCACCGACCCCCGGTCATTCTGTCGCAGCGATAGAGCGCGAGCTTCGGCCGCGCGCCGCCCTTCCGCCTGCGTCAACCGTCGTATATGAGATTTATCGCCGGAACGTGCCGAATGTCGCCACAGACGGAACGTAAGGCGGCTGCGATTTCTTAATTCAATGATCGCAATCTGATCAATGACCGGCGGACTGGCATTTCGACCGAGGATGGCATGAGAAACCTGATGACAACGGCGCAATCCACCGTGGCGATGCGGCGTTGGGGGCCTCCCGGAATTGTGACCTTGGCGGCGATGCTCGCCTTTGCGGCCGTGGGCCCGGCGACCGCGGCCAAGCAGGCGCGTCAGCCGGCCGAGGCGGTGGCGCCGCGCGAGGCCGGCGAACCGATCATGGCGATCGTCTCGATCAAGAGCCAGCAGGTCACCTTCTACGACGCCGAGGGCTGGATTTTTCGCGCGCCGGTATCCACCGGCACGACGGGACGCGAGACGCCGGCCGGCGTCTTCGCGATCGTCGAGAAGGACAAGGACCACCACTCGACCATGTATGACGACGCCTGGATGCCGAACATGCAGCGCATCACCTGGAACGGCATCGCGCTGCATGGCGGGCCGCTGCCCGGCTACGCCGCTTCGCATGGCTGCGTGCGGATGCCGTTCGGCTTCGCGGAGGGCCTGTTTGACAAGACCAACATCGGGATGCGCGTGATCATCTCGCCGAACGACGCGGCTCCGATCGACATCGTTCATCCCGCATTGTTCATGCCGAAGCGGGACGCCATTGCGGCGGCGCCGGGCCAGATCGGCAAGCTCTCCGGCGAGGCCGAGGAGGCCACAAGGGCGGCCGACGAGGCCAAGAAGGCTGCGACTTTGGCCGCGAAAGAGGCGGCCTCGCTGCCCGCCTCGCTGCGCAAGCTGGAACAGCAGAAGACCCGCGCCGACGCCGAGTTCGCCTTCGCCGACAAGCAGCTCGCGGCCGCCAAGACCGATCAAGCCCGCGCCAAGGCCGAGGAGCTGAAGCAGAAGGCCGCCACCAAGGCCGCCGACGCGGCGGCGCAGCTCGATGCCGCCAAGGCCGCCGCACAGCCGAAGCGCGACGCGGTGGCTGCCACGAAAGAGGCCGCCAAGGCGGCAGCGGCCAGGAAGGCCGACGCCGTGAAGGCTGCGACCGACGCAAAGCTCGCGCTCGAACCGGTCTCGGTCTACATCAGCCGCGCGACGCAGAAGCTCTATGTGCGGCGGAACACGCACAAGCCGGCACCTGACGGCGGCGGCGAGGTGTTCGACACCAGCATCGAGGTTCCCGTCACGATCCGCAATCCGGATCAGCCGCTCGGCACGCATATCTTCACCGCGATGGCGAAGAACGACACCGGCCTGCGCTGGAGCGTGGTCACGATCGAAGACGGCGACAACGCCAGGAACGCACTCGACCGCATCACCATTCCGCAGGAGGTGCTCGATCGCATCGCGCCGACCGCGTTGCCGCGGTCCTCGATCATCATCTCGGACGAGCCGCTGAGCAGCGAGACCAACTACCGCACCGAGTTCGTCGCGGTGCTGAGCAACCAGCCCCAGGGCGGTTTCATCACGCGCAAGCCGACCGCGCCTCCGATGGCCATGGCGAGCGACGACGGCTGGGACAATGGCGGCAACGGTTTCGGCTTCTTCTTCCAGCGCGATCCGAACCCGCAGCCCGTCAATCCGCGCCGGCGTGGCCAGTATCAATACTATCAGCCGGCACAGCCGATGCAGCGGGGCTTCTGGTAGGAGGCGGACAGATCGAAGCCCGCCACTATCGCCGCGCCTCGATCACGATAGCCTGGATCTTGCCCTCGATCGGTCCGGACCCATGGCGCGTCCGGATCGCCTCGGCAACAATCTCGGTCGCAGCCTGAAGCTTGCTGGCATCGCGTGCCTCGATCTCGCTGCGCAGCGGCGTGCCCTGGCAGAGTGCGATCGCGACGTGCTCGGGCGACGGCGCGCGGCTTATTTCAGCTCGCGTTTCGATTGATATGTCACGGAAGCCTGCGCGTTCGAGGTCGGTTCTGATGACCGCCTTGTCGTGATAGCCGTGCGGCGTCCGGGCCATGAAACGGGGCGGGTCGTCGGGAAACAGCTTTTCGAGTGCGACGGTTGCTTCATGCGTCAGCACATTGTCCTCGATGCGATCCCAGACGTTGAACACGAACGTGCCGCCATCCTTCAGGACGCGCTTCACTTCGCCGTAGGCCTTGACGCGGTCCGGAAAGAACATGGCGCCGAATTGGCAGCAGACCACGTCGAAGGCGGCATCGTCGAAGGGCAGGGCCGATCCATCGGCCTGGCGCCACGAGATGCGATCGTCGTCTGCCTGACGCTGCGCCGCGACGGCGAGCATCGGCTCGTTGAGGTCGGTGGCGACATAACGGACGCCGCGCGGCAGCGCCGCCGCGACCGCGCGCGTCACGGCGCCGGTGCCTGCCGCGATCTCGAGCAGCACGGAGGGGGACCGGGCCGCGACACGTCTTGCGATGTCGTCGGCGTAGACGGCGAAGATCATCGGCACCAGATATTCGTCGTAGAGCTTTGGGATCGAGCCGGCGAAAACCTTGTCAGTGTTGGACATGCTTGCCTCGCTGAAGGTTCGGACACGAGGCTCACGTTACCACGGATTGCAGTCTACCGCGCCAGCAGCGCGGTGAACCCGGCCGGTTCCTGCATCGCCTTGCGGGCTGGCGTCATCGGCTCCCACCGACCTCGCGGATCGGCCGCGTGCCGTCCCAGCTCAAAGCAGCCTGCCGGATCTTGTCGAAGAACGGCCCCTTGGTGCCGCTGATGTCGGAGATCTCGATCACGGTGCCCGGATGGGCCTGGGTGTCGAAATAGGCAAAGCGCCCCTTGTCGCCGCCGATCTGGCCCTCGTGGCCGATCCTGTAGCCGAGCCCGAGCGCCCTGTCGTAGAGCGCCTGGTAGTCGTGGCTCCAGTAGGACATGTGCTGAAGGCCTTCGTGGCCGGACTCGAGGAACTCCCTGTACAGCGAGGGCGCGTCGTTGCGCTGCTGGATCAGCTCGATCTGGAGATCGCCGGAATTGGCCAGCGCGATGCTCATCTCGACGGCAGAGTTTTCGCCGCGATGGCGAAACCAGTCGGTCTTGACGCGGTCCATGTAGTACCACGGACCGACGCCCATCACCTCGATCCAGTGCTTCATCGCGGCGTGGATGTCCCGCACCACATATCCGTTCTGGCGAACCGCGCCGAAGATGCGGCTCATATCGGCGCCCCCGTTGTCACCTCGTTCACCTGATCTCGATTCACTTCACTTCACTTCACTTCACTTCAATGCCCGCGTCCTTGGCAACCTGCTTCCAGGCCGCGATGTCGCGCGCGTTGATGTCACGCTGCTCGTCGCCCGGCACGAATTGCGGCGTGATGCCGAGCCCCAGCAGCTTCTCCTTCACCTCGGCATCGGCGAGCGCGTCCTTCAGCGCCGCCGACAGCTTTCTTGCGATCGGTTCGGCAACGCCCGCAGGCGCATACATCGCCCAGGACAGGCTGCGGTCGAACGGCACGCCTTGTTCCTTGTAGCTGGCGACATCCGGCAGGCTCGGCGAGCGCTCGCCGCAGGCGGCCAGCGCCTTGATCGAACCGTCCTTCACCAGCGGCGTCGCGGTCGCCATGTCGAGTGTCGCCAGCGAGATGTGGCCGCCGAGCAGATCGCCGGCCAGTTTGGCGATGCCGTTGAACGGCACGTGGTCCATCTTGATTCCGGTCTGCTGCATCAGGATTTCCGCGCAGAATTGTCTGGTCGAGCCCACGCCCCAGCTACCGTACTGGATCGGCTCGCCCTTCTTGGCCAGCGCGATCAGGCCCTTGATGTCGTTGGCGGCAAAATCCTTGGTCGCCACCAGCATGATCGAGGACGTACCGATGCGCCCGATCGTGGTGAAGTCCTTGACCGAATCGTAGGGCAGTTTTGGATAGATCGCCGGCGCCAGCACATGGGTGGTCATGCCGCCGACGGTGATGGTGTAGCCGTCGTTCGCCGACGCCGCGACCATCTGGGTGCCGAGCGTGCCGGCAGCCCCGGTGTGGTTCTCGATATAGACGCTCTGTCCGAGCGTCTTGCCCATCCTGTCGCCGAGCAGCCGCCCGATCACGTCGCCGCCGCCACCGGCCGCATAAGGCAGCAGCATCCTGATCTTGTGAGTGGGATAGGCGGCCGGGTCCTCGGCGCGCGCAGGCAGCATTGCCGAGGACGTTACGACCAATGACAATGTCGCGGCGCGCAGCAGACGAAAATGGACGAAGCGCGCCATGACCCAGTCTCCCCAGATTGCTCTCCGCTTCTTTGACAGCGGAGTTGAAACGAACGATCGTTCGTACGATTGACTAGCGAACGATCGTTCGTTAGTCAAGTTGCATGGCTGTCCACACCACCAGCGCGGCGGAAGCAGCTGCGCCCACGACCCGCGCGCGCATCCTCGCCGAGGCGCTCGATCTGTTCGCGCAGAGCGGCTATGGCGGCGCCTCGATGCGCGAGCTCGCGCGTCGCGTCGGCATTCGCGAGAGCAGCCTCTACAATCACTTCGCCGGCAAGGCCGCGATCCTCGAGGCGATCGTCAGCGAGCACGGTCCGGCCAGTTCGGCGAGCCGGCTGGAAGAGCCTCGCTACAAGCAGCTCGCGCGCCAGCCCGCCGCGTTCTGCCGGCAGTTTGCACTGGACCTCGTCGAGCAATGGTCCGATCCGCGCGAGCACCAGTTCCAGAAAGTCATCACCGCCGAGCGCAACCGCGTGCCCGGCATCCGCGCCAAATTCGCCGATCATTTCTACGCGCGCGAGCAGAGCATGATGACGGATTATTTCCGCGGTTTTGCGCTCGCCGGCCTGGTCTCGACGCCGGACCCGCGCGAGACCGCGCGGCTGTTCGCCGCCGGGCTGATCTACATCCGTCTCGAGCATTACGTGATGGGCGCGGAACCGTCGCCGCGGCCGAAGGTGATCGAGGCGATCGACCGCTATCTCGCCTTCTTCCTGTCGCTGATCGCGGCGGATGGCGGGACGCGAGACAACAAGAAACGAAAAGCCAAGGGAGAGAATCGTGGCAAGGCTGCCCCTGATTGATCCGGAGACGACCAGCGGCGACATCCGCGCCTCGTTCGACCGCATGCCGGTCAAGCTGAATATTTTCCGCATGATGGCCCATGCCGAGGCCAACATGATCCCGGCGATGCGGCTCGGCAATTCGATCCTGCACAAGCAGAAGCTCAGTGCGGTCAACCGCGAGCTCCTGATCCTCCAGGCCGCCCAGCTCGAAGGCGGCGCCTATGAATGGCGCCAGCATGTGCCAATCGCGCTCGGAATCGGCTGCACGCAAGCCCAGATCGATGCGGTCGAGCGCACCGACTATGATGCCGCCGGCTTGAGCGAGGCCGAGCGCGCGCTGCTGAAATTCGGCCGCGAAGTGGTCGAGAACGTCCGCGTTCCCGCGCCGACCTTCGCCGCCATGCGCGAGCATTTCAGCGACCAGGAGATCGTCGAATCCATCGTCGCGCTCGGCTTCTACATGATGATGGCGCGTGTCACCGAGGCGACCGAGACCGATCTCGATCCGGCAGCCGGCATGAAGGTCTATGACGGCGGCAGGAAATAGGCGGGTCGCATGCGTGAGAATTCCGAGACCAGGCCGGAGCGCTATGTCCGTCCGCCAAGCGCGGAGTCGCTGGGCGAAGCGCCGGGCAGGGGACGTCTCGAGTGCCGCCGCATCCTGATCGTCGGCGGTGGCCAGCGTGTGTTCGACGCCGCCACCGATCCGATCGGCAACGGCCGCGCCATGAGCATTCTTTGCGCGCGCGAGGGTGCGAAGGTCGCGGTCGCCGATCTCAACCGAACCTCGGCCGAGCACACCGTCAAGCGCATCACCGACGAAGGCGGTGAAGCCTTTGCGATTGCCGCCGACGTCACGGCGGAGGCCGACGTCCTGCGCATGATCGACGAGGCGCATCGCGCCATGGGCGGGCTCGACGGCATGGTGCTCAACATCGGCACCTTCGGCAAAGTCGGGCTCGATGCCGTCAGCCCCGAGGAGTGGAATGCGATCTACGACGTCAACGTTCGCGGCCCGATGCTGTGCTGCCGCGCAGGCCTGCCGAAATTCGACAGCGGCGGATCGATCGTGTTCATCTCTTCCATCGCCGCGCTGAAAGCCGGCTCGCAAATGGCGGTGTATGATTCCTCGAAAGCCGCGCTCGGCGGCCTCATGCGCAACATCGCCCATTTCGGCTCGCGCCGCGGCATCCGCGCCAACCTGGTCTATCCCGGCCTCGTCGACACGCCGAATGGCCGCGAGGCCGGCGCCGGCCGCCCCTCGCGCGGCAAGGGCCACGTCCCGTTCGGCCGCCAGGCCACCGCCTGGGAAATCGCCTATGCCGTGCTGTTCTTCCTCTCGGACGAGAGCGTCTACGTCACCGCGCAGACGCTCGCGGTCGATAGCGGCCTGAGCGGGATGTGAGGCGGCTCGCGCCTATGGCCCGTTCGCACGCGCTCGGCAGATGAGGTGGTCCAGCGAGACCCTGCCCGGCCCGTAGGCCATGATGCCGAGCGCCATCGCTGCCCAGGTGATGTGGATCGGCCAGCCGTCAGGCACGGTCAGCTCGACGATGACCGTCATGAACAGCAGTCCGAGCGCCGCAAACCGCGTGCCGAGGCCGAGCAGGAGGAGGATCGGGAACATGATTTCCCCGCATCCGGAGAGAAAGGCCATGACGGTCGGCGCCGGATAGTGATAGGGCCCGCCCGGCAGATGCAGCATGAACTCGTCGCTGAACAACGTCACCGCGGTGTCGTTGAGCCTGAGGAAGCCTGCCCATTTGAGCATGCCGGAACGCCAGAACGGCACCGCCAGCGCGATGCGGAGCACGAGCTGAACGACTGACGGCGAGGCGATGTTCTCCACGAGATGATTGGCCTTGTCGACGAGGAGTCCGAGTGAGGGCAGGCCGCCGCCCGCCTGCATGCGTTGGTCCGTGATCATCAGACGTCTCCGAAAGCGAATGAGGTGAAGGCGCCCGCCTCGATCAGGCCGGTGATGTTCGAAGCGATGTCGAAGTCGGCCGCCGCGTCCAGCGCGCGTGCGGCGGCCTCGCCGAGCGGCCGACCCGACATCAGGCTGCTCGCGAATGCCGCTCCGCCCGGCGGCAGGTGCCGGACCACGACATCGAATTCGGCGCGCGTGACCAACGCGTCTTCCGGTGTCGCAGCGTCGATGCGCCCGACCGGCGACGTGTCGCGGTTGGCGGCGAATATCGTCACCGCCGCGAATTGCGACCGCACGATTCCCACCGCCGGGTGCGGTAGGAGAACGAGATCGCCCAGCCGATCCGGCGCAACCGCGGCAAGCTGCGCCGGCGACAGCGGTGCGGCGTCGGCGGCGTGATAGGCATCGAGCCAGGCTCGCTCGATGCGTGCGACATCTGCGAGCCATGGCATCATCTGCGCATGTTCATATTGCGCGATGAAGGCGGGAAAGTCGCGGCCGTAGTCGAACAGCAGGGGTGAGATCGGTGGCGTCTGGCGAACATGGAAGCGCGCCATGGCACGGAAGAAGTCGGCGCCGGCGATGCGCTGCACCGCCGGATAGATCGCGGCGAGCGCGTCGATCAGGCTGACCGTGACGTTGTTGCGGTAGACATCGTAGCGCTTGCCAGGTGCCTTGCCGTTCGGACCGGTCACGATCTCGGGCGCAGGGCGCACCGGGTCCAGCAGCGCCGGTGCAAAGGCTGCGGCAAAGCAAAGGTCAGGCTCAGGCGGCATGACGATCTCCCGTCAGCCCGACCGGGCGGCAACGGTCGAGGATCGCCTGCGCAGCGGCCGCCTCCGCTCGTAGGACCGGCCAGTCCGGGATCTTGCTGTCCCACTCGATCAGCGTCGGCACGCCGCCGCGGCGCCGGACGACGATCTCGTACAGCTTCCACACGGCGTCCGCGACCGGGCCGTCATGGCTGTCGATCAGCAGCAGATCGCCTTCGTCGTCGACCTGCTTGGCATGGCCGGCGAGATGGATCTCCCCGACGCGCGGCAGCGGAAAGTCCGCGAGGTAGTCGAGTGCCGAGAAGCCGTGATTGGTCGCTGATACGAATACATTGTTGATGTCGAGCAGCAGCCCGCAGCCGGTCCGTTCGGCAACAGTGCGGATGAAATCGGTCTCGCTCATCGACGATTCGCGAAAAGCGACATAGGTCGACGGGTTTTCCAGCAGCAGCGGGCGGCGGATCGCGTCCTGCACCTGATCGATGTGATCGCAGACGTTCCGGAGCGTTGCCGCGGTATAGGGCAGCGGCAACAGATCGTTGAAGAAGCTGGTCTCATGCGTCGACCAGGCGAGATGCTCGGATACCAGCGCGGGCTGGTAACGCGCCACCAGCCCGCGAAAGCGGGCCAGATGCGCCTTGTCGAGCGGCTGTGGTCCGCCGATCGACATGCACACGCCATGCAGTGAGATGGGATGGTCGCGGCGGATCGCTTCGAGCGCGCGGTGCGGCGGTCCGCCTGCGCCCATGTAGTTCTCGGCGTGGACTTCGAAGAAGCCGCGCTGTGGTTTCGCGCCCAGGATCGCCTGAAGATGTTCGGGCTTGAAGCTGGTCCCGGCGACGCCGCCGATCGGCGCGGAATAGCGGAGGGGCACCGCAGACATGTCAGGCGCGATTGCCGTCGTCATGGTTTCTCTCCGCTCTTCCGTGTTGTGATGGTCGCGACGCAGCGCGTCAGACCGGCTTCAGCGAGCCCTTCTTGCCACCCGGCAGGTCGATGCTGGTGCAGGTGCCGCCCTGGACGAATTTCCATGCATTGCCCTGGAAGTCGGCGGTCGAGGTGCCCTGGCAGGTCGTACCCGGTCCGGCCGCGCAATCGTTCTGGCCCTTCAGCGCGACGCCGAAGCATTTTTCCTTCTTGGCGGCGACGGCCGCGTCGCCCTCGGCCTTGGTCAGCGGAGCAGCAGTGGCCAGCGTGGCAAGTGCGGTCGACATGGCGCCGGCGAGAACGAGCGTGGTCACGGCAAGTTTGGCAGACATCGAAGTTTCTCCTGTTCGAGATGGCATCGCCTGGCAGGCGAAGAGCGCCTTCTTCGGTTCGCCCCGCAGCCGCTCGCGTTACCGATCGAGCAGGTCACGAGTTCGTGAGGCCGTCAGATGAGCGCACGGGCTGTGCGCTTGGATCGGATTAGCGGGTGACGGGCCGGTCAATCCAATGCCTAGTCTCTATCGAGACCTTAGCCGGAGAGCATTGGCGGCGACGCGCGGCGCCTGCCACAGGTAACGAATGCACGCGTGCCACGTAGAGCGGTAACAGGAGATGGTCGGTCGCCGCTTTGCCGGAGAACGGAAACAGCTATGAATGTTGATCCCGGACGGCACCTGCGCGCGATCGCGAAGCTGACGGTCAGCATCCGCCTCGCCATCTCGGCGTTGGTCCTGACCGCGATCCTTTTGACCGCCGCCCTCTCCAGCCTGTTGTGGTGGCGCACGGCGGAGGCGGCGAGCCGGCAGCTCGCATCGACCATCAACGAGCAGATCGTGGCCGCTGTCCGCAAGGAAGTCGCCGCGATTGTGGACGAGGCGCGTGCGGCCCACACCGCCATTCGAACGCTGTTCTTGCAGAACGTGCTCGACACCCGCGAGGCCGACAAGCGCGAATTCGTGTTCCTGTCGCAACTGCAGTCGCAGGCGACGATCTCCTGGGTCGCCTTTGGCTGGCCCGACGGGACCTTCTTCGCCGCGCACAAGCTCGGCGACCGCCGCCTGGAGATGATGGAGATCTCGCTGACCGATCATGCCGGCCAGCGCCGCATCGACGAATACGAGGTGGTGCCCGGCGATATCGAATTCGCCAATCGCCGTTTCGAGCCGACCGATTTTCGCGTCGCCGATCGCGCCTGGTTCAAGACCGGGCTGGCGGCCGGGGAGCCGGAGTGGTTCAAGGTCATGGACCATCCGACCGGCGAGCGGCCATCGATTGCCTTTGCCGGTCCGATCGATGTCTACCAGGAGCGGCAAGGCGTCCTCGCCATCGTCATCGAATACACCAGGCTCGCGCGCTTCCTGTCGCAGCTCGAGGTCGGGCGCACCGGAACGGCTTTCATCATCGACGGCAGCGGCGAGCTGATCGCGGCGCCCGACAAGGACGCCGACGAGCTGCACGCTGCGAAGGGCGATACGACGCTGCTACCGCTGGCGCGGATGGCACTCGTGAAGGCGGGCGAGGATGGCCGCAAGGCAGCCTGGCGAAGTCGGCTGACATCGGCTGGCGGCGCTTACGAAGTGGCGCTCACGCCGCTGCCGTTTCCCGGCTGGTCGCTCGCAACCGTGATCCCCGAGGCCGAGTTCCTCGGTCCGGTCGAGACGACATTGCGCCGCCTGATCATCGGCCTTGGCATCGGCGCCGTGCTCGCAGCGTTGGCCTCGGCGATGCTGGCGCGTTCCGTCATCGCCGCACCGCTGTCGCGCGTCGTCGGCGAGCTCCGCCATGTCGAAGCCTTCGCACTGGAGCAGGTCCGCCGCCATCCGTCGCGGCTCAAGGAGATCGCGAGCCTGTCCGGCGCGATCGCCGAGATGGCGGCCGGCCTTTCCGCGTTTCGCAAGTTCATCCCGGCCGATCTGGTCCGCTCGCTGTTGCGCCAGGGCGTCGAGGCAAGGCCAGGTGGCAGCATGCAGGAGCTCAGCGTGATGTTCGTCGACATCGCCGGCTTCACCGGGCTGTCCGAGCGGCTGGGCGATCGCGTGGTGCCGTTGTTGTCGCGCTATCTCGACCTCGCCTCCGCGGCCGTCGTCGCCAATGGCGGCACCATCGACAAGTTCATCGGCGACGCCGTCATGGCGTTCTGGGGTGCGCCGCAGCCGCAGGCCGACCACGCGCTACGCTGCTGCCGTGCGGCGCTCGGCTGTTGCAGGGCGATCGCGGCCTCGGGCCTTGCCGACGATCTTGGCCAGCCGCTCCAGATCCGGATCGGTATCAATTCCGGCCGCATGTTGGTCGGCAATATCGGTTCCGAGCTGCGCCTGAACTATACCGTGATCGGCGATGCCGTGAACGTCGCGAGCCGCCTCGAGGGCGCCAACAAATCCTACGGCACGCAAATCCTCATTGGCGAAGCGACCGAACGTCTCGCGCGCGGCGTCATCGTCACGCGCGAGATCGACAGCATCGCCGTGTATGGACGTGAGGAGGGCTTTGCGGTCTACGAATTGATCGGACTTGCCGGGGAGAGCGGCGGCGACGAGACGGCCTGCTGGATCGGGCGCTACGAGCAGGGGCTCGCCAGCTACCGCGCGCGCCGGTTTGCGGCTGCACTCGCTGATTTCGAAGCCGTGCTGAATATGCGCGGCCCGGATCGCCCTGCTGAACTGATGCGCGACCGCTGCCGGCAGTTGGTTGAGAGCGCGCCTGATGTTGCGTGGCGCCCGGTCGCGGCACTGACGACGAAGTAGTCGCGAAAGATTGGCGTGCTGACGGACGAGAGCTGGCGACGATTCTGCCTGCATGATACGTAACTGACACCCGCCCTCTCGCGCTCCCGGACCACCTCAATTCATGAAAACCACACTGCTGAAATCCGAAGACTATGCCCGCTCGCCCTGGAAGAACGGCGGCGGCATCTTTACCGATATCGCGGATGCCCATCGCGCTGAGTCCAATGTGAAGGATTGGGACAGCCTGCTGTGGCGCTTCGCGGCCACGCCAATCGTGGCACCCGGGCCGTTCTCCCATATGCCCGGCATCGACCGTTTGCAAATGGTGGTCGGCGGCCGCGGGCTGGTGCTGAAATCGCCCACCCAGGAATTCCACGAGCGCGAGCCGTTCACGACGGTGCGATTCACCGGCGAACTCGAGATCGTGACCAGGCTCGAGGAAGGGCCAGTCGAGGTGGTGAATTTGATGGGCCGGCGCGGTGCGGTGGCGCTTGAGCTCGAAGCGCTTAAGGCGCCCGGTGAGCGGCGATTGTCCGCCGGCACGCATCTGATCTATGCGGCGCGCGGCGACTGCGGCATCCGTCTCGACGGCACGGATTTTTCGATTTCGCACGAAAACACGTTGAAGGTCGAACTGACGGGGGCGTCGACGCTTGCGCTTGTGTCGGGGCTGGCCGTGCTGAGCTCTATTCAGATCGTCGGCTGAACCGCGTTCCCGCCGCCGGAGCGGTGCGCACAATCCGTGCAACTGGCTAGGTTGACGCCGTCGCGCCGGAGCACGATATCTGCCCTGATGCAGCCGCTGCCCAGAGCACGATATGGGCAGCCACGATATGAACGGGCAGATATGACCGCGCGAGACAAGAACGCCACGCTATCCGACGGTGTCGTCGATTGGCTGATCAACGGCACGCGCGACGAGCGCTTCATCGACAAGATCTTTGCCGAGATGTGCATCCGGCTTCAGCAGGCCGGCATTCCGCTGGCGCGGTCGACGGTTCACGTGCTGATCCAGCATCCGCAATGGCTGGGCGCTCGCTTCATGTGGGCCGACGGCATGCGCGAGGCGGAGATTGCGCGGGTCGACTACGACGTCCGCGAGCGGTCCGAATACATCGGCAGTCCCGCCAACGAAATGTTCGACGGCGCAACCGAGGTGCGCGAGAATCTCGAGCAGGACCCAGCGCTCGGCCGCAAGCACGCGCTCTATCGCGAGATGCGCGCGCAGGGCCTGACCGACTATGTGGCTTGGCCGCTCTATCATACGCTCGGCAAGCGCCATCTCGTCACCTTCGCGACCGACCGGCCCGACGGTTTCGACGACGCCCATGTCGCCGCCCTGAAGAATATATTGCCTGTGCTGGCGCTGGTCAGCGAGATTCGCATCAAGAACCGGCTGGCGCGAACGCTGCTCGAGACCTATGTTGGCTCCCATGCCGGCGAGCTCATCCTGGCCGGCGCCACGCGGCGCGGCACCGGCACGACGGTGCGCGCCGCGATCATGATCTGCGATCTGCGCGAGTTCACCAAGATTTCCGACAATTGGCCGCGCGACGACGTCATCGATCTGCTCAACGACTATTTCGACGCGATGTCGGAGCCGATCGCGCGGCATGGCGGCGAGATCCTGAAATTCATCGGTGACGGCCTGCTCGCCATCTTTCCGCTGAGCGAGCCCGAGGCCGGCGCAAACCTGCTGCATGCCGTGACCGAAGCCCGTCAGGCCATGATCGCGTTGAACGCGCGCAACGACGGCACCGGCCGCGCGCCGCTGAACTACGGCATCGGCGTCCATGTCGGCGACGTCATGTACGGCAATATCGGATCGTCCACCCGGCTCGACTTCACCGTGATCGGTCCCGCCGTCAACATGGCCTCGCGCCTCGAAGCCTTGACCAAGCAATTGGGAAAGACGGTGCTGCTGTCACGCGACTTCGCCGATCTCGTCGGCGGCCAGTTCGATCTGGAGCGCGTTGGCGAGCACGGTGTGCGCGGCTTCAGCGAGCCGATCGAGCTGTTTGCGTATCAGGGGTGAGGCAAAGCCGATATGCGACGATCACTGTTTCGATCCGGTCCAGCTTCCGACGCATCCATCGGATCGCCGGAACGACCCGGAGCCGCTGCGGCCTGAGAACCGCCCGGACATGGTCCAGGTCAGGCTTCCGGCGGCACCGACCCCGGAGGTGGAGCCGTTCGGACTGACTTGAGCGGTGCCGTACTGTCCGACCAACTTGCCGCCGGTGATGACCACCGAGTCGGAGGAGGTGCCGCAGGGCGTGCCGACACTGGTCAGAACCCATGCTCCGTCGAGATTGCTGCCTCCGCCGCTCTTTTGCGGCGCGCGGCGCGGCTCGTCGTCCGCGGGCTTGCTGCGCCGTGCCGGCTTCGAAGGCTCGGCCGTCCGCGGCGTCTCGCGCGAACCGGACAGCGATTTTTCGTCATTGCCGATGCTGCCGCCGGCGCTTCCCGACTGCGCACGCGCCATGTCGGGCAAGGCGACGATTGCGAGCGCGGCCGACAACAGGGCGGCTTCATAAGAAGCGCGGAAATAGTTTTGCATATTGCACTGGTTTGAAATGAACAGGTCTAGACCGCGGATCGTATTGCCAATGCCGGAGTGTGTCACTACCCTTGACCCTGGGTCGCCCAAACGTTGCTTCGATCGGCCGCACGTTCATGCCAAAATTCCTCCGCATCGGAGTCCATCAGTCGAACGTATCGGGTTACACGTCGAAGGCGTGGTGTGTCCGGCGCGTTGGCGCGGCGATCCTCCTGAAATGGGGCGCCGTGGAGGTCCAGGGCGCCGGTGACGGACGCAAGGTTTACTGGACCCGTCTGCCGCAGGAGAAGACCATTCGCTGCGGCAGCGCGCAGCGTGCCCAGGATTACGCCAAGGCCGCGATCGCGCGGCGACGCAACCATCGCTATGAACCGCTGGCCGGCGCGATCGTGCTCCGTCGCCGACCGGCCGCGGGCAACAGCGAGCTCAAGCGGGCGCTCGCCACGATCCTGATCGTCGATATCGTCGGCTCCACCGCGAAGGCTGCAAAGCTCGGCGATGTCCGCTGGACCAAGATCATGGGCCATTATTACGCGGCGGTCCGCAAGGAGCTGAAGAATTCGCGCGGCAAGGAAGTCACGACAACGGGCGACGGCGTGCTGGCGACGTTCAAGACGCCGGCTGCCGGCATCGGTTGCGCGGCCGCGATCCAGAAGGCGGTGCGTACGCTCGGCCTCGAGATCAGGGTCGGCCTGCATGCGGGCGAATACACCGTGAGCGGCACCGAGGCGGTCGGCCTCGCCTTTCACATCGGCACCCGCGTCGCCGCCAAGGCACGCGCCGGCGAGGTCTTGGTCTCCAGCGCGGTGAAGGAGCTGCTGGCGCCGAAGTCCGAGATCCGCTTCGCCGATCACGGCGTACACCAGCTCAAGGGCGTGCCGGAGCGCTGGCGGCTGTGGCGGGTGGAGGGCTGAGTCGCCCTCAGAAAGCCCGCGCGGTGCGGGCGGGCTGCGGCGCCGCCGTCGCATCGAGCCGCAAATCCTTTCGGATCCCGGCATCCACCAGGGCTGCGGGCGCAAACCTGCGTAGCAATCGCAGGCGCTTCGCAAGGCTGCCGGCCGCGTATTTGAGTTGCGGGCGCGCCGCGCTCGCGGCCTTCAGCACCGTCTCGGCCACGACGCCAGGCTGTTCGGCCGTCGCCATCACCTCGTTCACCCGCTTGGTCACGCCGGCGCGCGCCTCGCGATATTCGTCGAGCGTGGCGTCGGGCTCCATGAAGTTCGCGTCGAACGGCGTCTTGGTATAGGCGGGCTCGACCACGGAGACCCGGATGCCCCGCGTGCGCAGTTCATGGTCGAGCGATTCCGAATAGCCCGCCACCGCATGCTTGGTCGCGGCATAGAGCGCGCCATAAGGCATCGGCAGGAAGCCGAGCACCGAGCCGATATTGATGATGCGGCCATTTCCCTGGCGGCGCATGTGCGGCACCACGGCGCGCGTCATCCGGATCAGGCCGAAAAAGTTCGTCTCGAAAATCGCGCGCGCCTGCTCCATCGAGCTCTCTTCCGCGCCGGCAGGGGCAACGCCGAAACCGGCGTTGTTGACGAGCAGGTCGATGCGGCCCTCGCGCCGGATCACTTCGCCGACGGCAGCTTCCACCGATGCATCGCTGGTGACGTCGAGGGCCAGCATCTCGAAGGCCTGCTTGCCCGGCTGCGCGCCCCGCCTGCTGGTGCCGAACACCTTGTAGCCGGCGTTCGCGAGCCGCTCCGCCGTGGCCTGGCCGATGCCTGAGGAGGCGCCGGTCACCAGGGCGATCTTCGGTGTAATCCTGTTCATAATGCCTCTCCGACGCCACTACCGGGCTTGAAATCGTTTGATTACGATCGTAACTATTGATATACATGACGATCGTAATCATAAAAGTCAAGCCCGAGTGCCCAATCCCGGCATCCAAGGATCAGTCCCATGCGCGTCTCAAAGGAACAGGCCGCCAAAAATCGCGAGCATATTCTCGAGACCGCCTCGCGCCTGCTGCGGGAGCGCGGCATCGCCGGTGTCGGTGTCGACGCGCTCGCCGAGGCGGCCGGGATGACCCACGGCAGCCTGTACAGTCAGTTCGGCTCCAAGGAGCGGCTGGTCGAGGAAGCCGTGGCCCATGCGATCGAGGCCAAAGGCCAGGAATTGCCCGAGGCCTTCGAACTCGAGGACTATGTTTCGCAATATCTCTCGCCGGGGCATCGCGACGATCCCGCCGCCGGCTGTCCCTTCGCTGCGCTCGCCTGTGAAGTGTCACGTCAAGGCAGCGGCCTGAGGGCGCGCTTCACCGCCGGCGTGCGCGGCACGATCGCCCTGCTGAGCAGCCGGATGGCCGCCACGCTGAAGCCGCGGCAGCGTGAGGACAAGGCGCTCGCGGCGGCCGCTTCAATGGTGGGAGCCCTCGTGCTCGCCCGCGCCGTGGACGATCCCAAGCTGTCGGATGATATTCTTCGCGCGACGAGGAAGTCGCTGGCGGGGTGATGGCGCGCCACGGCGGGGGCGCCGAAAGGTCGGAATAAAATTCCGGCCGATGCCTATTATGGCCCGCGCTACTATGGCCCGCCCTACGGCTATTATGGACCGCGCGTCGTGCGGCGGGCCTATTATGTGCCTTACGCCTACGCTCCGCCGCCCTATTGGGATCCCTGGTGGTGACGAGACAAGGCCCGGATCATCATCCGGGCCTTTAGCGTGAGGGCAATCGGTCAATCGTTCGCGGCGCGCCTATTTGCGGTTCGCTCCCGTGGAGCCGGAGCCTGGGATGGCCTGCTGGCCTCCTTGCGTTTGCCTTGTGTCGTTGTCGCCTGGCCGCGTCGTCGATGACTTGGCCGGTGCGTTCGCGCCGCCGCCGTTGTTGTCCGATGACGTGTTGAGGCTGGAGGCTCCCGCTCCCGTCGTGCCGCCGGTGCCCGGCGAGTCGATGCTCGACCCGGTCCTGGAGGCACCCGCGCCTTGCGCGAATGCGGAAGGAGGCAATGCGAGAGCCGCAACGAGCCCTGCGAGAACCAGCTTTTTCATGTGCGCTCCTTTGCTTGACGTCGCATGTCGTGTCGAGGCAAAGATCTCGGCACGCACCCGTTCCTGCGCGGGCGCGGAAATGCCGCACCAGCGCCGACGACTCACCCCGAACTCATCGCGCGCGAGGCGATCATTTCCTGCGCTTGCGGCGTCAGCTCATAGTGGTCGCCGGCTTTCACCAGCCAGCCAGCCTCGATCATGCGTCGCGTCATGCCTGCGCTGCACAGCGGGTGGCCGCCGCCGGGATGAAACAGCGCGCCCTCGCGTTCGATCAGGTAGCCGTAGAGCCGCGCCTGTCGAAGCGGGTTTTGCATCCCTGGTGTGGGCGCCTCCATGGTCTTTCGCGCAGCGCTCCATGATGGGTTGAGATGACGGGCTGATCCCCATCAGGCGGCCCCGGCCTGTGGCCCGGGGGCGGGGCTTCGAGCCGAGGCCGCCAGTGCCGGAATCGCAAGGACCCGGCGCGGCCCAATACGCAACGGCCCCAGGTCGTTCCTACAAAGCCGTTCCTATCGGCATTGCTCTTCCCGGATGGATGCCGGGCAAGGCGAAGCGCCTAGGCCGACCAACGATCCTGCTCTTCCCGGTGGGCATGCTCGTTCAGCCGTTCGGCGATCTGATCCGCGATCTTCTCCGACTCGGCCGAGGCCACCGGCTCGCCCTTGTGGGTCCTGAGCTTGTCCTTGTCGGCTTCGATGGGAAAATCGTCGGGCTTCAGTCCGGGATCCCTGGTCATGGCGCGCCTCATTGTGTCTCGCATCCCGAAAACACGGATGCAGGCTGTTCGTTGCTGGAACAATGAAGCTGCGATCGAGAGTCACAGCCGGGCGCAAGCGCCCCGAGCTGCTCAGGCCCCGCCGACGGCCCGGATCACGGTGCCGCTGCCGCCGCACGTCGCGCAGGGAGCGCCGTCGATCCGCCCCTTGCCATGGCAATCGGGGCACACGTCTTCGCCGGTGCCCGTCGTCCCCGGTGCGGCTTCATCGCCGGGGTTGAGCACCGGCGAATCCGTCGGCGATGTCCCGGTCTTGGCGCCTTGCGCGTCGGTCTTGGTCATCTGCATCTCCCTCGAAAAGACCGCAACGCGCCTTGCCGCCGGAAGTGCCAATCGAGGTTGCACACGCCGGGACGGCTCCCATTGCGGGATGGCGGAATCGATCACAACCACAGCTTGCGCGGCCGCGGAAAAACCAGCAGTATGCATGCCGGCTCATGACCGATCTCAAGTTGAACGATACCACCGCGTCACGGCGTCATCGTCGGGATCGGCCCGACACATCCGCGCTTCACCCTGGAAAAACCATGACCCGCATCGACGCCGTCGACTGCCACGCGACCATTGCCGTCATCGGCGCGGGCCCGGCGGGCCTGTCGACCGCATGGTTCCTGTCGAAGAACGGGTTTCACAATGTCACGGTGCTGGAGAAGCTCGGCCAGATCGGCGGGCTCTGCAAGAGTCTCACCGTCGACGGCATGAGCTATGACCTCGGCGCCAATTACGTCACCTGGGCCTACCAGGAGACGCTGGAGATCGCGGAGGAGGTCGGCGCGACCACCTATGCCGAAGAGCCCTATACCTCGATCGACATCGCGCCTGATGGCAACAGCTTTACGTACCGATCGCTCATGGAGGCTGTGCTAAACGACCCCTACACCAAGTCCACGATCTCGGTGTGGACCTTCCTCTGGGCGGCGGTTCGATATCTCTATATCCGCTGGCAGCTGAGCGGCGTCATCGATGCACCTGACTATCTCGACAAGATCCACGAGCGCCCCGAGCTCTGCGTCGACTTCAAGTCCTGGCTCGCAAAACAGGATCTGATGCCGCTCGCCACCCTGTTCCAGTTTCCGATCACGATCATGGGCTACGGCCAGCTCGACGACATCGCGACGCCCTATGCGCTACGCTACATGTCGGTTCGGACGTTCTTTCCGATGGTGTTCGGGCTCGGCCCGGTCAACTGGATCATCGGGAGCTGGCCGCGGCGCTTCACCGACGGGTTTCAGCGGCTGTGGGAACGGGTGTCCTGGCGCCTCAACGTCCGGCTCAATGTCAACATCACCAAAATCGAGCGCACGGCCGCCGGTGTCCGGATCGACATGGAGTATCCCGAACAGGATCTGAACGACCTCAAGATCGTCAAGGACAGCAAGCTCTATGATTATCTGGTGCTCGCCTGTCCGTTGACGAAGGATGTGTTCACGCAGCTCGGCCTTGCTCCCAATGACGCGGAGCAGAAAGTGAATCACGAGATCAAGTTCAATCCGTATTGCATCACGACGTTCTGGATCGACATGACGATGAAGGCGCCGGTCGCGCCGGTGCTGCCGCTCACCGAACAGGGCACGCCGTGGGCGGTCGCGCGGCAGTTTCAGGACAGCGGCAACATGTTCACGCAGTTCTACACGCGCCCCAGGGACAAGCAGACCGGCGATGAGGCCATCGCGGAGGTCAAGCGCCTGACCAAGCTGCTCGGCGGCACGATCGACACCAGCCAGCCGCGCTGGCACACGTTCGACGAGTTCACCTACTTCCAGCACTTCACCCCGGACCAGATCAAGACCGGCATCTACGCCGACCTCGCTCGTATGCAGGGCGCCGACCGCACATTCTATGTCGGCGGCGCGACCGACTTCGAGCTGGTCGAGCCGATCGTCGTCTACTCGAAATATATCGTCGAGAAGCATTTTGCCGGCGGCGTCCGCGCGGCATAGCGGGGCGAGGAGGTCATCACCCCATCACCCCATCATCACCGCACGCCCGTGCCCTTGCAGCGCTGGCACTTCACCACCTTGTCGCCCTTCTTGAGCAGGCCTTTGCCCTCGCAGTTCTTGCATTTCTGCTTTTTCTTGATGTTCGGGCCTTTTTCACTGGTCATGGATGGCTCCTGCCGCGGTAGGGGGACGGGCGCCTTGTATAGGATATTGAACCCGCGAAAGCGGCAGAAATCATCAAGAGTGCTGTGCCGTAATACCGGCGTTCGATCAGGGACGTCCGCGAATACTCGCGCTGGAGGGGCCGCCGACCGTCTGGATCGGCTCACCGGCCGCGCGGTCCAGTGGTGGGTGCGGCCTGGCTAGGCCGACTGTTCCGGGAGCTGCGTCGTTGCTGAGCGCAGGCATGTTGACGCGCTCCATCGTGATCGTGGCCACGATGGCAACGGCGAGGGCGACAGCACTCAAAACCAGGGTCATCCGATTCTGGTCTTCCATCGTGAGACCTCCGCGAAACGGCTCGCGAGGATAATGCCGGATCGGGGATTTAGTTGCTCTCACCTGGTTCAGGCTGCGCCGCACACCACGCGTCGCCCCTCGTTCTCCGCGCGGCTGCGCCACGCGAAGCTCGCAGGGCTCAGATGCTCGCCTTCAGGCCTCCAGCTCTCATTTCGCGCTCGCGAAAGCATCCGCCGCGTAGACGACCTTGCCGCCCACGACCGTCAGCAGGGACGCCGTGGCGCCAATCTGCTCGACGCGGACGGACATGAAATCCCGATCGAGAATCGCGAAGTCGGCGAGCTTGCCGGTGTCCAGCGTGCCGGGCCGCGTCTCGTTGAAGCAGAACCACGCGCTTCCAACGGTATACAGCCGCAAGGCGTCTTCTCGGCCAGGTGTTTCGTCCGGGCCGCGCGTCGACAGTCCGCCGACGGTCTTGCCGTCGAGCATCCATTGCAGCGCCACGAACGGATTATAGGATGCGACCCGATGCGGCATCCGTGCCGGCCCCGACATGGACCCCAATGCGTAACGCCGTGACGATGGGCGGCATGCTGCGCGCGGCTTCGCCGGCCTGCGCCACGATACGGTCGCCTCCGAGATACATCGCGTCCTGCATGGTCCAGCCGACACCAAGGGCTTTCATGCGCGCCAGCGTTTGGGGCGAGGTGTTGTCGAGATGGGCGATGGACCAGCGCAACGGCGCGAGCGGCGTCTCCTTGTTGACCTCGTCCCGGGGGATTGCCAGCCTGATCGCCGAGGGGCGCTCATGGAGCTTTATACAGGACATGACGGGCTGTAGCCGCGCATCGGTCGCGGAGGTAGCCAAGCGGCTGCCGCTGGATGACAGGATCTAAAACACTGCTAGCCGCGCCTCCCAATTCCGAACGCAATGCGCGATAAGCAGCTTTCGGTTCCGCCAAATTTGCGGGCGGGGCCGGCTAGCTCTTGTACATCTTGAACCCGGCCTTTTTGATCGCGGGCCGCAGCGAAGGGACCCGCGGTATCCAGTTCGCCGCGGAGGTCAGGTCAATCGTTTGGGGGTGGACAGCCGCGACATCGAATTCTGAGAAATCATACCGTCGAACAGAGTCTGCCAGCTCCAATGTCGCGCGACTTCGCAAGAGCGAAATGAAAGATGCTGGTGGTTGCATCACACTGGTGCTCAAATGTGGAACTTAGCGAATCGTTGACATTCTCTTGCCATCGTCAAAGCACACGTATTCACCAACGCGTCAGGTGGTTCATGGCCCGAACGATACAGATCAACATTGCGCTATGGGGAATGATCATCTGCGCGGCCGTCAAGCTGGCGCAGATTTGGTTCTAAAGCCGGCTGCCGTTTTTATCTAAAAAGCCACTGCACCGTGTTCCAGAATGCCCAGCCGATCGCGCTGATCCATCCTAACATTGCTACGACAACTGCGACGGCCCAAGTGATCTGGACATGCGAGCGGCGTCGGCTTGTGCGCTGCCGCTCAATGTTCACCGCATCCGCCACGCAACCCGTCCTCGCCTGTTCGCGTGCGTTTAAATTCATTCGCCGTGGTGATCGTTGGGAAATCAAACTTCACGTTACTGGTCCGGTTGCGACGCCACTCACCTACCGATGCGATCGGCCGTAGGTTGACAACGGGCAAGCGCGGGACCCGTTGACTCCTCTCGGGAGTAACACTCGCACCTTAACATGCCAAATTGCAGACTGGAGTTCCGTCACCGCGACCTCAAGCCGCAAGTTCCGATGCTCATCCATAGCCTTGCTAATCTCTTCTTCCGACAGCCGCGCCGGCTTTGAGAAAAAGATAGTCACATCGAAGTCGCCTCACTCTCCAAAAGACGCCGGGTGGCTTGTTTGGTTGCTCCAGGTCAAAAAAAAGCGGAGCCGGGAACTTGATGTGGATTAAGCCTTGGCAAATGGTCTCTGCAAGGCTGAATTGACTACTCCGACCGAGATGGCCAGTTGATGGCAGCGCAAAGAGATCCCGGCGATCATTCTCCCTGCGGATTTCCTCGGCTCGCTCTTTGGCCGCTTCACCCAAAAAATGGTATGGACCGTTGCGTATGTCGGCTGCGGCCTGCTGTCGGATGTTCTCGTAGAGATACAGAAGGCTGGCGTCGCTCAACTTCTCAAAACTCTTTTTGGCAATCCGCGCTCGCGGGTGTGTTATGGCGAATTTAGATGACTGGTCGGGCTCTGCTCGATAGCTGTCAGATGGGTTTCTTCGGCGGCTCGGGCGGATCGTCCTCTTTCGGTGCTCGACACGCAAGACAAGCGCGCGGCGCTATTGAGCGATCACGTGTTGCCTCGATTCGTCCTTCCTGCGCACTGCTCTGCTTTTAAGAGCCAAAGCCGGTCAGCCGAATATGATGGCTCACCGGCTTCGTTGGGGCAGGCCCGGACGGGTAAGGGGGCAATGTCCGGTGAATTCAACCCTAGTCTGTGCTGCTATCAGCGCAACCGAACTCCGAAATTAAGCTTGAGGGGTAGGGTAAATGCAGAGCGTTGACTTCAATGCGCGGAAAATCGGGAGGATGTCGGAGCGCGAGGTGACAGCCTGTCGGTGTCCTGGACGAGACACTGTTCTAAGACGGGCTGTTAGCGTTGCTTCTCCGTAACCCCTGGAGCTGCCATGTGCTGGAACTGGCCTTTGAATGTCTGGCCGGCTCGCCGGCACAAAGGGATCGCCTAGCTGTGGGGCTCGGCGCTGAACGGTCACGCCCTGACCTAATGGCGCTCGCAGGGATATCGCCGACCCCGGATGAGGCCTTCCTGGCCTCCAGCTTCGACAGCTTCATTCCGCACGAGCTGGTGCTGCGGGCTCGGAAGCGCGAGCACAAGGGAACCGGACCGCTGATCGTTGGCGTCAATTCAGCCCCGTTCGGTGCTGACAGCACGGCCATTGCGTGGCATCGCGGCAGCGTATCGAGCGGGATCGAGAAGCGAAAGCACCTCGACGCGATGCAGGTTGCCGGCTGGGTTGCTCAGATCATGCGGGACGGCAAGCCCGCCAAGGTGAATATCGACGTGGGCGGCCTTGGCGCCGGCATCTATGACCGGATGGTGGAGCAAGGCTATGGCGGCTCGTTCGGCAGCGGCTTGCTCAATGCCGTCAACTTCGGTTCAAAGCCCCCCAGTCTCCGCCCTTGGATGAAAGCGGCAAGCCGTCTGGCGGCCCTGCCAACCGCAGGGCCGAGATGTGGTCGCATCTGAAGAGCGCTCTGGAGGGCTCCAGCTTCTCCCTGCCGGATAGCGACAGCCTGCAAACCGACATCTGCGGCCCTGGCTACCGCTACATGAGTGATGGCCGGCTTGTGCTGGAGAGCAAGGACGACATGAAGAAACGGGGCATGCCGAGCCCGGACGAAGGGGATGCGGTGGCACTGTGCTCAGCGAACCCGGCGGCGCGCCCGTGGTCGCAAACAGCAACTTCAACCGGCCGCTGGTCTACCCGACGATGGGGTTGGCTTAAATGACGCCGAGTGACCTAAACCTCGCGGCGAGGCTTGCCTTCGCCTACCAGCATCAACCTCATTTGCTCGATGATGCGGAGCGTTTCCGGCAGGTGACCGGCTTTCTTCCCAGCGCCAATACTGAATTGCTCAGAGTGGTTCGCGGCATCATCGAACGCTTGCAAAATGGTGAAGCCCACGTTGAGTGCGCCAAGCCTCTGAAGCAGGCAAGTTAAGACGAACTGCATCGCAAGGGTTTCGGCCGAAATCTTTATTACCTGCTCGTCGAGTTCGGCAAGTACATCGCGTTCTGTCACGGCGCCCCCATTTCCACAGCGTTTAAGCCGTAAGATCCTGCGGAGGGGGACTCAATCGGAAGCACTCAAAGGCAAGCTCCTGCCACCCGCCCGCCGCGACTCAGGCGCGCCCTACTGCCTCAATACGGCTGCGAATGATTTCCGAGAGGAGCAGCTTCGCAACAGATTCCGGGGGCGACCCGCCTACGTGGGTTGCCTTGCTTCCGAGAACCGATTGCACGTACACGGCGCAGTTCTGGACGAAATATGTCCCGTGATGCGCAACACCATCGATTGTGATTGTAATGGTCCGAACTACGGCAGGCCTTCCCATGTGAAGCCTCGCTCGAAAGTAGTCCTTAAAAATCAGACGCAGTAAGTGCATGATTCGGGTGGGCCTAGAAACCCAAACCAGTGCTGCCCGTGTCACATGCTGAATCTTAACCGCTATCCCGGCGGCAAATGCCCGTGTGCCATGTGCTGTCCGGCCTTTGGCCGGGGGGCCGCCGTTATGTCCAAGGCCGCAAGGCCCAAAAGCGCCGGGTCTGTCTCACTGGCAGGTTTCTAGCCCCCGGCTGCCGGTCTGACCCCGACAATGGCCCTTGAAAGCCAATCCAGTGAGCATCCACCATGATTATAACCCTACAACGGCCAGAGGACTCCTCCGGCGAGATTATGGCACGCCTCGGCTATCCAACAGCGCACCAGAGAAACAGCCCTCAGGCGCCTCCGCAGACTCAGGAAGAAGGCAGAGGCGGAGATCGACCGGCCTGATATCCTTCCTTGATCAATCAGACCCTTACGTCATGACCGAGCTGGAGGACGACGTTTCAGCCGACCGGGAGGACGACAACCCAGGCGGGGACGACGACCCCGCAGAGAATGACCTCGACGACGAGCCGTCCCTCGGAAGCCTCGACCACCACCACAGCCAAGCAGGATGGGCAGCAGGAGGTCGGCGCGATCTGGAGCAGGACCATGCCGAGACGTCCTGCGTCAGCAGGCGCCCCAGCATCTTCGCAGGGATGGCCTTGACCATCTTAGCCTGGAGCTCGGGGCCGACTCTCTCAGGGAACGCCTTCGCTGGTCTCTTTGTTTTGTCGCGATCGTCAACTCGGCCGAGAAATCACTGGCTCCCACCGATGCGAAATGTGCCGGTAAGTTGTGATCGATGCCACGATAAGAACGAAGAAAAAGACACCAACGAATGCCGAGAGCAAAAAGCGGTTGTCCATAACCAGCACTCCAAAACCATAATTACGGGGCGCCAGCTTCGGAGAGTCAAGCCTTGTGGAGAAACGGCGACGCGCAGCGCGGTACGGACGAGTGTCACGGATCAGACCTCAATGCCGAACGTCATCTGCCATGGATTGGCGGAGGAGTAGACCGGCTGGCCGAACAGCATAAAGCCGCCGAGGCGGCAAAGAGAATGCCGCATGGAGGAACGCTTACGGCCAGCACGGCGTAGGGGAAACTTGGCAAAGGGACGGCTTTTGATCGATCTCAATTCGAATGTCGCCATCGCGCTCCGCGCATTCTTGCCAGCGGGCTGTGCGGCTACGGCTGCGCGCGGCGATCTCGGCACGACGGCTGCACGGTTTATGCGGAGGCGGTAGTCCGTTCAGTCCCGCTCCTATGAGAGGGGCGGCCAGCGGCCCTTAACGTTGAGTAATGACGTATATTTCAGGCGGCGTCTGTTGACCTGCGCCGCGCACTGGAAGTCGTCGAAATAGGACTTTTACATGCTGGAAAAAACACAAGGGCGAGTCGACGCTCCGAATGACCATCGGAAGGCGGTCGACTTTTGGATCGCCCTCGCATTCACCGCGGGAGCGGGCGTTGTCACGCTGGTTTGGCTTGCCACCATCGGATGGTTGATCTGGCAGCCCTTGGGATACCTCTACGTCCAGCTTTTTGAATGAAGCATGGAGACCGTTTGCTAACTCCAAACTCGAATCAAGTTTCCAGGTTCCACTTCTTTTTTTGGACCTAAGAGCAACTAAATGAGCCGCCCGGCGTCTTTCGACAAAGAGAGGCGATTTCATGTGGCTACCCTTTTTTTCAAAGCCCACGCGACTGTCGGAAGAAGAAATTCGCAAGACTATGGACGAGCTTCGAAGTTTGCGCCTTGAGGTCGCGGTGACTGAACTCGAGACTGAACTTCGACGCTCTAACGTGCGAGTGTTACGCCCGAAAGGGATCGGTTGGTCTCGACTTTCTCCGTCTCGAAGCTCCGGCCGGATCGATCTTGGAAAGTTACCTCGCTTCAAAGGGTAATGTCTTGTGGAGCGCTAATTTTAGTATCTCAAGATCCTTTGCCTTTTGGGTCGCTGCTTCTTTTTGCTGTTGAGTACTAAGGATCACTCCGAGTGTGCGAAACTGGGCAATCTTATCATGGATCTTTGCGCATTTTTTGCACATGGCTCACACTCCAATGAGGAGAGAACAAAGCATCCTCGGTTTGCGAACAGTGGCGAGGACAGCGCAACAGCGCCCCGGCGGCACATGGCGCCGACGACAAAGCCTACGTATGTCGTGAACATCGCACTCTCGCAACGCTGGTGTTTCGCTGAGATATCCAAGTGCCCGGTGCAAGTTTGTCAGTTCAAGATCCATTCTTCGACACCGCCGGTTAACTGACTATTTTGAGGCGGTCGTCCGCCTAAACCACTTGAGCGGGAATCCCAAATGGTAAGCTCGCGCACGGAGCTGCGCGGCCGTCCTCATCAATGAATTAGCTATGTCGTCAATTGACGCGCCTGATTCAACGAGTGACTGAAATTGCTCATCCTCAGATCGTGACCAGCGCATGAATGAATTTCATCCTTTCCGTAATTTCGCGCATTACGGCCAATCGATCGGCGGCGCATACAGTTGCCGGCGATCGATCTCCGCGCGTAGATCCTCGGCTCGCCGTTTAGCCGCTTCACCCATGAATCGGTAACGACCATTTCTGATGTCGGAATCTAGTTGCTGCCTGATGTTTTCATAAAGATGAAGAACGCTGGCATCGCTCAGTTTCTCAAAACTCATGCCGACAAAGCGTCTCGAAGACTCGATGAAATTAACGGACGCGTGACGTAGCGGACCCTCGACGCTTTCACCGTTCCAGTTCCTTGATGGCATCCTTTAACAGCTCGAGAAGCCGGATTTCACATGCTACCATGACGAACTGATCGGCGTCGTCAGGCACGACGATCTGCCCCTGCACGTATCCATCATGGGATTGGATGATAAAGTCTCGGGCCTTGCTCGCTTCGTTGCGGACGTTCGTCATGGCCTCAAGCAGCCCCCATTCGAGTTTGACAGCCATCACTAACCCTCGCTTCGCGCAAGCAATTGCGGATCATGGGAGTCGAGGAGCGGCAAAGCCGACAGATCCCCTGCGATCATCAGCCACTGGGAAAATTCAAAGGACAATCGTCTGCCCTAAATACCGCGCATGGCGGCAGGACGGAGCCATTCAACCATTTCGTGAATGCGCAAGTCAAATATTTAATCTATTTGATGTGGCTATTTAAAAGCGATAGAGTTCCCGCACTTCAGCACAGGGCCTTCCGACAAGCGCTTTTTTGGGGGGCTGGGTGCGTCTCCTGCGCGGCGTCGTTCACTAACTCGGCCAATCGACGCCGAGCCCAAGGCTGCGAATGACAACACGGACGTCTGGCCTCTGTTACCATTTCCTGATGGCTGGTGCGCCACCTGCTGAGTTGGCCGCGGCGTCTGTGTGGAACGGCTTTTCCCTGTTTGGGCGATCTGGGCACTGGCCTCTTTGAATCGGAAGCCTAGCTTCTTCTCTTCAAAGTCAACAGTTGACGGGATGTTGTGTAGCTGGACGCGGCCTCGTACCGCCTTCTCTGTTCTGCCGAGCGCCTGCGCGATCTCGTGCGAGAAGGCTAGTATCGCTCAACTGCTCCAATTCCATGCCGAGCAACCGTGTTCAGAGAAACGAGGCCGACGCGCCGGATATGATGGCGCGCCGACTTCGCATGGTAGACCCGGACAGGGGCTATCGGGGGCAATTGTCCGGTAGCAGCACCGCAATAGGGCGATCGAACCGCGCAACCGAACTCTGGAATTAAGCTAGAGCAGTAGGGTTAAGCCGACCCCGGTCGCGCCGAGATTGCCGTTCGTAGCGTTGCGTCCTCCAGGTCAGCCCGCGTCGCCATGCCCGACTGCACGGCGCTTCCTAGATGGGCTGACCGATCCATTGGGCGAACGCACGTCCGCTGGTGCGGCTTACTCGACCTCGCTGCTTGTGGAAACGTTGCAGTCGACCATAGACGGCCTGACGCGACCGACCAAGCCGCTCGCCGATCTCGGTTGCAGTCTTCCCTTGATCGAGCAGCGCAAGCAGTTGTGCCTCTTCTTCATGTGACCACGGACGGACTTCTTGTCGATTGTTGGACATTGATTTCAAGCCAGCAAAAGCGCTGCGGACCATCATGCTACATCAAGATGGTAAATGACGCGTTCAAGGTGTTCAGGAGTGAACGTGTCCGGACTTGCTTTGCGGACCGAGCTTGTTTCGTTGCCGCGCCGGCCGTCCCAAGGTAGGGCGGTCCACGGGACGCGCGTAACTCTCTGTAAGTACTATGGATGCAAGATAAAGGCCCTTCAGCGCCGCACCATTGTACAATGAGATTGCCGTGACCGCAGATGATGAGCTCACTCTTTTGACGCGAGAGTTCGCTGACAAGGCGACTTATGTGCACGATCAGACACTTCTGATCGAGGTTCTTGAGCAGGATGGACATGACGTGTCCGAGTATCGAAGTGAGCTAGCCAGGGAGCGATCCCATTTGGCAACGCGGATCGCAAGGCAGTTCAGGTACTTGGAATAACATCGGCTAGATTAGTCCAATAGGACGAGCGTTGGGCCGCCTCAGTTGGCGGCCTTTTTCATTTGTCCCTCTTCAGCTTGCGGCGGCTCCAATGCCGCTCGTTGCTTTTCGGATTCAATTCGGCGAAGTAGTGCCGGTTCAAGGCCCGCATGACCCTGATACGGGCGAACATCGCCGGGCCGCCGCGTTCTGCAACCAGGATAGCGCTCCCATCGCAGCTTGCCATTCCGGCGCGGAGTGCTCTTTCCTCGGTAGCGCTGTGATGTACTTGGCTGCGTCGAGCAGCGTCACCAGCTTTGTGCCGGCCACTTCGATCGGATCTCCGAACGGCCGCCCCCAGCCTTTGTTCATTTCGTCTTTCGATAGCGGGCAACTCCGCTCGTGCGAGTGCGCGGGCCTTCTGTAGCGCTTCTGCTCCGGTCAGCCGATCAGCCCCGAGGCGCCGTCCGGCGAGATCGTCCAATAGATGCAAACGCACGGCCGACCATCGGCGAAGCAGACTTCGTAGCTGCCGGTTTGGGGTGCAGCCTCGTGCTTACGGATGCGGACGGGATCGGGTGCCATCGTCTGGATAGTCGCCTTCTGGGCCTCGGGTTTGTCGTGAGGAGCTTGGGCCCGCTCGCGGAAGATGTAAGTCCCCATGCAAATCCCTGATGATTCGGGGGAGGCCGTGAGTACTTTGCTACTGTTACTCGCAGCGTGCGTTGTTGGTGTCCTTCTTTTGCTGGCCTTCCGCCGATAGGGCTGACTGCGGGCGCAAGATTGTCAGGAATCCTCAGCGCAGCGCCGAATTGAGCTTTTCAGCGAGTTGTTTTTGACTGTGCGCGGTTGAGCGCGTTCACTCCATAACTGGAGACGAACGTGATCACTTGGCTGATAGTAATCGTAATCGGGCTCAGCGTTGCAATCCTGATTGCCCACGCGATTGACGCCATGCGTTCCTGAAGCTCAGCGGTGCGCGTCGTGGGTGATGAAATCGGCCACGTACGAACTAGCTCACAGGTGATGAGCGTGCTTGCTGCTATCAAAGACCATTGCTTGACCAGTTCCTTTTTCGAACACCCCAGTGCGCGCTCCAAGGCACTGGGGTTTTTCATTGAGCTCAGGCCAGAGCCGAGGCAGCGCGCTTGGAACCAAGGGCTGCCCGCTCGCTACTGCCTACGTTTCCGAGCGACGCCTGTAATTGTCGGCGATCTTAAGCAGCGCTGCACGCTCTACCAGATCTTTAGTCTCGGCCGGCAACGTGCGACAGACTGACTCGATGTCAGGCTGGCGATGCCGCGAGTTGATTGTACGTTTGATTGTGCGCTGAAGGTTCGACATCAGTATCCATCGCCGACCTCTGAGCCTCCTCACGGCCGGTTGCGCCTAAGCGGGCCAAGCAGTCCTTGTCGGTGGCTAGAGATGCATCATAAGAATTGTTGGCCTGCACGTTCCGGACCACGCCGCAGACCGCCAGCGGTAACCCAACAAGGCCCTCAGCCTGACTCGGCCAGACATGGACAGCAAGCAGCACTGGAACTTCATCACCCAGACGCTGAAAGCAAAGAGCACGAGCGTCTGGTTAAGCTCACCGAGCCCTACCATGACGAAATTGAAGAGCTGGTGAACGCGCACAGCAGACGGCAGACGAGCGAAATTTGAAGTGCTCGTTGCGTGTTGCATAGATACCGACAAGGATGCCGACTGGGATACAATGATGGCCCGTCATCTGCTCCTCGAATTTATGGGCGGCAAAGAAGCAGACGACCTGCGGCAAGCGCTTCGCCGCCTGGTAGACCCGACCGACACGGGCCGCTGGCTTACGCTGGCGGGCCTTTTCGCTACGAGAAGCAAGAGACGATGGCGAGAACCACGTCAGCACCCAACTCACCCGAATAAACTGCGAGGATACACCCGGCACCGACAAGAAGCGCAATTGCTTTGAGCGTGATCATTTTGAAAGCCCCTCGTCAATGAATGGAGGTTAGACCCGGACCATTTCGGGAGTGCTTCGCGCGAGGCGGCAAACGGTTTCGTTCACCATGCCGTTATCCAGAGGGCCGCAGCCGGCACGGCGAAGGCCGCAGCAGGGGGATACTGCTGCGGCCCAGCGCGGTCAAAAAAATCCGGGTGGAAAAGGTCTAAGTAAAATATGGAGCCAACCCCGGTAAAATAATCGTACCGCACATTCCTCCGTTGCAATATGATCTAGTTCACAATCGGCGGCAGGCTTAACGTGCATCAAGGTGTGGGAGGGCCCGCCGGGGCTGGCTGAGCTGGCAGGCCCTCAACCACAAGCACAAGGCCGCGTATGTCCCCCACGGCCCCGTCCCAGCGACCGAGATTATTCTTAAGTCGTTAAGGTTGAGTTGAGTGCGCCGGCGTGTGGATGGGCTGCTGTGCTACACATGGCGAAGCGATAGGTGTCCGCCTCTCGCTATCTCCAACTCCCCGTCGGCTCACAAGGTCGGCGGGTTTTTCTTCCGGCCTGGCACTCTCGGCGCTCCAATCCGCAATTGGATCGGCAGCCGGCAGCCGGCAGCATTGGGGGTTGGAGAGCGAGCGATGTCATCTCCGCCCTTTAACGACAATCGGTAGAACAGCGGACTCCGGTAGTTCTACCGACTCCATTTCGGAACGGGGTGTTCTACTGTGAGAACACCGGCGCGATTTAAATACCATCCGATTTCAAGTTGTCCGGGAATGCCGCAGTGGCGCTGGAACCACGCTGCGGCTTTTCCCTGTTTGCTGGCGTTCCGGGTGCTGGCCTGTTCCTATCCATGATAGCCCAAGTTGATTTTCGCAGCGGCCTGTCTTGTTCTAAGGCTCTATGCGTGAGTAACAATGAACCGCCGCAGCCCAAGCCCCAGCCCACCCGGGAGGATGAAGCCCGGCAGGCCGTGCAAGAGCACATCGAGGACCAGAAGGAACTCATCAAAAAGCTCCGTAAGGAGCATTAACGCGCCCTCAGTGGGAGGCCTCTTCGGCCTCTCCTAATCGATCGAGGCCAGGCCATATGCGAAGAGTGCTGCGCCAGAAACAACGAGCACGCTCAGTGGCCCCCAAAGAAGCCACGCGCCCAGGAGAGCGAGCGCTAAACCCACTAATAGGATCGACACCGAAATCAGGTTTTGCATGCGGATGGCTGTTGCGGAGGGGAACCAGCAGGCATCAACGGTTCGGTGGATGCGATGTTCCCGCTGCATCGCGCGCGGCCTAGGCCGGTACTCGCAATTGGATCGGCAGCCGCTTGAAGGAGCTGGGCCGGGAATTAGCCGCACGATCCACCGAGCAAAGCTAGACGCGGCCTCCATCGAAGGAGAGACGGCCCGTCTGGAGGGTCTTGGGTAGGTTAGGCCGGGGACGCTCCGCCAGCCAGCCAGTAGCATTCGTCGTCCAAACATGACATAATGACTCATATTTGCGTTTCGGAGGGATAAGCCCGATGTGCCTTGCATTGCCTTATCTTGGAATTTGTGTCTGCGCGTCACTCGCGGCGTGGTTCTCCTTAACGCTGATCTATTGACCGAACGGACCATCGCCAGTTGTCAGCAGGCGCACATAGGTCCCGCTTTCGTGGAGCTCGAGCCAGCTCTTTTCGACAGCGCACCTGATGCCGGCGCCGAACTCCGTGCCGCTCCCCTTCAGCGTCGAGAGGAAGGGGTTGTTGATCTTCTCAATTTGGATGATGCGGCCATCCTACTCCGGATCGATGCTGGCGGCGAGCTCGATCAGCTTACGGGCTGCTGCTTGTGGAGCGGCAAAAGGGCGATCGGTGACGTGCTTCATCGCTGGAATCAAAACTCAAGCGCCCATGCTTGGCCTGACTTGCCCGCGACTGTCATGCCAGTTCGGGACGATATGCACAGATCCTGCGGTGCCGCGTGCTGAGCAGACCAGGCGCAAGCCTACGCACGACCACCGCTGATCCTGTGCGGGAGCGTATCAAGCCGTACGTCGACCATGGGATCGTAGCGGCCCGTTCAGACACTATGCCGCATGTCACATGCCCGTCAGCCAACCACTCAGCGGGGCTGCGGGGCGGATAATATCCGGCCCATTTCGTGTATAGACGTTGACTGCGCATGCCGTCATCAAAGCGGCATCGTAAGTACGTCGCAAATTATCCATTGCTAGTAGCTCTAAATACGCGCGAGATACTGCCCATCGCGGGGTGACAAACGGGGCCCAAACGAAAGCGCCGAACTCAGACTGACTGGCCGTGCTCAGCCCGTGAGGTGGGAGCAGGATGAGCCAAGCTCTCGACTGCCGACCTTTCCTCGCTCAGGCGCTGTTCCAAAAACCGGCGCTCAGGGTCTGAGAGATTAGTTTTAAGCAGTCGTCGATATCGACTGATGTTACTGTCATGAGCGCGCAGACGGGCGATTTTCTCGTCGGTCACGGTGCCTCCATATGGATACAAGAAATCTAGAGTAGAAAAGCAAGATTGGCGACGTCTAATGGGAGCAAGCTTCGTGCCTAGGTGTCTGGCTGTCAACAACTCAGAGCCGGTCGGTTCACGCTGTCGGGCCTTTTCTCCGTCGCTAGAACGTCTGCATAGAGCTGGAGGTATTGGAGAATGTGCGCCCCGGCTTGGTCAAGAGAGACTTCTGCCTCAAAACATTAAATTCGATATTGCCGAATTTTGACTTGAGCCGTCGGGCAAAGCAGGTGTTATAGGGTGCTGGCTCTAACCATTGGGAGGCCAGCGATTGGCCGACGAGGTCGAGACTTCTTGCGATCTGTCGAAGATTGCCAAGCTCAACGGCGACTTCAGAAGAAACTACGGAACCTTGCTTGGAGCGCTCCTGTATCTTCGCTCCATCAGCGCGGCGCGCTGGCGCTCGTGGCTGTGGGGCGGACTGTTTCCCTCTCCTGCTCAGCCGTGCTTGGGTGGCTGAGCAAGCACGGCTTTTCATTTCCCTGGTGATCGCGCCAACGGAAGGGGAGCGGCTTTGTAGCGGAGGTGCGCATGATCTGCTGTCGCCGACAAATGCGGGGCGGGCGGCCCAATACGTCCGGATGTCAACGGACCACCAGCATTTCTCCACTCAGAACCAGGCTGCCGCCATTGCTGTCTATGCCGCGCAGCATGACCTCACAATCGTTCGCACTTATACGGACGAAGGCCGAAGTGGTCTTCGGATCGAGCTTCGCGAGTTGATCGAGCTAATTGACGACGTGCGTAGCGGCCGGGCCGAGTTCGATCACATTCTCGTCTATGACGTGAGCCGATGGGGGCGATTTCAGGACGTCGATGAAAGCGCCTATTGTGAGTTCACCTGCCGTCAGGCAGGGATAGCTGCACGTTCAAGGAATAGAGATTGGATACACTCCGCGATGAACGGAGAAGGCGTGAAGTTGACAGGTACCGTATCAATCACGGCAAGACCGGCTTGGCGAGCCCGGCGGCAGACGAACTGAAGCCGCCGCAGATTGCGGCGGGGCTTTGGGCGAAGATCGTGCTGATCGGATCGAGCACCGGCTGCCCTTGCGCAGCAATCCGACGACTGGGAGAACCTGCTGTGGGTGGCCGCGACCTTGCGGCAGATAGTGCTGCCGCGTCCCCCTTAACCTTTGATGTGGTGAGAGGACGCGGATGTGGCATGCTATGGCCGGTTGTTTGCGCTGAATCGTTAGTAGTAGCCTAGCGCTTTCGAGTCCTCCGCAGGCTATGCCGGACGAGGTCCGGCCAAGACGATTTCTCCAATCGATCCATTCTCTCGAAGGACGAACTCAACTACCGTCGCATTGAGACGGACATCGATGTGCGAAGATGATAGCGACCTTCAGTGGGCTCTTTGAAATCTCGGTTTGTCGGAAAATCGCTCTAGCCGATGAGAATCGACCAGCGTGCGGTCGTGAAGCACGTCATTCGTTACGGCAGCGGTGAAGGCCGGCTCACCACACGAAGCGTACGTACAGCTGGCTTCGTAAAATGGAAGGAGTTCATTGAACGCGATAGGCCATTTCGGGTCGATCCCTGGCCGTGCTGTAAAGTCGATAGGATCGAGTCGCTGGCACCTCGCGCCCCAAAGGTTTGAGGTCCCGCTAAAGCGTCTAGCAATGCAAGCCGCCATGTCGTGGTGACTGCTTGTTTCGATTATCCTCGCGGAGGAGAGTTGGTTGTTGCGTTTCGTACGATCGGCTCTTCGCGCCGCTTTCAAGCAACAGGACCGACCTCCCAAGCCGAGCACACTCGAGTGCGAGCGTGATGCCGGCGGGACCTGCCCCGATCACCGTCACGTCAGCGTTGTTTGAGGTGAGGCCATCAAGGCCATATGCAATCACTAGCAGAATCCCGGCCAAAGATGAGATCGTTTCACGACATCAATCGGCACAAAACTACACATGTTAAAGTGCGTTCCTTGTGCCCTCGGTGATTTTCGGCTCTTCCCCAAAGAGTAAGCGAAGGTGACAATTTGGAGCTGAGGCTGATGCAGGCAAACGTAACTTTGTGAGATCGGCGGCCGGACTCCGGTCGGTAATCGCGCGGTCGCACAAAGCCTCGCTTTAGCCGACAATCTCGTTGCGCTCACGCTCCGGCTAGAGAGTTGCGCGCGCCGGTCGGAGTTCGACGCGATCGACGCCCGTTCTCAGTGCTTACGGACGAAGCTCCGCCCGAGCGCCTCATCGGTCGGGTTGAACACTACCGGCGCTTTCTGCACGGGCCGAGCGGCATGAAGCGCCGACAGGTCGTGGAGCGGCCATCACCGGCCTCATCATCATGACGACGTGGTGACAACCTGATGCGCCTGATCCAGGCTCTATGGGCACTCCAGCGGCTCAGGTGGGCTCGCTTGCGCGCCTAGGGGCATTTACAACGCCGCTAACCAGTCATGTTAGCATCTCCAGTGGCGATTGGCAGCCCCGGTCGCCGGTCTTCAAGTCTCAAACTCCCGCCAAGGTCGGCGGGGCTTTTGATTCACTCGTCGAAGGGAAACACCTGATCATCCTCGGGCAGAGCAGTGAAGGCAGAATATATCAGCGCGACTGCTCCCGAAACGAGCAGCAGAACGAATGCAGCTAACCACCACCACATCGCTGCTAATGGCCTTTGCGATCGGCATTTGAGGTTACGCCATCCTTCTGGACCAGCTCCTCCAGGAGCAGGAGAACTGCGCGACGTGTGCCTCGGCTCTTGATCTGTTTGAAAGCACTGACCAGACGAAGCGTGTCGCGATCGCTGTTTGAGAAATCCATGGGCGCCCCCGGCGAGCGTAGGTCGCAGCAGGGGGGACTGCTGCGACCCAGCGCGGTCAAAAAAACCGGGTGGAAAAGGTCTAAGTAAAATATGGAGCCAGCCCCGGTGAAGGCATCATAGCGGGCCATTGAGCAACGGCAATATGATCCAAATTACAAAGCAATTAGTCATTAATCTGAACCATATGTGCTGAGGGAGAGTGCCGCCTGGGCTGGCTCGCACTCCAATGGCTCACTCTACGGACCGTTGCGCTTTCCATCCTGATGTGGTCTGGCTCGTGCCTGATTTTTCCAAGTGACCAGATGCCCAATTATTCGACTACCGCAGCACTTATTATCCTGTTTTCCTTCGGGCCATGCTTTGCTCAGGAACAGTCCTTAGGGTCTGTTCACGCCGCCTCACTTCTACTACCGGCCACTATTGTAGCGCAGGTCCACTCGATGACAGATCGCGCAGGAATACTGCAGTCCTTGGCATCGAAGTCGGGTGCTGCGCTGAGATTGGCGTTTTCTTATCGCGTGAGGGGCCTGAGACCTTGGAGGCGACATTCTCGTCAGCAGGTCTGCCCACGTTCGCAATCACACTTGATAACAAGGTGCATGTCTCTCTCGTCGCTCGATCGCGCCGCTTCGATCCAAGTTGCTTTCCAACTCCCGAACAGGCTGCCCGAGCCGGATACTTGAGGCTCACCACAGGGGCGACAACTCCAATGCAAGCTGTGGAACGACCCCGGGGACGGGGGTATACTTCGAATGATCAATGTAGGAGGCGTTCGGCTGCAAAAAGCCACGCGATAGCGCTGAAATCTCCATTTCGAGATCTTAGCGAGGTATTGACCCATGCGGTAAGGGGCCGCAATCTCGAAAGTGTGCGCGGCGCTGGGGGACTGGGTTGCGGAGATTTTCAACGACATTGCCGAGGCGTCAGCGGCCTCAGCACAGCGGGTCAACCACGAGGTTCGCGAAAGAGAATGTGCGATCCAAGCTTAAGAAATGCCGCCTACGGCTTTACGTACGACCACCCCTGCTCTTGTAATTCAATAACTCTTACGACGCCGGAACTCACCGTCTGTGCTTGCGGTATTAGGGGGATGTCCTTTAGCTCCGCCTTCTTCATATTCTCCTGAGTGTTACCGCACGCCTTAAAGGAAATTTCGGGCGAGCTCAATGCTAGGACCTCAATTCGTCCTTTTACCGGTGATGTGTCGTCCCGGAGCATATGCAGGCCTGGCCCAAACGTAACGATCTCGATGGCCACGGTCTGCCCTGCGTCTTTGTAGTACTGGACGACATTCGTGGCGTTATTGAGGACCAAGTTCATCATCGCTGGATCGTTACTATTAACTTGCAAGATAAGTCGATGCTGCTTCTTTGCCAAAGCACTGCTCTTGGGGGTCAGGACAGACGTTGATCTCTGTTCCTTGGCGACCGCGGATGTCACGGTCATTAGTGCCACCAACAAAATTGAGGACGCAAACTTCACAAGCTTTGTCATCTTTAACTCCAGGTCACAAATCGTCTGATCAATTGCGGGGATGCGTTGATACCGGAAGCCAACGGCAGGCTGCCGCCAGCTTTGTTTTCACGATTGCCCACCCATGAAGGGCGAACGTACTTTCAACCGCCAAGCCTGAGCGCGTTACGAGCCTAAAGTTTAGGTCGCCCTCATCGGGAAGCGACCGAAGAATTCGCTCGGCATCGCCTTGGAGCAAAACTTCATTGCCGGCGGCCCGTGTGCCTTTTCCTGCGACTAAGAGCCCGGAGTTGTTAACGCTATAGAAAATTGTGTAGTCTCGGTCGTTTTCCGAAAGCTTGAACAGGTTCCAAGCGAGCGATGTTCGTCCAGTCCGACAACGGAGCAAGAGCTGAGCCGAATCTGTCGCTCCATCTCTGGGGCGGTTTATTGCGGCAATGAGTGGCGTGTAGTCCAGCGGCGAGTTGGTTTCGCTGACGACCCAATTGCCAATGGATTGCAATCCTATTTCCTCTGCACGCAGGCTTCCGCCCGTGAGGACGAGAACCATTAGAACTGAAGATGCGTTCCGCGTGTTCATTGCGGTGTACGCTGGGAGCGCGATTGTCGATCAAGCCACATTTGCGCCGAGGGCGATCGAGTCATTCCTGGAACACTTGCTGCGAGATTGATCGATTTCCATTTTGGATCGAATCCAGGTGCCTGCAATCGATCGATCCGGGAGAAGAGGTAATCCACGAACCGAGAGACACGTTGATAGCGGTTTGAGTTGGCGGGCCAATTGAAGGAAAGCAAGACGGCCGGGACTGCGATAGTAGAGACGCTTTCGTCTTGCTTGATTAGGTTGGGATAATCCGCGGCGGTTAGTGCGGATGGTAGGTAGTAGTCTTCGAACTTGCTATCGTAGGGAACCGGCAGAAATTTAAAGCCGGGATCCCAGCGTCCTCGAACGAATGCGTCGATCGGTTTGGACGTGATAAAGACCACTGCAGCCAGCTCTCCTTTGCGCATCTGTTCGAGCGCGACGGGATGGGGAATGAAAGTCTTTTCAACATCAATGCCGAGCCGACTGAGCACGAGGGGCCCGGTATAAGCTGCAGCTGTTCCGAACGTATTGAAATTGACTTTCTTGCCCGCGAGATCCTGGAGACTCTTTATTTCCGGTCGGACAAAGATATGAAGCTCCGAAGGAAATAAGTTTAAAACGTAAACGACGCGCTTAGCGATATCGGGAACTTGGGCCTTGTATTCTTCAAGTGCATCGGAATTTACAATCGCGAGATCGACGCCTCGAAGTTTTAGGAGTGCATTTAGGTTTTCTACGGGTCCTCGCGTGACAATCGGCAACACAAGCATATTCGGTCCGTCATCCACGACTCGGGCAATTTCCGCTGCAAACCTTATTGGCGCGCCTTCGAGCTGGCCGCCGGCGAGACCAACTGACCACGTGTTCATTCTGTCACTCAATGACTGTGGCGAATTGAGTTTCGAAGGGGCTGTTGCAGTTTGTGTCTCACTGCGATTGGGAAAAAGCGCCGCAATTGCCAGCAAAACGCCTCCCATGAAGCAGGTGCCGCGCGATGCTGAAAAACCAAACTTACGCACTAGTATCTCCCGAAATTTATCTGCAAAACATGCAAGCGGCCAAACTTGCATGTGCGTCGCTATCGCAGCGATTCCAACCGGTTCTTCGCCTCCACGACGCCGCCAGCGGCCGCCTTCAAGTAAAACTCGCGTGCTGCTGCAACATTTGGCCGAGTGCCAACCGTTTTCCAGTTTGATAAAATATGCGGGTCGTAGGTTTCCGCGATCACGAAGCTAGCCTGAGCGCTCCCCATTTCGGCGGCTCGGTCAAGAACAATCCGGGCTTCAGTAATGCTGCCTTGTAAGAGCAGGCCATTAGCGCGTGCTAGCAATCGCGAGGCCTCGGGGTTGACGTTTGGTTGGGCCGGGGCGCGCGGTTGCGTTGGGATAGCTTTCGAGCCCGCCGAAGTCGCCTCGCCTGCTTCTGCGCTGGAAGGGAATGAGGATGTCGTTGGAGGGACATTCTCGGAGTCGATAACTTGCGTTGCTTTTCGATCTGAGTAATTGTTTGCGGAAGGGGCTTCCCCTGTTTTCCTAGATTGCGCTGCCGCGTCCTTTCGAGCGGTATTTATTTGAGTTTCTAACGCAGCAGATTTTTGTCGCTCTGTCTTAAGCTCGGCGGCAAGCTTCGTTATTGTATTTTGCGCTTCGGTTGCCTCCGAGTTGGCTCTCTCGTACTTTCCCAGATTTTCGACAACATCATTTGTCAGCGCCACAGTTCTTTGGCGCTCCTGTTGCAGATCGGTCGTTATCGACTCCTTTGCGCTTTTAAGGAAATCTGTCTCTTCATTCGCCCTGCGTGCTTGCGCTGATATACCTTCTAACTCACTGCGTGCATTTGAGAGCTCGGCTGAAAGCGCTTTTGCCTTTCCCTGCTCTCGTCGAAGCTCTGACGCTGTTGTTTCGGCGTTTTTCTTGGAGTCGGCTAATTGCTCGACGTTAGTCTGTAGATTGCGGTGAGCAACATTCAATTCGGTTGTCAACGCATCTGCAGCCTGACGTTGCTGTTGCAGTTGAGCAAGAGCCGCTTCGATTGCCTTGTTGAGTTGATCGACGCGTTGCTTGGGCTCGCTCGCCTGGGCTGCCATTACTTTAACGTCGCGGCGGGCGGCATCGAGCTGCTCTTTCAGGGCGGCGATTTCGTGCTGTTGTCGTTGGAAGTCGGAAGCCATCGTGAGGTGCGTACTTGATTTCGCGATCCCGTCGTCCTCAAGTGCAGACCGCCTGATTGAGTCTTGCGACGTTGTGCTCTGCTGAGGCGTTTCAAGGGGCAGTGGCTTGCGGCCGTCTCGCTGGAATAGGCTTGCTAAAGCCTTCTGGAAAGTGAGGCGCCAATCGGATAGTCGCGCTGCTGAATGTTGAACGTACGGAGAAGATCGGATGTCCGGATGGGCGCCAAGGGCGATGCCCCCTACACCTATCGCTATCGCCAGAAAGATCCATCGTCGCGGTCGTCGCGAACATCGCTCGGCAGGATGGAGGCGTGTCGAAACTTGACCAACCAAGAAATCAAGTCTGGTTCGATCCGCATCCAAGTTGGTGTCGAGATCAGGGTTCTGGACACGTAGATATAAGGGTAAGGCCCGCCAATGTGTCGGCGTGATTTCGGTTGGCTCTCCACTTTCGTTGGCCCAGTAACCGGCAGAGGACCAAGAGACTTTTTCGAAAGCCTCCGTCACTTCGTCTTCAATAATAATTGGTTCTTGGTTCTTAGGTGCAGTCCCAATTGCGTTGCGCATGAAAGACTCATCCAAAATTTATAGTTGCGTTTCTTCTCCAATTTTCCAGCAGAGGTTGGGGGTAGTTTGCAAGAATGGATTAATCTATGACTTATTTTGGCGAGGAGCCTCAGGCTCATAATTTAATAAATTAAATCATATCCCTCTTTAAGCTGAGATTGCAAACCAATTGACCGGTGGGTCGGCGATCTCGATCGACAATCAAGGGATCTTGCTCGGGAGACGGAGTTCTCAACGACAGTTCCCAGGTCGGAACTGCTGAGGAGTACTGGTCGGAGTTCTTACCCCGCCTTCGCTATCGAACTTCACGTCAGTTCCCAATCTTCCAACCTTTGACCGTCAATTCCCCTGGTTTCATCCAAGTAGGGACGTACGCCTTCGCTGGCCACTTCCGAAATTCAACGTCGCGTTCGGTAAACACAATTCCAGCGGCGGCTGGTTCGCTCATCAAAACGGCAAGCGTTGCTTCAGACGCCAGTTCCGTTGCCGGCCAGGCTGCTTCGCCTTAGAAGGTGGGCCCGGCTCGGCATTGCAAAGAGCTACTTCATGGAATGGAATGGCCGGCCTGTGGCGTCGGTCAAGACCGGCTTTGCTTCGGGGGTCCGAATTATGACAAGCTGACCTCGTCAACTCTTTTGATGTGGGGCTATCCGTGGATTCTGGTTTCATCTGCAATTCGATCAAGCTGGGGCCGTCTAGCGCGCGGCCCCGAACCGGCGTGTGTCTTGGAACCGGCGCCTCCTTGCGATTGTGCTGGACGGCTGAAACCGGGGAGCACTGCGGAAGGCAGGCAGCCAAACTCTTTTTATGGCCGTTGCTCCTCGGCATTGAGGGCAAAGCGATGTGACGGCAGCGGGCGGCATCGCCTGTAACCTCGATAGCAGCGTCGTTCCACCGAAAGGACATCCACGGGCAACGGGCCCTCATTCAAATGCGGGGTGCTGGGCGTGGTCAAGGCCGGCGGAGCGGTCGCGGCTGGCGATAGGGCTCTCATCCTCCTCTTTTCGCGCCTCGCCGGCTCTGTAGGAGACTTCAGGAGGCGTTCGCCCTCGAGCGTTCGCGCTTTGCGCAGCCGTTCGCGGCGTTCGCGCCGCCGCTTTGCACGGTCAGGGGGCTGCCGCAGCGGAGGAACCTGCGTCGCAGCGACTATCGCAGCCGGAGCCTCCTCGACCAAAGGCGCCTGGATCGGTTCGGGCGCAGGGGGCGAGCTTCAATGAACTCGAGCGCCGCCCGTCCCTTGGCCGTGATCTGCCATTCGCCGCTGCTGCGTACGACCAGGCCGTGGGAAAAGATGTCGACATCAGGCAGCCGCGCGGCAAGGCGCTTGGTCCGGTCCGCCCATTCGAGGCCACTCGTCGCCAGGATGGCCAAGTCGCGCTTGAGGTCCTCATAAGGGCAAAGCCACCCGGATGGCTTACCAGGATCTTGGGGACAGTTACCTGGACACTCTCCCTCCGGATCAATCAGCGCCACATCGTGGGTGCGTGGGATAGGTCGTCGCGGCCGACCTGCCTGAGGCCATCGACCGAAACCTCGCCTCTGGTGGCGGCCTCCAGGATTTTCGACGCGACGTGAGTCCGCGCTCCGATCTCGCGGTGCGAAACGCTTTCGCAGACTTCATCGAGGACCGCGCGCAAAAGCGCGGTGGTTTCCGTGTCGAACATGAAGTTTGGGGATTCAGGCATGTTAAGCTTTGCGGAAAATGCGCGGAATCTAGTGAACCAGAAGCGCTGGAGATACCAAGCCGGCCAGCTTCCGCTTCGATACTCATGGCGGACATCGAGCCGGCCGCGTGTCGCAGTCCCCCGTGACCCATTCCGGAGGTCGGTGCCTGGGCCGCGACGCGGCTCGCGTTGACCAGTTCCCGAGGACCGTCCATCGCTGCCGGCCGTCGACATCATTCGGCCGATCGTATGCCTCGCGGGTCAGTATTTCGGTTTGAGGTCACGTAGTCGATCTCGCCATGCGTAATCCCGATATCCATCAACTCCCGATCACTCAGGTTGCAAAGATTGCGCCGCAGCCGATCCCATTTTCGCCATTCCTGAAAGGCCGTCCAACAATTCTTGGACGGGCCCACATTGCTCGGCTGCGCTAATGTCGTCTGGACCAAGCCCGTTGTCTGATAAATCGTGTTCATTGCAGCATCCTGGGTGCCTTGTTTCCACCCAGATAAGCTGCCAAGATTTTGTCCAACACGCTTGACGTGCTGCTTACATTTTCCTTACAGCCAGCTTATTCTTTACTTCCGATTTGTTGCCGGCTCCAACCGGCGACCGGCTACAGGGATTTCGCATCTTGCGCTATCTCTTCGAAGATTATGAACTAGATTGCGGCCGCCGCGAGCTATACCGCGACACAAACGTCGTTGCCGTGGCGCCACAGACCTTTGACCTGCTCGACCATCTCATCCGCAACCGCGAGCGCGTGGTTAGCAAGGACGAGCTCATCACCGCCATTTGGAAGGGGCGGTGCGTGTCCGATGCCGCGCTGACGACCCGGCTCAATGCGGCTCGATCCGCAATTGGCGATTCCGGGGAGGGCCAGCGTCTGATCAAGACGCTGCCGAGGAAGGGCTATCGCTTTATCGGTACGGTGCAGGAAACCGACAGAGCCCTAACGGTGGCAGTAAACGCATTCCAAAGGGAGACCGCTAAACCTGCCCTCACCCTTCCCGACAAGCCCTCGCTCGCCGTTATCCCATTCATCAACCTGAGCTCGGATCCAGAGCAGGAGTATTTCGCCGATGGCATGGTCGAGGACATCATCACTGGCCTTTCTCGGTCCAAATCCCTGTTCGTCATCGCGCGACAATCTACTTTTAGCTATAAGAGCAAGCCTATCGACATTAGGCAGGTCGGGCGCGAGCTAGGCGTTCGGTACGTGCTCGAAGGCAGTGTGCGCAAATTCGGCGATCGAGTTCGCATTTCCGGACAGTTGATCGAGGCCACGACCGGGGCCCATCTTTGGGCGGACCGCTTCGACAGCCAACTCAGCGATATCTTCGATCTGCAGGACCAAGTGACCAACAGCGTGATTGGCGCACTCTTTCCTCAATTGGAGCGGGCCGAGATAGAGCGCGCAAAACGCAAGCCAACCGAAAATCTTCAGGCCTACGATTACTATCTTCGTGCACTCTCAAGCTTCTATCAATTCACTCGCGAACAAAACATTGAAGCCCTCAGACTGACCCGCCTTGCCGTCGAGATCGATCCCGAATTGGCCGCAGCATACGCACTGGGGGCTTATTGCTGCCTGCAACGAAAGGTCTTCGGCTGGACGGTCGATGCGGATCAGGAACGCGATGAGACGCGAGGGCTGGCGAGGCGCGCAATTGAACTCGATAAGGAAGACCCAACTGTCCTTGTGAGGGTCGGGCAGGCTATCGCCGCCGTACTGTATGAGTTCGACGAGGGCATAACCCTTGTTTTCCAGGCTCACGAGCTCAATCCGAATTTGGCTGTTGCACGGTATACTATCGGCTGGGATCACATTCGCCGCGGCAATGTCGAGGAGGCGCTCAAGCAATTTCATGCCGGGGTGCGTTTAAGTCCCATGGATCCGTTCCTCTTTCTGATGCAAACCGGAATAGCGTGTGGGCATTTTCTGACAGATCGATACGAGGAGGGGGCATCCTGGGCCAAATCGGCTGTGCTGCACCGGCCCAATTATCTCATCGCTCAATTCATTCTGGCGGCATGTCACGCTTTGTCTGGCAGGGTCGAGGACGCCCGGATGATCGGAGCACGCCTGACGGAAGCGAGGCCGGCTGTCCGTGTTTCCGCGCTCGTTCCCAAGCTTGCTAGAATTTACAGGCCGGAGCACCTCGAAAAGATTGCGCGAGCCTGTCGTATCATGGGCCTGCCCCCCTAATTCCGTACGGTTGTTCGGGAAGTGCTGATCTCATTCAATTCCCATGACCGCGCACTTTGAGCGTTCGGTTCTGGCCCGCTGCATATGATCATGGCATTCCCTCACCTCCGACTTGCCTGCATTGAATTCCGGCGTCAGATCATGCTGCCGGGCAGAAAGGAGCGAACGCGCGGATGGCCATCGATATAGTGCTTCCATACCATAGTCCGGCCGGCGCGGTTCGGCTCCTTTATCACGGCGACCTCAGGAACCACGACCCACTCGCCTTCGATGCGGACGCGCCAATGGCCACGGTCAGATCCCCAATCGGCGTCAAAGACTATGTATCCATCGGCGTTCGTACAGCATTGCCCAAACTCACTCTGCAAGCTCTCGAACCATGGCTTCAGCAGCGAATTGGCGTAGCGTCCGTCATCGCGGGCGAGCACCGGTGTCGCGACCGCAATCAGGCCAAGCAAGGTCCGGGACTGACGGGAGCACACCTGGCTCCTTGGAAAAACTCCGCCTCGACCGGGTCGAGAGCAATGCGTCCAGGAAAAGAAGGATTGATTAAGGCGCACGGTCGATGAGCGGAATGCCTTCCGCGACGGTCCAGGTCTACGTGATTGATTTGATTTAGTCAGGATAGACGCCGCCTGCTTCCTTGAACGCCTTGAGCAGTGCATCGCTCCACAAGGCCATCGCCGCGGTTTTTTCCGGAATCCGCTGTGCCTGAAAGTACCAGCGTTTGCCGGTCTGTCCGACGCGGTCGAGCTCGTTCCTGCGGTCGCCCGCGATCTCATGGCCGATCATCAACGATGCGGTGCCGGGGGGAAGTCCGGTCTCGTCGAGTATGTAGTCCCCCATCGTGGAGCGGATGATGTGCATGGAGAACAGAGGGATTCCGCGCAACACATCCCGATGATTGCCCTCGCGCAGGCCGCGCATGTTGCGCAGATGATTGGCCAGTGCGGATCCAGAGACGGCGATGTCGCCGGCCTCGGACTGCATCACGCGCGAGGCGAACACCCACTTGCTCTTCCGATTCCAGATGCCGGCGCGCTCGGCCGCTCGGGTCCAATCGCGCTTGCAGCAACCGGCGATGTGCAGCCCGAACTGCGGAATGGGTAGCGTGAAGGGATTTTGCGCCTTCATGACTTCGGGCTGCCATGTCGCGAGGCCCCAGCCCGGCTCGCCCCGCGGGTCGGAGTAGTCGAGATCCTCCTGGGCGATCCACGTCCCGGAGCTCCGGCGGTGGCCCGTCAAGGCGTCCCACCACAGCCCCCAGCGCACGCCCGGCGAGATGCGCTCGTTGCCGCTGCGCGAGGCGCAAAAGCGTTCGTGCTCGGCCAGCAGCATGCCGAGATGCTCCACCTTGAAATCGTCCTTTTTCTTCGCCCGCGCCTTGTCGCGCACGACCTTCTTTTCGATCTCCTCCTTGGTCCGCCGGCGCCGCTCGGCGAGCAGCCACCATTTGCGCCCGGCGAGGCCGCTCTCCTTGCGCCTGAAGGCCGCCGCCCAGTTCAGAGCCGCTTGGCCGTAGGCGCGGAACTTGCGGTAAGCGTCGTAGCCGTATTCCTCGTGCAGCGCTTCCTGCACCTCTTCGAACCAGTTCTCGTCGAGGGAAGCGAGCAGGCGCGTCTCGTGCTTTTCGACCTCCTTGCGGCCGAAGATCTGGCGGACGTCGCTCTGGGTTTCCGCCGACGGATAGATCGGGCGGCCGGAGGAATCCTCGCGCATGCCGGCGATGTGGGCCTTGTATTCATCGGCCAGCCTGGCCCAGGTCCAGCCCGCCGGCGGCTCGGCCGCGTTCGTGGGATTGCCCATCCTGGCCCATTCGCGCTTGGCGGCTTCGCGCGCCCCGCGCAACCCAAGGATTCGTTCGCCTGCGGCGCTGCCCCGTTTGCGGCGCTGCGGCACCTTGCCCGCAGTCGCGGCCGGCATGGCGTCGCCGATCTTTATCGTCCGTTCGCGCGTCTTGACCAGCCATGAGGCCGAGTGGCCGCGGACCCGCAGCACCAGGTACGGCTGCCGCTTGTCGCAGAAGTCATGGATTCCCTTTTGCCCGTCCAGCGCGCGCTTGAGGGCTGTCTTGACGACCTCGGGCGTAAGGTCGAGCCGCACGGAGGACATCTTCCGTTCCTTTCCCAGGCAAGGAACGGGAATGTACCACTGCCGTACCATCGAAGTCCAAAATAGCGGTCGGCGCGAACGGGGGTAGGGGCGGTTTAGCGCACGGTTTCCGTGTTTTTCGCCGCCAAACCGCTGTACGAGCGCCCAGAACTACAAGAGGCGGGTAATCAGGGTCCGGCCCTTGTGTAAGCCGTCGGCCTCCAATCGCATCCCCTTCTCCGCCGCCAAGGCTTGGAGTTGCTCGATATGAGCGGCGGAGCCTGTCGCGAAGAGAAGGGCAGCGCCGAAGTGCTTTCGGTCGGACAGACGGATTTGCAGTCCGTCCCCCGGCGATGGCTTCGGTGCCTTTTCGGCCTTCGGTGCTTCCGCAACGATGGTGAGATCGCCGACGAGCTCGCAGCCTCGGCGGAAGTCGCCGGCGATCGTGACCCGCTTCAGCTCGGGTCGGGATTTACGGATCGAATCCTTGGCGTGTGCCAGCAGGGCGGCGGCACGGTGCAGGTGGAGGCGTCCTTCTCCGCTTTTCGCGATCGCCAGATTCTGCAGGATCTTGGTCTGCAGCGGGGCACCGAGCCCCTTGGCCTTCTTGATGCGATCGTCCTTCGCGGCGGCCTCCAATTCCGCCAGCGATGTGATGCCGAGGTCCTTGTAGAGCCGCAGCACCTTCTCGGGGCGGAGGCCGGGCACGGCGAGCATCTCAAGCACACCCGCGGGAATTTCCTTCCGGAGCTTTTCGAGACTCGGATGAGTACCCGTCCTGTGGAGCTTGGTGATGATGTCGGCGATTGCGTCGCCTACGCCCGGGATCTCGGTGAGGCGGTCTTCGGCAACGAGGACATCGAGGGGAACGGCAATGGCGGCCAGGCTATCCGCCGCCCGGGAATGGGCTTTTGCACGGTAGGGATTGCCGCCACGCAAGGCGGTGCGCTGCGCGTACTCTCGCAGAAGACTTGCCACAGAACGGGCATCGAGCGAAGCCATTCAGCGAGCCTCCCAGTCCGAGCTTTGCGGCGCCGCCGGAGCAAGGCGACCACCGGAGCGGTCACTTGGCCGGCGATCGAGAGAGGCCTCGAGCTTCTGGGCTGCGCGAAAGTCCTCGAGGTGCTGGACATTGGGGCCGTAGGCAGCCTCCTTCTTGAGGAGATTGTAGATCCGACCGGCCACCAGTTGCAGATGCTTCATCTTGCCCCGCGGCATGGATCTCGCCTTGCAGAGAGCTCGGACGGCGTAGGCGCGGAAATAGTCGAATGCGTCGGACATGATGTCTGTAAACGACAGTCTTCGTCGATAGTTCGTCCGCATCGGACGACTAATCCGCGACCAAGTGGGAACCGAGGGGTATGCGAAACTTTTCGGGCGTGCCACAGCGTATGAAAAGCCGATGTCAGCTTAACCGCCGATAGCGGACGCAGCGGAGCTGATTACGGCATGTCCGTTTTGGGCCATGTGTGGACGGCTCCGGGTTGGCAAGGAGAACCTTCACTTGCGGCGTTGGTCGGAGCAGCCATGTGTTCGGCCTTCTTGTGCGGTACTCATGACCGCTGGCCATAATGCCCTCCGCGGATCAGGTCCCGATCAAAAGCACGCATTCGAAGATGCCCTGGCCCATGTGGGTTGTCCTGATCGCCGGATCGACCGGCGCTGCATTGGTGCTGTTCGCCCTTCCAACCGTTACGTCACAGCCGGATGACCGGCTGTGATCTCGTTCACGCCGTAAGGCCGGCGGGTTCCTTGTTGGGTTCGTTCCTGGCCATCATCGCCCATGCCATCCGGGCGAGCTTATTGGCGAGTGCGATGGCTGCGACCTTGGTAGGGCGCCGTGCCAACAACGCAGTGAGCCAAGGCCGATGGCTTGTGCCATGGATCTTGGCATAGCGGATCACGGCGAGTGCGCCCGCTGTGAATAGGCTGCGTAAATAGCGATCGCCTTGCTTGCTGATCCGGCCAAGCTTGTCCTTGCCCCCACTCGAGTTCTGCTTCGGCACGAGCCCGACCCAAGCCGAGAAGTCCCGCCCCGATCGGAAGGTCTTGGCATCGGCAACGCTCGCGACTAGCGCCGTTGCCAGTGCTGGACCGACGCCAGGGATCGCATCCAGTCGCTTGCTCGTCGCGTTTGATCGATGCCAGGCAATAATGCGCCTATCGAACTCCAGGATTTGAGCCTTCAGTGCCCGCAACTGGCCGCCGAGAGCCGCCAGACACGCGCGGGCCACCTCCGGAACTCGGCGGTCGGCTGGATCGGCGACGACTTCTAACAGCTGTTCGACACCCCTGCGCCCGACGGGAGCAACAATCCCGAACTCGGCCAGATATGCGCGGATCGAGTTGATGACGGCAGTCTGCTGGCGAATGAAGAGATGGCGCACGCGATGAAGCATCAGACAGCTCTGTTGTTCGATGGTCTTGGTCGGCACGAACCGCATGTTGGGCCTTGTGACCGCCTCGCAAATAGCCTCTGCGTCGGTGCTGTCGTTCTTCTGCCGCTTAACGTAGGGGCTTCACATAGGCCGGAGGCATCAATCGCACCGTATGCCCCAACGCCTGCAGCTCGCGCGACCAATAATGCGAGGACGCGCAAGCCTCGATCCCCACGAGGCACGGCGGCAACTTCTCAAAGAAGGACAGCACCAAACGGCGATTGAGCTGACGACGTATGACCACCTGGCCGGCTGCATCGACCCCATGCACTTGAAAGACCGACTTCGCGATATCCAATCAACAAGACGGCGCTTACGATGCTGCGCTTCGAGCAACGGTTCAACGGCCGGGTCGCTCTCATGCGGTCCGTTCGACGCGACGAGCTAAATCCAAACGACCTGAAAGCGCGACTGACTGCCCACTTCGAAAACCCGATGCCCGATGTCGAAGCGAGCGCTGATGCATTGGCTTTGTGCGTCTCGGATTTCGAGCGCGCCGTGATGGGACGCTTGCTCCAGCTCGGCTGTAGCGTTCGACCGCAAGTAGGTTCGTTGGGTTATCGCATTGACATGGTGGTTGAAGGCGCCAACGGCCGACGGCGGGCGGTCGAGTGTGACGGTGACCGCTACCATGGTCCAGAGCAATGGCGGAAAGATATGCGCCGCCAACGTGTGCTCGAGCGCGTCGGCTGCGCTTCTGGCGGAGTTTTGCATCCAGCTACTAGCTCGACGGGCGGTACGGCAGTTGCTCCCCAGCCGGACAGCGATATGCGTCTTCCTCCGGCAAATGGACAAAATCCTGCTTGCCGAAGCGCCCCTCGGATTTGGCACCAGACGTCTGCGGCTTGGGCACAGTTACCGTGATGCCGACCTCGTGGCGCGCGAGGATCTCCGGACTGCTGAAGTAACCGCGATCGGCAACGACCTTGAGCGTCTCGGTCGTTAGAACAGCCTTCGCCTGCCTGGCCATATTGGCAAGCTGATCCCGATCCGAGCCACTGTTCGTTACCTCATGCGTGACAATCAGATGGTGCTCGGTATCCACGGCGACTTGCACGTTGTATCCGACAACGCCGGACCCGCGGCCGCTGGTAGCCATCGAGCGGCTGTCGGGATCAGTCAGGGAGATTTGCTGGTCGGCCGAAGCCAGCATCCGCTTTTCGTAAGTAGCAAGCTTGCCCATTTCGTCCTTCAGTTTTGTGAGCTTCTCATTAAGCCTCGTCACCTTCGCGGCCAGAGCTTCGGTCGGCTCGTGTCGGTCAGCCGTGTCAAGCTGGCTGATACCGCGCGGCCCTCTCCTCCAACTGAGCACGACGCCGTTCCACCTTCGCTCGTGTGAAGTTCTTGTCCCGGTTGTTCACGGCTTTGAACTTGCTGCCGTCGATCGCAACACTCGCCCTCGCCAGTAAACCCATCTCTCGGCAGAGTTCAACGAAGCGCGCACATACCTTGCGGAGTGCCAGGCCGCTGTCCTTGCGGAAGGCAATCGTCTTGTGATCGGGAGCGAGCCGACCCAGCAGCTACATCGCCTTGACATTGCGGCCGGCTTCTCGTTCGAGCCATCGGCTCGATTGCACCCGGTTCAGATAGCCATAAATGTAGAGCTTCAGGAGAACCGAGGGGTGATACGACGGCGGACCCGTTGCAGCCGGCTCCGCTTCCTCAAAGCCTATCTCAGCCGAATCGAGCGCATCGACAAACATGTCGATCACTCGAACAGGGTTGCGGCGACAAGACCTGCGTCGCTTCCTCGAGGTGTCTACTGCGGATGGATGCCGGCCGCCTTGATGATCCTTCCCCATTTATCGATCTCGGTTTTCAGGAACGTCTCGAGCGCTTCTGGAGTTGCACGCTCGCTCTCGACCGGCGCCATGCTGAGCTCGGCAAAACGGCTGACCAAAGCAGGATCCTTCAGCGCCGTCTGCAGCGCGCCGACGAGATGATCGACCACGGGCTTTGGCGTGCCGCGCGGCGCGTAGAGGCCGTACCAGGTCGTGACGTTGAATTCGGGGACGCCGGCTTCGGTCGAGGTCGGCACATCCGGCAGCGTCGCGACACGCGCCTTGCTGGTGATGGCATAGCCCTTGATCGTCTTCGACTGGATGTACGGCGTCGGCCCTGTCGCGGGATCGCAATAGACGTCGATATGACCGGCGATGATGTCGTTCAGCGCCGGTCCGCCGCCCTTGTAGTAGATCTGCGAGAGTTTCGTGTCGGTGGTGCTCATGAACATCAGGCCGCAGAGCTGTGAGGCCGAGCCGAGACCGACATTGCCGAATGTCATCTTGTCACCCTCGCTGCGAATCCGGGCGATCATCTCGCTCAAATCCTTGGCCGGGAAGTTCGGCAGCGCCACCAGGATCATCGGGACGTCGGTGACGAGCCCGATCGGGGCGAAGTCGCCGACGGGGTCGAACGGCAGCTTGGCGTAGAGGGAAGGCGCGGTGGCCTGGCCGACATGCATCAGCAGCAGCGTGTAGCCGTCAGGAGCCGCCTTGGCGACGCGGTTGGTGCCGAGCGTTCCGCCGGCGCCGACCACGTTCTCGATGACGACGGACTGCTTCAGCGTCGCGCTCATGGCGCTGCCTAGGATGCGCGCGATGACGTCGCCCGGGCCACCGGCCGAGAACGGCACGATCATCGTGACGGGGCGAACCGGGTAGTCGTCCGCGACCGCCGCGTCACCTGGGCAAAGCAGGAGGAACAGGATCAGCGATCGTACGAGAAACTTCATCGAACACTCCCTTGGCGGCATTGTTCTAGTCGTCGGAAGGCGCCGCCTCCTTGGCCGCCGACGATTTTTCGATCATGTCGAGCGCGGCCACCGCGGCCGCGTTGATGTGGTCGACGCAGCAGCGTTCGGCGAGATCGGCATCGCCGTTCTGGATCGCACGCCAGATCGCGGTGACTTCGCGAAGGCTCTTGTTGATCCGCTTCGGTTGCGACATCGACGTGATCCGCAGCAGCTGGATGCGGTCGTGCAGCGGCTTGAGCATGCGCTGGATAAACGCATTGCGGCAGCCGCCGATCAACGCCGCGTAGAAATCGGTCTTGGCTTCGAGGCATCCGATGAGGTCCTGGCTGGCCGCGGCCGCCTTCAGGCGCGTCAAGGCGTCGCCGATTCGGCGGGCCACCTCGGGGTCGTGAAGCCTGGCGCATTCGCGGCCGGCGAAGCCTTCGAGGACGGCGCGCGCCGCGTAGAGCTGCCGGGCTTCTTCGAGGCTGATTGTGGACACCACGGGGCCGCGGTGCGGGACCATATTGACGAGCCCGTCGGCCTCGAGCGCACGCAGCGCTTCGCGGATCGAGGGGCGGCTGACGCCCATCATCTCGCAGAGCTCGCGCTCGACCAGGCGTTGGCCCGGCTTCAATGTTCCCGACATGATCGCCTCACGCAGCTTCTGCGCCACCCTCGCCCGGACGGTCGGGACGTCCTCGATCCGGAGTGTCGACTGCAATTCGCTACGTCTTTCCATGTCCGGGTCCTGTTCGGGAAAATTCAGTACCGGTTTACAGGCAGAATCATCATTTCGGCAATTTGAACGTGGGCCGGCTGGTCGAGCGCGAAGACGATCGAACGGGCGATATCGGCCGGATCGAGCGCCATCCTGAACTGGTCGAAATAGTCCTTTTCCTTCTGCCGATCGCCGCGGTAGCGGGTCAAGATGATGTTGGTCCGGGTCAGGCCGGGCTGCAGCTCGGTCACCCGGATCGCGGTTTCCGCCAGTTCGCCCCGCAGGGTCTCGGTGAACATGTGCACGCCCGCCTTGCTGGTGCTGTAGGCGGCCATGTCAGGCACGATCCGGACCGCGTTGATCGAGCTGATGTTGACGATATGACCGGAATTGCGCTTGACCATGCCAGGGAGGATCGCGCGCGTGACGCGCATCAGGCCGATCAGATTGGTCTGGATGATATTGGACCAGTCGTCCGCGGAGCCGGCATCGAAGCGCGTCCGGCCGCCGATATCGTGGCCGGCGTTGTTGATGAGGACGTCGACCGGTTTGAATTGACCGGGAATGGCATCCGGCAGACCATCCACGGCCTTTGCATCGCTGATGTCGAGCTGGATCGGAAACACCGCGTCACCGGCCGTCGCTGCCAGCTCCGCAAGCGCCGTTGCATCGCGGTCGACCAGCACCATTCGACGGCCGCTTTCCAGCAGCGCCTTGGTGATGGCGCGTCCCATGCCGCCGGCGGCGCCCGTCAGCACGACGGTCTGGCCCAATTGTTCAGTCATCGCAGCACTCCCATTCCGATGCCCTCATGCGACCGACCAGCCGCCGTCGATCGGCAGGTTGGCTCCGGTGATGTCGTTTGCGGCGGGTCCGCAGAGAAAGACGACCATGGCGGCGACGGCATTCATCTCGATGAAGCGCTGCGTCGGCTGGCGTTCGCCGAGATATTCGTGCGTCATGTCCTCGACCGGACGGCCGCTATCCGCCGCCAAAGTGGCGATCTTGTCGAGGATGGCGGGCGTCGGCAGCGTGCCGGGGCAGAGCGTATTGCAGGTGATGCCGCTGCGCGCCGTCTCAATGGCGACGGCGCGGGTGATGCCCAGGATGGCCGTCTTGGTGGTGACGTAGCCGACGCGGTCCTCGATCGCGCGGCTCGAATAGATCGAGCCCATGTTGATGATCCGGCCCCACCCGCGCTGCTTCATCGTCGGCAGCGCCAGGCGGATCAAATGGAACGGCGCCGACAGGTTGACGGCCAGCGCCTGCTCCCAGCGATCGGGCGGAAACTGCTCGATTGCCGAGAAATGCCGGACCACCGCGTTGTTGACGAGGATGTCCACGGCCCCGCAACGGTCGAGCAAATCGGTCATCATGGCCTCGATCGCGTGACGTTGCGCGAGATCGACGCCGGCCGTAACGACCTCGACGCCGAAACGGGTGCGGAGATCATCCGCGGCCCGCTTCGGCGCAACGAGATCGTGAAGGACGATATTGGCGCCGGCACCAGCCAAGCCTTCCGCGACGGCCAACCCAAGGCCTGCCGTCGCTCCGGTCACAAGTGCCCATTTGCCCTTCATCGCAACCACGCTCCGCTATGTCTTGTCGAGTTCGGCGAAGACGTCCTTCGCGTTCCGGAACGCATCCACGCCGGCCGGCACGCCGCAATAGATCGCGACCTGCATGAAGACCTCGCGGATCTCCTCGCGGGTTGCGCCGTTGGCGAGCGCGCCACGGACATGGGTCTTCAATTCATTCGGGCGATTGAGCGCGCAGAGCATTGCTAGATTGAGGAAGCTGCGGGTCTTGCGCGTCAGGCCTTCGCGGCCCCAGACGTAGCCCCAGCAATACTCCGTGGTGAGGTCCTGCATCGGGCGATTGAAGTCGTCCGCGGATGCGATCGCCTTGTCCACGAACTCGTTGCCGAGCACGCTCTTGCGGATTTCGAGGCCGCGGTCGTAAGTCGCCTTATCCATGTTGTTCTCCGTTGTCTTGAGGCGGGTCAGCTCTTCGGCCAGAACGGCTTTGCCAGCGCGAGCTCGGGCGGGAACACCGTCACTGGTACGCCGGCCTGCCATTGCACGATGGTCATGCCGGCGCCGACGCGGCGTCCTTTCTCGTCGAACTTGATCTCGCCCAGCGGATAATATTTTGAGGGACCGCCATCCATGGTCCGCAGTGCCTCGCCGACCGCGACGCGATCGGCCTTGCCCGCCTTCTCCAGCGCATCCTTGATCACCCACATGTCGCCATAGGTGGAGATCGCGTTCTGCGTCATCCACGGCTCCTTGTAGCGGGTCTTCAATTCCGCGATCAGCGCCTCGTGGCCCTTGGCGCCCCAGCTCGCGACGCAGGTCAGCACGCCCTGGAGCAGCTCGGGGCTGACGGTTTGCAGCATGTCCGGCTCGGCGATCGCGATGCCGAACGAGATGGTCGGTACCTTGCCCTGGCCGAGGCCGAACTCGTTCATCTTCTCAAGCAGCAGCTTTGCATCCGATATCACCGTCGGCAGGAAGAACAGCAGGTCGGGTTTCGCCGAACGGATCTTCTGCACCAGCGAGGTCGCGTCCGCCAGCGGCGGTGTGAAGGTCTCGTCAACGATCAGCTGCAGCTGGTTCTCCGCCAGCAAACCCTCGCGCATCGCCTTTGCGGAGGCGATCGAGGCCCCGGTGTTGTCAGTCAGGATCGCGACCGTCTTCGGCCGCTTGCCGGCGGCCGTCTCCGCCAGCTTGATGAGCTGGGGCAGCGCCTGCCGTGCCTGCGAACCAGCGGTGGCCGCGGTCTGGAGTACGTATTTGAATCCGCGGTCGGTGATCAGGTCGGAATAGGAGAGGGTGAGGACGGGCAGGCTGGCGCGCTCGGTCACTTCCGTCACCGCAAGCGTGAACGAGGACAGATAGGCGCCGCTGGCCGCAACCAGATCGGTCTCCTGCGCGACCATGCGCTGGGCAGCGTTCTTGGCCTTCTCCGTGGTGTCGCCGGAATCGAGCACGACCAGCTTCAGCTTGGCGCCGCCGAGCGCCTTGATGCCGCCTTGCGCGTTGATGTGATCGACCGCCATCTCGGCGCCCTCGCGCATCACCGTTCCCGGGCGGGCGTAGAGCCCGGAGATCGGTACCAGCAGGCCGACCTTCACCTCGGATGGCTGCTGCGCCCAGGCGCGGGATGCGATCAGCGTGCCGGAGGCGCCGGCCAGCAATGTTCGCCGCGAGATCGTGATCTTGCTCTTTGCAGTCATGACAATTCTCCTCCCCGGAAAAATTCTCGCAGCGCTTTATGATTTCTTCGGCCAGAACGGTTGCGCTTGCGCGAGCTCGGGCGGATAAACGGTGACAGGCACGCCCGATTGCCATTGCACGATGACGACGCCGGCGCCGACGCGGCGGCCCTTCTCGTCGAATTTGAGCTGGCCGCCCGGATAATATTGCGACGGGCCGGCATCCATGGTGCGGAAGGCCTGCGCGACCGAATTGCGGTCGGCCTTGCCGGCCTTTTCCAGCGCCTCCTTCATCAACCACATGTCGCCATAGGTCGAGATGACGTTCTGCGTCATCCAGGGCTCCTTGTATTTGGTCTTCAGCTCGGCGATCAGGGCCTCGTGGCCTTTCGAGCCCCAATTGGCGACGATGGTCATAATGCCCTGCACGGTCTCCGGGCTCACGCTCTGGAGCATGTCGGGCTCGGCGATGGTGATGCTGAAGGACACCGTTGGGATCTTGCCCTGGCCGAGGCCGAACTCGCTGATCTTCTCCAGCCCGAGCTTGGCATCGGAGACCGCGTTCGGCATGAATAGCAGCAGGTCGGGCTTGGCCGAGCGAACCTTCTGGATCAGCGGCGTCGCATCCGATAGCGGCGGGGTCCAGACCTCCTCGACGACGAGTTGCAGGCCTTCCTGCGCCAGCAGCTTTTCCTTGAGCGCCTTGGCGGTCGCAACCGAGGTCGCGGTATTGTCCATCAGCATCGCCACGGTCTTCGGCTTCTTGCCCGACGCATTCTCGGCGAGCTTCATCAACGTCGGCAATCCAAGCTCGGATTGGCGGCTCGCCGTTGCCGCGGTCTGGAAGATGTATTTGAAGCCGCGATCGGTCAGCAGGTCCGAATAGGACAGCGTCAGCACCGGCAGTTCGGCGCGCTCGGTCACCTCGGTCACGGCGAGGGTGAAGGAGGAGAGATAAGAACCGGTGGCGGCGACGAGGTCGGGCTCCTGCGCCACCATGCGCTGTGCCGCGTTCTTGGCCTTCTCGGTGGTGTCACCGCAGTCGATCACGACCAGCTTCAGCTTGGCGCCGCCGAGCGCCTTGATGCCGCCCTGCGCGTTGATGTGCTCGATGCCCATCTCGGCGCCCATCTTCATGACCTGGCCGGGGCGGGTGTAGATGCCCGACAGCGGCACGATCAGCCCGACCTTGACTTCGGCCGGTGTTTGCGCGCGTGCGACGCCGGCGAGGCCGATCGCGGCAGCGCCGGACAGCACGGTACGGCGCGTCAATCCTCTTGATGTCTTGCCTCTCGATGCCTTGTTCATTTGTCGTCTCCCTGGTCTTTTGTTTTTGTTCGTCACATGCCGAGATAGGCTTTTCGCACGCGGTCGTCGGCGCGCAGCGTGTCGTTGTTGCCTTCGAGCACGACGCGGCCGGCTTCGAGGACATAGCCGTGATCGGCTGACTCCAGCGCCTCCGCGACGCGCTGCTCGACCAGCAGCATGGTCAGCCCGGACTGGCGCCGGATATCGATCAGCCGCTCGAAGATGAAATCCGCGGTCGACGGCGCGAGCCCCATCGAGGGCTCATCCAGCATCAGCAGCTTCGGCGAGGAGGCGAGGCCGCGGCCGATCGCGAGCATCTGCTGCTGGCCGCCGGACATCGTACCGGCGAACTGGGTGCGGCGCTCCTTCAGCACCGGCAGCCACTCGAAGATGCGTTCGATATTGGCCGGCCAGTCGCGCCGGCCGCTTTCGGTCATCGCGCCCATCTCCAGATTCTCCATCACGGTGAGTGACGGGAACACCTGGCGCCCCTCGGGGACGTGGGCGATGCCGAGATGCGCACGCTGCGGCGGAGGTACCGCGAGGAGATCGACGCCGTCGAACCAGATGGCTCCGCCGCTCGGCTTCACGATGCCCGAGATGGTCTTGAACAGCGTGGTCTTGCCGGCGCCGTTGGGACCGACGATCGCGACGAACTGACCTGCGCCGACGTTGATCGACACGCCGTTCAGGACCGGTTTTGCCGAATAGCCCGCGCTCAATCCCTCAATTCGCAGCATGGCCCGCCCATTTTTTGCCGAGATAGGCCTCGATCACACGGCTGTCGCGCGTCACCACCTCGGGCAGGCCCTCGGTGATGACGGCGCCGTGGTCGAGCACGAGGAAGCTGTCGACCAGGCGGACCATCGCCTGCATGGTGTGTTCGATGATGGCGATGGTCATGCCGTTGCGCGCGAGCTGCTGGATCACGGCGACGACCTCATCCGCCTCGCCGTGACCCAGGCCCGCGAGCGTCTCGTCGAGCAGCAGGATGCGCGGCTGGCCGGCGATTGCGCGGGCGAGCTCCATCAGCCGCAGTTCCTTGGTCGAAAGCTCGCCGGCGACGCGATCGGCCACGGCGGAGAGTCCGACGCTGGCAACGGCATCGGCCGCGAGCTTGCGAGCCTCTGTGTCGGTGCGGGCGCGCACATAGGCGCCGACCACGACATTGTCCAGGATCGACATGCGCAGGAACGGCCGCATCACCTGAAAGGTGCGGCCGATGCCGGCCTCGCAGATCACATGCGGCCGCTGGCCCGACATGTTGCGGCCGTCGATCAGCACCTCGCCCTGGCTCGGCTTCAGGAAGCCGTTCAGGAGATTGAACAGCGTGGTCTTGCCGGCGCCGTTCGGGCCGATGATGCCGAGGATCTCGTTCTTGTGCAGCTTGAAGCTGACGTCCTGCACGGCCTTGAGGCCGCCGAATGAGCGCGAAAGGTTGCGAACCTCGAGCACGACCTCGCCGGTCGCTGTACGTTGCCGCGCGGCGGGCTTCAGCGCCGTGACCTTGACCGCGGTCGTGTCCGGGGCGGCGCTGGCCGCCGCCGTGGGGGCATTCCGCTTGCGCAGGAGATCGCGCAGTTTCCAGAACAGGCCTTCCGGCGCGAGCAGGATGACGCAGACGATGGCAATGCCGAAGATCACGCCCTGAATGCCGGGGATTCGCGCGCCGGCCTCCGCGTGCAGGATCTCGGCAAGCGGGATCAAGATCACCGAGCCGATGACCGGGCCCCAGACCGTGCCGACACCGCCGAACATCGCAACCGTGAGCGCCTGAGCCGATACCAGCATGCCGAACACCGATGCCGGGGTCACGACCAGCAGCACCTGCGCATAGAACCCGCCGATGGTGGCGGCGATCGCGCCGCTGAGCATGATCGCGCGCAGCTTCCACGCCAGCGTGTTGATCCCGGCAGCTTCAGCCGCGGCCTCGTTCTGCTTGATCGCGAGCAGCGCCATGCCGAAGCGCGAGCGCTCGATCATTTGCGTCAGCACGATAGTCGCCAGCATGATGGCGAGCCCCAGCAGCGTGTAGATGTGGGGATCGGCGAACTGCATATAGGCGATCGGCGCATCGCGCTTGATCGGGAGCGTCACCTCCTGAAAGCCAAGCCATTCGAACACGTAGAGAATCGCGAGCGGATAGGCGAGCATCGCGAGCGCGAAGTAGTGGCCTTGCAGGCGGAAAGTCGGAAAGCCGATCAGGAGCCCGGCGATGCCGCCGAGCATGGCGGCGATCGGGATCAGCAGCCAGGGCGAGATGTCGAAATAGATCTGCCCGAGCGCGGTCGCGTAGGCGCCGATCCCGAAGAAGGCCGCGTGGCCGAACGAGATCAGCCCGGTGTAGCCGCTGAGCAGATTCCAGGACAGGCCGAACACCGCCCATACGGGCACCAGCGTCAGGATCAGCTGGTAATAGGAGTTGCTGACGCCGAGCGAGATCCCGGCATAGGCGAGCGTGAACAGCAGGGGAGGCAGCAACGATCGCAGCGGGAGCATGGTCATGTCCTCTCGACCATGCGCCCGAAGAAGCCTTGCGGGCGGAAGAAGATGATGAGGAGGAAGACGGCGAAGATCGCGGCGTTCTGCAGCTGCGTCGGCAGGATCAGCGTCGACATCTGCTGCACGAGGCCGATCGTCATGCCGCCCCAGAAGGCGCCGATGATGCTGCCCATGCCGCCGAGCACGACGCCGGCATACATGACGATGACGTATTCGAGGCCGACGAAGGGATGGAACGGATAGTTGGTGGCGAGCAGGCCGCCGGCAATCGCGGTGATGCCGCAGCCGAGCGCGAAGGCGGTGCGATGCGCGCGGTCGACGTCGATGCCCATATAGGTCGCGGCGGTTGGATTGTCCGCGGCGGCGCGCAGCGATTTGCCGATCCGGGTCCGCGTGATCAGCAGCGACAGCAGCATCATGATCGCCAGCGAAACGATCGCGTCGATGCTGCGCGCCTTGTTGAGGAAGATGCTGATGTCGAGGAACGGAATAAACTCCCACGCCGAGCTCGACAGCGGCGTGCGGATCGAAGCCAGCACCGATCCGAACACGATGAGGCCGCCGTTCTGCAGGATCAGCGCGATGCCGAGCGTGAGGATGAGCTGGGCGTAATGGCCATCACCCTCGAGCGAGGCGGTACGCGTACCCGAGACGCGCGAGATCAGAGCCAGATGGACGAAATAGCCGAACACGGCCAGCACCGGCCCGGCCAGGATAATCGCGACGAACGGTCCGACCGTATTACCGAACAGCGCCTGGATGCCGGCCGTGGTGAAGAGATAGAAGGCGGCATACATGCCGAGCATCATGAAATCGCCATGGGCGAAGTTGATGACGCGCATGACGCCGAAGATCAGGCCGAGCCCGACGCACATCAGGCCGTAGACGGCGCCGATCAGGAGGCCCGCGGCGAGCGCTTGCAGAAATCCTTCCATCAGCCCCGCCTCCGCGCAGCAGTCGTGCTGATTGCTGACGATGCCAAGCTGGTCTCCAGATCGACCATGTTTCCCCCGTACTCTCCGGCATTTCTTATGATGCCGATCGTAAAACCCGTTCCGTCGTGTCCAAACGGCATTGCGCTGCGATGACACCGGCGTTGCCGAGCTGCTCGCAGTCGTCGATGAGTTGCTCGAGCCGGTGCGCACGGTCCTCGCCGAGCGCACGGCCGGCGGCAGCGCGAAAGCGCGCGCGGATATCTGAAGGCGTCGCGGCGATGATATCGGGCAAAGCGTGCCGGATCGTCCGGCCGCTGCGCAGATGCACGGTCACGTCCGCGCCCTGCTTGCCGGGAAAGGCGGCGGTGAAGCCGGGGTCTGCCTTGAGGTCAGTGACCGAAACCAGGCGGAGGATGTCGGCATCATCGAGGTCGGAATAGTTCTCTTCCTCGATGTCGCCCCGTGCGAGCGTCGCGGCGACGCTGAAGGGAATACTCATCTTGGCCTGGAGCGCTTTGCGGTAGGGCCCCGTGGAATCGCAGCCGGGATAGCGAACGGCGGCATCGGGGACGCGAATGACGACGCGGTCGATCTCGCCGGCGTCCGCAAGCTCAAGTGAGACGCGAAGCGCCGCCTGCGCCGCGGTCTGCGCGAAATTGCAGGCTGGAACCGGCTTGTTGTAGACGGCCATGATCTCGCACTCGCCATCCGGGAACAGTGCGATGCTGTCGGGCGCGGCCTGGCGGCGATAGGCGGCGAACAGGCCCGCTTCGCCTTCGAGGATGGTCTCAGAGCCGAACGCGCCGGCCGCGGCAAGCCCGACGGCCTTCATCGCATTGCCGGCTGCAAAGCCTGGATGAAAATACATGTCGGAGCCGCCGGCATGCGGCCACTCGTTCAGTCCGCTGGACGTGTTGGCCGCGATCGCGATGGCGCTGGTCGCGGCATCCTCGGAAAGGCCAAGCGCAAAACTTCCCGCCAGCGCCGCGCCGGGCGGTGTCACGAGGCCGGTCGGGCGATAGAGGCGCGCGAGATCGGAGGTCAGCAGCGCACGGCCGATCCGCGCACCGGTCTCGTAGCCGATGATGGCGGCGGTCAGCAGCTTCGCCCCGTGCAGCGGCGTCTGCTCGGATAGGGCGAGCAGGGTCGGCCAGATCACGACGCCGTGGTGGGCGATGCTGGCCGCATGCATGTCTTCCCGCACCAGGCCGTGTCCCATCACGGCATTGGCGAAGGCGGCGTCGGCCGGTGAGGAGAGCTGCGACGTCCCGATGATCGTCGCGCTGCCACTGCCTTGCGCGATCGCGACCGCCTGACGGCTCCAGGGATGGTTGCCTGCTTCGAAAGCGCAGGACAAAAAGTCGAGCAGACAGAGCTTGGCCTTGGCGACGACGTCCGGCCCGAACTCACCGAGATCGAGCGCAAGCACGCTCCGCGCCATCTGGCGCGCGAGCGAGACCTTGCCTGATACGGTCGGGCCGATCGTCATCGCAATCGCTCTCCCTGAATGTATGCGTGATCAGCCGCGCATTTCGACGCCGGCCCACTCCTCGAGCACCTTGGCGATCGAGGTGAAATCCGATGCCGCGCCGTATTTAGCGTTGGTGATCGCGAGCATCTGCCGCACCACCGCGCCGCAGACCATCGGCACGCCCATGGCCTCGGCCTCGTCGACGCAAAGCCGGACGTCCTTGTAGGAGAGGCCGGTGGTGAAGCCGAAATCGAACGTGCCCGGTAGCACCGCGCGCGGGAATTTGTCCTCGGACGCACTGTTGCGGCCGCTGCTGGCGTTGATGATGTCGATCAGCACCTTTGCGTTGACGCCGCCCTTGACGCCCATCGCGACCGCTTCCGACGTGATCACCAGCGCCGCGGCCGCCATCAGATTATTGGCGAGTTTGGCCGTTTGCGCCACGCCGGGCTTGTCGCCGGTATAGAACAGCTTGCCGAAATTCTTCAGGATCGGCTGCACGGTCTCGTAGGTCGCTTGCGGGCAGGACACCATCACGGCCAGCGTGCCGTTGATGGCGCCCTTGATGCCGCCGCTCACGGGCGCGTCGACCAGCGTCATGCCCTTGGCTTTCAGGCCTTCCGCGACGATCTTCGCCGCGCCGGGTCCCGAGGTCGACAGATCGATGACGATCTTCGCGCGGCTGCCGCTGCTGATGCCGTCCTGGCCGAGCGTGACCTCCTTGACGATGTCGGGCGTCGGCAGGCTGGCGAGCACGATGTCGGCGCGGGAAGCAACGTCGGCCGGCGATTTGCAAAGTTGCGCGCCGCGTTTCACCAGCGGCTGGGTCGCCTCGCTTTGTGTGTCATAGATGACGAGCGAATAGCCCGCATCGATCAGTCGCCCCGCCATGGGGCCGCCCATGCGGCCCGTGCCGATTACGCCGAGAATCTCTCCCGCCATCGTCTACTCCCTGTCGCGCGATCCCGTGCCGGGCGCGCCTTCTTGATCTTGTGGCCGATATTCCGGCCGACCGTTTTCGCCGGCCGGCCGTATCAACCGCCGTCGTCGTGGCCGCGGCATCTCGCGCCAACGGTCGGATTGTTATGATTGTCAGACAAGCTGTCAAGCATAACATTTGGGGTCGACAGTTTGCCGCGGATCGGCATAAGGTCCGGGAAAACGAGGAAGACGCCCCGCGTGCCGCAAGATTCAATTCCGAGTGTGAGCAGGACGCTCGCCGATTTCGTCGAGTCCTCGTCATGGACTGACGTGGAGGCGCAAGGCCTTGAGGCGCGGCGATCGATCCTCAATTTCTTTGCGACCGCGCTCGGCTCTGCGCGCGATCCCGTGGTCACCGCGGCAATGCGCACGCTGTCGCCGTTCAGCGGTGCCGCGACATCGACGGTGATCGGCCACTCCGAGCCGATGGACGCGCTGTGCGCCTCGTTTCTCAATGCCCTCTCTGCGAACCTGCTCGACTTCGACGACACCCATCCTGGGACGATCATTCATCCAGCAGCACCAGTTGCCGCACCGATACTGGCACTGGCGGAGATGCGTAAGCTCTCGGGGCGTGAGGTCTTGAGTGCCTTCATCCTCGGCGTGGATGTCGAGTGCCGCATCGGCAATGCGGTTTCGCCGCGCCATTACGCACGCGGCTGGCACATCACCTCGACCTGCGGGATTTTTGGCGCGGCGGCGGCGTGTGCGAAATTGCTGGGATTGCCGGCTGAGGGGATTGCGAACGCGATCGGACTGGCGGCGAGCCAATCGGCCGGCAATGTCGAGAACCTGCCGAGTGCGGCGAAGAATCTCAGCGTCGGCAATGCGGCACGTAACGGATTGTTCGCCGCATTGCTCGCGCAGCAGGGCTATGACGCCGCGCCGCGCGCCATCGAAGGTCCGCTCGGCTGGGCCCGCACCATGGGCGACGAGCCTGATCTCGCCCGGCTGTTCGACGGCCTCGGCAAGACCTGGGAGATCGCGAAGAACACCTACAAACCCTATCCCGCCGGCATTGTGTTCCATTCGGTGATCGACGCCTGCCTGCTGCTGCGCGAACGCATGGGTCTGCGGGTCGATCAGGTCGAGTCGGTGACGGTGCAGGGCTCGGCGCTGCTGCTCGCCCGCGGCGACCGCCCCGTCAACAACGAGCGCGATGCGCGGGTCAGCATCCATCATTGCGTGGCGTGCGGATTGCTGCTCGGCGCGGCCGGCGTTACCGAATTCGCAAACGAGAGCGTGATTCGTTCCGACATCGCGCAGTTGCGGCAGAAAGTGAGGGCGGAGTTCGACGGCGGGATGCCCGACGGTGCCGCGCGCGTGATCTTGCGCCTGTCGTCCGGTGATGTCCTCAGCGAGGCCGTAGTGTCGCCTCGTGGTAGCCGGGATGCTCCTCTCACTGACAGTGATCTCGAGGCCAAGCTGCGCGAAGGCGTGCGGTCCGGTCGAAGCGATTGGGATGCGGACCGTGTCATCGACGCGGTCTGGCGATTCGATATGGTGGACGACGCCGGCCATCTCCTGCAATCGCTGCGACCGCAATCGGCGTCGCTCGAAACAACTTCCAACTAGACTCTCTCAAGACCGGAAAGGGACGATCATGAGCAAGACCGAACTATTCGAAAAGGGCCTCAAGGTTCGCAAAGAGGTGCTCGGCGAAGACTATGTCAACAAGTCGATTGCCGGAGCCGACGACTTCACGCGCGCGATGGCGGAATGGTCGACCGAATTCTGCTGGGGCGCCTTGTGGACGCGACCTGGCGTCGACCGGCGCACACGCTCGATCGTCAATCTGGCGATGCTCGGCGCCTTGAACCGACCGCACGAGCTGAAGCTGCACGTCAAGGGCGCCTTGAAGAACGGGCTGACCAAAGAGGAGATCAAGGAGATCCTGCTCCAAGTTGCCGTCTATTGCGGCGTTCCGGCCGGAATCGACGCGTTCCGCAATGCGCGCGAGGCCTTCAACGAGGTCGATGCTGCCTCCTGAGCCGTTGAATGGACGCCCCATGGCCGACCCGGAATACGAGCTCTTCGCCATCCGTTACGCAACGCGCGACGCGCAGCGGAGCGAGCACTTCATCGGCCGTGATCCGCATGATGGACCAATGCCGATGGACTATTTCATGTGGCTGGCGAGGGGCGGCGGGCGCTCTTTCGTCATCGATACCGGGTTCAATGCCGAAATCGCGAAGCAGCGCAGGCGGACCTTCCTGCGCTGCCCGGTGGAGACGCTGCGCGCGTTCGATATCGATGCCGCCGACGTCCGGGATGTGATCCTCACGCATCTGCACTACGACCACGCCGGCAATTTCGACCGGTTTCCGAACGCACGGTTTCACCTCCAGGAGCGCGAGCTCGCCTATGCGACCGGGCGCTACATGCAATATCCGCGGCTGTCGCATTCCTTCGAGGTTGACGATGTCTGCGGGATCGTGCGGCTGAACTACGCGCGCCGTGTGCTGTTCTATGACGGCGACGCCGAGATCGCGCCCGGGTTGACGGTCCACGCGGCGGGCGGGCATTCGGCCGGCCTCCAGTTCGTCCGCGTCAACACGCGCCGTGGCCCCGTCGTGCTCGCCTCTGATGTCAGCCATTTCTACGAGAACATGACCAGCGAGCGTCCGTTCACGACGGCGTTTCACGTCGGCGACATGCTGGTGGGGTTCGACAGGCTGCGCGCCGCAGCACCTGACGCGGACCATATCGTTCCCGGCCATGATCCGTTGGTCATGAAGCTTTACCCGGCACCGAGTTCCGACCTGAGCGGCGTCGCAGTTCGTCTGGATGTGCCGCCGTCGGGGCCAGCTCATTCTTGGGAGGTCGAGAGAGGCAATGCCAGAAACAATGAAGATCAGGCGCCGTGCGAGCGCTCAAGAAATGAGTGTGACTAAGGAAGACGGAGTGTGGTCGGGCGCGCCAGGTGGCCGCGGTAAATGCGCACGACGTCGTCTGCGGCCGGCGCGGAATACGTCACGGTCTTCATTGTGCCCAAGTGTCCGTGCTCGTCGCGGCACCCGAGCAGAGTCCTCGCGCACGGATGCTTCACGCGGATAGTCTCGACGAGCTGTTCCAGTTCCGTGGTGCTTCGCTTCCGTCGTATCCCCTGGAGGGCGCCGCCATGTTTGGGGGATCATCTTGAAGGGGACGCCGAGTTGTCTAAGCAATGGTTTGCGGAGTCAGATATCGGTTTGTCGGAAAATTTGTGTGAGAAATTCGGCGGATGACAATATAACTACCTGCCCTCGAGGAGCGGGGCCCGTTTCTCCATTGAATGATAGGATCCCTTCGGCGGTCCTGGGTACCGACGAGTTGATTGTGGGCGTTGATTCCGAAGTACATCGCGGAGCGGAGATCCATGCGCCCCTAACGTCATGGAGCGCTTGGCCTGTCGGATCGAGAGCGGGGCGTTCCGCGCGATCTTGCCCGCGGTCGTCAGTGCGTCGTCCATGGACCTGCCCGGTGCGCAGAGCCGGTTGACTACGTCCCATTCGAACGCCTGTTCTGCGTCAACGGCTCGCCGGTCGGGATGATTTCGGCCGCGCGAGCAAAGCCGATGGCCCGTGGTAGGGTCTGTGTGCCGCCTCCACCAGGCATGATCCCGATCGTGACCTCCGTGAGAGCAAACGCGCCGACGGTACGGCGTAGGCAAAGTCGCACAACAGCATAAATTCGAAGCCGCCTGCGTAGCGGCTCCGTTGGCGGCCGCAATGATCGGAAGCGGGCAATCGAGCATACCCAGCATCATGCACTCGAACAAAGCGTGCTGCTTGTTCCAGATACGTCCGACATGCCGCGACGCTCCTTGAGGTCGACGCCGGCGCAGAACGCGGTCTACGCTGCCGGTCAGCACCATGCAGCGCCAGGTCGCCGGATCGGCGTTGATGCGCGTGAACAAGTCCACTATCTCGTCGCCCATCTTGGTGCTGATGGCGTACGTGCGTCCGGGCGATTGAAGCGGATGACGAGAACGTTGCCGATCTTGGATTGCCAAATTCGCCTCAGCCCCGGCCTGGAGCCGGTCACCTCGCCAAACCATCCGAAGGAGATGCTGGCCTGAATCTAGCCGGTTGCGCGCGGGAGCATGCCCTTTGACGTGATCTCCGCCGAAAGCTCCTCAATCGTCTTGCGCTGCTCCATGGCCGCTCTTCGGATCAGCGCAAAGGCGGCGGGCTCGCCGAGCGCGTGCGAATGCATCACTTGGAGAACGGCGGCCAGCACGATGCGGCGCGAGCGAAGGCGATGCTCGAGCTTGAGCACCTGCTGTTTCAGTTCGTTGGTGCGCTCGTTGCGCTCGAACGCCATGACGAGCGCCGCGTAGATGCCGGCCGAGCGCAGCGGCTTGACCAGGAACGAGGCCGGATCGAGCTCGAACACCAGCTTCAGGCGGCTCGGCGTCTCGGTGCCGAGTAGGGCGATGACCGGCGATCGCGCCAGCAGCGCGCGTTGCGCCGGTTGCAGCAAGGGCAGGAACTCGTCGTCGATCAGCGACAGGTCCGGCGTGGAATCGAGCGGCGCGTCCGGCGTCCACGCGATGCCTTCGATGCCGAGACGTTCGAACTGGCGTCGCACGATGCTCGCGTCGCGTTCGTCCTTGATGGCGACGAGCGCTTTGCGTCCGCGCAGCGAAAATGAAGACCGTCTGCTCATTTTACAACCCGCAAACGCGGCGCATTCGGCAATGTGCCGGCCGCCGAGGTTTCCCTCGCCGGGCCGACGGCAACGTCGAGCTGCGTCAGGTAAGGATCAGGCTTAACAGGCGCCTCGGCTTCCCAGAAGATATCAAATTGTCCTTGCGGATTGGATACGGCAAGCCGCGGTGTAAGGACGCAATGGTTGTTGCCGCCGTCGATCCACACCGGTCCTTGCGGCGAATTGTAGCGATGTCCCGCCGCGGCGCGCCGCACCTCTGCAATGTCCGACGTGCCCGCGCGCTGCAGTGCGCGCGCCAGCAGATAGACCGCCACATAAGCGGATTGTCCGTCAACGGAGGGGCTGCTGTCCTCGCCATAGCGCGCCTTCCAGCGCGCGACGAAGGCGCGGTTCTCCGGCAGGCGGATGCTCTCGAAATAGGCGGATGACGTGATGCAGCCGGCCGATGCTGGTCCGACGATCGACAATTCCGGCTCGCACAAACTGCAGCTCAACATGGGAATCTCGAGTCCCGCAGCCTTGGTGCCGGCATGGAAGGCCCGAATGAAGTCGTAGCTCGAGCTTCCGACGAGCGTGTTGAACACGATCGGCGGCTTGCGGCGGACGATCTCGTCGACGATGTGGCCGACTGCGCCTTCGCCGAGCTCGAGCAGCCGTTCCGCCAGGATATGGCCATCTGCCGCGCTGACCAATTCCCGGGTGACGCGATTGGTCTCCCATGTCCAGACGTAGTTAGAGCCGACGCAGAAGATCTCCCGCGAGAGGTTGTCGAGCACGTAGCGGACGAGGGGCAAGACGTTGTGATTGGGCGAGGCGCCGACATAGATGACGTTGTCGGAGCACTCGAAGCCCTCATAGCGCGCAGGATACCAGAGCAGGCGATCAGTGCGCTCCACAATCGGCAGGACCTGCTTGCGCGAGGCCGAGGTGTAGCAGCCGATGATGTGCTCGACGCCGACATTGCGGATGAGATCGTCGCAGACCGTATGGTATTCCGAGATGATGCCGTGGGGATCGCGAATATGGGGAACGATCGTGAAATCAAACTCCGCCTGGTTGTTGATCTCGTCGACCGCCATCACCGCGCTCTTGAGGATCTCGCGCCCCATGGCCTGATAGGGGCCGGACTGCGAGCAGATGACGCCAACGGGAACAGACGGTTTTGTCATTGACGACTTTCAGTAGTGCAGCGCGAAGATGAAATCATCTTCGGCGACAACAGTGCAAGTGGCTTGCCGCTTTGCTGCGCAGCACTATCGAAATTTAGGCAGAGAGCATCGTTGACAATGCGATAGGCAGTTACTTAGACTTTTCTCCTACAGGGATTCCTGTCGAACCTCGCGTGCGCCGATCTGGCCGATGACGTCCAGCTCCTTGCACTAAGTGCTTCGTTCGAGTTCGGACCCTAAGCGATAGATCATAGCCGCGGCATTTGAGCCATTCGTCACCTCATTCGGGAGGGACGGGTGGTTTTTTTCGTTGCCGCCAGGGAGGCTGGCGATGCGCCGTGTCGCCAGAACGGTGACGCATGCGCGAGTGGCGGCGCTGCGTCACGTCGAGTGTGAGGATGAAGAACGATGGCGGCAACGGATCTCCCCTATCTCGGGCTCGTCGATGTCGGACAGAAGATCCAGGCGAAGGAGCTGTCACCGGTAGAATTGACCAAAGCGATGCTCGGGCGGATCGAGAAGCTCGACAGCAAGCTCAAGAGCTTCGCGCATGTGATGGCCGACTCTGCGCTCGCCGATGCCGCCACGGCGGAAAAGGAGATTGCTTCCGGCAGGATCAAGGGGCCGCTTCATGGTGTGCCGTTAGCGGTCAAGGATCTATGCTGGGCCAAGGGTGCCCCAGCGGCGCATGGCATGACTATTCATCGCAATTTCCGTCCCACCGAGGACGCAACGGTGGTTGCGCGGTTGAAGGATGCCGGTGCGATCATCCTCGGCAAGCTGCAGCAGACCGAGGGCGCCTACGCCGACCATCATCCGAAGATCGATCCGCCCAAGAACCCGTGGAACGCGGAGCTCTGGCCCGGCGCATCCTCAAGCGGCTCAGGCGTCGCAACCGCGGCAGGCCTTTGCTTCGGTTCGCTAGGCACCGATACCGGCGGATCAATCCGCTTTCCGTCCGCGGCCAACGGCGTCACCGGGCTCAAGCCGACCTGGGGACGTGTCAGCCGCTACGGTGCGTTCGAGCTGGCGGCGACGCTGGATCATATCGGCCCAATGGCGCGGAGCGCGGTCGATTGCGGCGCGATCCTCGGTGTGATCGCGGGCCAGGACCCAAAGGACACCACGTCGGTTCCACTGTCGGTGCCGGATTATCTCGCAAGACTGTCCGGTGACCTGCGCGGCGTGACGATCGGTGTCGACCGGCGCTGGACCAGCGAAGGCACCGATGGCGACGCCGCCAAGGTGCTGACCGAGGGGTTGCGGGTGGCGGCTGATCTCGGCGCAAAGATCAGGGAAATCTATTTCCCAGATCCCAAGGCGGTAATCGACGACTGGTTCCCACTTTGCGGTATCGAGGTCGCGGTCGCCCACGAGGACACCTATCCTGCGCGCAAGGACGAGTACGGTCCGGCGCTCGCGGGCCTGCTCGATCTCGGCCGGCAACAATCCGGCACGGACTATCAAAAGATCGTGCTCCGGCGCGAAGCGTTTCGCGGCGCGGTGCGCGTGCTGTTCGAGACGGTCGACCTCATCGCGGTCCCGGCACAAGCCTTCGCCGCGCCCACGCTCGGTAAGATGGCGGCACTCGGCGAGGACGCCTCGCTGATCGCTGGACTGCTCCGATTCACATGCCCGTTCGACATGACAGGAAGTCCAACCGTAACGCTTCCCGGCGGCTTCGCAGCCAACGGCGGTCCGGTCGGCTTCCAGTTCGTCGGGCGTCATTTCGACGAGGCCAGGCTCGTTCACGCAGGCGATGCGTTTCAACGTGTCACCGACTGGCACAAGCGTCATCCCGAGATCTGAGTTTAGGAGCTATTCGTATGTCCGCAGAAGACTGGTTGAAGAACTCCATCATGGCCAAGCGCGCAGTCGCAAAGGGGGCGACCGGCGCGACGCATAGTCTGACGATCGAGCAGCAGGGCAGCTTCCACTACGTCTACGGTCCGTATGCCAAGCCCACGTTGTCGATCGATCCGGGCGGGGTGGTCGTCGTCGAGACGGAGGACGCTTTCGGTGGCGTGCTCACCAAGGAGAGCGACAGCCCGACGGCGAAACTGAACTTCCCCTATCTCAACCCGCAATGCGGACCGATCGCGGTCAAGGGCGCCAAGAAGGGGGATTGCCTCGCGATCTATATCCGCGACGTCGAGACCCGTGGCGAGCAGCCGGCTGGCACGACCTGCATCATCCCGGAATTTGGCGGACTGGTCGGAACCGCCTCGACGGCCTTGCTTAATCCGCCGCTGCCGGAGCGCGTCAAGAAGCTGCATGTCGACAGGAAAGGTGTGCGCTGGAGCGAGAAGATCACGCTGCCCTACGAGCCGTTCATCGGAACCATCGGCGTCTCGCCGGAGATCGAGGCGATCTCGTCGCTACAGCCGGATTACCACGGCGGCAACATGGACCTGCCTGATGTCGCTCCTGGCGCGATCATCTATTTTCCGGTGCATACAGATGGCGGGATGCTCTATGTAGGCGACTGCCATGCGACGCAAGGCGACGGCGAACTCTCCGGCGTGGCGATGGAGCAGCGCGCGACCGTCACGTTGCAGGTCGATCTCATCAAGAACTGGAGCTTCGCGTGGCCCCGACTTGAGACGAAAGATTTCATCATGACGATCGGCAGCGCGCGTCCGCTCGAGGACGCGGCGCGTATCGCCTATCGCGAGCTCGTGCGGTGGATGGCGGCCGATTACGGCTTCGACGAGATCGACGCCTACATGCTGCTCAGCCAGGCCGGCCGCATGCGTCTCGGAAACATGGTCGACCCCAAATACACCATGGGGGCATCGATCCTGAAGAATTACCTCAAGCCATGACATTCAACCATATTCAAAGACAGGGGACATCACGATGAATTCCGGACGTAGAATTGGTATCGCTCTGCTCGGTGCTTTGCTCGGAACGTCAGCGGTGGGGATTGCTCAGGCAGCTGAGCCGCTTAAAGTCGGTCTGCTCGAGGACGTGTCAGGGGATCTCGCCTTTATGGGCATGCCGAAGCTGCACGGCTCTCAGCTCGCCGTCGAGGAAATCAACAAGAGCGGCGGAATCCTGGGGCGGCAGATCGAGCTGATCCACCTCGATCCGCAGGGCGACAACGCGCGCTATCAGGAATTCGGCCGCCGTCTGCTCAATCGCGACAAGGTCGACGTACTGATTGGCGGCATCACCTCCGCATCCCGCGAGGCGCTGCGTCCGATCGTCGACCGCACCTCGACGCCCTACTTCTACACCAACCAGTACGAGGGCGGTGTCTGCGACGCCAGCATGATCAGCATGGGCGCGGTTCCTGAGCAGCAGTTCTCGACGCTCATTCCGTGGATGGTCGAGAAGTTCGGCAAGAAGGTCTACGTCATCGCCGCCGACTACAATTTCGGCCAGATCTCGGCCGAGTGGAACCGCAAGATCATGAAGGATCTCGGCGGCGAAGTTGTTGGCGAAGAGTTCATTCCACTCGGCGTCTCGCAGTTTGCGCAGACCATTCAGAATATCCAGAAGGCGAAGCCGGATTGGTTGCTGACGATCAACGTCGGTGCTGCCCAGGATTCGTTCTTCGAGCAGGCGGCCGCTGCCAACCTCAACCTGCCGATGGGGTCTTCGATCAAGGTCATGCTGGGCTTCGAGCACAAGCGGTTCAAGCCTCCGGCGCTCAACAACATGCACGCCACCGCGAACTGGTTCGAGGAGATCGACACGCGCGAAGCCAACGAGTTCAAGAAGCGCTGGCACGCCAAATTCCCGGACGAGCTCTACATCAACGATATGGGCTACAACGCCTACAATGCGCTCTACATGTACAAGGCGCTGGTCGAGAAGGCGAAGTCGACGAAGCTCGAGGATATGCGGAAGGTCATCGCAACTGGTGATGCCTGCATCGACGCGCCCGAAGGCAAGGTCTGTATAGATCCGAAGAGCCAGCACACATCGCACCGTATGCGCCTGATTTCGGTCGGACCCAAGCACGAGGTGACGGTGGAGAAGGACTACGGAGTGATCCAGCCCTATTGGCTTGGCGAGATCGGCTGTGATCTCACCAAGAAGAACGACAAGGATCAATACACGCCGAGCCATCTCCCGAAGAAGTCGTGACGAGCAACGGGCACGGATCTTGCTCGTGTTGAATGTCACGGGTCTTGGACAAAACCGGCGCCGCGACGATGCGGCGCCGGGATCGGCAAAGGGATCAAGATGTCGGCCGAAGTGTTCTCGCTATTCTATCAGTTCGCCGACGTGTTTGCGTTCCTCATTCTTTCGGCCGCGGGCCTCGCCATCGTGTTCGGCATGATGGGCGTCATCAACATGGCGCATGGCGAGTTCATCATGTGCGGCGCCTATGTGACAGTCGGCCTGGTGAATCTCGGCGTGCCGCTCGCGATCGCCCAGATCCTTGCCGCGGTGACGGCAGGGCTCATCGGCATCCTTGTCGAGTTCCTCGTCGTGCGGCGCTTCTACAAGCGGCCGTTGGATTCTCTCCTCGCGACGTGGGGCCTTAGCCTCATCGTGACTCAATCGATGCTCCTGATCGTAGGTTCTGCCGTACGGGGCATAGGAACGCCAGAGGGAAGCTTCGCAATAGGTGGCTATACGTTTTCGACCTATCGTCTGGTGCTGTTCGGTTGCGCGGTGGCCGTGCTCGCCGGTCTTTACATCATCTTCATGAAGACACGGTTCGGCGTAATCGCCCGCGCTACCATGCAGAATGCCGCGATGGCAAAGGCGCTAGGCGCACGCACGGGCCGCATCTATGCGATCAGCTTCGGGATCGGCACTGGCCTCGCCGGGCTTTGCGGGGCGCTCTACGCGCCGACCATGACGCTGATCCCGACCATGGGCGCGACTTTCGTGGTCGAAAGCTTCGTCACCGTCGTGATCGGAGGAGCGAACGTGCTGCTCGGAACGGCGCCAGCCGCAGTGTTTCTGGCGATGATCCGGATGGCGCTGAATGCGAGTTACGGTCAGATCATCGGACAGATCGGCATGCTGGTGGCCGTCATCCTGATCATTCGGGTATTACCTGAAGGTCTGTCCAGCGTTCTGGTTCGCCGTGGGCGCTAAAGGGAAATGTTGATGCTCAAGCTGCTGGAAGGCCCGCAGACGCTCGGACGTGGCAAGATCTTCTGGTCCTGCTTCCTTGCTGTGCTCTCTGGCTCGCTGACCTATCCGTTGTTCGCCGATTCCTACGACGTCGGAAATTTCGCCTACTTCCTGATCTGGATATTCATGGCACTCGGCCTTTGCCTGATGTGGGGCTATGGCGGGATGCTATCATTCGGCCAGACCCTATTTTTCGGCATCGCCGGCTACGGCTACGGCGTGCTCGCAATCAACATGGGTGGCGGCACGGCAACGATCGCCGCGCTTGCACTCTCCGTGGTGCTCGCGATGATCGCGGCGGGCATTCTCGGTTACTTCATGATCTGGGGCGGTATCAACGGCATCTTCTTCGGCATCGTGACGCTTTCGGCGACGCTGGTGCTGGCCTTCTTTCTCGGCCAGACTGCCGGACCGGAATGGCATATTGGCCCGGCGCGGCTGAACGGCTTCAACGGCATGAAGGGCATGGACCCGCTGGCCGTCGGCGACTTCTATATCGAGGGATCGGCGCTCTACTATGTCATGATCGCGTTGATCGTGATCGTCTATCTCGCGCTCCGGATGCTGGTGAATTCGGGGATCGGCAACGTCATCGTGGCGACGCGCGAGAACCCGCAACGCGCGGAGATGCTGGGCTATGACGTCCGCAAGTATCAGTTGCTGACATTCGTGATCGGCAGCGGTCTCGCGGGCCTCAGCGGCGCGCTCTATACGTCCTGGGGGCAGTTCATCACGCCGTCCAGTATCGGCCTGCCGGCGGCGGCGATGCCGATCGTTTGGGTGGCCTTCTCGGGGCGCAGCGATCTGACGGCGACGCTGATCGGGTCGTTCCTGCTGCTGTTCGGCTTCCAGACCATCACGGTCTACAGCCAGCAGGCTGCGCTCGTGCTGATGGGCGCGTTGCTGCTGGCGACGGTGATGCTGGCACCGCAGGGCTTTGTGCTCGGTATCGGTAAGCTCGCCGCGGACTGGTGGAGCGGACGCCGGGGCGACGACGGCGCGGTCACCGCTGAGGCCGATAGCCTGCAATCGGAAGGGTCCTGATCATGGCTCTGGTCGAGGTCAAAGGCGTCTCCAAACGCTTTGGCGGATTGACCGCCGTCTCCGGCGTCGACCTCACCGTCAATGCCGGCGAGGTCCACTGTTTGATCGGGCCCAACGGCGCCGGCAAGAGCACGTTGTTCAAGCTGATCGTGGGTCTCTATCCCCCGACCGAGGGCAGCATTCTGTTCGACGCCGTCGATATCACCAGGGAACGTCCCTACGCGCGCGTGCAGAGGGGCATGAGCATCAAGATGCAGGCACCGAGCGTGTTCAAGGAACTGCCGGTCAGACAGAACATCCAGACCGCGCTGCAGGATCGCATGTCCGGTGTGGAACGCATTGTCGAGGAAGACCGCCTGATGGCGCTGCTCGATCTCACGGCGGATAGTGACAAGCTCGCGGGCGCTCTGTCGCATGGCCAGCAGCAATGGCTTGAGATCGGGATGGCCCTGGCGCTGAAGCCGCAGCTCCTGCTGCTGGACGAACCGACGGCCGGAATGTCGCCGGAGGAAACCTTCAAGACCGGCGAGTTGATCAAGTCGTTCAATGCCGAGGGTATGACGGTGCTGGTCGTCGAGCACGACATGGCCTTTGTCCGCCAGGTCGCGCAGCGTGTCACCGTGCTGCATCTCGGCAAGATCTTCGCGCGCGGCGACCTCGGAAGCATTCTACAGGACGAGAAGGTGGCGGAAATCTATCTGGGTAAGACCCATGCTCACTAAGCCACACTCCACTGACCGGATTCTGGACGTATCGGAGCTTTGGGCCGGATATGGCGCGACGCCGATCCTGCAGGGGGTGACCATGTCGGTCTCGCGCGGCGAGATCGTCGGCGTGATCGGGCGCAACGGCGTCGGCAAGTCGACACTGATGCGGTGTCTGATCGGCCTGCTCCAGACGTGGCGCGGCACGATCAGTTTCATGGAGCAGGACGTCACAAAGCTCGAAGCCGACGCGCGGGCGAGGGCGGGCTTCGGCTACATCCCACAGGGACGCGACGTGTTTCCGCAGATGACTGTTGAGGAGAATCTTCAGGTCGGCGAGCTCATCGGCGGCCCCCGCGGCAAGAAACTGCCGGAGCTCGTCTATGAGTATTTTCCGCGCCTGAAGGAGCGCCGCCGGCAGGCCGCGGGCACCATGTCGGGTGGTGAGCAGCAGCAGCTCGCGATAGGCCGTGCGTTGATCGGCAATCCGTCCCTCATGATCCTGGACGAGCCGTCCGAGGGCATCCAGCCATCGATCGTCCAGCACATCTGCGAGGCGCTGCGGTCGTTCCGCAACGAGCTCGGAACCACCATCATCTTCGTCGAGCAGAACCTCGACACGATTCTGGCGATCGCCGAGCGCTGCTACATCATGGAGAAGGGCAAGATCACGCAGTCGCTGGCAGGCGCCGAGGTCAACGAGGACAACGTCCGCGAACAGCTTCTGCTCTGAACGGCAGCATGCGTGTCTTGAAGTCGTCGATAGGGAGGAATGAACATGGATCTGGGACTCAAGGGAGCAAGGGTTCTCGTCACCGGCAGCACCAAGGGCATCGGCAGGGCGATCGCCGACACGTTTGCGGCCGAAGGCGCCAATGTCGGCATCTGCGCACGCAACCAGACCGACGTCGACAACGCGGTCACCGCGATGAAGGCGAAGGGCGTCGCCGCGTTCGGCAGCTCGGTCGACGTTTCCGACGGCCCGGCGCTCAAGGCCTGGGTCGAGGATATGGCCTCCAAGCTGGGCAGCATCGACATCGTCGTTGCCAATGTCAGCGCGCTGTCGATCGGGCAGGACGAGGAGAGCTGGGAGAAAGAATTTTCCACCGACATGATGGGCACGGTGCGGCTGGTCAATGCGGCGATGCCGTATCTGGAGAAGAGCAAGGCCGCCGCAATCGTCACGATTTCCAGCGTGTCGGGCCGCGAAGTCGATTTCGCAAGCGGACCCTATGGCACGTTCAAGGCAGCGATCATCCATTACACGCAAGGGCTCGCGTTCCAGCTTGCCGGCAAAGGCATCCGGGCCAACTCGGTGTCGCCGGGCAATACCTATTTCGAGGGCGGTGTCTGGGACCAGATCAAGGATGGCAATCCCGAGCTGTACAAGACCGCGTTGGCGCTCAACCCGACCGGGCGTATGGGCACGCCGCAGGAAATGGCGAACGGCGCGGTGTTCCTCGCCAGCAAAGCGGCGAGCTTCATCACCGGCACCAACCTAGTGGTCGATGGTGCGCTCACGCGCGGAGTGCAGTTCTAGGCGCATCCAGAGCCGCGCAGACGGGACCGAGCCGTCAGCGGCCCGGTGGGCAAGGCCGTTTCCGGCAACAACAGGGCTGTCAGATGTCAGCAGATCCAATCCACTATAAGTCGATCGCCGAGCTCTCCGAGCTGTTCCGTCGCGGCGAGATGCTGTCCTCGAAAGTGACCGAGGCCATGCTGAGCCGGATCGCCAGCCTCGATGGCAAATTCCACGGCTATGCGCTCGTCCTTGCCGAGCGCGCCATGGCGCAGGCGAAGCGCTGTGACGCCGAGCTCGCCCAGGGAATCTGGCGCGGACCGCTGCACGGTGTGCCGATCGGATTGAAGGATCTCTGCTACACGACCTTTGCGCCGACGGCAGGCGGCACCACGATTCACGCCAGGTTCGTCCCGTCCTTCAACGCCACGATCGTAGACCGGCTCGAGCAGGCCGGCGCCGTTACGCTTGGCAAGCTGAAGATGACCGAGGGCGCCTACACCAGTCACCATCCGAACGATCAGGCGCCGCTCAATCCCTGGGGCGTCGATTACTGGGTCGGCTCGTCCTCGAGCGGATCGGGCGTGGCGACGTCGGCGGGGCTCTGCTTCGGCTCGATCGGCAGCGACACCGGCGGCTCGATCCGGTTTCCGTCGGCAACCTGCGGGCTGACCGGGATCAAACCGACTTGGGGACGCGTCAGCCGTCACGGCGTCTTCCCGCTGGCGGACTCGCTCGACCATGTCGGGCCGATGTGCCGGAGCGCGGCCGATGCGGCCGCCATGCTCGGCGTCATCGCAGGGGAGGATGTCAACGACCCGACGGCCCTGCAGGCGCCGGTGCCGAACTATCTCGCAGGGATCGGTGACGGGGTCCGGGGCCTGCGGATCGGCGTCGACCGCAGCTACACCCAGAATGGGATCGATCCGCAGGTCGTCGACGCGTTGCTGGAAGCCGAGCGGACGCTCGCGGCGCTGGGGGCCGATATCCGCGAGGTCAGGTTCCCGGCCTACGAGAAGCTCGTAAGCATGTGGATTCCGATGTGCTCGATCGAAACGGCGGAGGCCCACCTCGAGACCTATCCGTCGCGAAAATCGGAATATGGCCCCGATCTGGCGCAGCTGATCGAGCAGGGCAGGTCGATGAGTGGCGTCGAGATCGCGCAGATCCATCACGAGCGCTTGAAGTTCAGCGGCAGCCTCGCTGCGTTGTTCGGCGACATCGACCTGCTGCTGATTCCCACCATGCCTGTGCCGATTCCGACGCTGACCAAGATGGGCGAGTACGGCGCCGATCCGAACGTGCTGCTCAGCATCCTGCGCTTCACCGCGGTGTTCGACTTCTCGGGCAGTCCGACTATCACGCTGCCGAATGGCATGGCCTCGGATGGCCTTCCGCTCAGCATGCAACTCGTCGGCCCGCATCTGTCGGAGGATGTGCTCGCTCGCGCCGGGCATGCATTCCAGTCGGTGACGGACTGGCACACTCGGCGTGCCCCGATCGATTGAATCTCTTTCGGCCGGCTCGGGGACCGAACCACCGCTTTCGGCATCACTGACGGTATGTAAAAGATACTGTGGCGGTAAAGCGGTGACAATTTCCGCCACTTCTGTGAGCTATTCAGTTGATCGATTCCGACAGATAGTGAAATCGGCAGTTGTTCGAACGGCGCAAATTATTCGTGAGTCCAAGGTCGACCAGTTGCCGCGACTGGCGCTCGCGAAAGGAATCACGGAGAACATGACGTCGCCCGGGGTCTTCGCCAGGGCCCCCCAGCTTGTCCACAAGGTTCTTGGATGCGGTCTTCAGGTGCTGATCTTGGTGCCGCCATCGAGCCAGTGTTGTCGAGCAATAGGCGATGCGCAGCACGCTATTTCCTCAGGTCGAGGTCGAGCCAACGCTGAAACGGCGAAATCCCCCCTGAAACAGGGAGGTCTAACCTTCGTTCATTAACGAGGGGATTGCAAAATGATCACGCTTAAAGCAATTGCGCTTGTTGTCAGTGCCGGATTCATTTTCGCGATGTATTCGGGTGAGCTTGGCGCGGACGTGGTTCTAGCCGTCGTTGCTTGCCTCTCATAACGAAGGGCCCGCCATCGTGAACCGGCGCCCTGGCAAAGGCACCACCGGCCCCCGGCGGGCTCCGCGCTCCTCCGCCTTGCTCAGCTTTGCTCAGCTTTGCTTCCCATGCATGCAAGCCCTCACAAACTCTCGCTTTGCGCGCCCTTGCCCTTTACCCCTCCCGCCTGCACTCGAAAAGCCACGTTCGGTAGCGAGCTGCTGGCATTTTTCCAATTTTTGAGGGTTGCGAGGTCCGCCCTGCTGAGCCTGTACAGCGCCACCGACCAAAACCAGAGCAACGGAAGCAACTAAAATCGGCCTAATCATCGCGAGTCTCCTCAGCTGCTTTAAATCAATCGATTAATGGCGCACCCCTTGGCATCGCGGTCAACCACTGCGGCGTGGACTTAAAATCGCTTTTGGATTGTAACATGCTGTAGCCCGCCGGACAGACCGACGGACTCGCGACGAAACCTTTTTTCCGCCTCAAGAAGCAGTCCGGAAACAAGCTGGGTCTAGCTTTTCCTTATAGGCCAACGGGGATTCGGTCATGTGGTGCTCATTGAAAATCTGTATCGGGATTACTGCCTGACGCGGTTGAACGGAGATTCGCAGATACGAACTCAGCCACTAGGCAAAGAAAAGCCCGCCGACCTTGGGAGCCGGCGGGAGTTTTGAGGTGGCGAGAGGCGGACACCTATCGCTCTGGTCTGTTTATCACCGCAGCCGGGGCGCGCGAACGTGGCCTTCAATTCATCCTTAACGCCGCGTGCCTAGATTCGCGCTGGGACGGGGCCGTGGGGGACATACGCGGCCTAGCTCAGAGGTGAAGGTCCGCCAGCTCAGCCAGCCCCGGCGGGCCTTCCCTCACGCGTTAAATACGATTCCAAAGTGTGATCTAGATGACATTGTGCGTCGGCACAGGTGTTGTACGTTTCTGGTCACCGGGGCTGGCTCCATATTCTACTTAGATCGTTTTCACCCGGATTTTTAGACAACGAGGCCGCAGCGGTCCCCCCGCTGCGGCCTCCGTGCCGATCGTCCTGATTGCCCATAATGGACAGCATTATGCCTAAGGAAAATTGTTTGATCGTTGTTGCCGCGGGCCGACAATTGGACTTGCTGCGCGGTGAAGCGTCGCGCATCGCAAAGGGAGCCAAAGCCGATTGGTGGATTGATCGTGCCGAGGTCGGAACGCGCTTTTGCTTTGAAGATGCTAAGGCAAAGGAGTCATTCGCACTCACTTGCGACAGCTTCGGCATTCCTTGCAAAGACGGGTAAACGAGAGGCCCGCCGAGCAGAGGCGACGAAACCATTTCACCGCCTCAAGAAGCAGTCCGGAAACAAGCTGGGTCTAGTTTTGCCTCATAGGCTAACGGGAATTTGGGTCATGTGGTCACTTATTGAAGACCTTTATCGGGACTACTGCCTGGCTCGACTGCAGGAGATGCGTAGGTCGGAGCCGACCCACTAGGGCCAACATAGGCAGGATCGGATTGTAGCCGTTGCTGCCTATGCAGCCGACCAGAATTGGAATCATGGACGCTACACCGGCAGTACCGTATCTGTGCTGCGTCACGTGCGACGTTCGCTCGGTTTGTGAGTGTCGAGGGCGGTAGGCTGCAGCAACCAGCGGCCCACTATTTGCGCGGTTTGAGTACAAAATCAGCGGCACCGTCACGTGAGACGCACGTTTCAGTGATGTGGGTCCATGGCGTGACACCTAGCGCCCCCGGTTCTAGCCTCAGGCCATCCATGCGCAGCCCTTGTCGTAACTGGCTTGTCGCAACCAGATGATCCGGTCGCTTGTTTTCATATACCACGAAGCCCCGCCAGCAACGTTAGCCGCTGTTGGTTGAGCGCGCCGACGGGGTCTACCGCCTTGGCGGAAGCAGGCCGGCATGCTCGACAGCATTCGCGGGGAAAGTGGTTTAAGACGGTTGGCTGGTGAAGCAGAACGCTGACCCTCGATGCCAGCTAGCGGCAGCCATCACCCCTTAGGAACGCAGGACTTCGCCTCCGGTTGACCGACATCAACCAAAGGAAAACCCCTCATGATGAAACTCTCGATCGCATCGGCCGCGCTGATTGCTGGCGGCCTTCTTGTTTCCTCCGCGCCCGCCGCGCAGGCCCAGGAGTATCGCTGGTGCGTCCAGGGCAAGGGCGTAGGCTATCCCGGCGACTGCAGCTTCTCCACACGCGCCCAGTGCCTGGCGTCGGCATCCGGCCGGAACGTCGATTGCGGCATCAATCCTAGGACGGCGTACGGCCGACAGGAGCGTCGCGGCTGGCGGTAAGCCCGAAAGGGGCACCCGGCGCCTGACTATCAGTCTTAAAGGTTTGGCAAGAGAACAGGATGAGCGACCGCACAGGTAACGAACCCGCACCCTTGATGCTTATTGGCGTGGCGGTCATTCCAATCATCGCGGTGCTCGCCTGGTTCGCGCTCTGATTTGACCCGTTTGATAAAGAGCCCATGGGCAAGGGCACAAGGAACTCCTTACGCACCTCAAGAATTATGCATTTGGCGGCGCCACTAAGGGCGGATGTCCCCCTGGGCGCGGCAAAGACTCTCGGTCCAACTCCGGGAGTCTTCTGCCTTGATCGTCGACAGCGTCCTTTGTCGGAGTAAGCGTATGCGTTCCTCGCCCTCGATTGTGCCGGCTGATCGCCTCGACCGCGACATCTACCTTGTCCTTGAAGACTTCGGCGCCGTGGCATGACGTTCCGGGAGGGCAAGCCGGAAGGCCCTGCTCCGCAAAACGAGCGCGACCACTTCATTCGCTGTACGATCTGCGGCGAGATGATCGACATGCGCGACCTCGGCGAGGTGATGGATCACTTGCACGGGCAGGATGTCCTGGAGGAGCCGCAGCAGCATTAGGTGTAACGATGGCGGGTTGCGTTTGCTGCGACGATACGCATTGGGTATGCGGAGAACCACTCCGACCGGCCCGACTGCTTGTGGTTGCGGCGGAGCCGGAGAGCCCTGCCCGTTTGCAACAACGCCGGACCGAACGAACTCCCTATACTGCCGAAAGGCTTTGAGACCAGCTTTACCGCGACCGAGATCATGCGGCCGTTGCTAAGGAAGAAGCCATCTCGCGGGCCGAAGACATAGGCTCAATCTTTGCGGCGTTTCGCCGTCCCTAATCCCTTGAAGGAACTCGCCCGCAGCAATCCTTCGGATGTGATGTCCCGGTACTCCACATCGGCGTAGAACTTCGGTTCAACCCATGTCGCCTTCGGCTTCCTGATAGACTTGGTGAGCTTTTGCTTCGGGCTTACTACCGTGTCGAGTGCGTCCCTTATCTTTCGCGAAGTCGTTCGGCTCCAACCTGTCCCGACCTTGCCCATATATCGAAGCTCTTTGCCTTCCTGTTTGCCCAGGTAGAGGGCGGCGACGCCGGTCGGATCCTTGATGAAACCGACGACCGGGAATTTTTCTCGCTGAACAGTTTTGACTTTTTGCCAGGCCTCAACCCGCTCGGACCTGTAGGGCGCGTCCACCTGCTTTGAGACGATACCCTCGTAGTTCAGCTTAATTGCCGCCTCGAACAGCGCCCCCCCGTCCCCCTCATGGTGCTCGCTATAGAGGATAGGCTGCTTCAGCTTGTGACTGTCGATCAGCTCTCTGAGAAGCTCCTTACGAGCAAGCTGGGACATTTTGCGAAGGTCTTGACCATCAAGCCATAGGAGATCGAATGCGAAGTACAGCAAACGCTCCTGGTCCCCTCTTCCGAGGTCCGCTTGCAGCTCAGAAAAGTTGGTGCGTTCCTCGTGGATGACGACGACCTCGCCGTCCACGATTGCCTGGCCGGGTATGTTGAAGGCGCCTGCAATGACAGAGAACCGGTCGACCCAGTTGTGCCCGTTTCTCGTGAATGCCTTGCGGTCACCGCCGTCCATATGGAGCTGAATGCGGTAGCCATCGTATTTGATTTCGTGAATCCATTGACCGCCTGAAGGCGCCCTAATCTTCAGGGTCGCCAACTGTGGGCTGATAAAACCCGGCATCGGGGCCGCCGGCTTGACCGGTGCCTTGGTACGCTTCGCCACTCTACACAACTCACAAAAAGCCCGCCGTCAGGACTGACAGCGGGCAGTCTATCTTCCTCAGTTCACGATTCTTCTAACTTTGGGACAGAGTGGTGTTCCACCGGCGAATACACGGATGCGTTCCAGCACAACCGCAGATGCGTTTTGGTTTGTGTTTTCGAGAACACCTCCCGAGCGGCTCGGGAACGCGGTGTGATAAAGCGTTCTCTTTGGCTCTTTGCACGCTTCCAACGGCACCAAGCGCCGGGAGCACGGCTTATTTGGCGTTCGCCGGAAATGTAATTCTAACGGCGCGTTGTGGCGGTGGGGGCAATAACCAGGAGGAAGATTGACAGCAGCCGTCCTTGTCGCCTCTGCCCTAACAGTTGGCCCCGTCATGGCCCAGCAAGCGACACCCAATCAGAACCTCCAGAATGAGGCGGACAAAGGCATAAAGACACAGAACACTGGCGCCTCTGGCAATGTCGGAAGTCAGGCCTCTCCTGGAGCAAGCGCGCACCCGCCCGGTCAACCTGGCGCGCCGGGCGCTTCAACGTAAGCGATGTTCTCAGGCCACGCGCCAGCGTTCTGGGGTAGCGAGATAGGCCCAGGGTAGCAGTTCGTCGATCTGGCTATTCGGGTGATCGTTGACG
>NZ_JADPIY010000043.1:0-117876 GCF_023073095.1 Bradyrhizobium sp. 44
GCGCGGCGGTGCGGCAGCCGGCGGAGGTGCCGCGGGCGGATGGGGCGGTGCAGCTGCGGGCGGCGGTGCGGCCGGGCGCGCGGGCGCCGCAGGCGGCGCGGCCGCTGGCGGTCCCTTCGGCGGCTGCTTCGGTTTTCCGTCAGGGCCGGTCTCTTGTGGCTGCGCCTGCGCGACGACGAGCGGCGGCGCGCCTTGTGCATGCGATGCGGAGCTTGCGAATTGCATCGCGGTCAGAGCCGTGGTGGCAAGCAGCACGAAACGAAGGTTGGTCATGTGGTGAACTTCCCCGGAAGGTTCTTTGACGAAGTGTTGGGATGAACAGCTACGCGTTAGGCCGGATTGTGGCGGACGAAGCGGGCGCGGCCCGATTTATTTCTGCACGCAAATCACCTCACTATGGTGACGTTCATTGCGCATTCAGACGCAGGTTGCAATTGCCTCGGATGTGATGCGTCGCCTCATGCGCGATCCCGCGGCGGACTTGCATCCGTCGCGGGATTCGGCGTGAGCGGTCCGTTCGGTCCGCGTGATGGAATCTCTTCAGGCATGCGGCCCGGCAATTCGTCGGGCGGCGCTGGCGAGCCGGGCTCGCGCACTGGCGGCGCGATTTCAGGCTGCGGATTGCCCGGCGGAATCCCCGGCGGCGGCTCGGTGGGTGTGCCCGGCGTCGACGGCGGAATCTCGGGCGGTTCAATCGGCATTACATCGAGACCTTGCGGTTGTCGCCGAGATCGGGCCGCGTGTTGGTCACTGCCGCGGCCGCCATCTTCACATAGGAGATCACGGTGCCGGGCGAGTCCCAGAACTCGGCATCGTCGGGCGTGACCTTGAGCACGCGGATGTTGGGATCTTCCGCAGAGTCCCACCACGCCTTGGCCGGCGTCGAGAACAGCTCCTTGATCTTCGCACGGTCGTTGGAGACGACGGCAGTGCCGGTCAGCGACACGTATTTCTGGCTGCTCGCATCCGCGAACGACAGGTTGATGGACGGATTGCGCGCGATCTCCTCGTCCTTGTGACGCCGCGCGTCGGTGAGGAAATATATCGTGTCCGCGTTGCGATCGAGATAGGCGCTCATCGGCCGCGCGCGGAGCTTGTCGCCATCGCGCGTCACCAGCATCGCAAATCCGATCGTCTTCATCAGATCCCATACGCGATCGACGTCGCGGGCATTGTCGTTGGCCATGTCGTGCTCCTTCTTGCAAGGGACGACAACGGCGCGCGCGGAACGAGGTTCCGGCCGGAAGATGGAACTTATCTATTCCGGCGCGTGGCAAACCGCCTCGATGTTGTGGCCGTCAGGGTCGAGCACGAAGGCGCCGTAATAGGTCGGGTGATAATGCGCCCGAATGCCGGGCGGCCCGTTGTCGCGCCCGCCCGCCGCGATCGCCGCCTTGTAGAACGCGTCCACCGTGGCGCGGTCCTTTGCCAGGATCGCGACATGCACCGGCTTGTTCAGCGCGCCCTCGCCGCCGATCCAGAAATCCGGCTTGCCATCGGCGCCGAAGCCGGCGGCCGGATCGTGTCCGGTCTGCTCCTGCGTGACCTCCATGATCAGGCTGTAGCCGAGCGGGGCCAATGCCTCGGCGTAGAACGCCTTGGCGCGCTCATAGTCGGAGACCGGGAAGCCCATATGGTCGATCATCGTCACCTCCGTCGTTCGTCGTCAACGCGACAGGAACGTATTGCTCCGCGTCTTGCGCGCAACCACAAAACCGCGCGCGACCATGTCAGCGATACAATCTTCCCGCCAATCCTTTTGTGATAAATGCTCGATCACCACCGCGCGCGGCCATAGCGATTGCGGCGCGTCGCGGAAGAAGCCGATCAGCACGCGATCCTCGAAGCCCTCGACGTCGATCTTCAACGCGTCCACCTTGGTGACGCCGGCTTCGTCGAGAATGCGCGTCAACCGAAGCGAGGACACTTTGATCGCCTCCGTGCTGGCCGTGCCGGTGACGACATGCGTAGCGCCGAGATTGCCGCCCCCGCTCTCGATCATCAGCTCGCCGTCGCTGTCGCCGGCGGCCGCCTGCACCAGGCGCACCTGCGTCGCTTTCGACGCGGCCTGGTTGAACGAGAGCCGTCCAAACGTCATCGGATGCGGCTCGACGGCGACCACTTTCCCCGATGGCCCGACCTGTCGCGCCATCACTAGTGCAAAGGTGCCGACATTGGCGCCAACGTCGACGAATACGCCGCCCGCGGGGGTGTGCTGGCGCAGGAAGTCGAGCTCGTCGAGATTGTAATCGGGATTGAACAGCGCACCGCGCTCGGTCGCGCTGCCCTGATGATAGAAGCGGAACGATGCGCCCTGGTACTGCACGTCGACGGGGCCACCGCCCAGCAGGTTCACCAATCGCGACAGCCAGGGCCGGAACGCGCCGCGCTTCAGCCGCGATTGTGTCGCGAGGCGAATGATCGCGGCCTGCGCCGCGTTCGGCGCAAACGCGCCGAACGGCGCGGACGAAGGGGCATTGTCGGTCGCCAAGTCAAAGTCCTCATTGCAAGCGGCGCATGCATAGCCGGTTTTGCCGAGGACTCCAACGCTCGATCCGGACACAATCGCCGGGACAACGAAGAAAAGAGACCGAACCTCACGCCGCCTTTTTCGGCGGCTTGCGCTGCCTCAGGAAGCGGCCGAGCAGCTTGCGCTTGCCCTTGCGCGGGATCAGCTCGATGTCGCTGACGAGCTTTGCGCCGCCCTTGCGGCGCTCCAGCACGATCTTGCGGCTGTGGAAGGCTTCCAGCTCGACGCGATGCGCGACACTGACGATGGTCGCCTTCGGCAGCTCGTCGGTGATCATCTTCATCATCTTGTCCTGGCTCTTCTCGTCGAGCGCCGAGGTCGCCTCGTCGAGCACGACGATGTCAGGGCTGTGCAGCAACAGTCGCGCGAAGGCCAGGCGCTGCTTCTCGCCGCCGGACAGCGTCTGGTCCCACGGTGCCTCTTCCTCGATCTTCTCCTTGAGATGGTCGAGACCGACCTTGTGCAGGGCCTCGCCGATCTCCTCCACGGTCCAGTCGTCTTCCGCGCCGGGATAGGCGACCGCGCGGCGCAAGGAGCCTGACGGCACGTAGGGTCGCTGCGGCAGCATGAACAGCCGCCGGTCGGGATGGAAATTGACGCTGCCGCCGCCCCACGGCCAGAGCCCGGCGATGGCGCGCACCAGCGTGCTCTTGCCGGTGCCGGATTCGCCGGCCACCAGCAGCCGCTCGCCAGCCTCGACCACCACCTCGGTCTCGCCGACCACGGCGGTGCCGTCGTCGAGCGTGACGGAGAGATCGTTCAGCTCCAGCATGGCGTCGTTGCTGGTCTCGCCGCGCTTGATGCGGCCGATTCCGTCGCCCTGCTCGGCGCGCTCGAGACCGTCGAGCGACATCATCAGCGATGCGATGCGGCGAGCGCAGGCATTCCAGTCGGCGAGCCGCGGATAATTGTCGACCAGCCAACCGAACGCGCTCTGCACGATGGTGAAGGCGGAAGCCGCCTGCATCACCTGACCCAGCGTCATGCTGCCGTCGAGGAATTTTGGCGCGCAGAGCAGAAGAGGGACCACGGGAGCAACGAGGCTCGATCCCTGCGACACCAGCGTGGTGCGCATGTGCTGACCCGCCAGCCGCGCCCATTGCCGAAGCACGTTCGTGAAATTGCGGTCGATGCCGTCGCGCTCTTCCTCCTCGCCGCCGAGCAGCGCGATGCTCTCGCCGTTCTCGCGCACGCGGGTCAGCGTGTAGCGGAAATCGGCCTCGGCCTGGTTCTTGTCCTCGGAGACCTGCACGAATTGGCGGCCGATCACCAGGATCGAGCCCGAGGCGATTCCCGCATAAAGCATCGCGGCGATCACCAGGAAGCCGGGAATGGTCACCGACGATCCCGCAAGCGTGACGGTGAGCGCACCGCCGATGGTCCAGAGCACGACGATGAAGGTCACGGCCGACAGCAGCGCGGACGTCACGCCGGCGAGAAAATCCACCGGCGAATCGGTCGCGACGCGCAGATCCTCCGCGATCCGGTATTCCGGATTCTTGTGGTCGCCGCTGACGAGATTGAGCTGGTAATAGCGGCCATTGCCGAGCCAGCGCGTCAGCACGCTTGCCGTCAGCCAGGCTCGCCAGCGCCGCTGGATGCCCATGCGCGCGAACACTTGTGCCACGCCGAGCAAGATGCTGCCGATCGCGAGCGGGAAGAACACCGCGGTGAGATGGAAGACGGTGGACGCCTCGCGCTTCTCGATCGCGTCGAAGATCGCCCGATTCCAGACGTTGATGCCGTATTGGAAACCGACAGTCAGGACGATCAGCACGCCGAGGCCGATGGAGTAGAGCCATGCCAGCCGGTCGCCGTTGCGGCCCCAGAAGCCGCGCGCGCTGATCCAGAAGCGGGTGAGGAGATAGTCCTTGCGGGCCTGCTCGGCCTCTTCGGGCGACAGCGCCGGGTCGGGCTCGACCAGCTCGGGCGGCGGCGGAGCCACTTCCTCGCCGGTCTCGCCGACGATTTCAACAATGGGCAGCTTCTTGCCCGATTCGCGCTTTCCGGCCGGCTTTTGCATGACCGGATAACGCGAGCTAAATCAAAAGGTTCCCGCGAGTTCCGGGTGTCGGTTCATTCGGCGGCGCCGTTGCGGACCCGGCGGCGCCGCGCGAGGCGGTGCAGCACGCGCGATAGCTGATCGATCGCGTAGGGCTTTTGCACGAGCTCGAAATCGACCTTCCCGTCCTGGGACAGCGCCTCGCTGTAGCCGGTGGTCAGCACCACCGGCACGCCAATGCCGCGGTCGCGGACCGCCTGCGCGAGATCGAGCCCGGTCATGCCGGGCATCACGATGTCCGAGAAGACGACATCGAAGCGATCGGCATCCATGACCAGCTCGGCGAGTGCGTCGGTTGCATTGTCGACCAGCGTGATGCTGTAGCCGAGCTCAGTGAGGCCGTCGGCCGCGAAATTGGCGAGCTCGATATTGTCCTCGACCAGCAGCACCGATATGCCGCTGCCGGCCACGGCCGGAGCCGTGTTCGGTGCCTGCCGCTGCGGCAGCAAATGCGGCGCCACGCGCGGCAGATAGAGCGAGAAGGTGCTGCCGTGGCCCACCTCGCTGGTGACTGTCACCTCGCCGCCGGACTGGCGGGCGAAGCCGAACACCTGCGACAGGCCGAGACCGGTGCCGTGGCCGACCTGCTTGGTGGTGAAGAACGGCTCGAAGATGCGCTCGAGCCGCGCAGCCGGAATGCCGATGCCGGTGTCACTGACGGCAATACCGACGAAGCCATGTTTGCCAGGAAGCTCATGGTGACCTGAAAGATCAGGGTTGCCCGAGACGGGAGCCCGCGTGTCCGCAATTGTCTCCGCGGCCTCGACCTCGAAAACGATCCTGCCCTTGCCGTGCATCGCATCGCGCGCATTGGTCGCCATGTTGATCAACGCCGTCTCGAACTGGCTTGCATCGGCATTGACGAGACAGGGCTCGGCCGGCAGCCGCATCGCGATTTCGATCGCGGGCCCGAGCAGCGTCGCGAGCATGTCGTGCAGTGACTGCAGTCGCGCGCCGACGTCGAACACTTCCGGCTTCAAGGTCTGGCGCCGCGCGAAGGCGAGCAGCTGCGAGGTTAGCTTGGCCGCGCGCCCGACCGCGTCCGCGATGGCGGTGATGTAGCGCTGGCGCCGCTCCTCGCTCAGTTGCGGCCGGTTCAGCAGATCGACCGAGGCGCGAATCACGGTCAGGAGGTTGTTGAAGTCGTGCGCGACGCCGCCGGTGAGCTGGCCGAGCGCCTCCAGGCGCTGGCTGTGCTTGAGCGCCTCCTCGGCTTCGCGCCGCGCGGCGGCCTCGGCCTGGAGATGCTGGGTGCGCCGGAACGCGAACGCCAGCAGCAGAAACAGCAGCGCGGTGGCGGGAATGCCGAACACCAGATGCTGGCCCATGGTGGCGAACCAGCGTGCGCGGATTGCCGAGGTCTCCAATCCCGCGCTGACATAGATCGGATATTCGGCGATGCGTCGGTAGCCGATGCGCCGCTCGACCTCGTCCGATGGCCAGGCGATGGTGATGAGGCCATGCTCGGGATGAGCTGCGATGCTCCGGCCGACCGGCCCGTTAGGATCGAGCCTGAGGTCGCGGTCCAGCCGTGGAAGATGCGCCAGCACCACGCCGTCAGTGCGTCCCATGGCGACGAAGCTGCCGGCATCGGAGCCGATCCTGGCGTAAAAGCTCTCGAAATATTCCGGCAGGACGGAGGCCTGGATCACGCCGATGAAGCTGCCGTCGTCGGAGCCGCGGCGGCGGCTGACCCCGAAGAAGCGCGCGCCCTGATAGGGCTGACGCGGCGTCAGGGGAACACCGATGTAGCTGCCGATGCTCTGATCGACATGGGCCGCAAAATAGTCGCGGTCCGCAAAGCTCTGTGCCGGCGGCGGCGAGGCCAGGCTGTTGACCAGCGACTTTCCGTCCGCATCGAATATCCATGCCGATTTCAGCTGCGGCAGCGAATCGGTCAGCTGCTTCAGGCGGCGGTGCAGGGCCGGCTCGCGCGAGCGGATGATGTCGTCGGGCATGCCGCGCACCACCTCGTTGATCTCGGCGAGGCTGCGGTGATCGTCTCGAACACCTTGAGCGCGTGCTCATGCGCGACATCGAGGGTGCGCTCGATCTCGCGGTCGGCGATGTCTTTGGTCGAGGTGTAGGAGATCGAGGCGGCGATCGCGAACAGCGCAATCGGCAGCGCCAGGGACGCAGCCATCATCCACTGCAGCAATCTCAGCGAATTGCGTTGTGCGCCCTGCACGGTCGCTCCGGTCCCACGCCGGAGAGCTTACTTGAATTTCGCGCCGGGAAGGAAGCGGCTTGTAGCGGGAACCAGAGGTTGCAACCTGCCGGCCTGCTCGTGCAGGGGCGGAGGCAAAATCTGCTCGAATACGCGCCCGCCGTAGAATGCCCCGGCCATTCCGGCCGGGGATCGCAGCATAAGTGACGCCTAGATCTGGCGCTCGACCATCTTGAGCTTGAGCTCGGCGATGGCTTCCGCCGGGTTGAGACCCTTCGGGCAGGCTTTGGCGCAGTTCATGATGGTGTGGCAGCGATAGAGGCGGAACGGATCCTCGAGATTGTCGAGCCGCTCGCCGGTGGCTTCATCCCGCGAATCCGACACCCAGCGGTTGGCCTGCAGCAGCGCGGCAGGACCGAGATAGCGCTCGCTGTTCCACCAATAGCTCGGGCAAGAGGTCGAGCAGCAGGCGCAGAGGATGCACTCGTAGAGCCCGTCGAGCTTCTCGCGGTCCTCGTGGCTTTGCTTCCATTCCTTCTGCGGCGTCGGCGAGGTCGTCTTCAGCCACGGCTCGACCGAAGCGTACTGCGCGTAGAAATTGGTGAGGTCGGGGATGAGGTCCTTCACGACAGGCTGGTGCGGCAGCGGATTGATCTTCACCGCGCCGTCCTTCACGTCGTGCATCGAGCGGGTGCAGGCCAGTGTGTTCTGGCCGTCGATGTTCATCGCGCAGGAGCCGCAGACGCCTTCGCGGCAGGAGCGGCGGAAGGTCAGCGACGGGTCGATGTTGTTCTTGATCCAGATCAGGCCGTCCAGCACCATCGGCCCGCAATCATGGGTGTCGACGTAATAGGTGTCGACGCTCGGATTCTTGCCGTCGTCCGGGTTCCAGCGATAGACGCGGAATTCGCGAGTTTCAGTCGCGCCCGCGGGCTTCGGCCAGGTCTTGCCGCCTGAAATCTTGGAGTTCTTCGGAAGTGCGAATTCAACCATTTCGATAAAGCTTTCGCTGTTCGTTCAGTACACGCGCGCCGTTTAGTAAACGCGAGCTTTCGGCGGGATGTACTGGACGTCGTTGGTCATGGTGTAGTCGTGAACCGGGCGGTACTCGATCTTGACCTTGCCGGAATCTTCCAGCCAGGCGAGCGTGTGCTTCATCCAGTTCTTGTCGTCGCGCTCGGAGAAGTCCTCGCGGGCATGCGCGCCGCGGCTCTCGGTGCGGTTGGCGGCCGAGTTCATCGTCACCACCGCCTGCGCGATCAGATTGTCGAATTCGAGCGTCTCGATCAGGTCGGAATTCCACACCAGCGAGCGGTCGGACACGGCGATGTCGGTGATGCCGCTATGGACCTTCTCGATCAGATTCTGGCCTTCGCTCAGGATGTCGCCGGTGCGGAACACCGCGCAATTGTTCTGCATCACGTGCTGCATGCCTTCGCGCAGCTTCGCGGTCGGCGTGCCGCCGGAGGCGTAGCGGTAGTGGTCGAGCCGGCCGAGCGCCAGATCCGACGAGTTCGCCGGCAATTCCGGCTGGCTGGCGTTTGGCGTGAGCTTCTCGGCGAGGCGCAGCGCAGCGGCGCGGCCGAACACGACGAGGTCGATCAGCGAGTTGGAGCCGAGGCGGTTGGCGCCGTGCACGGAGACGCAGGCGGCCTCGCCGATCGCCATCAGGCCCGGGATGATGGCGTTGTCGTCGCCGTCCTTCTTGGTCAGGACCTCGCCGTGATAGTTCGTCGGGATACCGCCCATGTTGTAGTGCACGGTCGGCACGATCGGGATCGGTTCGCGCGTCACGTCGACATTGGCGAAGATCTTTGCGGATTCCGAGATGCCCGGCAGGCGTTCGGCCAGCACCGCGGGATCGAGATGGTCGAGATGAAGGAAGATGTGGTCCTTCTTCTTGCCGACGCCGCGCCCCTCCCGAATCTCGATGGTCATCGCGCGCGAGACGACGTCACGCGAAGCCAGATCCTTGGCGGAGGGCGCATAGCGCTCCATGAAGCGCTCGCCCTCGGAGTTGACGAGATAGCCGCCTTCGCCGCGCGCGCCTTCGGTGACGAGACAGCCCGAGCCGTAGATGCCGGTCGGGTGGAATTGCACGAACTCCATGTCCTGCATCGGCAGGCCGGCGCGCAGCACCATGCCGCCGCCATCGCCGGTGCAGGTGTGCGCCGAGGTGCAGGACGCATAGGCGCGGCCATAGCCGCCGGTCGCCAGGATAACGGTCTGGGCGCGGAAGCGGTGCAGCGTGCCGTCGTCGAGCTTGAGCGCGATGACGCCGCGGCAGGTGCCCTGGTCGTCCATGATCAGGTCGATGGCGAAGAACTCGATGAAGAACTCGGCCGCGTGGCGCAGCGACTGGCCGTACATCGTGTGCAGCATGGCGTGGCCGGTGCGGTCGGCGGCGGCGCAGGTGCGTTGCGCCTGGCCCTTGCCGTAGTCCATCGTCATGCCGCCGAACGGGCGCTGGTAGATCTTGCCGTCTTCGGTGCGCGAGAACGGCACGCCCCAGTGCTCGAGTTCGTAGACCGCCTCGGGCGCGTTGCGCACCATGTATTCGATCGCGTCCTGGTCGCCCAGCCAGTCCGACCCCTTCACGGTGTCGTACATGTGCCAGCGCCAGTCGTCCTTGTGCATGTTGCCAAGCGACGCCGAGATGCCGCCCTGCGCCGCGACGGTGTGCGAGCGGGTCGGAAACACTTTGGTGATGCAGGCGGTCCGAAGACCGGCTTCGCTGCAGCCGACCACGGCGCGCAGGCCCGCGCCGCCGGCGCCGACCACGACGACATCATAGGTGTGGTCTTCAATCGGATAGGCTTTGCCGTTGGTGGCGGGAGCGCCGTTGCCCTTGCCATTGGTCTCTGTGGCCATGGGTTAGACTCCGGAGGAAAGTTTCAGGATCGCGTAGGTCGAGGCGAGCGCCACGGCGAACGAGAAGAAGTTGTTGAGCATGATCGAGATGAGCTTGAGCTTCTCGTTATGGATGTAGTCCTCGATCACGACCTGCATGCCGATCTTCATGTGCCAGGCACTGGCGAAGATGAAGAGCAGCAGGATCACCGCGATCGGCAGCGAGCCGAGGATCTGCGCGGCGCCGGCCTGGTTGCGGCCGAGCAGCATCATCACGATCACGATCACGGGGATCATCAGCAGCGTCATGGCGACGCCGGTGATGCGCTGGCGCCAGAAATCGGACGTGCCCGAATGCGCAGCGCCAAGATTGCGCACGCGGCCGAGCGGGGTGCGCATGGAGGAGCCCTTCGGAGCGCCGTGGGATTCGTCGAAACTCATCGGCCGCCTCCGATCGCGTAGGCGATGATCCAGACGAGGACCGTGAGCACGATGCCGCCGATCAACGCGCCCCAGGTCAACGCTTCGCGCTCATTGGCCTTGAAGCCGTAGCCGAGGTCCCAGACGAAATGCCGGATGCCGCTGAGCATGTGGTGCATCAGCGCCCAGGTGTAGCCGAACACGATCAGCCGGCCGATGATGCTGCCGGTGAAGGCCTGGACGTGGCCATAGGCGGCAGGGCCGGAGGCCGCCGCAATCAGCCACCAGGCCAGCAGCAGCGTTCCGGCGTAGAGGGCAATTCCGGTGGCGCGATGGACGATGGAAAGCGCCATCGTCAGCGTCCAGCGGTAGACTTGCATGTGCGGCGAAAGCGGTCGTTCGATCCGTGCGGTCATGGGCTTCGATTGCTTTATTGCGGCCCAGCATGGGCGCGCGGGGATCGCGAAAGGTCGGCTCTATTTACGGAGTCGATTTCACCTGCGCAATCACCAAATCGCCATAGATCGAACTTCGGTTCAGCTCTAGGCCCTTGATGTAACAAGGCCAATCGGCGGCTTGGTATACCAGGGCCATGGCGCACCGGCTAAAGAACGAACACAAATTCATGTCTTGCCGCAGAGCTGCGGCGCATTGAAATTACTATTGGAACGGCTCTAAGCCGCCGCAGGCCAACCAGGGTTCGAACCAGTCATCCAAGACATTCGAACCGGCAGGGATGATCGGCGAGCAATCTTCAATTTCCGCGAAGCGCACCGATTTTTCGCGAGACGGGCGGATATGCGCAACCCGCATCCCACCCCAGACCGCCGATGCGGCGGTCGACCCGGCAAATCAGATCGCCTAGAGCATTGCGGGCAGCTGTCCGAGCGATGCATCGGAGAAGCTGCGACCCACCGCCGGGGCAGGTCAGGGGTGATTGCAGGACTCGATATCAAGGAGATCGTCGAGCTCGCGCTGTTGCTGATCGCAACCGGCGCGCTCTCCGGATTTCTGGCCGGCGTGTTCGGCATCGGCGGCGGCGCAATTCTGGTGCCGGTGTTCTACGAGTGCTTCCGCATCGCCGGTGTGCCGCTCGAGGTGCGCATGCCGCTCTGCATCGGCACTTCGCTCGCCGTGATCATCCCGACCTCGATCCGTTCGTTCCAGGCGCACTACAGACGCGGCGCCGTCGATCTTGCGATCCTTCGGGTCTGGTGGCTGCCGATCCTGGTCGGCGTCGTCGCCGGCAGCGTGGTCGCGCGCTACGCACCGGAGCGGCTGTTCAAGATCGTGTTCGTCGCCGTCGCCTGGTCGGCCGCGGTACGGCTGATCTTCGCGCGCGAGAGCTGGAAGCTCGGCGATGATTTGCCGAAGGGGCCGCTGATGCGATTCTACGGCTTCTGCGTCGGCATTTTGTCGACGCTGATGGGCATCGGCGGTGGATTGTTTTCGAATCTGCTGATGACGTTCTACGGCCGCCCGATCCATCAGGCCGTGGCGACATCGTCGGCGCTCGCGGTGCTGATCTCGATCCCCGGCGCGCTCGGCTACATCTATGCCGGCTGGCCTGCGGCCGCGCACTATCCCGACGTTGCAGCCCTGCAAGTCCCATTCGCGCTTGGCTACGTCTCCCTGATCGGCGCCGTGCTGGTGATGCCGATGAGCCTTGTGACAGCACCGCTCGGTGTGAAGGCTGCGCATGCAATGTCGAAGCGGACGCTGGAGGTCGCGTTCGGGTGCTATCTGTTCATCGTCGGCAGCAGGTTTGTGATGAGTTTGTTAGGCGGACAGTGACCGCCCCAAACTCCGTCATTGCGAGCGAAGCGAAGCAATCCAGGGGTCTTTCCGCGGCGGCACTCTGGATTGCTTCGTCGCAAGAGCTCCTCGCAATGACGACGAGAGTGCTGCGAACCACAGCCCCTATTTCTTCGCGTAAAGATCCTTGTACGTATCGCGCAGCACGTTCTTCTGCACCTTGCCCATGGTGTTGCGCGGCAGTTCGTCGACGACGAAGACGCGCTTGGGCATCTTGAACTTCGCCAGCCGGCCGTCGAGCGCTTTCAGCACCGCGGCCTCTGTCACATCCGCGCCCTTGTTGCAGACCAGCACGGCCGTGACGCCCTCGCCGAAATCGGCGTGGGGCACGCCGATCACGGCGGATTCGATCACGCCGGGCATGGCGTCGATCTCGCTCTCGATTTCCTTCGGGTAGACGTTGAAGCCACCGGAGATGACGAGATCCTTGCCGCGGCCGAGAATGTGGACGTAACCCTTGGCGTCGATCTTGCCGAGGTCGCCGGTGATGAAGAAGCCGTCATCGCGGAATTCCGCCTTGGTCTTCTCCGGCATGCGCCAATAGCCCTTGAACACGTTGGGACCTTTGACCTCGATCATGCCGATTTCGTCACGCGGCAGTTCCTTGGCCGTCTCGGGGTCGGTGACGCGCACGGAGACGCCGGGGAGCGGAAAGCCGACTGCGCCGGGCACGCGCTCGCCGTCATAGGGATTCGACGTGTTCATGTTGGTCTCGGTCATGCCGTAGCGCTCGAGCACGGCATGACCCGTGCGCGCCGACCATTCGCGATGGGTTTCGGCGAGCAGCGGCGCCGAGCCCGAGATGAACAGCCGCATGTGCTTTGTGGTTTCGCGCGATAGCGCGGCGTTCTGGAGCAGGCGGGTATAGAACGTCGGCACGCCCATCAGCACCGTGGCGCGCGCCATCAGCTTGATGATCAGATCGGGGTCGAGCTTCGGCAGGAAGATCATCGACGCGCGCGCGAACAGCGTCACGTTGGTCGCCACGAACAGGCCGTGGGTGTGGTAGATCGGCAGCGCGTGGATCAGCACGTCCTTGTCGGTGAAGCGCCAGAAGCCGACGAGCGAGAGCGAGTTCGACGCCAGATTGTCGTGGGTCAGCATCGCGCCCTTGGAGCGGCCGGTGGTGCCCGACGTGTAGAGGATCGCGGCGAGATCGTCGTTTGCGCGCGACACCGTGGCGAATTCGCTGCTCGCCTTGTCGGCGGCGTCCGTCAGCGAGCCCTTGCCGTCAGGCCCGAGCGTCTCGATTTTCGCCTTCACCTTGGCGGCGATGGGGGCGAGGCCCTCCGCCTTGGAGGGATCGCAGACCACCAGCGAGGGTTCGGCATCGCCGATGAAATAGTCGAGCTCGTTCAGCGTATAGGCGGTGTTGAGCGGCAGGTAGACTGCGCCGGCCCGCACGGTGGCCAGATACAGCACGATGTTGGCCACGGATTTCTCGACCTGAACCGCAACGCGGTCGCCGGGCTTCACGCCGCGCGCGACCAGCACATTGGCCATTTGCCCGGCCCGGGCGATCAGATCGCCATAGCTGATGCGCCCTCCGTCATGCGTCTCGATGGCGAGGCGCCTCGGATCGTCCAGGCCGTCGAACAGGCGGGAAAACAAATTGGCGTTGGCAGCTTGGTTCATGCAAGATTTCCTCGACCGCAAGGCTTGACCACAAGGCTCGTCAGACAAGGCCGGTCAAAACCGAGGGCTGGATTAGCAAAAACCGCCCCGATGAAGCAACGGAGACAGTTTGCATGACCAAAAACGGGAAACGCGTGGCCTGGGTGACAGGCGGGGGCAGCGGGATCGGGGAGGCCGGCGCCGAGGCGCTGGCGGCCGACGGCTGGACGGTGGTGGTCTCGGGCCGGCGCAAGGACGCCCTGGATACCGTGGTCGCGAAAATCACTGGGGCGGGCGGAGCCGCTGAAGCCATCGCGCTGGACGTGTCGGTTGCCGCCGAAGCCCAGAAGGCGGCCGATCAAATCGTCGCGAAGCACGGCCGGATCGATCTGCTGGTGAACAATGCCGGCATCAATGTCCCCAAGCGGAGCTGGAAGGACATGGAGCTGGAGGGCTGGGACCAACTGGTCCAGGTCAATCTCAACGGCGTGCTCTATTGCATGCGCGCGGTGCTGCCGACGATGCGCAAGCAGCAGGACGGCTCCATCATCAACGTCTCGTCCTGGGCCGGCCGCCACGTCTCGAAAATGCCGGGCCCGGCCTACACCACGACCAAGCATGCGGTGCTGGCGCTGACCCATTCCTTCAACATGGACGAATGCGTCAACGGCCTGCGCGCCTGCTGCCTGATGCCGGGCGAGGTGGCGACCCCGATCCTGAAGCTGCGCCCGGTGGTGCCAAGCGAGGAGGAGCAGGCCAGGATGCTGCAATCCGAAGATCTCGGCCGCACCATCGCGTTCATCGCGAGCATGCCGGCGCGAGTGTGCATCAACGAACTGCTGATCAGCCCGACGCATAATCGCGGGTTCATTCAGACGCCGCACAACAGGGATTGAGCGGCAGGTAGATCGTCGAGGCTCGTCATTGCGAGCAAAGCGAAGCAATCCAGCGGTGCATCCGCGGTGGCGGCCTGGATTGCTTCGTCGCTTCGCTCCTCGCAATGACGCCCCCTCACGAACACACCCGCACTTAGTTTCACCCATCACAAAGAAGTTTTGTTCGAAACCGCTTCGCAAAACCTCCCGTAATTCGAGCCAACGACGTCGCTGCTGCTTCACGCTCACAGGTCGCAGCCACCGTTGTTGCCCAACTCGAACGCCGGCAATCGCCGGTCACAATCCAATCGGGAGACCCTCCATGTCGAAGCGTATTGCCTATCTCACCGCTGCAGCTTTCAGCGCGCTGGCCATCACCGCGACCGTCGTCGCGCCCGCCCGCGCCGAGGAAAAGACCGTCATGGTCGGCGGCGCCGCGATGTTCCCGTCCAAGAACATCGTCCAGAACGCCGTCAACTCGAAGGACCACACCACGCTGGTGGCGGCGGTGAAGGCAGCCGGCCTGGTGCCGACGCTGGAAGGCAAGGGCCCGTTCACGGTGTTCGCGCCGACCAACGCCGCCTTCGGCAAGCTGCCGGCCGGCACCGTCGATACCCTGGTCAAGCCTGAGAACAAGGCGACGCTGACCAAGATCCTCACCTATCATGTGGTGCCCGGCAAGCTCGAGGCTTCCGACCTCACCGACGGCAAGAAGATGAAGACCGCCGAAGGCGAGGAGCTGACGGTCAAGAAGCAGGACGGCAAGGTCTGGATCGTCGACGCCAAGGGCGGCACCTCGATGGTCACGATCTCCAACGTCAACCAGTCGAACGGCGTGATCCATGTGGTCGACACCGTGCTGATGCCGGCGACCTAACACCGCGCGGCCCGGCTTCATCCCCGAACCGGATGCGACGAAATGGCGAGCCGGGGGTCCCCGGCTCGCTTTATTGTGACCATGATAGCCCGCCGGTATCGATTCGATGCCGGGCAGGGCGTAACGAAAGCGGAAGCATCGGCGTATAATTGCTGTCAGACGACGTTCAGGACGGAACCGCCATGTCGAGCCTCACAGTCACCGACGAGCAGGTCAGCACCACCCCGGCCAAAGTGATCCAACCGGCCTGGGTCCGGGTCATGCACTGGGTCAACGCCCTCGCCATGATCCTGATGATCCTGTCGGGCTGGCAAATCTACAACGCCTCGCCGCTGTTCGGTTTCAGCTTTCCGCGCGACTACACGCTCGGCGGCTGGCTCGGTGGCGGCCTGCTCTGGCACTTTGCGGCGATGTGGCTGTTGATGATCAACGGCCTTGCCTATCTCGTCACCGGTTTTGCCACCGGCCGCTTCCGGAAAAAACTGCTGCCGATCACCCCGTCCGGCGTGCTCCACGATGTCAGGGCTGCGCTGACCTTCAAGCTCGGCCATGCCGATCTCACCGTCTACAATTACGTGCAGCGCGTGCTCTATGCCGGCATCATCCTGGTCGGCGTGATCATCGTGCTGTCGGGCCTTGGGATGTGGAAGCCGGTGCAATTGCACTGGCTCGTGAGCCTGTTCGGCGACTATCCGACCGCGCGCTACATCCATTTCTTCTGCATGGCCGCGATCTGCGCGTTCCTCGTCATTCACGTCTTACTCGCGCTGCTGGTGCCGAAGAGCCTGCGCGCGATGATCATCGGCCGCTAGAGCGGAGTAAGAACCATGGCCAAGCGCTCATTCCTGATTCCCGGCGTCGACAAGCGGCTGCTGATCAAGGATTCCATCAAGACGATGCCCGAGGTCAGCCGCCGCCGCTTCATCGCGGGCGGCGCCAGCCTCGGCGCACTGACGCTGCTCACCGGCTGCAACGTGATCGACTCGTCCTCCGCCGAGGAGATGCTGAAGTCGGTTTCGAAATTCAACGATGCCGTGCAGGCTTTCATCTTCAATCCCGACGCGCTGGCGCCGACGTTTCCCGAGAGCGCGATCACAAAACCGTTTCCGTTCAACGCCTATTACGATCTCGACGACGCGCCTGACGTCGATGGTGCCGACTGGAAGCTCGAAGTCCGCGGCCTTGTCGACAACAAGAAGTCGTGGACGCTTCCGGAATTGTACAAGCTCCCGCAGGTCACGCAGATCACCCGTCACATCTGCGTCGAGGGCTGGAGCGCGATCGGCAGCTGGACCGGCACGCCGATGCGCGACTTCCTCAAGCTGATCGGCGCCGACACCCGTGCAAAGTACGTCTGGTTCCAGTGCGCCGACAAGGACGGCTACAATTCACCGCTCGACATGCGCACCGCGCTGCATCCGCAGACCCAGATGACGTTCAAATACGCCGGCGAAATCCTGCCGCGCGCGTATGGGTTTCCAATGAAGATCCGCGTGCCGACAAAACTCGGCTTCAAGAACCCGAAATACGTGGTGTCGATGGAAGTCACCAACGACTACAAGGGCGGCTATTGGGAAGACCAGGGGTACAATTCGTTCAGCGGGAGCTAGCTGTTGTCGCCCCTGCGAAGGCCGGGACCCATATCGCGAGGTCTATCGATTTTCGCTAGATGCCAATTCCGAACGACCAGTCTTCGCCAAATGCTCCCTGTGGTTATGGGTCCCGGCCTGCGCCGGGACGACACTTGTTATGAGGCCGGCCCCACCTTCCGCTGGCACAGCGCCGCAACCGCGCCCAGCGCCAGCAGCGCCGCCGAGACGTTCAGCGCGTAACTCAAGCTCCCCAGTGCGTCCGTGATCGCGCCGACCACGATCGGGCCGAGCGTCTGGCCGACGCCGAACGAGATCGTCATCGCCGCGATCGCGGTCGGCCACGCCTCGGGCGGATAGTTGAAGCGGACGAAGGCGGTGGTCGAGCCGACCACGGCGAAGAACGCGACGCCGAACACGACGGCCGACACCGCGAGCCATGCCGGCGAATGCCCGAGCATCGGCAGGGCGGCGCCGAGCGCGTTGGTGCCGAGGATGATGGCGGTGGCCAATCCGCCGCGATCGAGCGCGAGCACGCGGCGCCAGGCCCACGGCGTGACGAAGGCGCTCAAGCCGATCAGGCTCCAGAACGCGGCCTGCGCCGCGGCCCCGCCGCCGCCGTCGCGCACATAGGCGATCATGAAAGTCATGTAGGCGATGTAGCCCGCGCCAAAGAGGAAGTAGCCGGCGAGATAGATCAGCACCGGAAAAATGGAGAAGGCGCCGTGGCTGCCTTGCGAGAAACGCACGCCGCTCTCGATGCGGACCAGGAACAGCGGCACGGTCATGACGAGGGACAGCAGTGTCATCGCCCACCACACTATCCACCACGAGCCCGGCCCGAAATATTGCAGCGTGAACGGGGCGATCAGGCCCGATGCGAGAATGCCGATGCCGGGCCCGGCATAGAACAGGCTGAGCAGGAAATTCGCCCGCTCCGGGCGCGACTGCGCGATGGATGCGGCCAGCGCGCCGCCGGCGACGAAACCGGCCGCGGCGCCAACGCCCAGCACGAGACGCGCCAGGCTCAGCGCAACGAAATTCCCGGTCAGCGCGCAAGTCGCGAGCGCGGCGACGCAGGCCAGGGTTCCGCCGCGGATCGCGGCCGACCAGCCGACGCGCTGGATCAGCCGGGACGCCACAAGGGCGCCCGCGAGGTAGCCGACGGCGTTGATGGTGTTCATGAAACCGGCCGCCGAGTAGGACCAGCCGAGGTCCTCCCGCATGTCGGGGAGCACCAGCGAATAGGCGAAGCGGCCGATACCCAGCCCAACTGTCGCAGCCAGCGACAGGGTCAGGATCAACCGTGCGGGGTGGGCATCGGGTGGAGGGCGGTCAGGTGCGTGCAAGGCGTACTCCGGCATGCGCAGTGTGGCAGGCCCTGCCCGCCTTGCACAGAACCGAAGCGGCAATGGTGTCTTGCCAAGCACGCATCGCCGCTCTAGCACTCCGGCCGAAATCGACCTCAGAGGAAACGACCATGGCGACCCACAAACTGCTGCTGCTTCCCGGCGACGGTATCGGCCCCGAGGTGATGGGCGAGGTGAAGCGGCTGATCGACTGGCTCAGTTCGGCGGGGATCGCCAAGTTCGAGACCGACACCGGCCTCGTTGGCGGTTCGGCCTATGACGCACACAAGGTGTCGATCTCGGAAGGCGACATGGCCAAGGCCAAGGATGCCGACGCGATCATCTTCGGCGCGGTCGGCGGTCCCAAATGGGACGCGGTGCCCTACGAGGTGCGCCCCGAAGCCGGCCTGCTGCGCCTGCGCAAGGATCTCGGTCTGTTCGCCAACCTCCGTCCCGCGGTCTGCTACCCGGCGCTCGCGGAGGCCTCCAGCCTGAAGCGCGAGGCGGTCGAGGGCCTCGACATCATGATCGTGCGCGAGCTCACCGGCGGCGTCTATTTCGGCGAGCCCAAGACCATCACCGATCTCGGCAACGGCCAGAAGCGCGCCATCGATACCCAGGTCTACGACACCTATGAGATCGAGCGCATCGGCCGCGTCGCCTTCGAGCTTGCGAAGAAGCGCAAGAACAAGGTGACGTCGATGGAGAAGCGCAACGTCATGAAGTCGGGCGTGCTCTGGAACGAGGTCATGACCCAGGTCCACAAGCGCGAATATCCCGACGTCACGCTCGAGCACCAGCTCGCCGATTCCGGCGGCATGATGCTGGTGAAATGGCCGAAGCAGTTCGACGTCATCGTCACCGACAATCTGTTCGGTGACATGCTGTCCGACATCGCTGCGATGCTGACGGGATCGCTCGGCATGCTGCCCTCGGCCTCGCTCGGCGAGGTCGACGTCAAGAGCAAGAAGCGCAAGGCGCTGTACGAGCCCGTGCACGGCTCGGCTCCTGATATCGCAGGCCAGGGCCTCGCCAATCCGATCGCGATGATCTCGTCGTTCGGCATGGCGCTGCGCTACTCCTTCGACATGGGCGCGCTCGCCGACAAGGTTGACGCCGCGATCGCCGCGGTGCTGGCCAGCGGCCTGCGCACCGCCGACATCAAGTCGGAAGGCACCATTGCCGCCTCGACCACGCAGATGGGCGAAGCGATCCTGAAGGAATTGCAGAAGCTGCACGCCTGACGGCGAGCGCAGTGTTTGTAGGGTGGGCAAAGCGAAGCGTGCCCACCCGACAAGGTCTCTTCAAAACAAAAACGGCCGGGCGCGAGCCCGGCCATTTTGATTCGGTCGATAATTCCGCCTCAGTACAGCGGGAAATTCTGCGGATAGCCGCCGACATCCTGCGGCGTGCTCAGCGGCTGGCGATCGATCGGGCGGTTGAGATTTTCGCGCGCGAAGGTCGGATAGCCCACTGCCGGCGGGAAGGCATAGTCGGAGAACTTGCGGTCGCCCGGATTGACCTCGGTGCCGCCGTCGAGCCAGGAGCGCTTGCTCACATAGATGCGGGTGCGGCCCTGCTGGTAGCTCGCGTTGGGGCCGCTCGGGCCGTAATAGTGACGACCGCTGTCATAGCGCTGCTTCTTGGTGTCGGCCGAGGCGGGTGTCGCGAAGGCTGAGGACATGGCAATCACGGCGCCGGCCGCAAGCCACATCGCCAGTTTGTTCGCGGCAGAGAAATTCGAGCTCATCACGTCCCCTTCAGGCGGCAAGCCGCCAATCAATTTCGCCCTCATACTAACCCGGCCGGGGCGGCTGCAACTAGGTCTATTGGGTCACACCAGCGCTGAATAATCGTGCGCGCCGGCAAAAGTTGCATGGATACAGCCACTTGAGCTTGATGCCGGTCAGAGCGTGCCGCGCAATTGCGCATTGGCGGCGCCGAGCAGCCAGTCCGACGTGCCCGGGAGCGTGCAGGGGCGGCGCTTCAGCTCCGCATGTGCGAACAATTCGGCCAGCCTCGGCTCGTTGCCCGAGGTCAGCAGCGTCAGCCGGTTCAGCGTGCAGGCGATCGCGGCGCGCCGGGCGGGCAGGCTGTCGCCCTGGCAGGAGAATCCGGAGATCTGGAGCGCCGGCTCCTCGCTGCGCTTCAGGTAGCCGAGGCAGGCCCGCGCGCCCTCCGCCGTGCCGGTCGGCTGGAATAGGGCGACGGGGCCGAATTTCGTGTCGATCAGGCCGGCTTGCTCCAGCGGGCTCGCGGTGCCCAGTCCCATCCGGACGGCCAGATCGGCGGCGGCCGGACGGGTGACGTCGAATTCGCCGCCCTCGCGATAGATTTCGAGCTCGGCCATGGCCTTGTCCGCCTCGCCCGCCCAGCGCATCACGTCCCTGCGGCCGCCTTCGGGGTGCCTCAAGATAGTGTAAGAGGCTGTTTTTTCTGACGAATCGAGCCGGCTGAGGGCGAAGGCCGGAGGCGAGCGGTCGGCCAGGGCCCAACCCGGCTTCAGCGCCGGATCGTCGTCGCGCAAGTTTGGCAGCTGGCCGAGTGCCGCAAGCCCGAGGATGGCAAACAGCACCAAAGCCCCCACATAGGCGAACAGGCGCGCCAGCGTGCCGACGACCTCGTCGGCGAAGGCTGCAAGCGCCAGATGGATCTGGGTGGGGGTTGTGGCCGTGCTGGCCTCGGGCGACTGCATCCACGTCCCTAAGGCATGGTCCAACGTTGTCTTGAGGCCGGTTCTCGCATAGAAGCGCTGCTCTTCCTGTTTAAGCCTGAGCTTCAGGAAAGAGCTTTTTCGTCGGAGAGTGAACGATGGGTTACAAAGTCGCAGTCGTCGGCGCGACCGGCAATGTCGGACGGGAAATGCTCAACATCCTCGATGAGCGCAAATTCCCCGCGGACGAGGTGGTGGCCCTGGCCTCACGCCGCAGCATGGGCGTTGAGGTCTCCTACGGCGACCGCACGCTGAAGGTCAAAGCGCTCGAGCATTACGACTTCTCCGACGTCGACATCTGCCTGATGTCGGCGGGCGGCGAGGTGTCGAAGGAATGGTCGCCGAAGATCGGCGCCGCCGGCACCGTCGTGATCGACAATTCCTCGGCCTGGCGCATGGATCCGGACGTGCCGTTGATCGTGCCGGAAGTGAATGCGGACGCCACCGCGGGCTTCAAGAAGAAGAACATCATCGCCAATCCGAACTGCTCGACCGCGCAGCTCGTGGTCGCGCTCAAGCCCTTGCACGACAAGGCAACGATCAAGCGCGTCGTGGTCTCGACCTATCAATCGGTGTCGGGCGCCGGCAAGGATGCGATGGACGAATTGTTCTCGCAGACCAAGGCCGTCTACACCAACCAGGAGCTGGTCAATAAGAAGTTTCCCGCGCGCATCGCCTTCAACGTCATTCCCCAGATCGACGTCTTCATGGAGGACGGCTACACCAAGGAAGAGTGGAAGATGATGGCGGAGACCAAGAAGATTCTTGATCCCAAGATCAAGCTCTCCGCGACCTGCGTGCGCGTGCCTGTCTTCGTCGGCCATTCCGAGGCCGTCAACATCGAGTTCGAGAACCCGATCAGCGTGGACGAAGCGCGCGACATCCTGCGCAAGGCGCCGGGCTGCCTCGTCATCGACAAGCATGAGCCCGGCGGCTACGCCACGCCGTATGAAGCCGCCGGCGAGGACGCCACCTATATCAGCCGTATCCGCGAGGACGCGACGGTGGAGAATGGTCTCGTGCTGTGGTGCGTGTCCGACAATCTGCGCAAGGGCGCCGCGCTCAATGCCATCCAGATCGCGGAAGTCCTGATCAACCGCAAGCTGATCAGCGCGAAGAAGAAGGCGGCGTAAGCCGTGCTGCCGTAGGGTGGACAAAGGCGCGAAGCGCCGTGCCCGCCATCTCTCCGCAGTGGCTATAGAAGTGGTGGACACGCTTCGCTTTGCCCACCCCACAAGAGCTGCGGATCTACGCCACCTCGCGCGCGTTCCTGAATTCCTTGGCCGCCTTGTCCAGCACGAACAGCGATCCCTCCGCGACGCCGAAATAGGCGCCGTGGGTCTGCATCTGGCCGCTCTCGACTGCCTTCTGCACGAACGGGAAGGTCATCAGGTTTTCCAGGCTGCGAAACACCGCGGCCTTCTCGATGCGCTCGACGAATTGCGGCATGGTCTCGTGGTCGCGCTGCTCCACCACTTCGCCCGGCTTGATGAACATCTGCATCCATTTGCCGATGAAGTCGCCGGGGGTGAGCGGCTCGATCTTGTCGACGAAGGCGCGGATGCCGCCGCACTGGGCGTGCCCGAGCACCACGATGTGCTTCACCTTCAGCACCGTCACGGCATATTCCAGCGCCGCCGAGACGCCATGGGCGTTGCCGTCGGGCTGATACACCGGCACCAGATTGGCGATGTTGCGGACCACGAAGAGCTCGCCCGGCCCGACGTCGAAGATCACTTCGGGCGAGACGCGGCTATCGCAACAGCCGATCACCATCACTTCAGGGAACTGCCCCTTCACCGACAGCTCGCGGTAGCGGGTCTGCTCGGTCGGCAGCCGCTGGGTGGCGAAGGCCTTGTAGCCTTCCAGCAAATGCTCTGGGAATGTGTTCATGGCCTATGCCTAATCATATACCGCTGGGACGAACAAGCCTTTCGAATAGGCAGGCCAGATGCTATCGGCTTCGGTCGGAAGTGAGACGAGGAAACGGAAGGAACGCTTGCATGACCCGCCCGCGCCGCAGCCATCTGTTCATGCCCGGCTCCAACCCCCGCGCGCTGGAGAAGGCGCGTAATCTCGCCGCCGACGGCCTGATCCTCGATCTGGAGGACTCCGTCGCGCCCGATGCCAAGGCGCTGGCGCGCGACGGCATCGCTGCCGCGATCGCAGCCAAAGGGTTCGGCAAGCGCGAGATCCTGATCCGGACCAACGGCCTCGACACGCCCTGGTGGGCCGACGACGTCGCGATGGCGGCGAAGGCCTCGCCGGACGGCATCCTGGTTCCAAAGGTTTCAAGTGTGGAGGACCTCGACATGATCGGCCGTCGTCTCGCCGAACTCGGCGCGGCGCCGACCGTGAAAGTCTGGGCCATGATCGAGACCGCACGCGCGGTGCTGCATGCAGAGGAACTCGCTGCCGCCGGGCGCGATCCAGCGCGGCGCCTGTCAGGCTTCGTGTTCGGCCCGAACGACATTTCGCGCGAGACGCGGATCAAGATGCTGCCGGGCCGCGCCGCGATGATCCCGATGATCACGCATTGCATCCTGGCAACGCGCGCCCATGGCCTCGAAATCCTCGACGGTCCCTACAGCGACATCGCCAATTCCGACGGTTTCGCCACCGAATGCGCGCAGGGCCGCGATCTCGGTTTTGACGGCAAGACGCTGATTCACCCCTCGCAGATCGAAGCCTGCAACGCGATCTTCACCCCGCCCGAAGAGGAAGTCGCGCGCGCGCGAAAGATCATCGCCGCGTTCGAATTGCCGGAGAACGTCTCGCGCGGCGCGATCCGTCTCGACGGCGCCATGGTGGAGCGCCTGCACGCTGACATGGCGCGGCGCACGATCGAGATCGCGGACGCGATTGCGGCGATGGGCAAGGGCTGAGGGACGTCACCTGCGCGCTGCTGACTTCGACATGATGCTCGCGGCTTGCGGCCGCGCTTTGCTGTGAATCCAGGAACTGCGTCGTCGCGTCACTGTCTCCGTCTCGCATTCTTCAGCGTTTCGGATGGCAGCTCGCCGACCGCTCGCCGATATTCCGATGCAAAGCGGCCAAGATTTTGAAAGCCACATTTGAACGCGACGGCAACGACGCTGGTCTGCTCATCCGGATGTCGCAAGAGCTCCGTCGCCCGCTGAAGCCGGAAGCGTCGCGCGCACTGGCCCGGTGATCCCCGCCCCGCCTCGGAGAATTCCCGATAAATCGTCCGCACGCTGACGTTGGCGATTGCGGCAATCTTCTCCAGATCGATTGGTTCGTCCCAATGAGCCTCGATGTAGGATTCGACGATGTCGATGACGGACCGGTTGGCGCCCGGCGCCGGGCCCTGAAGCCGATCGGTGAAATTGTGCCGGTGCGCCAGAAGGATTCGAACCATCAACGCCCGCTCAAGTTCGCCGATGGCTATGGGTGAGTAGTCCTGGCCGAACCTGTCCAACTCCTCCGCAAATCTGAAGACGTCCTGACGAACATAAGTCATCACCGCCGGATCGGATTCGTCCGGGGCGAAACGCAGCTCCATGTCGCTATCATCGCCCAGGATTGTCTTTAGCAACCGCTCGAGTGCGCCGGCATCGATCCTCAGCACCAATTGGCGATAGCCCGGCGCAAACTTGAGGTCCAGCCTGGCGTCTCCGGAGATGATCGGACTGAAGGCCCCAATTGGCCCGCTGCTCCCTTTGGTGCTGAAGCTCGCAGCCCCTTGGATGGAGAAGAGCTGGCGGAGAACTTGCGATTCAGGAAAGGAGAGCGACGCCGCACCTTCGTAGCCGCAGAAGGCGAGGCCGATTGATTGCAAGCGAGCAAAATTGGCCTGGATACCGAACTCGCGGCCATGCTTGTCGAAACGGTCTGCGCCATATTCGGCGAATAGGCGGTCGCGCGCGAACTCGCTGTCGCGAGACTTAAGCAACGGATACCGGTCGAGATAGGAGACGGCGCCCAAATCAGAATCCTCTAAGGCTCAAATTACTGTATCGCCATTCGGGCGCTACCAATTGGGATTCCGTGGCATGACCCGCGGACGTCGTTGACGCTTGCCGGAGCGTGAACCTGCACGCGAAGTTCGAGCCGCTGCGACAAATTGTCTGGAGAGCCGACGCAATGCCTAAACGTTTTTCTTGCGCCAACGGATCACCCCGAGCCGAGGTGAGGGCGATCGATGCCGGCCCGTTGCCGAATACCGATAACGATCTTGGGCCGGCGTCCGCAATTCAGGCGCGATGGCCTCCTCGGCGTCTGAGCGAGGCTCGGGATGTCTCCGTCCGGCTATCGCTTTGGCAGAATCCGGCCATTGTGTCTTCGGTCGGACAAATGCCCTGATAATTCGATTCGTATACCTCCTTCATGTGCTGGGTCGCACAGCGGACACACAGTTGGTCCTCTCGAGATCCCGAGCGAAACCATGAATGCTGCAATCGTTTGGAAGCGCATGCGCTGCAGGCGAAGCATCAATTTCGGAGCGATGAAATGTTCGGTCGTAAATCCCGCGTCGATGCACAAGCTCAGATTGAGGCAATCGGCCGCTCACAAGCCATGATCGAATTCAACCTTGATGGGACGATCATCACGGCCAATAAGAACTTTCTCGATGCGCTCGGCTATCGGCTCGACGAGATCCAGGGCAAGCATCATTCCATGTTCGTGCCCGTCGACCAGCGCGACGGCGCCGAGTACAAGGCGTTCTGGGCCGCATTGAACCGTGGCGAGTATCAGGCGCGCGAGTTCAAGCGGATCGCGAAGGGCGGCCGCGAGGTCTGGATCGAAGCATCCTACAATCCCGTGCTCGACGGCAACGGCAAGACAGTGATGGTCGCCAAGATTGCGACCGACATCACCGAGAAGAAGATCCGCAGCATGGCGGACGCTTCGAAGATCGCCGCCGTTGGCCGGGCCCAGGCCGTAGTCGAGTTCAAGCTCGACGGCACCATCGTCACTGCCAACGAGAATTTCTGCAAGGCGCTTGGCTATTCGTTGCCCGAAATCGAGGGCAAGCATCACAGCATGTTCATCGCCGAGGCCGAGCGCAACGGCACGGCCTATCGCGAGCTCTGGGCCAAGCTCAACCGCGGCGAATACCAGGCGGGCGAATTCAAGCGGATCGGCAAGGGCGGCCGCGAGGTCTGGATCCTCGCCTCCTACAATCCGCTACTCGACGAGAACGGCAAGCCGTTCGGTGTCGCCAAGTTCGCGACCGACGTCACGGCGGAGAAGCTGAAGAATGCCGACCTTGCGGGCCAGATCGCGGCCATCGAGAAGGCCCAGCCGTGATCGAGTTCAACATGGACGGCACGATCGTCGCCGCGAACGAGAACTTCCTCGGCGCGCTCGGCTATTCGCTGGCGGAGATCAAGGGCAAGCACCACAGCATGTTCGTCGAGGCCTCGGAGCGCGATGGCAACGGCTATCGCGAGTTCTGGGCGGCGCTCAACCGCGGTCAGTACCAGGCGGCTGAATACAAGCGCATCGGCAAGGGCGGCAAGGAGGTCTACATCCAGGCTTCCTACAACCCGATCATGGATCTCAACGGCAAGCCGTTCAAGGTCGTGAAATATGCGACCGACGTCACGAAGCAGGTGCTGGTCCGCATGGGCAACGAGCGCGTTCGCGGCATGATGGAGTCTGTTGCCGCAGGCTCCGAGGAGCTGAACGCCTCAGTGCGCGAAATTTCGGAAGCCATGACCAAATCCCGCGATACCGCGATGAGCGCGGTGGATCAGGTCGCCGCCGCCGACGCCCAGGCCCAGCGCCTCACCGAAGCAGCGCTGGCGATGAGCGGGATCGTCGAGCTCATCAACAACATCACCGGCCAGATCAACCTCCTGGCCCTTAACGCCACCATCGAGTCCGCCCGCGCCGGCGAAGCCGGTCGGGGCTTTGCGGTGGTGGCCTCGGAGGTCAAGAGCCTCGCTAACCAGGCCAAGCAGGCCACTGACAAGATCGGCGCCGAGATCGGCAGCCTCAACGGCATCTCCGGCGACGTCGTCACTGCGCTTGCTTCGATCAAGACGGCCATCAACAACGTCAGCGAATATGTGACGTCGACGGCCGCGGCCATCGAAGAGCAAAGCACCGTGACAAACGAGATGTCGACCAGCATGCAGCGCGCCGCAGCGGAAGCCGCGGCGATGGCCAGCAGTGCCTGATCTGCGCAGACCGCGTTGACGGTCTGTTACGGGATTTGGTAGGCCGGCAGTCGAGCGCCAGCCGGACGGCTGGCAGCCCTGGAGAGCGGCGCTATCCGTTCGCCCGCCGGCGCAGAAGATCTGCGTGCCTTAGCGATGCGCGTGATCCGCCCGATCTAGCGACTCCAGCGTCGACGCATTGGCGCAGAAGCCGTGGTAGTTCTGCACGGCGGTGCCGTCGGCTAGCTCGCGATCGCACTGACCCTTGTGGCTGCAAAGCGCGCAGACCCGCTCCATGTCGCGCAGCAGCAGCGGATGCGCGCGGCCGAGCCCTTCGGCGCTGATGCCGAGCTGCTCCAGCATCTTCGGCAATTCGTCGGCGGCGTGCTTGCCGTGGCGAACCAGCTCTTCGAGATCGTCAGGCGCGATCCGCAAGTCTTGCGCGATGCGATCGAAATCGGCGCGGTCGAGCTGCCGGATCTCGTTCAGCTCGCGGCGATGCTTCAGCCAGCTTGCAAAGGACTCGATGAGGTCCTGGACAATGGGATAAGGCCTGGTTGCGGTGCTCATGCGAAGCTCCATTCGAACGGCGGAATTGGAGCGAGATTAGGCACAATGGTGCAGGTGCGCGTTGCGCTGGATCAAATAGCGATGAGGGAGCCCCGAGCTCCGCTGCACCTCTCCCGCTTGCGGGAGAGGTCGGCGCGCCCGGGCGATGCGAAGCATCGTTCCGCGCGCCGGGTGAGGGCTCTCTCCTCTAGGAGATTGTCCCGTTGCGTAGACACCCTCTCCCCAAACCTCTCCCGCAAGCGGGAGAGGGAGCGCACCCCTTGCGCGGCAGTCAGCCGAACCGCTCCGCCGCCCACGCATACAGGCTGCCCGGGATCGGTTTCTCGCCGCCGCGGCCCTTGGGCGAGATGTGCAGGCCGATGATCTCGGGGGCGGTTACGAGGCCGAGATAGCTCGAGGGATCGAAGAACAGTTTCGGTTCGGCATGCACGGCGTAGAACGATTGCTTCGGCAAGGCGCAGTGCAGCTCGCCGGTGCGGCGCGCGAGCGCGGTGAGTGCCGCCGGCCCGAAGATCGCGACGCGGATGTCGGAGAGGCGGTTCGAGCCGCCGCGCAGGCGGCGCATCGCAAACGTGACGCGATGGCGCAGCGACAGCCAGTTCGGCGTCAGCTCCTCCTGCTCCATCAGCTCTTCGAAAGCGGCAACGATGCCGTGTTCGGATGGGAGGTAGATCACGGAATTGCCGAGCTGGCGTGGCCGCTCCCACGCAAAGTAGGGCTTTGCCGGATTGATCTCGACGGATTTGAGCAGCAGCACATCGGCGTCGAGCCAGAGGCCGAGGCCTTTTGCCATCAGCTTCATGCGGAAGAAGTCGCTGAACTGGAGCGTGGTCCAATCGCGCCAGCTGCCGTCCGGCTGCGGCGGCCGCAATCGTTCGGAGAACGCATGCGGCAGGATCGCCTCGGCATCCGCGTTGCCGACGCCGGCGGGCAGGCCGGGAATGGTGTCAAAACTGTAGACCGTGACCTTGTGGCCGGCAGCCAGCTGCGAGCGCAGACAGGTCTGGCGCAGGGCGTCCATCGGGCCGTGCCAGAAGGTGACGATGTCAGGCAGCATGGGCGCAAGCTATAGAGGACAACGCTGGCAAAGAAAAAGCCCCGGCGCTGTCAGCACCGGGGCTCAAACAAAAACTTGAGATCAGGCCCAGGCGCGTTCGCGCTTGAGCTTGTCCTCATAGGTGTCGATCGAGGCCTTCTTCTCCATCGTCAGGCCGATGTCGTCGAGGCCGTTGATCAGGCAGTGCTTGCGGAACGGGTCGATCTCGAACCTGACCTTGCCGCCGTCGGGACCGCGGATCTCCTGGTTCGGCAGGTCGATCGTCAGCGTCGCGTTGGCGCCACGCTCGGCGTCGTCGAACAGCTTGTCGAGGTCTTCCTGGGCCACCCGGATCGGCAGAATGCCGTTCTTGAAGCAGTTGTTGTAGAAGATGTCGCCGAACGAGGTCGAGATCACGCAGCGGATGCCGAAGTCGAGCAGCGCCCAGGGCGCGTGCTCGCGGCTCGAGCCGCAGCCGAAATTGTCGCCGGCGACCAGCACCTTCGCATTGCGATAGGCGGGCTGGTTGAGGACGAAATCCGGATTCTCGCTGCCGTCGTCCTTGTAGCGCTGCTCGGAGAAGAGCCCCTTGCCAAGGCCGGTGCGCTTGATGGTCTTGAGGTACTGCTTCGGAATGATCATGTCGGTGTCGACATTGATGATCTTCAGCGGCGCCGCGACGCCTTCCAGCGTGGTGAACTTGTCCATGGTTGCGCTTTCCCGGGGTGGTCTAGGGAACCGGTATTTATCGCGATCGGGGCGGAAATCCTAGGCCGAATTCGGCAGATCTCGTCTGCCTAACCGGGCCTCTCTGCTCAACCCGGCTCTTGAGCCTCGATCGCGGCCATATCGTCGTCCGACAGGCCGAAATGATGACCGATCTCGTGGATCAGGACGTGGCGGACGATATGGCCGAGGCTTTCGTCGTGCTCGGCCCAATAGTCCAGGATCGGCCGGCGGTAGAGCCAGACCATGTTGGGCAGCCGCGCCACGTCGCCAAAACTCTGCTGCGGCAGGCCGACGCCCTGGAACAGGCCGAGCAGGTCGAACTCGCTCTCGCATGCCATCTCGTCCAGGACTTCCTCGGTCGGGAAGTCGTCGACGCGGATGATCACGCCCTCGCACAGCCTTCGAAACTCCGCCGGCAGGCGTTCGAACACTTCGTGCGCCATCGCTTCCATCTCGGCCAGCGAGGGCGCTTTCAATTCCGTCCACATGGGCTTGTCCTAGCGTGGGTTTCGCGGCGATGCATCCGGCTTTATAAGCGCGACGAGGTTGACGGGCGCCGTCAAAACGGGGAGCGTAGGGCCTCGAAGTGGACGTTCAAATGGGCGGAAAAATGCGAGCGAAAACAGCGCTGACGCTACTGTGCATGGGGTTGTTTTCGCAGTTTTGCGTTGGCGCGGAGGCCCAGACCGCGGCTACCGGGGTCAGGCTCGCCCAGGCGGCCTCACGAGACGATCTCCCGCCGCCGCGCAAGCGGGCCCCGGCGCGCCTGCGCGTCACGCCCTATTACAGTCCGGATGGCGTCTATCCCCGTTACAATCCCGGTCCCGATGCGGTCCGCGAGTGCAACGCCACCTATGTGCAGGAATATCGCCCGAGCGGCACGGTGATCGTGCCGCATATGAGCTGCTACTGGCGCCGGGGCTGATACGAGCGCGATGCCGTCGCGCGCCTGAGGCGGAGGTCTTCATGACGAGATGGTTCGCATTGGCGGTTGCCGTCGGGCTTGCCGCAGGCCTGCCTCACGCGTCCGCTGCGCACAGGGTGACGAAGCTGCCCGACGCGTCGGCCGGGCGCGCGGTGTTCGAGGGGCGCCGACATGTGCGGTCCGACGTTGTGCGATACGCCCCGCGTCCTGATCCGCATTACTACGCGCGGCCTGTCTACTACCGTCCTTATCCTTACGGCGTGCCGGCGCCGTTCGTGCTCGGCTTCGGGCCATGGTGACGACGTCGCGGCGCGACGCCGGGCCCGTCGTTCATTCATGAGGCATTCACGTCGCTGTCCCTAATTTAATCTTGGGAGCGACTGCCAATGAACAGGGATGACGCGCGCCGGGAGCGAGCGTCGCAACTCCGCTGTCCAGATTCAGGGAGAAGTCGATGCTGAGAATATTGGGTCTCACGGCAAGCCCGATGCGCTTGCTCGGGATTGCGGCTGCTGCGACGCTGATGCTGTCGGCCGGGACCTCGCGTCCTGCCGAGGCGATGACCCCGATCAATCCGACGGCGTTGCCTGCGGCGAAGGCCGCAAGTGGCGATGTGATCCCGGTTCGCCACGGCGGCGGCGGCGGCGGTGGACATGGTGGTGGCGGTCATGGCGGCGGCTTCCACGGTGGAGGCGGCTTCCACGGTGGCGGAGGGCATATCGGTGGCTTCCGCGGCGGTGGTTTCCACGCGGGTGGCTTCCGCGCCGCGCCCGCCTTTCATGGCGGCGGCTATCGCTACGGCGGAGTTCGCCACTATGGCGGAGGCGGATTCCATCGCTACGGCATCTATCGCCCCGCCTATTACGGCCATCGCCATTTCCACCGGCGCTACTATGGCGGCTACTATCCCTATTACAGCCATCCGCGCCGCTGCCGGGTCATCTGGACCTATTACGGCCCGCGCCGCGTCTGCCGCTGGCATCGCTGGCACCATCCGTACCGCTATTGGTGATGTGAGTTGCTGCTAGCTCCGCACGCGTCATGGCCGGGCTTGTCCCGGCCATCCACGTTATTGGGCTTGTGCAGAAAGTTCGTGGATGCCCGGGACAAGCACGGGCATGACGGAGGATGTGCCTAAATCCAATCCTTCAGTTTCCAGGTCGCCGACGTCCAGCGCGTGAGGTTCTCCAGCTTCCATTGCTTGAACATCGCCGGCGGCCAGCGGCTGAGCTTTGAGGTCTCCTCGACCTCGGGCTTGGCGACCATGCGCAGCGGTGCCGCGCGCCGCCGGTGCTGGGGCGTCGCCGCGCTGACCAGATCGACATATTCAGGCTTGCCGGCCATGAGCTCCTGTCCTCGCAAAACCCTCGCGAGGACGCAGTGTCGGCGCTGCCGATTAACGGCGGTTTGCCGCGATCGCTCAAATTGCAGGGAGCGGCTTACCGCCACTCCCTGATGTCGACGAAGTGACCCGCGATCGCAGCGGCTGCGGCCATCGCCGGCGACACCAGATGGGTGCGGCCCTTGAAGCCCTGGCGGCCCTCGAAGTTGCGGTTCGAGGTCGAGGCGCAGCGCTCTTCCGGAGCCAGCTTGTCGGGGTTCATCGCGAGGCACATCGAGCAACCGGGCTCGCGCCATTCGAAGCCGGCCTTGATGAAGATCTTGTCCAGACCTTCAGCCTCGGCCTGCTCCTTCACGAGGCCGGAGCCCGGCACGACCATGGCGTTGACGCCGCCTGCGACCTGCTTGCCTTCCGCGATCTTGGCGGCGGCGCGCAGATCCTCGATCCGGCCGTTGGTGCAGGAGCCGATGAAGATGCGGTCGAGCTTGATGTCGGTGATCTTCGTCCCCGCGGTCAGGCCCATGTATTTCAAGGCACGGTGCTTGGAGAGACGCTTGGCCTCGTCCGCGATCTTGTCGGGATCGGGCACGCTGCCGGTGACCGAGATGACGTCCTCAGGCGAAGTGCCCCAGGTCACGATCGGCGGCAGCTTCGCTGCATCGAGCCGCAGCTCGTGGTCGAAATGCGCGCCCTCGTCCGAGCGCAACTTCTCCCAGTAACGCATCGCGGCGTCCCAATCCGCGCCCTTCGGTGCCTTCGGGCGGCCGCGCAAGAAGTCGAACGCCTTCTGGTCCGGCGCGACCAGGCCGGCGCGCGCACCGCCTTCGATCGACATGTTGCAGACCGTCATGCGGCCTTCCATGCTGAGCGCACGAATCGCGTCGCCGGCGTATTCGAGCACGTAGCCGGTGCCGCCCGCGGTGCCGATCTCGCCGATGATGGCCAAGATGATGTCCTTGCCCGTCACGCCATCCGGCAATTTGCCGTCGACGGTGACGCGCATGTTCTTTGCCTTCTTCTGGATCAGCGTCTGCGTCGCCAGCACGTGCTCGACCTCGGAGGTGCCGATGCCGTGCGCGAGCGCGCCGAACGCACCATGCGTCGAGGTGTGGCTGTCACCGCAGACGATGGTGGTGCCGGGCAGCGTAAAGCCCTGCTCGGGGCCGATGACGTGGACGACGCCCTGACGCTTGTCGAACTCGTCGTAATATTCGATGCCGAATTCCTTGGCGTTGTCGGCCAGTGCCTTGATCTGCTCGATGCTTTCAGGGTCGGGGTTCGGCTTGGTGCGGTCGGTGGTCGGCACGTTGTGATCGACGACGGCCAGCGTCTTCTCCGGCGAATGCACCTTGCGCCCGGTGGCGCGCAAGCCTTCGAACGCCTGCGGCGAGGTCACCTCGTGCACCAGATGGCGATCGATATAGAGCAGACAGGTGCCGTCCTCGGCTTCGTGCACCAGATGGTCGTTCCAGATCTTGTCGTACAATGTGGTCGGCTTGGACATGAGCGTCAGCTCCAGGAATGTTGTGTAGAGCGGGTTGCGCGGCTGGCGCGCGGGGCAACAAAATCGTCAGCGCAGCTTTTAGGCTGCGCGCGTAAGCTCTGACGTTGCCGAGGTCGCGAAGCGTCCGAAGAACCGGCCGGGCAGCCGCGAGCGATCGTCGATGATGACGCGCTTGACGGGCGAGAGGCTGGTCAAATCTGGAAACATTCCAAGAATATATAGCAGGCCGAACTGGAATCGCGAGGGCTTTGACGCGCACGGCTGACGCAACAAAAAAGCGCGGGGTTTGGCCCCGCGCTCTCGGTAACTCGCCTGTAAGCGGAGCTTACTCGTTGACGGCAGCAGCCGGGCGGTCCTGCTTCTTCTCGACGATGCGGGCCGACTTGCCGCGAAGGTTGCGGAGATAATAGAGCTTGGCGCGACGCACCTTGCCGCGGCGCACCACCTTGATCGAGTCGATCATCGGCGACATCACCGGGAACACGCGCTCCACGCCTTCGCCGTACGAAATCTTGCGCACCGTGAAGCTCTCGTTGAGGCCGCCGCCGGAACGGCCGATGCAAACGCCTTCATAGGCCTGCACGCGGGTGCGGTCGCCTTCGACGACCTTCACGTTGACGATCACGGTATCGCCGGGACCGAATTCCGGAATCTCCTTGTTGGCGGAGAGCTTGTCGAATTGCTCTTTTTCGAGCTGTTGGATCAGGTTCATGGGTAAATCTCCATCGGCGCGCCCAGCCTTGGAAAACGGGGGCTGCGCGAAATTCGTTTATCCAGCCATTGCGGATGTGGCCGCTGCTATAAGGCAAGCCGGAGCGTTTGTCACCCGTCTGTCTTGTTTTTTGGCGTTTTTTGGCGTCCGGCCCGATTCGGGACTTTGCTCGGGATCTGGGCCCACAAATCCGGTCGCCGGGCCGCCGTCAGGGCCTCGGATTCCGCCCGCCGCCAGCTGGCGACCTTGGCGTGGTCGCCGGAGGTCAGGATCTCCGGGATCGGGGTCCCCTCGAACAGCTGCGGCCGGGTGTATTGGGGGTACTCGAGCAGGCCGTCGGAGAAGCTCTCCTCGGTTCCCGAGGCTTCCTTGCCCATCACCCCGGGCAGCAGCCGAACACAGGCGTCGATCAGGGCCAGGGCTGCGATTTCACCACCCGAGAGCACGTAATCGCCGATCGAGACCTCCTCCAGACCCCGCCCGTTGATCACCCGCTGGTCCACTCCCTCGAACCGCCCGCAGACGATCAGGGGACCCGGACCCTTGGCGAGCTCCAGGACGCGGGCCTGGGTCAATGGCCGACCCCTCGGGCTCATCAGCAGTTTCGGCCGGTCCGGGCCAATCCCGGCGGCATCGATGGCCGCCGCCAGAACATCGGCCCGAAGCACCATGCCCGGCCCGCCGCCGGCCGGGGTGTCATCGACGCTGCGGTGGCGGTCGGTGGCCGAGGCCCGGATGTCCCGCGCCTCCAGCTCCCAGAGCCCGCCAGCCAGCGCCCGGCCGGCCAGGCTCACGCCCAGCGGCCCCGGAAATATTTCCGGAAACAGCGTCAGCACCGTCGCGCGCCAGGGTGAGGAGGTGGTCATTGGATCTCAATTATTGTCGTCCCGGACAAGCAGAGCGCAGATCCGGGACCCATAAGCACCGCACTTCGTTTTGCGACGGCTGGAGCGATCAGCTTAGCCAAAAATTCTGGCCTGTGGTTATGGGTCCCGGCCTTCGCCCGGACGACTCGGGGAGGAATCCTCCTCCGTGTCCTCTGCCTCGATTTCCTGCGGCAGCGCGATCACGACGCGGCCGCCTGCGATGTCGACGTCCGGTACCACCGCGTCCGTGAACGGCAGCAGCAGCGTGGTGCCTGTGGGCGGCGCGATCTCGATGATGTCGCCGGCGCCGAAATTGTGGATCGCGAGCACGCGGCCGAGCGCATCGCCGGCCGTGGTGACGGCGGCGAGCCCGATCAGGTCGGTGTGGTAATATTCGCCCTCGTCCGTCGCGGGCAGCTTTTCGCGCGCGACATAGAGCTCGATGCCGTTGAGGCGCTCGGCGTCATCGCGGGTCGTGACGCCCTTGAATGTCGCAACCAGATGATCCTTGGCCGCGCGCGCCGTTGCGACCTCGAACTGGCGCTTGCCGTCCTTGGACGAGAGCAGACCGTAGCTCCGCACGGCAAAGGGATCTTCCGTGAAGGTCCACAGTTTGACCGCGCCGCGCACGCCATGCGCGGCGCCGATCCGCGCGACGCAGACCAGCGCCGGCATGATCTGGCCTTAACCCTTCGCGGCGGCTTCGGCCTGCGCCTTGCGCTCCTTGCGCGGCACCGCCTTCTCGGGGTTGTTGCGCACTTCGCGCTTCTTGACGCCGGCGGCGTCGAGGAAGCGCGACACACGGTCCGACGGCTGCGCGCCCTTGGCGAGCCACGCCTTCACCTTGTCCATGTCGAGCTTCAGCCGGGTCTCGTTGTCCTTCGGCAGCAGCGGGTTGAAATAGCCGAGACGCTCGATGAAGCGGCCATCGCGGGGAAAGCGCGAATCGGCGACGACGACGTGATAGACAGGGCGCTTCTTGGTGCCTGCACGGGCGAGACGGATAACGACGGACATCTAAGTTCTCCTTCAAAGTACGTTTTGTTCGGTTGTTGGTATTCCGCGTTGCGCGAGACCGTTGCGATCTCCCGCGACGAATTCCTCATTTCTTCTTGCCGGGGAAACCGCCGAGGCCTGGCAGCATCGGCTTGCCGCTCAGCCCGGTCAGGCCCGGAACGTTCGGCAGACCCTGGCGCAGCCCGGGCGGCAAATCCTTCGGCAGGCTGGGCAGACCTTGTCCGCCGCCACCCTGCATCTTCTCCTGCAGCGCCTTCATCTCTTCCGGCGAAGGCGGCTTCATACCGCCGCCAAAGCCCATCGCCTGCGCGATGCCGGCGAGCGGACCGCGTTTGCCGGAGCCCATGGCCTTCATCATGTCGGCCATGTTCCGGTGCATCTTGAGCAGCTTGTTGACCTGCTCGACACTCTGGCCGGAACCTGCGGCGATGCGCTTCTTGCGGCTGGCCTTGAGCAAATCGGGATGACGTCGCTCGTCGCGTGTCATGGAATCGATCACCGCGACCTGGCGCTTCAAGATCTTGTCGTCGATGCCGGCGGCCGCGATCTGGTTCTTCATCTTGGCGATGCCGGGCATCATGCCCATCAGGCCGCTGATGCCGCCCATATTGGCCATCTGCGACAGCTGCTCGCGCATGTCGTTGAGGTCGAACTGACCCTTGCGCATCCGCTCGGCGGTGCGCGCAGCCTTTTCGGCATCGATGTTGGCGGCAGCGCGTTCGACCAGCGACACCACGTCGCCCATGCCGAGGATGCGGCCGGCAATACGGTCGGGATGGAAATCCTCCAGCGCGTCGGTCTTTTCACCGGTGCCGAGCAGCTTGATCGGCTTGCCGGTCACCGCGCGCATCGACAGCGCGGCGCCTCCCCGACCGTCGCCGTCGACTCGTGTCAGCACGATGCCGGTGAGGCCGACGCGCTCGTCGAAGGCGCGCGCGAGGTTGACGGCGTCCTGGCCGGTGAGGCTGTCCGCCACCAGCAGCACTTCATGCGGATTTGCGGCGGCTTTGATCGCGGCTGCTTCCGCCATCATCTCTTCGTCGAGCGTGGTGCGGCCGGCCGTGTCGAGCAGCACGACGTCGTAGCCGCCGAGCTTGCCGGCCTCGAGCGCGCGCTTCGCGATCTGCGCCGGCTGCTGGCCGGCGACGATCGGCAGCGTCGGAATGTCGAGGTCGCGGCCCAGGACGGCCAGCTGCTCCATCGCCGCGGGACGGTAGATGTCGAGCGATGCCATCAGCACCTTGCGCTTGTCGCGCTGGACCATGCGACGGGCGAGCTTTGCGGTGGTGGTGGTCTTGCCGGAGCCTTGCAGGCCGACCATCATGATCGGCACGGGCGGCACGGAATTGATGTCGATGGTCTGGCTTTCGGCGCCGAGCGTGTTGATCAGCTCGTCGTGGACGATCTTGACCACCATCTGGCCTGGGGTCACCGACTTGACGACGGTGGCGCCGATCGCCTGCTCGCGGACCCGCTCGGTGAAGCTGCGCACCACCTCGAGAGCCACGTCGGCTTCCAGCAGCGCGCGGCGCACCTCGCGCATCGCGGCGTCGACGTCCTTTTCGGTCAGCGCACCGCGCCCCGTCAGACGATCGAGAATGCCGCCAAGCCGTTCCGACAGATTGTCGAACAATGCCGTTGTCCTTTTTCACCTCTGCCCGCATGCGCGGAGGAGGGAGCAGAAAATCCAAACACCTTTACGCCCGAGGGCGCATAGCGCTGTCGGGCGTTGGCCTCTGGCCTCTGGGGCCAGTGGGCGGGTCGAAAAGAAAGCCTTTCCGAGAAAGTGGCCGGGTTAAACGCCGCTGCCGCCCGAAAGTCAAGGAAAGTTAGGGTGGCCGGGGCCGCTTTGGAAGGCAAGGCCTTGAAAAGATGAACTTTCCGGCGGCGGGTTCCTTTTCATCGGAGGCAGCCCATATGAAAGCTTGATGCCCTCCCCCTCCGACCATCCCTGAAGCCAGATCCGTGCCGATCACCCGCCGCCGCCTTTTCGGACTGCTCGCCGGTGCCGGCGCATTGGTCGGCGTGCCCTCCCTTTGGATGTCCCGCATGAAAACCTATGACGGCCCGGTCTCCGACCATTTCGACGGTCTGAACTTCTTCGATCCGGACGGCGTGCCGCCGAAATCGCTTCGAGAGGTCCTGCGCTGGCAATTTGGCGGCAAGCGGCAGCGCGCGAGCTGGCCGGATTGGGCGCCGAGCCCCCATGCCGACACCCCGCCGGACCGCGTCGACGGCGACAAGGTGCGGCTCTCTTTCGTCGGCCACGCCAGCTGGCTGATCCAGACCGGCGGCCTCAATATTCTCGTCGATCCCGTCTGGTCGATGCGGGTCTCGCCCGTCAGCTTCGCCGGGCCGAAGCGGCACAACGATCCCGGCATTGCGTTCGACAAGCTGCCGAAGATCGATATCGTGCTGGTCTCGCATGGCCATTACGATCATCTCGACATGGCGACGCTGTCGCGGCTCGCCAAGAATTTCGCCCCGCGTGTGGTGACCCCGCTCGGCAATGACGTCACGATGCGCAGCACCGATGCGACGATCAAGGTGGAAGCGTTTGACTGGCACGATCGCGTCGAGCTCGGCGGCGGCATCGCCGTGACGCTGGTGCCGACCCGGCACTGGTCGGCGCGCGGCATGTTCGATCGCAACAAGGCGCTGTGGGCGAGTTTCGTGCTGGAAACGCCTGCGGGGAAAATCTACGTCGTCTGCGATTCCGGCTATGGCGATGGCGGGCATTTCCGCCGTGTCGCCGAGAAGCACGGCCCGTTGCGCCTGGCGATCCTCCCGATCGGCGCCTACGAGCCGCGCTGGTTCATGCGCGATCAGCACATGAACCCGGAAGACGCGGTGAAGGCGCTCGCGGATTGCGGCGCGCAAGCCGCACTCGGGCATCATCACGGCACGTTTCAGCTGACCGATGAAGCAATCGATGCGCCGGCGAAGGCGCTGGGCGAGGCGCTCGACGCCGCAAAGGTGCCGCAGGAGCGGTTCGTGGCGATGAAGCCGGGGCAGGTGGTGGAGATTTAGCTTCGCCCCGACGACAATGGAGTCTGTCGCGGCAGCTGCGCCTACTGCTCTTTCGCCTTGATCGCCCAGCTCACATTCACCGTCACCGCCAGCGTTTCCTCGCCGGGCGCAACGGCCGCGCCGCCTGCGGCCATCGGCGCTGCGGCCATGCGTCCCTTGAACAGCGGCATCGGGGCGCCGCCTTCGGACACGCTGAGCGGCGCGCCGAGCGTGACGCCGGTGGCCTTGGCGTAGATCTCCGCTTTGCGGCGGGCGTCTGCGACGGCCTTCTCGCGGGCATCGTCGAGTAGTTTCGAGGCCTGCGTCACCTCGAAGGAGATGTTGCCGATATCGTTGGCGCCGGCGCCGACCAGCGTGTCGATGATGGCGGCGACTTTGGTCACGTCGCGGATCTTCACGGTGACGCGGTTTGACGCGCGGAAGCCGACCACGGGCGAGGCGCCGGTGGATTTGTTCTGGCCGTATTGCGGCTGCAGTGACAGCCGCGAGGTCTGGTAATCCTTCTCGTCAATGCCTGCGCCCTTCAGCGCCAGCAGCACCTTGCCCATCGCGGCGTTGTTGGCGTCGGACGCTTCCTTCGCAGACTTGGCGTCGTTGGCGACGCCGGCGTCGATCTGCGCGAGATCAGGCGCGGCGGAGATCGTGGCTTCGCCGCTCACCGAAATCGCGGACGGAAAATCGTCGGCAAGCGCAGGCGTTGCCAGCATCGCGGCGGCAAAGGACGTAACAAGGGAGGTCAAAAGGATGGCAGGCTTTTTCATCGGTCTCACTTCAGCGGCACGAATACATTGATCACGAGCTTGTCCTCGGCCGTCTTCAGGGGATCGGTGAGGTATTCCTCGATGAAGGTGTCCTTGGCTTCCAGCTTCTTGTCGTCGAGGTGATTGGTGATCGCCTCATAGGTGTTGTCCATGTTGTCGTAGGAGCCGCGATGAACGAATTTCAGCGCCTTGCCCTCCGGCGATTTGCCGACGCTCATATCCTTGGGCAGGTTCTTCGGGTCCTGCTCGACCGGGATCTCGGCAAGGAAGGTGAAGCCGGTATCGTCGGTCGAGGTGTAGACGATCATCGAATTGCCGGCGTGCTTGATGCCCTGCTTGTCCAGCAGCGTGTTCAGCGCCTTGAAGGCGTCGATCAGCGTGTCGAAGGCCGAGTCCCAATTGGCAGTGCCCTTGACCATCACGACCTTCTTAGGCTCGAGCGTGGTCTCCTGTCCGAACGGATCGGCCGTCTGCACGGGAGCCGGCGTCGCGGCTGCAGCGGGCGGCGGGGCGGGGCTCGGTGAGGCACTGGCTGCGGGCGAGGGCGAGGTTGCAGGGGACGCTGCAGGCGACGTTGAAGGGCTTGGCGAGGTGCTGGCCGCCGGCGAGGGCGCGGCCACGGGTGCAGCGCTCGCGGCCGGGGAGGGCGAGGCCGACGGGGCCGGCGAGGGGCTCGCCGATGCGGCCGGCGCCGGGCTCGGCGTTTGGGCCAGCGTGGCCGACAGACCAAACGACAAGGCCGCTGCCGGAATCAGCGCGGCCAAAGCGAGATGATGAAACCTGAACATTTTTATTCTCCCCAATAGCTTATCCGCCAAAGCCTTACGTCCCCGAGGCCTTAACCCGGCCGCATGTCCCGGTTGCGCGAATTTCGCCGTTCTAACACGCGAGCGCCGAATTCGTCCCATGACAGATGCGTCATGGCAGCGTCCTGGCTCTTGTCGGCAAATCACTGGCCAAGAGGGCCAAGGATCGCCATATAAGGCAGGCGAAATTCGGGAATTTTCATGAGCGCGCTGGCCAACCACGCATTTGCCAAGATGAACGGCATCGGCAACGAGATCGTCGTTGTCGACATGCGCGATTCCGCCACGACGGTCACCCCGGACGACGCCCGTGCGGTGGCATCGGCGCGAGGCGGCGTGCCCTACGACCAGCTCATGGTGCTGCAGAAGCCGCGCTTCGACGGCACCGAAGCGTTCATCAGCATCTACAACTGTGACGGCTCCGAGGCCGGCGCCTGCGGCAACGGCATGCGCTGCGTGGTGCGGCGCGTCTTCGAGAAGACCGGCCAGACCAATGCGACGTTCGAGACGGCCGCGGGCCTGCTCAATGCCTGGCAGGGTCCGGCGCCGGATCTTTATACGGTGGACATGGGCGCGCCGAAATTCGGCTGGCAGGACATTCCGCTCGACCAGGAATTCCGCGACACCCGCTACATCGAATTGCAGATCGGTCCGATCGACGATCCGATCCTGCATTCGCCCTCGGTGGTCAGCATGGGCAATCCGCATGCGATCTTCTGGGTCGATGACGTCAACGCCTACGATCTCGAGCGTTTCGGTCCGCTGCTGGAGAACCATCCGATCTTCCCGGAGCGCGCCAACATCACGCTCGCCCATATCGTCGATCCCCAGCACATCACGATCCGCACCTGGGAGCGCGGCGCCGGCCTGACCAGGGCCTGCGGCTCGGCCGCATGTGCCACGGCGGTTGCGGCGGCGCGGCTGAAGCGCGCCGAGCGCAATGTCGAGATCGCGCTGCCCGGCGGCAAGCTCGGGATCGAATGGCGCGAGCGCGACGATCACGTGCTGATGACGGGCACGGCGACTTTCGAATATGAAGGCCGTTTCGATCCGGCGCTGTTCGCGCCGGTCGGGTGATGAGCGTCGACATCGTCAACTTCGGCTGCCGCCTCAACGCCTTTGAAGCCGAGGTTATCCGCCGCGAGGCCGAGGGCGCAGGCCTTTCAGATACCATCGTCATCAACAGCTGCGCCGTCACCAACGAAGCGGTGGCGCAGGCGCGCCAGTCGATCCGCAAGCTGAAACGCGAGCGGCCGGCAGCGCGCATCGTCGTCACCGGTTGCGCGGCGCAGACGCAAAGCGGCATGTTCGCCGAAATGGCCGAGGTCGATCGCGTCGTCGGCAATGACGACAAGATGCGGCCGTCCGCATGGCGCGAGGCGCGTGCGGCGTTCGATCTCGGTGCGAGCGAAAAAATCGCCGTCAGCGACATCATGGCGGTGAAGGAGATGGCGCCGCATCTCATCGACGGCTTCGCGAGCGGCCTGCCGCGCGTGTTCGTGCAGGTGCAGAACGGCTGCGACCATCGCTGCACTTTCTGCATCATTCCGTTCGGGCGCGGCAATTCGCGCTCGGTGCCGATGGGCGCGGTGGTCGATCAGGTCCAGGCGTTGGTCGCGCGCGGCCATGCCGAGATCGTGCTTACCGGCGTCGATCTCACCAGCTACGGCGCCGACCTGCCGGGTACGCCGAAACTCGGCCTGCTGACGAAGCAGATTTTGCGGCACGTGCCGGAGCTGAGGCGCCTGCGCATCTCCTCGATCGATTCGATCGAGGCTGACAGCGATCTGTTGGATGCCATCGCTGAGGATTCGCGGCTGATGCCGCATCTGCACCTGTCGCTGCAGTCCGGCGACGACATGATCTTGAAGCGCATGAAGCGGCGGCATACGCGCGGCGACGCCATCGCGTTCTGCGACCAGGTCCGTCGCCTGCGCCCGGACATCGCGCTGGGCGCCGACATCATTGCGGGCTTTCCGACCGAGACCGAGGAGATGTTCTCGCGCTCGCTCGACCTGGTCGAGGAATGCGGCCTGACGTTCCTCCACGTCTTCCCCTATTCGCCGCGTCCCGGCACGCCGGCCGCGCGGATGCCGCAGGTTGCGGGCGGCGCAATCAAGGAGCGGTCGAAGCGGCTGCGCTCGGCCGGTGAGGCCGCGCTTCTGCAGCGGCTGCAAGCCGAGATCGGCGCCACGCGTGAGGTGCTGATCGAGAGCGACGGTCAGGGACGGACGGAGCATTATCTGCCGGTGGCGATCGCGGGCGAGCGTATGGGCAGTGTCGTGCCGCTGCGGATCGCTGGTCGCGATGGCGCGCGGCTGACTGCTTAGCCTCGTTGCGGCGAGTGACGACGCGCTGTACCTCCAGCGTCGTCCCGGCGAAGGCCGGGACCCATACCGCGTGATCTATCGGTGATCCGCGGTGCTTGTCCCAACCAAGCAGAGTAACGGACCGTCGTCGCCAAACTTCTCCCTGTGGTTGTGGGTCCCGGCCTTCGCCGGGACGACACCGAGGGTGGAGAAGCAGCGCGCCCCAAACAGCCTACAACGCCCGCACCTGCCAGAACCGCAGCGTCCGCCGCGCATTCTCCGGGGTCATGCGCGCGTAATGGCTTTGAGCCCTTGCGATATCGGCCGGCTTCATCGCGCCGGTCGCAAAGCGGCTTTGGAGCACGGCGGCGGTGGTTTCCCAGCTGAGCTGCGCCGCCTTGCACGGCACCAGCAGGCCGTCCTCGCGGAGGCTTTGCATCAGCGGGCGAATCACTTCGACGGTCGATCCCGACAATGCGGCCAATGCGGCCACCGCTTCTTCATAACGCCGATGCGTTGCGAAGCCGAGCAGCGTCGCTTCGCTGAGCTGGCCGGTCGCCTTCAGGCCTGCGACGGCGCGCTTGGCACCTTCGAAATCGCGGACCCCCGACATCTCGCGCTCGACACCGACGGTGACGGCGGCGATCGCGGTCTGGATCTCCTCGAACAGATGCGGCGGCGCGCGCGACAACAGGCGGGTCCGCACGGCATCGCTCGCCGAGCGCAGCAATTGACGGCGCAGGTCTGACGGCAGATCGACGCGGACGCCAACGCTGACCGCGAGCTCGGGGTCGGCCTCGGCCTGTCCGACGATGACGGCGAATCCGTTGCCGGACACGCGCGCGCCGGGATTGGCGGCGAGCCGGCGGCTGACGCTGGGATAGCGCCGCGCCAGCAATGCATCGGTGACGATCTCCTTCAGCCACCAGCGCCCGGCGACCGCGAGCAGATGCGACTCGCCCCTGCTGGAGGCGATCTGCACCAGCGCGCCGTCGTCGAGGCGCGCGGATTCCTGCAGCACGGGACCAGCGATGCGGATTTCGTCATTGTTGGCGAGCCGGCGAATGACCGATGGCGGCGCCTGCGCGATCGGCGCGAGCTGCGCGCTGATCTCGGCGAGAGCAACGCGCGCGCCCATGTCGGCGATGGCGCGGAGCTCGATGGTGCCGATCAGCCGATCGAGCACGTCGTCAAACAGTGCGATCTGCTCGTCGTCGAAACTGCCGGCGGAGGACAGGAACAGGTCGGTGACGCGGCGGGCTGTTGCCAGGCCCTTTTCCGCCGAGCCAGTCCGAAGCGCGGACTCGACCTCGTCGATGATCGATAACTCGGCCGTGGACATGACGCGCAGCTCGTCCTGAGCAGATTGACGGAAGCTTGTTCTAAGCAACCGCTATCATTAGCGACGAGCACTGAACGTTTCGTAAACTATAGGCAGCGCTGCGCGGCCTCCTCACCATGAGGGGCGAGCAGTTGGGCTACTCCCCGTTCCACCCGCAGGCGCGGAGCCGCTCGTGCATGTGGGGTGGGGCCGGCGCCACCACGCGGACCGGCTCCTTATTGCGGGAGATCGGTACCACGATCTCGCGGGAATGCAGGTGCAGCTTCGGCTCGCCGAAGCGCGGGCCGTTGCCGTAAATGTTATCGCCGAAGATCGGCCAGCCGGTCGCGGACGAATGCACCCGCAATTGATGGGTCCGTCCCGTCACCGGTTCCATGGCGAGCCAAGTGAAGCCGGCGCCCCGGCCCATCACCTTCCAGTTGGTGATGGCCTTCTGGCCCTCGGGATCGGGCTTCTGCCACCAGCCGCGTTCGGCGTTCAGTCGCCCGAGGGGCATGTCGATGGTGCCTTCGTCCTCGGTGGGGCCGCCCTCGACGATGGTCCAGTAGGTCTTGCCGATCTTGCCATGCTTGAACAGCAGGCCGAGCGAGGCCGTCGCCTTGCGGTGGCGGCCGAGCACGAGGCAACCCGAGGTGTCCTTGTCCAACCGGTGGGCCAGCACCGGCGGCCGCGGCAGGCCGAAACGGAGCGCGTCGAAGGAGGTTTCGAGGTTCGCGCCGCCCTTGGGTCCGCGATGCACCGGCAGGCCGGCCGGCTTGTCGATGACCAGCATCAATCCGTCGCGATGGAGCACGCGCGCCAGGATTTCCTCGGCCGTCAATTCGGGAACATCGAGCAATTGCAGGACTTTCGGTCAAGACTTTCGTTTGCGAGCCGGAACGGCTAACACACCGCCACCATGAACGATACCACCCCCGAGACCCCCAAGCTGAGCTGGTGGCGCCGCCTCTCCGACGGGCTGAAGCGCACCTCGTCCTCGCTCGGGACCGCGGTCGCCGACCTCGTCACCAAGCGAAAGCTCGACCGCGCCATGCTCGACGACATCGAGGACGTGCTGCTGCGCGCCGACCTCGGCACCTCGGTCGCGGTGCGGATCGCGGATGCGGTTGGCACGGGACGCTACGACAAGGCGATCTCGGCGGACGAGGTCAAGGACGTCGTCGCGACCGAGGTCGAGAAGGTACTGGCGGCGGTGGCCAAGCCGCTCGAGATCGACGCCGGCAGGAAGCCGTTCGTCATCCTCGTGGTCGGCGTCAATGGCTCCGGCAAGACCACCACCATCGGAAAACTCTCGCAAAAATTCGCGTCCGAAGGCCGCAAGGTGATGCTGGCCGCCGGCGACACGTTTCGCGCAGCGGCGATCGAACAGCTCAAGGTCTGGGGCGAACGCACGAGGACGCCCGTCATATCAGGTGCGCAAGGCTCGGATTCGGCGAGCCTCGCCTTCAATGCGCTGACGGCGGCGAAGGAGCAGGCCATCGACGTGCTCCTGATCGACACGGCCGGGCGGCTTCAGAACAAGGCCGAGCTGATGAACGAGCTCGAAAAGGTCGTGCGCGTCATCCGCAAGGTGGACGCGACTGCGCCGCATGCGGTGCTGCTCGTGCTGGACGCCACCGTCGGCCAGAACGCGCTATCGCAGGTCGAGGCCTTCCATCGCACCGCCGGGGTCACCGGCCTCGTGATGACCAAGCTCGACGGCACCGCCCGCGGCGGCATTCTGGTGGCGCTCGCGGAGAAATTCAAACTGCCGGTGCATTTCATCGGCGTCGGCGAAGGCGTCGACGATCTCGCGCCGTTCACCGCGCGTGATTTCGCCCGCGCGATTGCCGGAATCGAAAGCTGAAGAATGGACAAGACCCAGCCGCACCCGCTGTTCAAGCTTGCCACCGAGCTCGGCCCGCTGCTCGTGTTCTTCTTCGTCAATGCGAAGTTCAATCTGTTCGCCGCGACCGGCGCCTTCATGGTCGCGATAGTCGCGGCGATGATCGCCTCCTATGTGGTGACGCGGCACATCCCGATCATGGCGATCGTGACAGGCGTCATCGTGCTGGTGTTCGGCACGCTGACCCTGGTGCTGCATGACGAGACCTTCATCAAGCTCAAGCCGACCATCATCTACGCTTTGTTCGCCGCGATCCTCGGCGGCGGCCTCTTGTTCGGCCGCTCCTTCATCGCCGTCATGTTCGACCAGATGTTCAATTTGACGCCGCAGGGCTGGCGCATCCTCACGCTACGCTGGGCGCTGTTCTTCGCCGGCATGGCCGTGTTGAACGAGATCGTCTGGCGCACCCAGAGCACGGACTTCTGGGTCAACTTCAAGGTGTTCGGCGTCACGCCGATCACCATGATCTTCGCCATCGCCCAGATGCCGCTGACCAAGCGTTATCACCTCGAGCCGGCGTCGCTGGAGGCCAGCGAGGCCGAGGCGGGCGATGTGAGGAAGGGGTAAGGTCTCTCAAGTCGTCATTGCGAGCCCAGCGCAGCTACATGCGCGACTGTCATCGCCCGGCTTGACCGGGCGATCCAGTATTCCAGAGACAGTCGTGAGGTACGGAGGAGCTGCGGCGTACTGGATGCCCCGGTCAAGCCGGGGCATGACAGCGGTGTTTGGGGTTGGGTCCTTCTCACACTGACGACAGAGCTAGCTCCCGGCCGCCTTCAACGCCTTCTCCATCTGCGGCAACAGCACCGTCCGCAAGTTCTCCGGCGTGATCGGCCCGACCAGCTTGTAGACGATGGTGCCTTCGCGACCGACGACGAAAGTCTCGGGCACGCCATAGACGCCCCATTCGATCGAGGCGCGGCCATTGGCATCGACGCCGACGTGGCCGAACGGGTTGCCGTAGCGCCCCAGGAAGCGCCGCGCATTGTCGGCGGCATCCTTGTAGTTGATGCCGACAAGCTGGAAGCGTTTGTCTTTTGCCAACTCGGTCAGCAACGGCGCCTCGTCGTGGCACGGCACGCACCAGGACGCCCAGACATTGACGAGACTGACCTTGCCCTTGAACGCGGCGGGATCGAGGCCGGGGATCTGCGTGTTGTCGGCCTGCAATCCCTCGAGCGGCGGCAGCGTGGTTTGCGGCACCGGCCGTCCGATCAGGGCGGAAGGGATCCGCGAGGGATCGCCGCTACCGAGCCGGAACCAGAACAGCAGCGCCAGGCCGATGAACGCAATCAGCGGCAGCACCATCAGGAAGGTGCGGCGCTGCGGCGGAGCGGAGGTCGATTGCTCGCTCATGATTGATCTCTCATGCTCGATCTCTCATGGCCGATCCGTCGCGCTACGGCCGGAGCGGCGGGTCACGCCGCTGCGCTCGAGCTCGCGCAGGCGCTGTGTCTGGCTACGATAATCGAGCACGATCCAGCCGATCAGGATCACGACCACAAGGGCGGCCGCGGCATAGGACGTCATGATGAAAGACGCATAGGGACCGAGCGACATGATCATGCCGCCCCAGCTTCTTTTGACGTGCCGTCTTCACGCGAGCCGGTGCCGACTTCTGAAAACGCCACACGGCTCGCCTGCATCATCTGCAGAGACCGTACGCGCCGACGCAAAATCTCGTTGCGCATCGCAGCCAGATGCAGCGTGACGAACAGCAGGGTGAACGCGACCGCCATCACCAGCAGCGGAATCAAAAAGGATTTGTCGAGCGACGAGCCGCCCATCCGCATCACTGACGCCGGCTGGTGCAGCGTGTTCCACCAATCGACCGAGAACTTGATGATGGGCAGGTTGATGGCGCCGACCAGCGTCAGCACGGCGGCGGCGCGCGCCGCGCGGGAGGGCTCGTCGACGGCGCGCCACAGCGCCATCAGGCCGAGATACATCAGGAACAGGATCAGCACCGAGGTCAGCCGCGCGTCCCATTCCCAATAGGTGCCCCACATCGGCCGGCCCCACAGCGAGCCGGTCAGCAGCGCAAGGAAGGTGAAGCTGGCACCGATCGGCGCGGCAGCCTTGGCGGCGACGTCGGCGAGCGGATGCCGCCATACCAGCGTGCCCAGCGAGGCGATGCTCATCACCCCCCACACGAACATCGACAGCCAGGCATTGGGCACGTGGATGAACATGATCTTCACCGTCGCGCCCTGCTGATAGTCGTCGGGCGCGGTGGCGGACTGATAGAGCCCGATCGCGAGCAGGATGATTGTCGCAGCCGCAAGCCACGGCAGCAGCCGCGCCGTCAGCGCGAGGAACCGTGTGGGGTTGGCGAGGTCGATCAGCGTCATGGTATCCTGATAATCACAGGTAAGCGCTCACGCAATCAGCACGAAAGTCCGCAGCGAAAGTTGATCGGGGTCAAGGTCAGTCCAGTCCATCTCAATCCAGCCCATGCTTCAGGCTCGCCGCAGCTGCGAAGGGGCCGATCACGAGGCTGACCAGCGACAGCGCGCACAGGATCGAGAACGGCGCGCCGAATGTCATGGGGCCGACGATCACCGCCTGCGAGGCCGCGACGCCGAAGATCAGCACCGGGATCGACAGCGGCAGCACCAGGACCGCCATCAGCAAGCCGCCTCGATGCAGCGTCACCGCCAGCGCCGCCCCGATCATTCCGGTAAACGTCAGCGCCGGGGTGCCGGCGAGCAGCGTCAGCGCCACCGCGCCGGTCGCGACCATGTCGAGGTTGAGCAGCAGGCCGAGCACGGGAGTTGCGACGATCAGCGGCAGGCCGGCGGCCAGCCAATGCGCCAGCGCCTTCGCCGCGCAGGCGAGTTCCAGCGGCGTCCGGCTCATCGTGATCAGGTCGAGCGAGCCGTCCTCGTGGTCGGCCATGAACAGCCGGTCCAGCGTCAGCAGGCTCGCCAGCAGCGCCCCCAGCCACAGGATCGCCGGCCCGAGCCGCGACAGCAGTGCCAGATCCGGCCCCACCGCAAACGGCATCAGCACCACCACGGTCAGGAAGAACAGCACGCCAATCAACGCCCCGCCGCCGACGCGGAGCGCGATCCGGATGTCCCGGCGAATGAGGGCAGACAGGGCGGTCATGGGGGGCTCCCATCGTGCCTGAGGCACGGTGCGATCCCTCCCCCGTTTGCGGGGGAGGGTTGGGGAGAGGGTGTCTCGACAACGAAGATTCCCCCAGCGGAGAGAACCCTCACCCGGCGCTGCGCGCCGACCTCTCCCGCAAGCGGGAGAGGCGAGGGAGCCCGCGGCGACGACTGCGTCCCGGGTGCGAGAGCGGCGACCGGCCGCTCGAAAAGCTGAGGGTCCACGGGAATCATGCCGTCCCCCCGATCCGCAGCTCCCGCGAATCGATCCCGAGCGGGGCGTGGGTGGCGGCGATGATCAGGCCGCCGTGGCCGAGGTGCTCGCGCATCAATCCGGAAAACATGTCCTGGCCCGCGACATCCAGCGCCGTGGTCGGCTCGTCCAATAGCCAGACCGGCCGGCGGACGGTCAGCAGGCGGGCCAGCGAGAGCCGGCGGCGCTGGCCGGCGGACAGGAAGGCGGCAGGCAGATCGGCGGCATGGTCGAGCCCGACGATGGCGAGGCTGTCGCCGGCGGCGAAACGCTCCCCGCCGAGAAAATCGGCCCAAAATGTCAGATTCTCCGCCACGCTCAGCGCCGGCTTCAGGGCGTCGCGATGGCCGAGATAGTGGCATTGCTCCGGCAATGTCAGCTCGGCGTCGCCTCCGTCCAGCGCGATCGTGCCGCCCGCCGGAATGAGCAGGCCCGCGATCAGCCGCAGCAGCGAGGTCTTGCCCGATCCGTTGCGGCCGACGACCGCCACGGCTTCGCCGGAGACGGCCCCGAAGTCGAGCCTGGCAAACACCTCGCGGCCGCCCCGCACGCATGTGACCCCGCGTCCGGAAAGCTTCATCTCGCCTCGTATCGATCCGCTCAAAGCCAGGCCTCAGGAAAACTTGGGGTAGCGTATGGGAATTTTTGGCTCGCGGATTGCCGCGGCACGTTTGTGGCTGTGGCGGCGCGGTTAGAAAGCTTCTATAAGCCCGGAACTACTTGATGCAGCAACTCAACCTGCCCCTGCAAGCGACTCAGCCTGCCTACGCTGACGGTGTTAAAATACCCTGCCGGGTATAACTAACAATTGGGATTTCCTACATGACCTCGCTCGACAGCTTCAAATGCAAAAAGACCCTCAAGGTCGGCGCCAAGACCTATGTCTATTACAGCCTGCCCACGGCCGAGAAGAATGGTCTGAAGGGAATTTCGAAACTCCCCTATTCGATGAAGGTCCTGCTCGAGAACCTGCTCCGCAACGAGGACGGCCGCTCGGTCAAGAAGGAAGACATCGTCGCGGTGTCGAAATGGCTGCGCAAGAAGTCGCTGGAGCATGAGATCGCCTTCCGCCCGGCGCGCGTGCTGATGCAGGACTTCACCGGCGTGCCCGCCGTGGTCGATCTCGCCGCGATGCGCAATGCGATGCAGAAGCTCGGCGGCGATGCCGAGAAGATCAATCCGCTGGTGCCGGTCGACCTCGTCATCGACCACTCCGTGATCGTGAACTTCTTCGGTGACAACAAGGCCTTCGGCAAGAACGTCACCGAGGAATACAAGCAGAACCAGGAGCGCTACGAGTTCCTGAAATGGGGCCAGAAGGCGTTCTCGAACTTCTCCGTCGTGCCGCCCGGCACCGGCATCTGCCATCAGGTCAATCTCGAATATCTCTCCCAGACGGTCTGGACCAAGAAGGAGAAGATGACGGTCGGCAAGAAGACCGGCACCTTCGAGGTCGCCTATCCCGACTCGCTGGTCGGCACCGATTCCCACACCACCATGGTCAACGGTCTCGCCGTGCTCGGCTGGGGCGTCGGCGGCATCGAGGCCGAAGCCTGCATGCTCGGCCAGCCGCTGTCGATGCTGTTGCCCAACGTCGTCGGCTTCAAGCTGAAGGGCGCGATGAAGGAAGGCGTCACCGCGACCGATCTCGTGCTGACCGTGACGCAGATGCTGCGCAAGCTCGGCGTCGTCGGCAAGTTCGTCGAGTTCTTCGGCCCCGGCCTCGACCATCTCTCGGTCGCCGACAAGGCGACGATCGCCAACATGGCGCCCGAATATGGCGCGACCTGCGGCTTCTTCCCGGTCGACGCCGCCGCGCTCGATTATCTCAAGACCTCCGGCCGCACCTCGGCGCGGGTCGCGCTGGTGCAGGCCTATGCGAAGGCGCAAGGACTGTTCCGCACCGCCAAGTCGCCCGATCCGGTGTTCACGGAGACGCTGACGCTCGACCTCGGCGATGTCGTGCCATCGATGGCCGGCCCGAAGCGCCCCGAAGGCCGCATTGCGCTGCCGTCCGTGGCCGAGGGCTTCTCGCTCGCGCTCGCCAGCGAATACAAGAAGGCCGAGGAGCCGGGGAAGCGCTTCGCCGTCGACGGCAAGAAGTTCGACATCGGCCATGGCGACGTCGTGATCGCCGCGATCACCTCCTGCACCAACACCTCGAACCCGAGCGTGCTGATCGGCGCCGGTCTGCTGGCGCGCAACGCCGCCGCGAAGGGCCTCAAGGCAAAGCCGTGGGTGAAGACCTCGCTGGCACCCGGCAGCCAGGTGGTGGCGGCCTATCTCGCGGATTCCGGTCTCCAGGCCGATCTCGACAAGGTCGGATTCAACCTAGTCGGCTTCGGCTGCACCACCTGCATCGGCAATTCCGGTCCGCTGCCCGAGGAGATCTCGAAGTCGATCAACGACAACGGCATCGTCGCGGCTGCGGTGCTCTCCGGCAATCGCAACTTCGAAGGCCGTGTCTCGCCGGACGTGCAGGCGAACTACCTCGCCTCGCCGCCGCTCGTGGTCGCTCATGCGCTCGCGGGCACCGTCACCAAGAACCTCGCCATCGAGCCGCTCGGTGAAGGCAAGGACGGCAAGCCGGTGTACCTCAAGGACATCTGGCCGACGACGAAGGAGATCAACGCCTTCATGAAGAAGTTCGTGACCGCGTCGATCTTCAAGAAGAAGTATGCCGACGTGTTCAAGGGCGACACCAACTGGCGCAAGATCAAGACGGTCGAGAGCGAGACCTATCGCTGGAACATGAGCTCGACCTATGTGCAGAACCCGCCCTATTTCGAAGGCATGAAGAAGGAGCCGGAGCCGGTCACCGACATCGTCGAGGCCCGCATCCTTGCCATGTTCGGCGACAAGATCACCACCGACCACATCTCGCCGGCCGGTTCGATCAAGCTCACCTCGCCCGCCGGCAAATATCTCAGCGAGCACCAGGTGCGTCCGGCCGACTTCAACCAGTACGGCACGCGCCGCGGCAACCACGAAGTCATGATGCGCGGCACCTTCGCCAATATCCGCATCAAGAATTTTATGCTCAAGGGCGCGGATGGAAATATCCCAGAGGGCGGTCTGACAAAACACTGGCCCGACGGCGAGCAGATGTCGATCTACGACGCCGCGATGAAGTACCAGCAGGAGCAGGTGCCGCTGGTGGTGTTCGCCGGCGCCGAATACGGCAACGGCTCCTCGCGCGACTGGGCCGCGAAGGGCACGCGGCTGCTCGGCGTGCGTGCCGTGATCTGCCAGAGCTTCGAGCGCATCCACCGCTCCAACCTGGTCGGCATGGGCGTGCTGCCGCTGACCTTCGAGGACGGCACCTCCTGGTCGTCGCTCGGTCTGAAGGGCGACGAGAAGGTCACGCTGCGCGGCCTCATCGGCGACCTCAAGCCGCGCCAGAAGCTGACCGCGGAGATCGTCTCCGGCGACGGTTCGCTGCAACGCGTTTCGCTGCTCTGCCGCATCGATACGCTGGACGAGCTCGAATACTACCGCAACGGCGGCATCCTGCACTACGTGCTGCGCAAGCTCGCGGCGTAAGCGCGGATTTGTGAACGGTGGCTCACTGCGAAGTGAGTAGTAGGTTACACGAAGGCGGCCTATCACAAGGCCGCCTTCACGCGTTTGCGGCAGGCTTCGGATGGCCCGCCCGGCGGAGAACCTCACGCCCTGGACGGCTGCTGTGGCGGACGAAGGTGTGAGGCCCGTAAGACTACGGTGACCATCCGGCGGTAAGCTTTCCCTCTCGCGAGCAATGGTGTGCGGCGTTCGACATGACAACAATGACGGCTTCTCATCTGGTTTCACGTTGGTCCGGCGCCCTCTGGTCGGGTGCACTTGGTCTCTGTGCGATCGTCGCCGTCATTCGTCCTGCCGAGGCTGATCCCCGCGCCGTTGTCGAATTGTTTACCTCGCAGGGCTGCTCCTCCTGCCCGCCGGCCGACAAGATCATCGGCGACCTCGCCCGCGATCCCTCGATCATCGCGCTGAGCATGCCGATCGACTATTGGGACTATCTCGGCTGGAAGGACACATTGGCCGATTCGCGCTTCTCTGCACGGCAGCGTGCCTATTCGCGCATGCGCGGCGACCGCGAAGTCTACACGCCGCAGGTCGTGGTCAACGGCTCCACGCATGTCGTGGGCAGCGATCGCACTGGCATCGAAAGCGCGATCGGCAAAACCGACACGGGCACTGGTGTGATGAGCGTGCCGGTGACGATGTCGCTCGCGGGCAAGCAGATCAACGTCTCGGTGGCCGCGAGCAAGGAGCCGACGGCGTCCCACGGCGAGGTCTGGATCTGCTCGATTGCGAAGTCGGTGCCGATCGCGATCAGCCGCGGTGAAAATCGCGGACAGCAGGTGATCTATCACAACGTGGTGCGCAACCTGCTCAAGGTCGGCGACTGGACCGGCCGTCCGGAAAGCTGGACGGTGCCGATCGAGAACCTCACGCGCGACGGCGTCGACGGTGCTGTGGTCTACGTCCAGGACGGCAGCCGTGAAAAGCCGGGCCCGATGCTGGGCGCGGCGTACACGTCGCTGCACTAACGCGCACACTTCGAATATTCCGATTCAAGCGCACTCTCAATCCTCATGGTGAGGAGCGCGCTCTTGCGCGCGTCTCGAACCACGCAGGCCCTGCTGAGGCAGCTCGGCCTCGATCCTTCGAGACGCCACTTCGCGGCTCCTCAGGATGAGGGGAGGGAGTGTTCTCGCTGATGAGGAAGAGATCCGTCGAGGCGAAAACATCCCGGGACAAACAAAACCGGCCCAAACAAAAAAGGACCAACTCGCGTTGGCCCTCCTTGTCGTGCGAACAGACCCGATCCTGACGGCCCCGGGGGGCTGGGGGCTGAGGAATCCGGAACCGAAAGGACCGGGTCAACGCACACAAGTCTTTTCGCAATGCAGGGCGGCAGTCGCTTGGCGGAAAAGCGGCGACACTATGATTCCTGCTAACGATCCCGTGACGGTTTGCCGCGACAGAGTTCCACCGCTACGTGTGGGCGGTTTGCTCCGGTCCAACGTCCTTACAGGGCCCCTTGCAGTGGGGAACAGTTGGCGCGATCATGCAACTGTCATGATCCGCGGTTCCGGGGACGGTCTTCGCGGACGCGGTCATGCTGATACGACAGGAGGCAGCCTATGAGTCTGTCGGAGGATGCCGATCCGAGCGAACAGCGCGCGGCGGCGCGCCCCGCCGCTTCGAATGCGCAACCGAGCCGCGTAACGTTCAACCGGCTCGAGCTGCACCGTATTCTCAATCTCTACGGCCGGATGGTCGCCGACGGCGAGTGGCGCGACTACGCCATCGACTTCCTCAAGGATCGCGCCGTGTTCTCGGTCTTTCGCCGCGCTTCGGAAGTGCCGATCTATCGCATCGAGAAGGATCCGCGCCTCGCGCGCAAGCAGGGCATGTACAGCGTGATCTCGGCGACGGGCCTGATCCTGCGCCGCGGCCACGAGCTGGAGCGCGTGCTCCTGGTGATCGATCGCAAGCTGGCGGTGGTGTAGCGGCGCGCTTGGTGCTGTAGGGTGGGCAAAGGCGCATCGCGCCGTGCCCACCATCTTTCGTCAAACGCGTTGGTGATGGTGGGCACGCTTCGCTTTGCCCACCCAACGAGACCTATTTTGTCGGCACGCTCTTCGCGCCCTCGCCGAGGTCGCGCTGCATCATCACCGTGTCCAGCCAGCGGCCGAATTTCAGCCCGACGCTGGGATGCGTGCCGATCATCCTGAAGCCGCCCTTGGTGTGCACGCCGATCGAGCCGGCATTGGCGGAATCGCCGATCACGGCGATCATCTGGCGGAAGCCGCGCGCCTCGCATTCGACGATCAGCCGCTCCAGCAGGAGCGCTCCGATGCCGCGGCGGTGAAAGGACGGATCGAGATAGATCGAGTTCTCGACCGTGAAGCGGTAGGCCGGCCGCGGCCGGTAGGCGCCGGCATAGGCGTAGCCGGCGACGCGCCCGTCGAGGATGGCGACGAAATAGGGATAGCCGCCGTCGATCAGCGTGCGGTAGCGGCGCGTCATCTCGGCGAGGTCGGGCGGCTCCAGCTCGAATGTCGCGGTGCCCTCGCGGACAGCCTGCTGGTAGATGGCGGTGATGGCGGGCAGGTCGGCCTCAAGGGTGGGCCTGATTTCGGGTGCGGACATGCCGCAAGATTAGAGCCTTCCCGGGACGACTGGAAGAGGCAACGGCCTCCCCACGTCGTCATTGCGAGCGGAACGAATCAATCCAGAAATGCGTCCGTGGAAGGACTCTGGATTGCTTCGTCGCAAGAGCTCCTCGCAATGACGTTGGTTGAGGGAACATCACGCCCAAACCAAAACCCCGGCCTTTCGGCCGGGGCTGGTGTCGTTCGCTCTGGTCTGGCGCTTAGTCGCGCTGGCCGAGGAGCTGCAGGAGCAGCGTGAACAGGTTGATGAAGTTCAGGTACAGCGACAGCGCGCCGGTGATGGCCGCACGCTCTGCGATGTCACCGCCGGCCGAGGCGTAGCCGTAGATGTAGTCGTTCTTCAGCCGCTGGGTATCCCAGGCGGTGAGGCCCGCGAACACCAGCACGCCGACCACCGACACGACGAACTGCAGCACCGAGCTCGCCAGGAACAGGTTCACCAGGCTCGCGATGACGATGCCGATCAGGCCCATGAACAGGAACGAACCCATTCCGCTCATGTCACGCTTGGTGGTGTAGCCGTAGAGGCTGAGCGCGCCGAAGGTCGCCGCGGTGATGAAGAACACCCGCACGATCGAGGTGTGCGTGAACACCAGGAAGATCGAGGACAGCGAGACGCCCATCAGCGCCGCGAACACCCAGAACAGGATTTGGGCGGTCGAGGGAGCGAGACGGTTGATGCCCGCCGAGATCACGAACACCATGGCGAGCGGCGCGAGCATGAACAGCCACTTCAGCGGGCTGACGAACATCGCGTAGCCGAACGGCGTCAGGAACAGCTTGCCGACGCGGACGGCTTCCGGGGTCGGAACATCCGTCACGGCGGCCATGTAGACGCCGAGCGCGGCAAGGCCTGTGATGGCCAGGCCGATGCTCATGTAGTTGTAGATGCGCAGCATGTAGGCGCGCAGGCCGGCATCGACCGTCGCGGCGTCAACACGCCCGGCGGCCCTGCCGAAAGGAGAAGCGTAATTGCGATCTAGGTCCGACATGGTCGAATTCCCGTTGGTTGGTCCGGTCCGGCATGAGGGTCGCCACGCCGCCGGTTCGTCAAATTCTATCTCGGATACCGATGTCTGCCGACTAAATTTTGGCTAACAATCGGGGCTCCGAACCCATTCGATATGTGGGAAACTAACACATCCGCTGCAACCGTCCACGCGCGGCTGAATGTCGCCCTTCCCTGCAATCCAGACGAGCGGACGTGGTTAATCGCCGGAATCGTGCGATTTCGCTCCCGTGCCGCCGCCCGCTACCATTTGTCACAAATTCCGCAACACCGTGGCGGGCTTTTTGTTCAACGCCAGCAGCGTGCCGGCGAGACCCAGGCCGACCGTGACGACCAAGGCAGCCGCGACCACGCCGGCGGCGCTGCCGCCCTGCCAGACGAAGGTGAGGGTCATCAGTCGGGTCACGATCATCCAGGCCGCGACGCTGCCGGCGAAAACGCCGAACATTGCGGTTGCAAGCCCGATCAAGAGGTATTCGAGCGCATAGGCGCCGAGCAGCCGCAGCCGGGTCGCGCCGAGGGTCTTGAGGATCACCGCATCGTAGACCCGGTGGCGATGGCCGGCGGCGAGAGCGCCGCCCAACACCAGGATCGCCGAGATCAGGGTCACCGCGCTGGCGCCGCGGATCGCCAGCGCCAGGTTGGTCACGACCGAGCCGACCGTCTCCATCACCTCGCGCACGCGCACGCTCGTCACCATCGGATAGGTATCAGCGACCTCCTTGATGATCTTGCCGTCGCCGGCCGCATCGCCGCCGGCTTCCGTCAGAGTCGCGATATGGGTGTGCGGCGCGCCCTTGAAGGCGTTCGGCGAGAACACCAAGACGAAATTGATGCCGAGGCCCTGCCAGTCGATGCTGCGCAGATTGCTGATCTTCGCGGGGATGTCGCGGCCGAGGATATTGACCACGACCTCGTCGCCGAGCTTGAGGCCAAGCCCGTCCGCGATCTTCTTCTCCATCGAAACCAACGGCGGGCCGGAATAATCGGCGCTCCACCACTCGCCCTCGACCACCTTGGAGCCCTTCGGCAGCTCGGCGGTATAGGTCAGGCCACGGTCGCTCTGCAGCACCCACTCGGAATCGGTGCTGGGCTTGAGCTCCTCGGCGCGAACGCCACGGGCTCCGACGATGCGCCCGCGCAGCATCGGGACGTCATCGACCGTCGCGCCAGGGGCGATCTGGCGCAGATATGAGTCGAACTGCTCGGCCTGCGTGCTCGGAATATCGATGAAGAAGAACGATGGCGCGTGCTCGGGCAGTGCCGCCAGGAACTGCCGGCGCAGATTGCCGTCGATCTGGGTGATGGTGACGAGCACGGCGAGCCCGAGGCCAAGCGACAGCACGACCGAGGGCGTCAACGCGCCCGGCCGGTGGATGTTGGCGATCGCAAGTCGCAGCATTGGCCAGCGCGTGCGCGGCAGCCGCCGCGCGATCGTCATCAACAGCGCGGCAATGCCGCGCAGCAGCGCGAACACGACCACGGAGGAGGCCACGAACACGGCGGCGATGCGCTTGTCGAAGGACAGCCCGATCACGACCGCGATGAGCAGCGCGATCACGACAGCCATGAAGACGAGATAACTCCAGCGTGGCCGATGCCATTCCGAGCTGATGGTGTCGCGGAACAGGGCGGCCACCGGCACGTCATGCACCCGCCCGAGCGGCCACAGGCCGAAGGCAAGCGCCGTGAGCAGCCCGTAGACGAACGACAGCGCGAGCTCGTCGGCATGCACCGCCGGCACCACCGGCAGCGGCAGTAGCTTGCCGAACAGGCCGACGATCGCGAAGGGCATGGCGGCGCCGAGCGCGAGGCCGATCGCCGAGCCGATCGCGGCGAGCAGGAGCACCTGGGCGAGATAGATGCCGAACACGTCGCGCCCGGTGGCGCCGACGGCCTTGAAGGCCGCGATCACCTCGAGCTTGTGGTCGATATGGGCCTTGACGGCATTGGCGACGCCGACGCCACCGACCAGCAGCGCGGCGAGGCCGACCAGCGTCAGGAACTGCGTGAAGCGGTTGATGTTGCGCTCGAGCTGTGGCGAGGCATTGGAGCGGCTGCGGACCTCCCAGCCGGCCTGCGGCGCGGCGTTGCGGGCGTCCGCGATGAAGGCGTCGGTGGCGCGCTCGCTATTGGCGATCTCCGGCAGCTTCACACGATAGACCCAGCGCACCAGGCTGCCGGGCTGGACCAGCCCCGTGGCGCGCAGGCCCGCCTCGCTGATCAGGAAGCGCGGGCCGAAGCCGATGCCGCCGGCGAGCTTGTCGGGCTCGGCTTCGACGGCGCTGCGGATCTGGAACGTCGCAGCCCCGACGGTGACGCGATCGCCGGTCTTGAGCGACAGCCGCGCCAGCAGTGTCGGATCGGCGGCCGCGCCGAACGCGCCGTCGCGCTCCGCGAGCAGGTCGGACATCGGCAGCGGCGGCGCCAGCGTCAACTGGCCGAGCATCGGATAGGTGTCGTCGACCGCCTTCATCTCGACCAGCGCCAGCTTGCCCTCGGCCGAGCGCGCCATGCCGCGCAGTGTGGCGGCGCCCGAGACGGTGCCGCGCGAACGCAGGAAGGCGACTTCCTCCGGCTTCGCCTCGCGCTGAAACAGGACGAACGACACGTCGCCGCCGAGCAGCGTACGGCCCTCGCGGGCGAGGCCGTCGCTCAGGCTCGCCGAGACCGAGCCGACACCGGCGATGGCCATCACGCCGAGCGCGATGCAGGCAATGAAGACGTAGAAGCCGCGCAGGCCGCCGCGCAATTCGCGCAGCGCGTAGCGCAGCGACAGCGCGACGCCGTTGGGCTTCGCGAACGGTTCGGCAGCGGTGCTCATGCCGGCGCCGACTGCGTGTCGATGCGCCCGGAGCGCAGGCGGATCACGCGATCGCAGCGATGCGCGAGCGACGAATCATGCGTGACCAGCACCAGCGTCATGCCGCGCTCGGCATGCTTGCTGAACAGGAGGTCGACGATCTGTTGTCCCGTGGCTTCGTCGAGATTGCCGGTCGGCTCGTCGGCAACGAGGATCGCGGGATCGGGTGCCAGCGCGCGGGCCAGCGCGACGCGCTGCTGCTCGCCGCCGGAGAGCTGCGTCGGATAATGATGCAGACGGTCGCCGAGCCCGACCGATTGCAGCTCCTGCGCCGCGCGCGTTGCGGCGTCGGGATTGCCCGCAAGCTCGAGCGGCACGGCGACGTTCTCCAGCGCGGTCATGGTCGGGATCAGGTGGAAGGACTGGAAGACGATGCCGACCTGGCGGCCGCGGAAGCGGGCCAGCGCGTCCTCGTCGAGGGCATTGAAAGGCGTGCCGCTGACCACCACCTCTCCGCTATCAGGACGCTCCAGCCCCGCCATCACCATCAGCAGCGTGGATTTGCCCGAGCCTGACGGGCCGATCAGGCCGATCGTCTCGCTCCGGCCCACGCGCAAGCTGATATCCTTGAGAATGTGAACGCGTGCCGCGCCCGTACCCAATGACAGATTGACGTTGGAGATGGCGATGGTGTCGGCCGAACTGTCGGCGAGCGAAGAGGAAGAGATGCGAGTGTCCATGGTCCGGTCATATGGCAACTCCGTACGCGCGGTCGAGAGGCGTTACGGATTGTTCATGCACATAGCCGTGTTGATGTTCGCTTTGATGACGGTCGCAAATCCGGCATGGGCTCCGGCATGGGCCGAGGCGGCGAAGCCGATCAAGCTGGTGGTTCTCGGCGATTCCCTGAGCGCCGGCCTCGGCCTCCCGGCCCAGCAAGCGTTCCCCACCAAGCTTCAAAAAGCTTTGCAAGACAAAGGCATAGAGGTCGATATGACCAATGCCGGGGTGTCCGGCGACACCTCCTCGGGGGGGCGTGACCGGCTCGACTGGTCGGTCCCCGACGGAACCGACGGTGTGATCATCGAACTCGGCGCCAACGATGCGCTGCGCGGCATCGATCCCGATTTGACGCGCGCCGCGCTGACCGAGATCGTCCAGCGCCTCAAGGCGCGCACGATCGCGGTGATGCTGTGCGGCATGCTGGCGCCGCCGAATTACGGCGCGGACTATGCCGCGCGCTTCAATTCGATTTATCCGGATCTGGCGAAAAAATTTGGCGTGCCGCTCTATCCGTTTTTTCTCGACGGTGTCGCGGCCGATGCCAAGCTCAACCAGGCCGACGGCATTCATCCGACCGCGGCCGGCGTCGACATCATCGTCAAGAATATCTTGCCCACGGTTGAGGCATTCATTGGCACGATAGCTGAGCAGCGGCGTTGAAAAGCAGGCAGCGCCGACCGTAATTCCCAGGGTTTTACCGGGGTGAGGCGCGCGATGCTTCGCAGAGTCACACAACTGCGATAGGAATTAAGGTACCGGTGATTCGTCGCCGGCTCTAAAATTTGGATATGATCTTGCCCTGGGATCATGCCCAAGCATCGGGAGTGCGAAACGATGCCGCGTTTGTTCACTGGTCTGGAAATTCCGGCCGAGATTGGCCAGTCGCTTTCCAATTTGCGGGGCGGCCTTCCCGGCGCCCGCTGGATCGATCCCGAAAATTACCACGTCACCCTGCGCTTCATCGGCAATATCGACGGCATGTCCGCCAACGAAATCGCCTCGATGCTGTTTCGCGTCGATCGCAAGCCGTTCGAGGTGAAGGTGCAGGGTTTGCAGAGTTTCGGCGGACGCAAGCCGCGCGCGGTGGTCGCCACCATCGTGCCGAGCAAGCCGCTGATGGAATTACAGGCCGAGCTCGAGCGCCTGATGCAACGGATCGGCCTCGACCCGGAAGGCCGCAAGTTCATCCCGCATGTCACGCTGGCCCGGCTGCACGACGCCACCGACCGTGACGTCGCCGATTATCTCTCGCTGCGCGGCTATTTTCCCAGCAAGGCGTTCACGGCCGAGCGTTTTGTTTTGTTCTCGTCCCGCGCCTCAACCGGCGGCGGCCCGTATGTGGTCGAGGACGCGTACGAGCTGTGTGAGTAGCGAAGCTCTCGTGCCCCGGACGCTGCGCAGCGCGAAGCGGTGCGCTGCAGAGCCGGGGCCCATCGCTCCACGATCGATGTACCAAATGGTGGGTCCCGGCTCTGCGCAGTAGCGTTGCACGCTGTAGCGCGTCCGGGACACCGAACGCATAGCGCCCCGCCCCAATTCACGGCTTGCAATTTCCGCTCATCTCTGGCGGTAAAGAGCATGCTCTCGACCCCCAGTTCCTCATTTCGCGAGGCCTATCAGGCCCAGATCGCGTCCGGCGCGATCGAGCCCGATGCCGCGCAGGCCGAAATCGCCGACGCCTATGCGGCGCTCGACCAGCGGCTCGCCGATTACAAGCCGGCGCGCAAGCAGGGCTTGCTCAGCCGCCTGTTCAGCAACGACAAGGACGAGGCGCCCCACGGACTCTACGTCCATGGCGAGGTCGGTCGCGGCAAGACCATGCTGATGGATCTGTTCTTCCAGCACTCGACCGTCGAGCACAAGCGGCGCGCGCATTTCCACGAATTCATGGCCGAGGTGCACGAGCGCATCTACGATTTTCGCCAGGGCATCGCGCGCGGCGAGATCGCCGATGGCGACGTCATCGCGCTGACCGCGCATGCGATCTTCGAGGAAAGCTGGCTGCTCTGTTTCGACGAATTCCACGTCACCGACATCGCGGACGCGATGATCCTCGGCCGCCTGTTCGCAAAGCTGCTGGAGCTCGGCACCGTCGTGGTCGCGACCTCCAACGTCGCGCCTGACGACCTCTACAAGGGCGGTCTGAATCGTTCGCTGTTCCTGCCCTTCATCAGGCAGATCACCGACCACATGGACGTGCTGCGGCTCGACGCGCGCACCGACTTCCGGCTGGAAAAGCTTCAGGGCGTGCCGATGTGGCTGACGCCGGCGGACACTGAGGCGGACGCCGCGCTCGACCGCGCCTGGTCGAAGATGTCAGGCGGCGCCAAATGCAAGTCGCGCGATATTTCGATCAAGGGCCGCATCCTGCACGTGCCATGCTCGGCCCACGGCGTGGCGCGCTTCGCGTTCGCCGATCTCTGCGAGAAGCCGCTGGGGGCGTCGGACTATCTCAGGCTGGCGCACGATTATCACACCATCCTGGTCGACCATATTCCAGTGATGGATTTCTCCCAGCGCAACGCCGCCAAGCGCTTCATCACGCTGATCGACACGCTCTATGACAATGCCGTGAAGCTGATGGCCTCGGCCGATGCCAACCCGATCTCGCTCTATCTTGCCAACGAGGGCAACGAGGCCAACGAGTTCAAGCGCACCGCCTCGCGCCTGATCGAAATGAGCTCGGAATCCTATCTGGCGCTGCCCCACGGCCGCAAGGATTCCACCGCCAGCGGCTCGACCAAAGGTTTGGTTGAGACTTAAAGGGCTTGGTCGAGACTTAAGTCCTATTTGCCAGCGCTATCATTCCGGGCGCGGCGCTTCCCAAGCCCCGGAATGACGAGTTGCGCTCGAATACGCGGCAAGCCCGACAATTGGGCAACCCGTGACTTGAACGGGGGAGGCGAAAGGGATAACCACCCGTCTCAGTTTTCCCCTCCTTACGTGTCTAAAGGACAGGCTCACATGGCGCGCGACAAGATTGCTTTGATTGGCTCCGGTCAGATCGGCGGAACGCTGGCTCATCTCATCGGCCTGAAAGAGCTGGGCGACGTGGTGATGTTCGACATCGCCGAGGGCGTGCCGCAGGGCAAGGCGCTCGACATCGCGCAGTCCTCGCCGGTCGACGGCTTTGACGCACACTACACCGGCGCCAACTCCTACGAGGCGCTCGACAACGCAAAAGTCTGCATCGTCACCGCCGGCGTGCCGCGCAAGCCCGGCATGAGCCGCGACGACCTCCTCTCGATCAACCTCAAGGTCATGGAACAGGTCGGCGCCGGCATCAAGAAATACGCCCCCGACGCTTTCGTCATCTGCATCACCAACCCGCTCGACGCGATGGTCTGGGCGCTGCAGAAGGCTAGCGGCCTGCCGCACAAGAAGGTCGTCGGCATGGCCGGCGTGCTGGATTCGTCGCGCTTCCGCTACTTCCTGGCCGACGAGTTCAACGTTTCGGTTGAAGACGTCACCGCCTTCGTGCTGGGCGGCCATGGCGACACCATGGTGCCGCTGGTAAAATACTCCACCGTCGCCGGCATCCCGCTGCCCGATCTCGTCAAGATGGGCTGGACCTCGCAGGCGCGCCTCGACGAGATCGTCGACCGCACCCGCAACGGCGGCGCCGAGATCGTCAACCTGCTCAAGACCGGCTCGGCCTTCTACGCGCCGGCGGCTTCCGCGATCGCGATGGCCGAGAGCTATCTGCGTGACAAGAAGCGCGTGCTGGCCTCGGCCGCCTATTTGAACGGCGAATACGGCGTGAAGGACATGTATGTCGGCGTGCCCGTCGTAATCGGCTCCAAGGGTGTCGAGCGCGTCGTCGAGATCGAGCTCGTCGGCAAGGACCGCGAAGCCTTCGACAAGTCGGTCGGCGCAGTGCAGGGTCTGGTTGACGCCTGCAAGAAGATCGCACCGGATCTTCTGGGCCGCTAAGGTCAAATATTCCGCCGAAGACCGAAGCCCGGTCTTCGGCGGTTTCATTTCCGGGGTTCCGCCAAACCTTGTTTAAGGTTGGGGCGGGTCCTGGTCCGCAAGTCCAGAGATCGATGTCAGAGAATCCGGGTTGCAGTTCCTGTGGTATATGGTATGCCAGCCACAAGACTGAGGTGGGCCTACGAGGTCACCGCCCGCGGGTTCAGGGAGCGACCATATGAATATCCATGAATATCAGGCCAAAGCGCTGCTGAACGAGTTCGGCGTCGCGATCTCCAAGGGCGTTCCGGTCCTGAAGGTGGCGGACGCGGACGCGGCGGCAAAGGCACTTCCGGGCCCGGTCTGGGTCGTGAAGAGCCAGATCCACGCCGGCGGCCGCGGCAAGGGCAAGTTCAAGGAGGCCTCGGCCGGCGACAAGGGCGGCGTCCGCATCGCCAAGTCGGCCGCGGAAGTTTCCGAATTCGCCAAGCAGATGCTCGGCGCAACGCTCGTCACCATCCAGACTGGACCCGCCGGCAAGCAGGTCAACCGCCTCTACATCGAGGACGGCTCCGACATCGACAAGGAATTCTACCTCTCGATCCTGGTCGACCGCGAGACCTCCCGCGTCTCCTTCGTGGTGTCGACCGAGGGCGGCGTCAACATCGAGGACGTCGCGCACAACACGCCTGAGAAGATCGTGACCTTCTCGATCGATCCCGCGACCGGCATCATGGGCCATCACGGCCGCACCGTAGCGAACGCGCTGAAACTCTCCGGCGATCTCGCCAAGCAGGCCGAGAAGCTCACCGCGCAGCTCTACGCGGCCTTCGTCGCCAAGGACATGTCGATGCTGGAGATCAACCCGCTGGTCGTGACTAAGCAGGGTCAGCTCCGCGTGCTCGACGCCAAGGTGTCGTTCGACGACAACGCCCTGTTCCGTCACCCCGAGGTGCTCGCGCTGCGCGACGAGACCGAGGAAGACGCCAAGGAAATCGAGGCGTCGAAATACGACCTCAACTACGTCACCCTCGACGGCAATATCGGCTGCATGGTCAACGGCGCCGGCCTCGCGATGGCGACGATGGACATCATCAAGCTCTACGGCATGGCGCCGGCGAACTTCCTCGACGTCGGCGGCAGCGCCAGCAAGGAAAAGGTCGCGGCCGCCTTCAAGATCATCACCGCGGATCCCAACGTGAAGGGCATCCTGGTCAACATCTTCGGCGGCATCATGAAGTGCGACGTGATCGCCGAGGGCGTCACCGCCGCCGTGCGCGAAGTCGGCCTCAGCGTGCCGCTGGTGGTTCGCCTCGAAGGCACCAATGTCGAGCTGGGCAAGAAGATCATCCGTGAATCCGGCCTGAACGTGGTGCCGGCCGACAATCTCGACGACGCCGCGCAGAAGATCGTGAAGGCCGTCAAGGGAGGCTGAGGCCATGACACAGGACCATCTCGCCGCATTATCCCCGCTGCCGGAGCACGCGCGTCTTGCCGCGTTCGCCGGTGAATGGAATGGCGAAGAGGTGGTCTTTCCGTCGCGGTGGACGGAGGGCGGGACGGCGACTTCTCGCGTCGTGGCCCACATGGATCTCAATGGCTTCTATCTGATCCAGGACTCGGTCCAGACCCGCGACGGCAAGCAGAGCTTCGCCACCCACGGGATCTTCACTTTCGACCGCGAAGACCGGACCTACAAATTGTTCTGGTACGATTCGCTCGGCTACACGCCGCCCTCGCCCGCCTCCGGCGGGTGGGTCGGCAAGACCCTGACGCTGGTGCGCGGCTCGCTCCGCGGTAATGCGCGCCACGTCTATGAAATCATCGACGACGATTCCTATTCGTTGAAGATCCAGTTCTCGCCGGACGCGGAAGGCTGGGCCGACGTGCTCACCGGCGTCTACCGCCGCATCCACTGACCTCTCACTCGTTAGTTTCGCGAAAGCAGACCTCATGTCCATCCTGATCGACAAGAACACCAAGGTCATCTGCCAGGGCTTTACCGGCAAGAACGGCACCTTCCATTCGGAGGCCGCGATTGCCTATGGCACCAAGATGGTCGGCGGCACCTCGCCCGGCAAAGGCGGCGCGACGCATCTGGGCCTGCCGGTGTTCGACACCGTGCGCGAGGCGCGTGAGAAGACCGGCGCCGATGCGTCGGTGATCTATGTGCCGCCGCCGGGCGCGGCCGATGCGATCTGCGAAGCCATCGACGCCGAGATCCCGCTGATCGTCTGCATCACCGAAGGTATCCCGGTCATCGACATGGTCAGGGTGAAGCGTTCGCTGGCCGGCTCCAAGTCGCGCCTGATCGGGCCGAACTGCCCAGGTGTCATGACCGCCGGCGACTGCAAGATCGGCATCATGCCGGCCAACATTTTCAAGACCGGCAGCGTCGGCATCGTCTCGCGCTCCGGCACCCTGACCTACGAAGCCGTGTTCCAGACCACCCAGGAAGGCCTCGGCCAGACCACGGCGGTCGGCATTGGCGGCGACCCGGTCAAGGGAACCGAGTTCATCGACGTGCTGGAAATGCTGCTCGGCGATCCCAAGACCGAGTCGATCATCATGATCGGCGAGATCGGCGGTTCCGCCGAGGAGGACGCCGCCCAGTTCCTTAAGGACGAGGCCAAGCGCGGCCGCAAGAAGCCGATGGTCGGTTTCATTGCCGGTGTCACGGCCCCTCCCGGCCGACGCATGGGCCACGCCGGTGCGATCATTTCGGGTGGCAAGGGCGACGCCGGTTCCAAGACGGACGCGATGAAATCGGCTGGAATTACAGTGTCGCCGTCTCCCGCTCGTCTTGGCCACACGCTTGCCGAAAAATTGAAGGCCTGATTCACATCTTCGTAATTTTCCGGGCGAAGTTTCGCAGCAAATAGGGTAAATGGTGCCTGTCGCGCTGGTCCTCTGCCGGGGAGCCCAGCGCCAGCGCCGTTTGTTATGCGCGAACCGAAATCGCCAGGAACTCAAGTATGTCTCGCCAAGACGCGAACGCAGCCTTTGCCCTCTCCTCCTTTTTGCAGGGCACCAACGCCACCTACATCGACGAAATCTACGCCCGCTACGAGAAGGACCCGTCCTCGGTGGATGCCGAGTGGCAGGACTTCTTCAAGAGCCTCAACGACCAGCCGGGTGACATCAGCAAGAACGCCCAAGGCCCGTCCTGGGAGCGCGCCAACTGGCCGCTGACCCCGCAGGACGATCTGACCTCCGCGCTCGACGGCAATTGGGCGGAAGTCGAGAAGACGGTCGGCGCCAAGATCGCCGCCAAGGCGCAGGCCAAGGGTGGCGACAAGGCCGGCGGCCTTTCCTCCGCCGACCTGCTCCAGGCCACCCGCGACTCGGTCCGCGCGCTGATGCTGATCCGCTCCTACCGCATGCGCGGCCACTTCCACGCCAAGCTCGATCCGCTCGGCATCGAAGCCCAGCGCAATCGCGAAGAGCTCGACCCGCGGACCTACGGCTTCAGCGAAGCCGATTTCGACCGCAAGATCTTCCTCGACCATGTGCTCGGTCTCGAATACGCCAGCTTGCGCGAAATCACCGCGATCTGCGAGCGCACCTACTGCCAGACGCTCGGCGTCGAGTTCATGCACATTACGAACGCGGCGCAGAAGGCGTGGATCCAGGAGCGCATCGAGGGGCCGGACAAGGAAATCTCCTTCACCCGCGAAGGCCGCCGCGCCATCCTGATGAAGCTGGTCGAAGCCGAAGGCTTCGAGAAGTTCTGCGACACCAAGTTCACCGGCACCAAGCGCTTCGGCCTGGACGGTGCTGAATCGCTGATCCCCGCGCTCGAGCAGATCATCAAGCGCGGCGGCAATCTCGGCGTGAAGGAGGTCGTGCTGGGCATGCCGCATCGCGGCCGCCTCAACGTGCTGACCCAGGTGATGGGCAAGCCGCATCGCGCGCTGTTCCACGAGTTCAAGGGCGGTTCGGCCAATCCTGATGCGGTCGAAGGCTCGGGCGACGTCAAGTATCACCTCGGTGCGTCCTCGGACCGCGAGTTCGACGGCAACCGCATCCATCTGTCGCTGACCGCCAACCCCTCGCATCTCGAGATCGTCGATCCCGTCGTGCTCGGCAAAGTCCGCGCCAAGCAGGACCAGCACGGCGATCCGCCGGATATGCGCATCTCGGTGATGCCGCTGCTGATGCATGGCGACGCAGCGTTCGCCGGCCAAGGCGTGGTCGCGGAATGCTTCGGCCTGTCGGACCTGAAGGGCTACCGCACCGGCGGCTCCGTGCACTTCATCGTCAACAACCAGATCGGCTTCACCACCTATCCGCGTTATTCCCGTTCGTCGCCTTACCCGTCCGACGTGGCGAAGATGATCGACGCGCCGATCTTCCACGTCAACGGCGACGATCCGGAAGCCGTTGTGTTCGCGGCCAAGGTCGCGACCGAGTTCCGGCAGAAATTCCACAAGCCCGTCGTCATCGACATGTTCTGCTACCGCAGGCATGGCCATAACGAGGGCGACGAGCCGGCTTTCACCCAGCCGGTGATGTACAAGAAGATCGCAGCCCATCCCTCGACGCTCGAGCTCTACGCCCGCCGTCTCATCAGTGAAGGTGTGCTGACCGAGGGCGAGGTCGAGAAAGCCAAGGCCGACTGGCGCGCGCGGCTCGATGCCGAGCTCGAAGCCGGCTCCGGCTACAAGCCCAACAAGGCCGACTGGCTCGACGGCAAATGGGCCGGCTTCAAGATCGCCGATCAGGAAGAAGATGCGCGGCGTGGCGTCACCGGCGTCGACATCACCGCACTGAAGGACATCGGTCGCAAGATCACCAAGGTGCCCGATGGTTTCCGCGTCCACCGCACGATCCAGCGCTTCCTCGAAAACCGCGCCAAGGCGATCGGCGGCGGCACGGGCATCGACTGGGCGACCGGCGAGGCGCTGGCGTTCTGCACGCTGCTCAACGAGAACCACCATGTCCGCCTGTCCGGACAGGATTCGGAGCGCGGCACCTTCTCGCAGCGCCACTCGGTCCTGATCGACCAGGAAGACGAGAGCCGCTACACGCCGTTCAACCATCTCGGTCACGAGCAGGGCCATTACGAGGTCATCAACTCGCTGCTGTCGGAAGAAGCCGTGCTCGGCTTCGAATACGGCTATTCGCTCGCCGAGCCGAACACGTTGACCCTGTGGGAAGCGCAGTTCGGCGACTTCGCCAACGGCGCGCAGGTCGTGTTCGACCAGTTCATTTCCTCGGGTGAGCGCAAATGGCTGCGCATGTCCGGCCTCGTCTGCCTCCTGCCGCATGGCTATGAAGGCCAGGGGCCGGAGCACTCCTCGGCGCGTCTGGAGCGTTATCTCCAGATGTGCGCGGAAGACAACATGCAGGTGGTCTATCCGACCACGCCGGCGAACTACTTCCACGTGCTGCGCCGGCAGCTCCACCGCGAGATCCGCAAGCCGCTGATCGTGATGACGCCGAAGTCGCTGCTGCGTCACAAGCGGGCGGTGTCGCGTCTCGAGGAGCTCGCGAAGGGAACGACCTTCCACCGCATCCTCTATGACGACGCCCAGATGCTGCCGAGCGAAGCGATCAAGCTCGTCCCCGACGAGAAGATCCGCCGCATCGTGCTCTGCTCGGGCAAGGTCTATTACGACCTCTACGAGGAGCGCGAGAAGCGCGGGATGGACGACATCTATCTGATGCGCGTCGAGCAGCTCTATCCGGTGCCGCTGAAGGCGCTGGTGGCCGAGCTGTCGCGCTTCAAGAAGGCCGAAGTGGTGTGGTGCCAGGAAGAGCCCCGCAACATGGGTGCCTGGCACTTCATCGAGCCCTATCTGGAATGGGTGCTGAACCAGGTGAACGGTGTGAGCCGGCGTCCGCGTTATGTCGGCCGCGCCGCCTCCGCCGCGACCGCGACGGGTCTGATGTCGAAGCATCAGGCGCAGTTGAAGGCGTTCCTGGACGAAGCATTGAGCTGAGAAGTTTTTTAGGACGCTGTCATCGCCCGCGAAGGCGGGCGATCCAGTACGCCGTGACGGCCGTGATGACCACGAACGCCGCGGAGTACTGGATGCCCCGCCTTCGCGGGGCATGACACCTGTGAAATTCCCGACCGCATCGGCGATCTCCTTAAGGAAAAGACCATGACTGAAGTTCGTGTGCCGACCCTCGGCGAATCCGTTACCGAGGCCACCATCGGCCGCTGGTTCAAGAAGGCCGGCGATCCCGTCGCCGTCGACGAGCCCTTGGTGGAGCTCGAGACCGACAAGGTGACCATCGAAGTCCCGGCGCCCTCTGCCGGCACGCTGAGCGAGATCATCGCCGCCGATGGCGCCACCGTCGCGGTCGGCGCGCTGCTTGGCCAGATTACCGAAGGTGCCGCCGGCGCTGCCAAGCCGGCTGCCGCTGCGCCCGCAAAGCCCGCGGCTGCCGCTCCTGCTGCCGCCGCTGCGGCTGCTCCCGCTGCGGCGAAGGCGCCGCCGGCGGATGCGCCGCTCGCCCCGTCCGTGCGCAAGCTCTCGGCCGAGACCGGCGTCGACGCCTCGACCGTTCCCGGCTCCGGCAAGGACGGCCGCGTCACCAAGGGCGACATGCTCGCCGCGATCGAGCGTGCGGCCTCGGCGCCGACCCCGGTCAACCAGCCGGCTGCTGCGGTTCAGGTCCGCGCACCCTCGCCGGCCGATGACGCCGCCCGCGAAGAGCGCGTCAAGATGACCCGGCTGCGCCAGACTATCGCGCGCCGCCTCAAGGACGTGCAGAACACCGCCGCCATGCTCACGACCTTCAACGAGGTCGACATGACCAACGTCATGGCGCTGCGCGCCCACTACAAGGATGCGTTCGAGAAGAAGCATGGATCGAAGCTCGGCTTCATGGGCTTCTTCACCAAGGCCGTCGTGCAGGGGCTGAAGGATATTCCGGCCGTCAACGCCGAGATCGATGGCACCGATCTGATCTACAAGAACTACTATCACATCGGCGTCGCCGTCGGCACCGACAAGGGCCTCGTCGTGCCCGTGGTGCGCGACTGCGACAACAAGTCGATCGCCGACATCGAAAAGGGCATCGCCGATTTCGGTCGCCGCGCCCGTGACGGCCAGCTCAAGATCGACGAGATGCAGGGCGGCACCTTCACCATCACCAACGGCGGCATCTACGGCTCGCTGATGTCGACCCCGATCCTGAACGCGCCGCAGTCCGGCATTCTCGGCATGCACAAGATCCAGGAGCGGCCGATGGTCGTCGGCGGCAAGATCGAGGTCCGCCCGATGATGTATCTGGCGCTGTCCTACGATCACCGCGTCATCGACGGCAAGGAAGCCGTGACCTTCCTGGTTCGCGTCAAGGAGAGCCTGGAAGATCCGGCGCGTCTGGTGCTCGATCTCTGATCCCTGATGCTCTGCGAGCGCCGTCGCCTTTCGCGACGGCGCGTGTCGAACCATGGAGGCGCGCGTGACCGATAAAGTCGTTGTCATCACCGGCGGCAGCCGCGGCATTGGCCGCGCGACCGCGATTGCGGCAGCCAAGCGCGGCTTCCGAATCGTCGTCGGCTATGCCAGCAACAAGACGGCCGCCGACGAGGTGGTCGCGGAGATCGCGGCCAGCAACGGCAAGGCCATCGCGGTGAAATGCGACGTGGCCGAGGAAAGCGACATCCTTGCGTTGTTCAAGGCCGCGGACGCGTTCGGCACGCTCGGCGCGCTGGTCAACAATGGCGGTATCGTCGGAACCAGCGGCGTGCGCGTCGACGAGATGTCGGCCGAGCGCATCCAGCGCGTGATGGCGGTCAACGTCACCGGCTCCATCCTCTGCGCGCGCGAAGCGGTGAAGCGGATGTCGACCAGGCACGGCGGCCAGGGCGGCGTCATCGTCAATCTGTCATCGGTTGCCGCCAAGCTCGGCGCGCCGAACACCTATGTCGACTATGCCGCGTCCAAGGGCGCGATCGATTCTTTCACCGTCGGCCTCGGCTATGAGGTTGCCGGCGAGGGCATTCGCGTCGCGGGCATCCGGCCCGGCCTGATCGACACCGAAATCCACGCTGCAGGCGGTGAGCCCGACCGCGCCCATCGTCTGGCCCATATGGTGCCGATGAAGCGCGTCGGTACTGCCGATGAAGTCGCCAATGCCATCGTCTGGCTGATGTCGGACGAGGCCTCCTACGTCACCTCAGCCATTCTCGATGTGTCCGGCGGACGCTGACGCGCCGCGCGGACGCCGACACATCCCTCAACGCTAAACTTACGGGACTTTCTCTCATGGCATACGATCTCGTCGTCATCGGCACCGGACCGGGCGGTTATGTCTGCGCGGTGCGTGCAGCGCAGCTCGGCATGAAAGTCGCCGTGGTCGAAAAGAACGCGACGCTCGGCGGCACCTGCCTCAATGTCGGCTGCATGCCGTCCAAGGCGCTTCTGCACGCCTCCGAAATGTTCGAGGAGGCCGGGCATTCCTTCGCCAAGATGGGCGTCAGCGTCTCCGCGCCGAAGCTCGATCTGCCTGCGATGATGAACTTCAAGCAGCAGGGCATCGACGGCAACGTCAAGGGCGTCGAGTTCCTGATGAAGAAGAACAAGATCGACGTGCTCAAGGGCGCCGGCAAGATCCTCGGCACCGGCAAGGTCGAAGTCTCCGCCGACGGCAAGTCGCAGGTGATCGAAACCAAGAGCATCGTGATCGCGACCGGCTCGGACATCGCGCGCCTCAAGGGCATCGAGATCGACGAGACGCGCATCGTGTCGTCAACCGGCGCGCTGTCGCTGGACAAGGTCCCCGGCAAGCTGCTGATCGTCGGCGCCGGCGTGATCGGCCTCGAGCTCGGCTCGGTCTGGCACCGTCTCGGCGCCGAAGTGGTCGTCGTCGAATTCCTCGACCGCATCCTGCCCGGCATGGACGGCGAGATCGCCAAGCAATTCCAGCGCATCCTGGAGAAGCAGGGCTTTACGTTCAAGCTGGGTGCCAAGGTCACGGGCGTGGACACCTCCGGCAAGACGCTGAAGGCGACGGTCGAGCCCGCCGCGGGCGGCGCTGCCGAGACGCTGGAAGCCGACGTCGTTCTCGTCTGTATCGGCCGTGTGCCGTACACGGAGGGGCTGGGCCTGAAGGAAGCCGGCGTGGCGCTCGACAATCGCGGCCGCGTGCAGATCGATCCGCACTTCGCCACCAGCGTGAAGGGCGTCTATGCCATCGGCGACGTCGTCGCGGGCCCGATGCTCGCGCACAAGGCCGAAGATGAAGGCGTCGCTGTTGCCGAGATCATCGCCGGGCAGGCCGGCCACGTGAACTACGATGTTATCCCAGGCGTCGTGTATACCACGCCGGAAGTATCCTCCGTCGGCAAGACCGAGGAGGAGCTGAAGCAGGCGGGCGTGGCCTATACCGTCGGAAAGTTTCCCTTTACCGCCAACGGCCGCTCCAAGGTCAACCAGACCACCGACGGCTTTGTGAAGATTCTCGCAGATGCGAAGACCGATCGCGTGCTCGGCGTGCACATTATCGGCCGCGAAGCCGGCGAAATGATCCATGAGGCGGCCGTTCTCATGGAGTTTGGCGGCAGCGCGGAGGATCTCGCGCGCACCTGCCACGCGCACCCGACCCGCTCGGAGGCCATCAAGGAAGCCGCGCTTGCAGTCGGCAAGCGGGCCATCCATATGTAGGTCGCGCCCAGCGCCGAATCGGGCGGGAAACACATGCTACGCCGCCTGCTTCAACCGGTCTGGGTCCTGCTTGCGATCATCTTCCTGATCGAAGCCTGGCTGTGGGACCATCTCGAACCGATCGTTGCGCGCGTTGTCGCAATTGTTCCGCTCGCGCGGTTCAAGCAATGGCTGTCGGACCGCGTTGATGCGCTGTCGCCGGCGATGACGCTGATCGTGTTCGCCGTGCCCATCATCCCGCTGTTTCCGCTCAAGCTGGTCGGCCTGTGGCTGCTCACGCACGAATATTGGACCAGCGCGGTCTTCACCATCGTGTTCGCAAAGCTGCTCGGGGTCGGCGTCACCGCCTTCGTGTTCGACGTGACGCGCGACAAGCTGATGGAGATGGCCTGGTTCGAGCGGCTCTATGATCTGGTGCTGAAGCTGCGTGCCAAGGCCGCCGAGCTGGTCGATCCGGTCAAGCGGCGCATCCGCGAGCTGATCGCCGGCAACGGCGAAGGCTGGTCCTCCCGCACGCTCCGCCTGATCCAGCGTTTTCGCAAGAGCGTGCACGAAGCGCGTTGAGCGTCGCCACTTGTTCAGTGTCATTGCCCGCGAAGGCGGGCAATCCTGTATTCCAGAGACAGTGAGGCTAGAATCGAGAGGCCGCGGCGTACTGGATGCCCCGCCTTCGCGGAGCATGACAGCGGAGTATGTGGCCTCATCCCCTCAATGCAAATGCAGCAGATGCGGCGACCATGCGCCGAGCACGGTCATCCCAAGTCCGGCAAGCGACAGCAGGCCCGCGATCCAGGCGAGCGGCAGCATGCCGGTGATGATGGTGGCTGAGGCCAGCACGATGCCGATCTGGAAGGCGGCGGACGCCAGCTCGAAGTGATGATATTTCGCAGTCGCCTCGTCGCGCTCATGCTCGGCGTGCTTGGCCTTTTCGGCCAGCTGCTCGGTGCCTTCGCCGGTCTCCGGCTCGGAGCGGTAGCGCTGCGCGGTCTTCTGCCAGTCCTCGATCTGCTTCTGAGCCGCGGCCTTGGTGGCCTCGTCGGTCGCGGCGCCGAACGTCAGCTTGCCCTGCTCGGCCGCGGTCTGCACCACCGTGCGGCGGATGCTCTTGGCCTGGAAGAAGGCCCAGAGGTTGGAAGCCTCGACGTTCTTGCTGATCGATTCGGTCTGGGCGCCCTTGCCGAGCGTCTCGGAGATCGCCAGGAACAGCGCCAGAACGGCGATCAGGAGCGCGATCTTCTTGTTCGAGCCGGACGCGTGTTCGGCGTGCTCGGCATGCTCCATGCTTTCATGTGCGCTCATAAATCCCTCCTGGCTCGGTTCCCACGATTGACCGAACCGCGGGCGCCGCGCAAGAGGCATGCGCGCCCAGAGGCTTGCTATGACAGCTTCATGTCAGCATCACCGCCGAGGATGCGCGCTGGCATAGACTTCCAGCAGCCGCTCGGAATCGATGCCGGTATAGATCTGCGTGGTCGAGAGCGAGGCATGGCCGAGCAATTCCTGGATCGCGCGCAAATCGCCGCCGCGTGACAGCAGATGCGTCGCGAAGGAATGCCGGAGCGCGTGCGGCGTGGCGCTGTCGGGCAGGCCGAGCGCGCCGCGCAGCCGCTCCATCGCGAGCTGGATGATACGCGGGCTCAAGGGCCCGCCGCGCGCGCCGACGAAGATCGGGCCCTCGGCCGGCAGCGGATACGGGCAAATCGCGACATAGTCTTGCACCAGTGCGAGCACGTTCTGGAGCACCGGCACCATGCGGGTCTTGTTGCCTTTGCCAGTTACGATCAGCACGTCGCCCTCGCCGGGACGCGGCACCTCGCGGCGCGTCAGCCCCAGCGCTTCGGAGATGCGCAGGCCCGAGCCGTAGAGGAGAGCCATCACCGCGGCATCGCGCGCCAAAATCCAGCTCTCGCGATCCTCGCCGGCGCGCTCGTCGGCGTCCGCAAGACGTTTGGCCGACGCCATCGGCAGCGGCTTTGGCAGGCTCTTGGCGACTTTCGGCGCGCGGATCGCCGAGAGCGCCCCGACCTTGCCTTTGCCTTCGCGTTCGAGGAAGCGGCCGAACGAGCGCAGGCCCGCGAGTGCGCGCATCAGCGAGCGCCCGGCAATATCGTCGGCACGGCGCATCGCCATGAAGGCCCTTATATCGGTGGCCTCCAGCGCAGCGAACCGCTTCAGCGTCACCCGCTCGCCCCAATGGCCGCAGAGGAAATTCAGGCACTGCCGCAAATCGCGGGCATAGGCTTCCAGCGTCTTCGGCGACAGCCGCCGCTCCGCGCCGAGATGCGACAGCCAGCGCGTCATCTCCTGCGCGATACCAGGATCGGCGCTGGCGAGCTCGATTTGGGGGGCGGCCGCTTTGCTCATGCGCTCTGGACGTGGTGATTCCACTCAGTATATCGCATCACACTCGTTTATCGTTCGCTAAGGTCGCCTCCGGGCGCTAGCCTTGAAGCCCCGGGTTCCGATTCCCCCTCCATGGATCACACGTCGCGCAGCAACGCCGTCTCCGCCAACGCGACCCGCATGGTCGACGTGCTGGTGCCGGTCGCGCTCGACCAGACCTATTCCTACAAGGTGCCGCGTGGGATGGAGCTGAAGGCGGGCGATATCATCGGCGTGCCGCTCGGCCCGCGCGAGGTGCTCGCCGTGGTCTGGGCCGAAAACGCCAATCCGGATCCGCGCTTGCACAACCGCCTCAAGGAGGTCAGCGAAAAGCTCGACATCCCGCCGCTGAAGCCCGAGTTGCGTGCGGTCGTCGACTGGATCGCCAATTACACGCTGAGCCCGCGCGGCATGGTGCTGCGCATGTGCCTGCGAATGGGCGAGAACCTCGGCCCCGAGCGGGTGCGTGCCGGCGTCCGCCTGGTCGGCGATCCGCCAAAACGTCTGACGCCGGCGCGGCAGCGCCTGATCGAGGTACTGTCGGACCGGCTGCTGCACGGCAAATCCGAGGCGGCCAAGGAGGCCGGCGTTTCGGCCGGCGTGATCGACGGCCTCGTCGACGAAGGCACGCTCACGGTCGAGCCGATGCCGCCGCCTCCGCCGCCACCGGCACCGAATCCGGATTTCAGCCGGCCGGATTTTTCGCCGCTCCAGCGCGCCGGGGTCGATGCCATGCGCGCGCTCGCGGCCAACGGCAGCTTTCACGTCGCGCTGCTCGACGGCGTCACCGGCTCGGGCAAGACCGAGGTTTACTTCGAAGCCGTGGCCGAGGCGATCCGCCGCGGAAAACAATCGCTGATCCTGATGCCGGAGATCGCGCTCACCGGCCAGTTCCTCGACCGCTTCGCGCAGCGTTTCGGCGTGCGCCCTCTGGAATGGCATTCCGAGCTGACGCCGCGCACCCGCGCGCGCAACTGGGCGGCGATCTCCGAGGGCAGCGCGCCGGTCGTGGTCGGCGCGCGCTCGGCGCTGTTTCTGCCCTACGCCAATCTCGGCCTCATCGTGGTCGATGAAGAGCACGACCAGGCCTACAAGCAGGACGAGGGCGTGCATTATCACGCCCGCGACATGGCGGTGGTGCGCGCCCATATCGCAAAGGTTCCGATCGTGCTGGCGTCGGCGACGCCGTCGGTCGAATCCGAGGTCAATGCGCGCAAGAACCGCTATCAGCGCATCGCGCTGCCGTCGCGCTTCGGCGGCCAGCACATGCCGCATATCGAGGCTATCGACATGCGCCGCGAGCCGCCGGCGCGCGGCCGCTTCATCTCGCCGCGGCTGGCGTCCGAGATCAGGACCGCGATCGAGCGGCGCGAGCAGGCGCTCTTGTTCCTCAATCGCCGCGGCTATGCGCCGTTGACGCTGTGCCGCGCCTGTGGCCATCGCTTCGCCTGCACCATCTGCGACGCCTGGCTGGTCGATCATCGCTTCCGCCAGCGCCTCGTCTGTCACCATTGCGGTTTCTCGATGCCGCGCCCGCAAACCTGCCCGCATTGCGCGGCGGAGGAATCGCTGGTCGCGGTCGGGCCCGGTGTCGAGCGCTTGCAGGAGGAGGCGGCGGCGCTGTTCCCGGAGGCGCGCACCATGGTGCTGTCGAGCGATCTCATCACCTCGGTCGAGACGATGCGCTCGGAACTCAATGACATCGCGGAGGGCCGCGTCGACGTCATCATCGGCACCCAGCTCGTCGCCAAGGGCCACAATTTCCCGCGGCTCAATCTCGTCGGCGTGGTCGATGCGGATCTCGGCCTGTCCAATGGCGATCCGCGCGCCTCGGAACGCACCTGGCAATTGCTCAACCAGGTGATCGGCCGTGCCGGCCGCGAGCAGGGCCGTGGCGTCGGCTATCTCCAGACCCACCAGCCCGATCATCCCGTGATGAAGGCGCTGATCGCCTGCGACCGCGAAGCCTTCTACGACAGCGAGATCGATTTGCGCGAACGCACGCTCTATCCGCCGTTCGGGCGGCTCGCGAGCCTGATCATTTCCGCCGGCGACCGGCCGAGCGCCGAAGGCTTTGGCCGCCACCTCGTCGCGCTCGCGCCGCGCGATGAGCGCGTGGTGGTGCTGGGCCCGGCGGAAGCCCCGCTCGCGGTCATCAAGGGCCGCTACCGCTTCCGCATTCTGGTGAAATCCGCGCGCGGCTTCGACCTGTCGGATTATCTGCGCAACTGGCTTGCCGCATGCCCGAAGCCGAAGGGCAATCAAAAGCTCGAAGTCGACGTCGATCCGCAGAGCTTTTTGTAGGCCACCGCTCTCTCCCCGTCGCTGCGAGGAGCCCTTGCGACGAAGCAATCCAGTCTGTTTCCGCGGTGACAGACTGGATTGCTGCGCTTCGCTCGCAATGACGAAAGAATAGAAAAAGCCCGCCGTCCCCCAAGACGGCGGGCTTGTTTCACGCGTCGCGCGTCTTAGGAGACGACTTCCGCGGTGACGCGGCCGACGCCGGCGCCGGTGAGGCCGATGGCGCGGGCAGCGCCCGCGGAGAGGTCGAGGACACGGCCGCGAATGAACGGGCCACGGTCGTTGATGGTGACGATGACGCTGGAGCCGCCATGGGTGACCCGCAGCTTGGTGCCGAACGGCAGCGAACGGTGCGCCGCGGTCATGGCGTTCTGGTTGAAGCGCTGGCCCGAGGCGGTCCTGCTGCCGGACTCGTTGCCGTAAAAGGAAGCCATGCCGGAGAAGGAACGTCCGGTGCCCTGCGACGGCGTCATCGACGCATTGGCGTTACGCCAATCGGAGGTCGTGTTGGCGTCGTTCTGGGCGTGGTGGCGGTGATGATGGTGGGAATACCGATGGTGATGGCGGGATTTGGCGGAAGCTTCGGTGGCAGTTCCACCGATGAGAAGAGTTGCGGCAACAAAGGCGATCGCCTTACGCGGCCGGGTCACAGAGCCCAGCGTCTTCAAACAAAGCATATATTGGTCCCTAAGCTAGTATTGCCACATATGTGGCAAGTGGAGCCCCCGTAAGTTTGCGAGCGGGACCGCGTTTCGATTCCTAATGAGGCGTGAATTGGGCAGTAAATCCGTTCTGTGTCTTCATGTAATATCTTGTTACCGGCGGGGATATTCGGCCGATATTCCGTAATCTTGGATTTTAACGATTCATTAACCTCTATATTACTTACAAATACTGTAAAACGAAGTTATCGCTTCCCGCATTTAGAATTGGGTAAGTATTCGGCGAGTGAAGCGAATGTGCTCGGAATCACGCCTCAGCGATCTGTGTTCATGGCCGCTATGCGCTGAGGGCAGGAACAAATCGCCGGCCTCGACTCATGGGCTGGCTTAAGCGCTGTGGCAATTCCGCGGCGTGGCAGGTCGTCGTCGCGTCGTCGTGGACTGCGACGAACTGGCGACAGAACGTCATGCCTTTAATTTGGCGTCATGTTGCACGTGCGCGCCTGCTATGTTAGCAAAGCCGCGATTTTAACGAGCCCGGCACTTCCGTGCGGGGTCGAAAATCGAAGTCCCGCTTGAATTCCAAGGGCTTGGATCGCTAGGCGCCGCTTTGTGGCGACGGTTTTTCCCTTGCGAGTTTGACAGCAAAAAGAGCATGTCTGTGGCTGCAGAAGATACGTCCGTTTCCGGTGTGTCGGGCCGTTATGCAACGGCCTTGTTTGAACTGGCCCGCGACCAGAAAGTGGTCGACGAGGTCAAAGCCGATCTCGAGAAATTCGAGGGCATGCTCAACGAAAGCGCCGATCTGAAGCGCCTCGTTCGCAGCCCGGTTTTCGCGGCCGACGCCCAGTCCAGGGCCCTCTCGGCCGTGCTGGACAAGGCGGGCATCGCCGGCATCTCCGCCAATTTCCTGAAAGTGCTGACCGCCAACCGCCGCCTGTTCGCGGTGGCTGACGTCATCCGCGCCTATCGCGCCCTGGTCGCCAAATTCAAGGGCGAGGCCACGGCCGACGTCACCGTGGCGGAGGCGCTCTCGGACAAGAATCTCGACGCCCTCAAGGTTGCCCTGAAGTCGGTGACCGGCAAGGACGTCGCGCTCAACGTGAAGGTCGATCCCTCGATCATCGGTGGCCTCGTGGTCAAGCTTGGCAGCCGGATGATCGATAGTTCGCTTCGCACCAAACTCAATTCGATCAAGCACGCGATGAAAGAGGCAGGCTGATGGACATCCGCGCCGCGGAAATTTCCGCGATCCTCAAGGACCAAATCAAGAATTTCGGCCAGGAAGCTGAAGTCTCCGAAGTCGGACAGGTGCTGTCCGTCGGTGACGGTATCGCCCGCGTTTACGGTCTGGATAACGTCCAGGCCGGTGAAATGGTCGAGTTCGAGAACGGCACCCGCGGCATGGCGCTGAACCTCGAAACCGACAACGTCGGTATCGTTATCTTCGGCGCCGACCGCGAGATCAAGGAAGGTCAGACCGTCAAGCGCACCCGCGCCATCGTGGACGCGCCGGTCGGCAAGGGCCTGCTCGGCCGCGTCGTCGACGCGCTCGGCAATCCCATCGACGGCAAGGGCCCGATCCAGGCCGACAAGCGCATGCGCGTCGACGTCAAGGCGCCCGGCATCATTCCGCGCAAGTCCGTGAACGAGCCGATGGCGACCGGCCTCAAGGCGATCGACGCCCTGATCCCGATCGGCCGCGGCCAGCGCGAGCTGATCATCGGCGACCGTCAGACCGGCAAGACCGCGATCGCGCTCGACACCATCCTCAACCAGAAGCCGCTCAACGCGCAGCCGGACGAGAACATCAAGCTGTATTGCGTCTACGTCGCGATCGGCCAGAAGCGCTCGACCGTTGCCCAGTTCGTGAAGGTGCTGGAAGAGCAGGGCGCGCTCGAATATTCGATCATCGTCGCCGCCACCGCGTCCGATCCGGCGCCGATGCAGTACATCGCGCCGTTCACCGGCTGCACCATGGGCGAGTACTTCCGCGACCACGGCATGCACGCCGTCATCATCTATGACGATTTGTCCAAGCAGGCCGTCGCCTACCGCCAGATGTCGCTCCTGCTGCGCCGCCCGCCGGGCCGCGAAGCCTATCCGGGCGACGTGTTCTATCTGCATTCCCGCCTGCTCGAGCGCGCGGCGAAGCTGAACAAGGACCAGGGCTCGGGCTCGCTGACGGCTCTGCCGGTCATCGAAACCCAGGCCAACGACGTGTCGGCCTACATTCCGACCAACGTCATCTCGATCACCGACGGCCAGATCTTCCTCGAAACCGACCTGTTCTTCCAGGGCATCCGCCCCGCGGTGAACGTCGGTCTGTCGGTGTCGCGCGTCGGCTCCTCGGCGCAGACCAAGGCCACCAAGAAGGTCGCCGGCAAGATCAAGGGCGAGCTGGCGCAGTACCGCGAAATGGCGGCGTTCGCGCAGTTCGGCTCCGATCTCGACGCCTCGACCCAGCGCCTGCTCAACCGCGGCTCGCGTCTCACCGAGCTGCTGAAGCAGCCGCAGTTCGCGCCACTGAAGATGGAAGAGCAGGTCTGCGTGATCTGGGCCGGCACCAACGGCTATCTCGATCCGCTTCCGGTCAACAAGGTGCGTGCGTTCGAGGACGGTCTGTTGTCGCTGCTGCGCGGCAAGAATGTCGAGATCCTCAACGCGATCCGCGACAGCCGCGATCTCTCCGACGACACCGCCGCCAAGCTGAAGTCGGTGGTCGAAGGTTTCGCCAAGAGCTTCGCATAAGAGAACGGTCGCAAGGCCGGGCTTCTTGTCCCGGCCTTCCGTGCCTCACTGCATGGAAACGAAGACGTGGATGCCCGGGACACGCCCGGGCATGACGACTGGGATAGGCTAGCGGCTTGATCCAAGGGATCGAACCGCCGGGGTGAACGAAGAATGGCGTCACTTAAAGACATGCGCGTCCGCATCGCCTCCACCAAGGCGACGCAGAAGATCACCAAGGCCATGCAAATGGTCGCGGCATCCCGATTGCGACGCGCCCAGCAAGCAGCCGAGGCGGCGCGGCCCTATGCCGACAAGATGAGCGCGGTGATCTCCAACATCGCCAGCGCTGCCGCCGGTTCGCCCGGCGCGCCGGTGCTGCTGGCCGGCACCGGCAAGGACCAGGTTCACCTGCTGCTGGTCTGCACCGGCGAGCGCGGCCTGTCCGGCGCCTTCAACTCCTCGATCGTGCGCCTCGCGCGCGAGCGCGCCCAGTCGCTGATGGCGCAGGGCAAGGAGGTCAAATTCTTCTGCGTCGGACGCAAGGGCTACGAGCAGCTCCGCCGCCTGTACGACAAGCAGATCGTCGAGCATCTCGACCTGCGCGGCGTTCGTCAGCTCGGCTTCGTCAACGCCGAGGACATCGCCAAGAAGGTTCTGGCCCGCTTCGACAACGGCGAATTCGACGTCTGCACGCTGTTCTACGCGCAGTTCAAGTCGGTAATTGCCCAGGTCCCGACCGCGCAGCAGATCATTCCGCTGACCGTGGAAGAAAAGGCGGCGAACGCGCCGTCGACGTCCTACGACTACGAGCCGGAGGAAGACGAACTCCTCTCCGGCCTGTTGCCGCGGAATATCGCGGTGCAGATTTTCCGTGCGCTGCTGGAAAACAACGCCTCGTTCTACGGCGCCCAGATGAGCTCGATGGACAACGCCACCCGCAACGCGGGCGAAATGATCCGCAAGCAAACCCAGATCTACAACCGAACCCGTCAAGCCCAGATCACCAAGGAGCTGATCGAGATCATCTCCGGCGCCGAGGCGGTCTGACGCACGAACCAAACGACGGTCGTTCAAGTAAAGAATTTCGAAGGAGAGCTTCATGGCTACAGCAGCTACCCAGGTCGGTCGTGTCACCCAGGTCATGGGCGCCGTCGTCGACGTTCAGTTCGAAGGCCATCTGCCGGCCATTCTGAATTCGTTGGAAACCAGGAACGGCAACATCCGCCTCGTGCTGGAAGTTGCGCAGCATCTTGGTGAGTCCACCGTGCGCACGATCGCGATGGACGTGACCGAAGGTCTGGTCCGCGGCCAGGAAGTGACCGACACCGGTCAGCCGATCTCGGTTCCCGTCGGTGCGGGCACGCTCGGCCGCATCATGAACGTGATCGGCGAGCCGATCGACGAAGCCGGCCCGATCCAGTCCGAGGGCACGCGCGCCATCCATCAGGAAGCGCCGAGCTACACCGACCAGTCGACCGAAGCTGAAATTCTCGTCACCGGCATCAAGGTCGTCGACTTGCTCGCGCCCTATGCCAAGGGCGGCAAGATCGGCCTGTTCGGCGGCGCCGGCGTCGGCAAGACCGTGCTGATTCAGGAGCTGATCAACAACGTCGCGAAGGCGCACGGTGGTTACTCCGTGTTCGCCGGCGTGGGCGAGCGTACCCGCGAGGGCAACGACCTCTATCACGAGTTCATCGAGTCCAAGGTCAACGCCGATCCGAACAATCCGGATCCGAGCGTCAAGTCGAAGTGCGCGCTGGTGTTCGGCCAGATGAACGAGCCGCCCGGCGCCCGCGCCCGCGTCGGCCTCACCGGTCTGACCGTCGCCGAGCACTTCCGTGACCAGGGCCAGGACGTGCTGTTCTTCGTCGACAACATCTTCCGTTTCACCCAGGCCGGTTCTGAAGTGTCGGCGCTGCTCGGTCGTATCCCGAGCGCCGTGGGTTACCAGCCGACGCTCGCCACCGACATGGGCGCGCTGCAGGAGCGCATCACCACCACGCAGAAGGGTTCGATCACTTCGGTGCAGGCCATTTACGTTCCGGCCGACGACTTGACCGACCCGGCGCCCGCCACCTCGTTCGCGCATTTGGACGCCACCACGGTGTTGAACCGCGCGATCTCGGAAAAGGGCATCTATCCGGCGGTGGATCCGCTCGACTCGACCTCGCGCATGCTCTCGCCGCTCGTCGTCGGCCAGGAGCACTACGACACTGCGCGTCAGGTCCAGCAGGTGCTGCAGCGCTACAAGTCGCTGCAGGACATCATCGCCATTCTCGGCATGGACGAGCTTTCGGAAGAGGACAAGCTGACGGTGGCCCGCGCCCGCAAGATCGAGCGCTTCCTGTCGCAGCCGTTCCACGTCGCCGAAATCTTCACCGGCTCGCCCGGCAAGTTCGTCGACCTCGCGGACACCATCAAGGGTTTCCGCGGCCTCTGCGAAGGCAAGTATGACCACCTGCCGGAAGCCGCCTTCTACATGGTAGGCACCATCGAAGAGGCGATCGAGAAGGGCAAGAAGCTGGCGGCCGAGGCGGCCTAAGCTGCGAAGGGCGAGTAGGGAGTAGCGACTAGTCGCGCTGCTCCCGCTCCATTCGCAATTCGCTACCCACCATTCGCAGGTTTCCAATGGCCACCTTCCACTTCGATCTCGTCTCGCCGGAAAAGCTCGCCTTCTCGGGCGAGGTCGACCAGGTCGATATCCCCGGCGTCGAAGGTGACTTCGGCGTGCTGGCGGGACATGCGCCGGTCGTGGCCGCGATCCGGCCCGGCATTCTCACCGTGACCACCGGCGGCAAGCACGAGAAGATCATTGTGCTCGGCGGTATCGCCGAAGTTTCCGACAAGGGCCTGACCGTGCTCGCCGACGTCGCGACCTCGCTGGCCGAGCTCGACCGCGCCCAGTTCGCCGCGACCGTCTCGGAGATGGAAGAGGGATTGAAGGAGCACGAAGGCAACGAGCTCGATCAAGCCATCGCGCGGCTCGACCACTTCAAGAGCATCCAGCAGCAGCTCAACAGCACGGCGATGCACTAAGCCCCGGTGCACTGCGCCGGGGCTCAAGCTACAAATTCCTGAATAAGTTCAGCGCTCGTCACGGAAGTGGCGGGCGCTGAAACTTTGTTGCACCGCGCCGCCGATAGCGCCATTCTGCGCCCGCGAACTTTGTTCCGGGGGCCGGCCGCAGATGAAACGCAAGATCGCAGCGATTTTCGCAGCCGATATTGCCGGCTATTCACGACTGGTCGCGGAAGACGAAGAGGAGACGCTGCGGCGTCTCGCCTCCTATCGCGAGGTCGTCGACGATTTCATTGCCAGGGCGGGCGGACGCATCTTCAATACCGCGGGCGACGCCGTGCTCGCGGAATTTCCAAGCGCGGTCGACGCGGTGCGCTGCGCGATCGACATCCAGGAATCCTTGCGAACCCGCAACATGGCCTATCCGCCAAGCCGGCAGATGTCGTTTCGCATCGGCATCACCATCGGCGACGTGGTCGAGCGCGACGGCGATCTGCTCGGTGACGGTGTCAATATCGCCGCCCGGCTCGAGGGCCTCGCCGAGGTCGGCGGCATCTGCGTCTCCCGCGCCGTGCACGAGCAGGTCGCCAACAAGCTGTCGGTGCAGTTCGCCGATATCGGCGCGCAGGAGGTCAAGAACATCCCGACGCCGGTGCACGCCTACATGGTGGCGATGCGGCGCGGGGACGGCAGCTACGCGACGCCGCAGATCAAGAAGGTGACGAAGGCCGCGCCCGCGCCGAACTGGATGTGGCCGCTGGTGGTCGGTGTCGTCTCCATCGTCGCCATCGGCGTCGGCGGCTTCCTCTATTTCACCAAGCTCGAGACCACGAGGGCGCCGGCGATCGCAGCGACCGTGCCAAGCCCTGTATCGAGCCCTGCGCCCAGCGTGGTTGCATCAACAGCGCCAAGCCCATCAGCCACCATGGCGGCGAAAGCGCCGATGCCCATGCCGGCACCATCGGCTTCGCCGATGGCCGGCAAGTTTCCCGCCGACAGCGTCCCCTTCATCAACGAGCGCATCCGCAACTACCTGGCGGGCGACTATTCCGCTGCCGGCGACTACAAGGCGTTCGCGCTCAATGTCGGCGGCTTCACCGGCGCGTCGTTGAATCAGCCGAACGAGGAAGCCGCGCGCAACGCCGCACTCGATCAGTGTCAGAAGCGCGCCGATGCCGCGCAGTCGCCGCGGCGCTGCGAGCTCTATGCGGTCGGCAACAACGTCGTCTACACGCACGGCAAGCCGCCGATGCCGCCGCAACCGTTCGTCCGGCATGATGCCATGACCGAGCGCGCCTTCGCCTCGAAAGACTTTCCGATGGTGCGCGATCCCGCCAAGGTCCGGCTCGAGAACATGTACGTGCCCGCGGCAAAATCCCGCGCGGTCGCGCTCGGCCCGGGCGGTCAATATTTCATGGTGATGGGCGCATCATCCGCCGACGATGCCGCGCGGCGTTCGCTGGAATCGTGCGGCGCGATCGCCAGCGTCGCCTGCCTGGTCGTTGCGGTCGACGAGAATTTCGTCGTGCCGATCCCGACCCTGCTCCGGATCACCGGCTTCTTCCACGCGGCGTCCAACGCCTCGATTGTCGCCGATGCGCGCGACGAGGTGGTGCGCAAGCTCGCCGATGGCATGGGCTGGAACGCCGTCGCGGTCGGCACCGCGGGCCGGCCGGGCCTCGGTGTGAGGGCCGCCGACGAGCAGTCCGCCGTCAATTCCGCGCTCGTCGACTGCGCCAAGCGCGACGGCGATTGCCACGTCATCGCGATCGGCCCGTTCACGGTGGGACCGATCAACTAGGCTCACGCAATTTCCGGGCAAAGTTCTCTAATGATTTCAACCCCGTTCTACTGTGCATGGGGTTGTTTTCGCGTTTTCAGTTTGCGAACCGCGCAAACTGCTGCGCCACGGCGCTGTAGACGTGGCGGCGGAACGGCACCACGACGTCGGGGACGCGGTCGAGCCGCTCCCAGCGCCAGGCGTCGAACTCGGCGGGCTGCCCGTTGCGCGGCGTCAGCGGATCGATCTCGTCATCCTTGCCGGTGAAGCGCAGCGCGAACCACTTCTGGCGCTGGCCGCGGAATTTCGCCAGCCGATGCGTCTGCGGCCCGTCATAGGGCGGGAATTCGTAAGTCAGCCAGTCGGTCTCGCCGAGATAGGTTGCGCTCTTGACGCTGGTCTCTTCCCAGAGCTCGCGCAGCGCGGCGTCGCGCAAATCCTCGCCCTCGTCGACGCCGCCCTGCGGCATCTGCCAGTCCAAGCCCGGAAGGATGATCTCGGGGCCGTCGCCCTTGAAGCGGTGCCCGATCAGCACGCGGCCATCGGCGTTGAACAGCGCGATTCCGACATTGGGACGGTAGGGTTTTTCAGTTGTCACGCGTGGATCTCTCGTCGTCATTTCAGGCGATGCATTAGCATCAAGCTGGAACGGCGACTTGAACTTAATCCTGCGCCAGCGGGGAAAATTCCTTCACCACGCGCTCGTAGACCGGGCGCTTGAACGGGACGATCAGCCCAGTCAGGTTCCTCATCGGCTCCCAGCGCCAGCTCACGAACTCGGCCTTGTGGCCGCCGCCGGGCTTTTCGACGTTGATCTCGCTGTCCTTGCCGGTGAAGCGGACCGCGAACCATTTCTGGCGCTGGCCGCGGTAGCGGCCCTTCCAGGTGCGCCCGGCGACCGTGCGGGGAATGTCGTAAGTGAGCCAGTCCGGAACCTCGCCGAGCCGCTCGACCGAACGCACGCTGGTCTCCTCATAGAGCTCGCGCTTGGCGGCCTCCCAATTGTCCTCGCCGGGATCGACGCCGCCCTGCGGCATCTGCCAGACATGGGTGTCGTCGACATGCTCGATGCCGCCGGCACGCCGGCCGATGAACACCAGTCCGTCCTTGTTGAGCAACATCACGCCGACGCAGGTCCGGTAGGGCAGATCCTCGTAACGCGCCATTCCGCCAGACCTCTCGCATGCTGTCGGTAAGGCTGAAGCAGGCCCCGCGGGTCTGTGCCGTACCAATCCGTTGATTTAGCTGGATTTTGATTTCAGCATCGCGGTTGTCAATGGCACCAAAAGGATACCTCGGTCGCCCAATGTCTTGGTCCAGGCGCCAATGCGCTCGATCGAGACCGGGAGGGCGGAGGCGGTGCCCACGGCCACGCCGCGCTCGCGCGCCGCCGCTTCGAGCTTGGTCAGGGCGCGATCGATCTCGGCCGGGGTCGGCACCGCGTCGATCGCGATATCGCCCTTGCCGAACGGCATCGCCAGGCTGCCGGCGGCCTGGGGCGCAATGCTGCGCGGCGAGGAGCCGTCGTCAAAGAAGCCGAGGCCGCGCTTGGCCGCCTCGCGGATGATCGGCTGCATCGCCGGCTCCGTTGCGATGAAGCGGGCGCCCATGAAATTGGTGAGGCCGGCATAGCCCTGCATCCGGCTCAGATGCCAGTACAGCCGGTCCATGTTCTGGTCGGCACTGAGCGACGTCAGCAGCGTCTGCGGCCCCGGATCGTTGTCGGGGAAGTCATAGGGCTCCATCGGGATCTGGAGGAAGATCTCGTGGCGCTGGGCGCGGGCGCGCTCGGCGAGTTTTCCTGGATCGGACCCATAAGGCGTGAAGGCCAGCGTCACCGCCGCTGGCAGCCGCATGATGGCATCGGTAGTCTTGGCGGCGCCGACGCCGAGGCCGCCGATCAGGATCGCGACCACCGGCATCTTGGCGGCCTTGGCGCGGTCGGCATCCGCCGCATAGACGTTGAACGGCTTGATGTCGCCGGAAATCGCGGGGATCATGCCGTAGCGCGATTTCTCGAGAAGTTTTGGGTCGATCCCGGCCATGACGGGCGGCGGTGCGGAGGCCGAGGCCGCCTCGCTCTTGCCGGCGGGATCGCCGCCGATCACCACGTCGTGGCGCGTGCCGGTGGAACCGTCGATCATGGTGACGGTCTTCTGCTCGCCCGCCTGCTTCGGCGCCTCCTTGGTCTCGTGCTTCGTCTCCTGCTTGCTGTCCTGACCGTGGCCGGAAGCGGCCGGCTTGTCATCACCCGCCTTGTCTGCGGCATTGGGCTCGCGGATCGCGAGCCGCGTCATCGGCTCGCCGCCGAGCGGATCCTTGTTGAAGATGGCGAAGCCGGCAAAGCTGACCAGGAACAGGCCGAGCAGGACAGCGAGCAGCTGCATGGCCGTGAACGGCAGCCGCAGCCGGCGTTTCCGGCGCGGCTTGTCCCGTCCGAGCGGGGCGCTCAGATCATCGGCCGTTTCAGTCATGCGCGATCCCGAATCACTCGAGACGACGATACCACGCCGAGGTCAAGCGGCGGCAGGCCGGGATAGGCCGGGGATAGCAGGAGTTCCAAGCAAAAAAGGGCGGCTCCGGGAGCCGCCCTTTTTCGTCAGATCGTGATGCGCCGACTTAGTTCGCCGCTTTGGGCTTGTCGGTCGTGGCCTTGTCGCCGCCCGGGGTGGGCGCCGCGGAGGCGCTGTTCTTGATGCCGTGGAGCAGATCGTCGGCGAGCTTGAGCGCCTTGTCGTCCTTGGCGTCCGGCGGAACGTAGGACTGCGAGCCGGTCTTCTCGTCGCCGTCGTTCTTGAGATGGCCGCGCAGCGAAGCTTCGCCCTTGGTGTCGGTGCGCGACTTCAACTCGTCCGGCACGTCCTGCAGCACTTCGATGTCGGGCACGATGCCCTTGGCCTGGATCGACTTGCCCGACGGCGTGTAGTAGCGCGCCGTGGTCAGACGCAGCGCGCCGTTGCCGCTTCCGAGCGGAATGATGGTCTGCACCGAGCCCTTGCCGAACGAGCGCGTGCCGACGATGGTCGCACGCTTGTGGTCCTGCAGCGCACCGGCGACGATCTCCGACGCCGAAGCCGAGCCGCCATTGACCAGCACGATGACCGGCTTGCCCTTGGTGAGGTCGCCCGTATGCGCGGTACGGCGCTGGGTCTCCTCGGCATTGCGGCCGCGGGTCGAGACGATCTCGCCCTTCTCCAGGAAGGAGTCGGAGACGGTGACCGCTTCCTCGAGCAGGCCGCCCGGGTTGTTGCGGAGGTCGATGACGTAGCCCTTCAGCTTGTCGCCGATCTGATTCGAGAGGTTGGCGACCTCGCGCTTCAGGCCTTCGGTGGTCTGCTCGTTGAAGGTGGTGATGCGGATATAGGCGATGTCGTCGGCTTCGACGCGGGCACGCACCGAGCGGACGCGGATGTTGTCGCGCACCAGCGTGACGTCGATCGGATTGTCCTGGCCCTTGCGGATGATCTTGAGCTTGATCTTGGTGTTGACGGGGCCGCGCATCTTCTCCACCGCCTGGTTCAGGGTCAGGCCCTGCACCGCCTCGTCGTCGAGATTGGTGATGATGTCGTTGGCCATGACGCCGGCGCGCGAGGCCGGGGTGTCGTCGATCGGCGAGACCACCTTGATCAGGCCATCTTCCATCGTGACTTCGATGCCGAGGCCGCCGAACTCACCGCGGGTCTGCACCTGCATGTCGCGGAAGCTCTTGGCGTCCATGTAGCTCGAATGCGGATCGAGACCGGTGAGCATGCCACTGATCGCGGATTCGATCAGCTTGGTGTCGTCGGGCTTCTCGACATAGTCCGAGCGCACGCGCTCGAAGACGTCGCCGAACAAATTGAGCTGGCGATAGGTGTCCGCGGTGGCGGCTCGCGCGCTGGAGCCCATGAAGACTGCGCGCGGTTGCGTCACGAACAGCGTCAGCGCCGCACCGGTGGCCGCGCTGAGGAGGATAACTGAAGTCTTGCGCATCATCCGCGAACCTTCTCGCCTTCATTTGCGGCCCACCATGGGCCTGGATCGATTGGAGTGCCGTCTTTGCGGAACTCGACATAGAGCACAGGTTGACTCGCGTTCGTGGCGAGAATGGAGGCGACTTGAGAAGTCGACCCCATGGTCGCGACAGGCTCCCCCGTGAGCACAAACTGACCGATGTTGACCGAAATGCGCTCCATCCCGGCGATCAGCACATGATACCCGCCCCCGGCATTGAGGATCAAGAGTTGTCCATAGCTGCGGAACGGGCCGGCATAGACCACCCAGCCGTCACACGGCGTCGTGACCTGGGAGCCGGGCCTGGTCGCCAGCGAAATGCCCTTCTGGACCCCGCCGAGCCCGTCCGAACCGCCGAAATCCCTGATCTTGTTACCGTTAACCGGAAGAGGCAGGAGACCCTTGGCTGCGGCGAAGGCCATCGCCGGGGTGGTCCGGGAGCGGTCCTTGAAAGCGCCGGGGCCGGTCTTGGCGCTGGCGGCCGCGTTTGCAGCCGCCTTGGCCTCGGCCTGCCTGGCCGCCTCGGCCGCCTTCTCGGCTGCCTTGGCGGCACTTTGCAGATCCTGCTCCATCTTGGCGATCAGCCCCTGGAGATCGCCGACCTGTCGTGAGAGCGCGACGGCGCGCGCATTCTCGGCGTCGAGGTCCTTTTCGCGCGACGCCTGCTGGCGCTGCCGCTCGTCGACCAGAGCCGCGAGCCGGGTCTGGTCGTTACGCACCTTGTCGCGGTCGGATGCGAGCTGGTCGCGCTCGGTCGCGATGGTCTTGCGCAAGGCCACGAGCTCGCCGAGCTCGCTTGCGATCTTCTCGGCACGACCGCGTAATTCCGGCACGACGGCACCGAGCAGCATCGCCGTGCGCAGCGATTGCAGGGCATCCTCGGGCCGTACCAATAGCGCCGGCGGCGTCCGCCTTCCGGCGCGCTGCAAGGCCGCCAGCACCTCGACGATGTCGGCGCGGCGTAAATCGAGCGAGCTGCGCATCGCCTGCTCGCGGCCGTTCAGCGATCGCAGCCGCACTTCGGCCTCGTCGATCTTGATCTCGACAGTGCGCACATTGGCGGCGGTGTCGATCAATTGTTGATTGAGCTGGGTGCGGTCCTGGCCGAGCGAGGTGATCTCGGCCTTGAGCTTGGCCTGCGCTTCCTCCGCGCTCTTCTTGCTGGCGCGCGCGGCTTCGAGCTCCTGCTCGCGCTGCTTGATCGCATCGGGCGCGACGGCCGCAGTCTGCGGTGCAGGCGTCTGAGCTTGCGCGAGGCTTGCGCCCAAAATACTTGAGCCCAAAACGCCGGCGATCAGCAGCAGGTTGAGAATTGGCGCTCGCATCGCTTTAAGCAAAGGTGCTCGTTGTGGCGCGGATCACGCGCGGTGATAGGGGTGGCCGGCCAGAATGGTGGCGGCCCGATAAAGCTGTTCCAGAAGCATGACGCGGACCATTTGATGCGGCCAGGTCGCAGAGCCGAACGCGATCGCGAGCTTGGCCTTACGGCGCAATTCGGGCGAAAGTCCGTCCGCCCCTCCGATCATGAAGATAGTATGACCGGCACCCTCGTCGCGCCAGCGCCCGAGATGCCGTGCGAATACGGTCGAATCCAGATTCTGGCCGCGCTCGTCCAGCGCCACCAGGACCGATTTTTCGGGAACATGCGCGGAGATCGCCGCCGCCTCTTCGGCCATCCGCGTCGCGGTATCGCGCGCGCGGCTTTCGGGCAATTCGTGGATGGCGAGCTCGCGGAATCCGAGCTTGCGGCCGGCCTCGTCGAAGCGCTCGAAATAGCGCTCGGCAAGCTCCCGTTCGGGGCCCTGCTTCAGCCGACCCACCGCAATGACGGCTATGCGCATGATATGTTCAGGGTCGTGTTTTCTGGGCCGCGCGCGATCTGCGCGCGCACGACGCTAGCATGCGCGTCAGCCGATTCGAAATCGGCCAGCAGCCTCTCAGATCGCCTTCGCCGCCCCTGGGCCCTGCGTGTACAATCTCTCGAGACTGTAGAACTCGCGGACCTCGGGTCTGAACACGTGCACGATCACATCGCCGGAATCGATCAGCACCCAGTCGCAATTGGGCAAGCCCTCGACGTGGATGTTCTTGATGCCGTTTTCCTTGAGGCCTTTGGCGACGTTCTCCGCGATCGCGCCGACGTGCCGGTTGGCCCGGCCGGTGGTGACGATCATGTAGTCGGAGTAGGCCGATTTGCCGCGAAGGTCGATGGTGACCGTCTCTTCCGCCTTCATGTCGTCGAGGCGGGAGAGGATCAGGCTCAGCGTCTTGTCGGCGTCGGGTTGCGCCTTCAAGCCCGCAGCTTTGGTCGATGTTTTACGCGTCGGCTTGGCAACCTTGGGTAAAACAGACTTCGGTGAAGCCGTCTTGGGTGAGGCTGTCTTGGACAATACAGATGTGGTCAGGGACCATTCCTTTCACTGTATCGCGAACGCCGAATCCGGCGCTCACTGGTTACACTACATCATGTGGGGTTAAGGGTTTCAATATGCCAGAGAGCCCGAAGCCACATGGCGTTCGCACAATCTGACTCACTTCGTACCTTTCCAGCTTCCGTCCGGGTTCCGTAAGCCGGTCGACGAGAGATTCAGCTTCATTCCGGTCAGGAACACCCAGGCCGGGGCGGCCCGATCCGCAAGCAATGGCGCCTCATTCTCCGGCATCCGATAGCGCCTGAGCGCCTGGGCGGCGGGAGAGGCGAGGGCGCGAAAACTCTGCGGCGGGCGGTCGATGACCGCGATCGGTACCTGACCGGCGATGCGCCGCCAGTGCTGCCAACGATGGAATTGAGCGAGGTTGTCGGCGCCCATGATCCAGACAAAGCGCAAGCCCGAGAGGCGGCGGCGCAAGGTGTTGATCGTGTCGATAGTATAGCGCGTGCGAATGACGGATTCGAGACAGCTCACCTCGATCCTGGGATCGTCGGCCATTTCGCGTGCCGCCTGCATGCGCTCGCCGAGCTCATGCAGCGCGCCGTTCTCCTTCAGCGGATTGCCTGGCGTCACCAGCCACCACACGCGATCGAGCTGGAGACGTTTCAGCGCGAACTGGCTGATAGCGCGATGGGCCTGGTGCGGCGGATTGAACGAGCCGCCGAGCAGGCCGATGCGCATGCCAGAGGTATGGGTCGGTATGGCCTGCGCGAAGAAACGTGGCGCGACGAAATTGTTGCTCAATGCCCCGCGCCCTGCGTCGTCTACGGCCGCGTCTGCCCGGTGCCGTGAACGCGATATTTGAAGCTCGTCAGCTGCTCGGCGCCTACCGGGCCGCGGGCATGGAATCTGCCGGTGGCGATGCCGATCTCGGCACCGAAGCCGAACTCGCCGCCGTCGGCGAACTGCGTCGAGGCGTTGTGCAGCACGATCGCGGAATCGACCTCGCTCAGGAATCTTTTCGCAACGGTCTCATCGGCGCTCACGATCGCATCGGTATGGTGCGAGCCGTGGTTCTGGATATGCGCGATCGCGCCGTCGACGCCGTCCACCACCTTCGCTGCGATGATCGCATCGAGATATTCGGTGTCCCAATCGTCCGCGCTCGCGGGTTTGACGCGCGGATCGGTCTTTTGCACGGCGTCGTCGCCGCGCACTTCGCAGCCGGCCTCGATCAGCATCTCGATCAGCGGCTTGAGGTTTTTACCGGCAGCGGCGCGATCGACCAGCAGCGTCTCGGCGGCGCCGCAGACGCCGGTGCGGCGCATCTTGGCGTTGAGCACGATCGACTTCGCCATGGCGAGGTCGGCGCTGCCGTCGATATAGACGTGGTTGACGCCTTCGAGATGCGCGAACACCGGCACGCGCGCTTCCTGTTCGACGCGTGCGACGAGGCTCTTGCCTCCGCGCGGCACGATCACGTCGACGGCGCCGTTCAATCCCGACAGCATCTGGCCTACCGCCGCGCGGTCGCGCGTCGGCACCAGCGTGATTGCGGCCTCGGGGAGGCCCGCTTCGCGCAGGCCCTGCACCAGGCAGTCGTGGATCGCGCGGCAGGAGCGGAAACTGTCGGAGCCGCCGCGCAGGATCACGGCATTGCCGGACTTCAGGCACAGAACGCCGGCGTCCGCCGCAACGTTCGGCCGGCTCTCGAAGATCACGCCGACGACGCCGAGCGGCACGCGCACGCGCTCGATGGTCATGCCGTTCGGCCGTTGCCAGCTCTCGGTGACGATGCCGACCGGATCGGCAATGCCGCGCACGATATCGATGCCCTCGGCCATGCCCTCGACCCGCGCCGGCGTCAGCGTCAGGCGGTCGATGAAGGACGAGGTGGCGTTGCCTGAGGCGCGGGCCTCGGTGACGTCCTCGGCATTGGCGGCAAGGATCGCGGCCGCGTTGTCGCGGATCGCCCGTGCCATGGCCTCGAGCGCCCGGTTCTTCTGCTCCGGCGGCGCCAGCGCCAGCACGCGCGCGGCAGCGCGGGCACGGGTACCGAGATCGGTCATCAGCGCCTGAAGATCGGCATTGCCGTCGACGGCTTTGAGGGGGGCGGCCATGGGAGTTTCAACCTTCTGCTAAGGCAGTGTCCTAGCACGGAAATCCCGCTTTTGCGAAGGGCGGGGCGGGTATGGCAGGTCTCCCGGTGTTGTGCCACCTCGGCCACTGGCCCAGCTCCGACGTCATGCCCGGGCTTGTCCCGGCCATCCACGCCTTACCGCCAGCAAGAAAGAACGTGGATGCCCGGGACAAGCCCGGGCACGACGGTTTGGGCGCCTGCCGAGCGTTACCCGCCCATCACCAGATCGTCGCGGTGGATCATCTCGGACCTCCCGCTGATGCCGAGGATGGCCATGACATCCGGGGAGGAGCGGCCCTTGATCCGCTCGGCATCGTCGGCGTCATAGGCGATCAGGCCGCGGCCGACCTCGCTGGTGTCGGGGCCGCGCACGATCACGGCATCGCCGCGGGCGAACTGGCCCTCGACCTTGATCACGCCGGCCGGCAGCAGGCTGGCGCCCGCGCGCAGCGCCGCGACCGCGCCGGCGTCGATCGTCAGGGTGCCCTTCGGCTCCAGCGAGCCCGCGATCCAGCGCTTTCGCGAGGTGATGGGATTGGCAGGCGTCAGGAACCAGGTGCAGCGGCCGCCATCGGCGACCGCCTGAAGCGGATGCTCGATCTTGCCCGAGGCGATCAGCATATGCGTGCCGCCGGTGGTCGCGATTTTTGCGGCTTCGACCTTGGTGCGCATGCCGCCGCGCGATAGCTCGGACTCGGCGTCGCCTGCCACAGCCTCGATCTCCGAGGAGATGCTGTCGACGACGGGAATGAGCTTGGCGTCCGGGTTGTTCTTCGGCGGGGCGTCGTAAAGCCCGTCGATGTCGGACAGCAGCACCAGCAGGTCGGCGCTCGCCATGGTGGCGACCCGCGCGGCGAGGCGGTCGTTGTCGCCGTAGCGGATCTCGTTGGTGGCGACCGTGTCGTTCTCGTTGATCACGGGGATGGCGCGCCACTCCAGCAGCTTGCCGATGGTGGAGCGCGCGTTGAGATAGCGGCGGCGCTCCTCGGTGTCCTGCAGCGTCACCAGGATCTGGCCGGCGCCGATGCCGTGGGCGCCAAGCACCTCCGACCAGATGCGGGCCAGCGCGATCTGACCGACGGCGGCGGCCGCCTGGCTCTCCTCCAGCTTCAGCGGGCCGCGCGGCAGTTTCAGGCGGCTGCGGCCGAGCGCGATCGAGCCGGAGGACACGACGAGCACGTCACGTCCGTCGCGATGCAGCTTGGCCATGTCGTCGGCGAGCGCGGCAAGCCAGGACGCGCGCACCTCGCCCTTGTCGGAATCGACCAGCAGCGCGGAGCCGACCTTGACGACGATGCGGCGGAATTGACTGAGTTCGGGGCTGGCCATCTGTGTATGTGGTGTGTGTATGTGCTGGAGAGCGGCGCCGGTAAGGCCCGCTTTTGCAGCAGGACGATGGCCGGCGCAAGGCGGCAGGTCCGGTAAACGGCGCTTGTCCGGAGCGCTCGTCTGGCTCTCACTGTCGCCAACCAAAATGGGCTCAAGAGGAAACCAATGGACCGCCGCAACTTCATCGCCGGATGCCTCGGGTTGCCGTTGTTGGCGCAGGCGGGCGGGTCGCAAGCTCAGGCCGGGCTGACAAAAATGATCTTCCCGTTCGCGGCGGGAGCGGGCGGCGACACGCTGTGCCGGCTGATCGCGCAGGAGATGGCGCCGGCGCTGCAGCGGACAATGGTGGTCGAGAACCGCACCGGCGGTGACGGCCTGATCGGCATCAAGGCGGTGAAGGGCGGCAGCCCCGACGGCAGCATGGTGCTGGTGACGACCGGGCCCACGATGTACCTGCTGCCGATGGTGGAGACGACCCCGAGCTTCGAAACCACCAAGGATTTCGTCCCGGTCTCGCTGCTGGCGCGGTTTGAGTTCGCCGTCGTCATCGGTCCGACGATCGATGCCGCGGATTTCAAGGGATTCGTCGCCTGGCTGAAGGCGCATCCGGACAAGGCGTCGTTCGGCGTGCCGAGCAACGGCACCATCCCGCATTTCATGGGCTCCAAGCTCGAGAAGGACCTCGGCGTTGCCATGACGCGCGTGCCCTATCGGGGCAGTGCGCCCATCCTCAACGACATCATCGGCGGTCATGTCTCGTTCGGCATCGTCACGTTGGCCGACGCGCTGCCGCAGCATCGTGCCAAGGGCGTGAAGATCATCGCGGTCGCGAGCGCCGAACGTTCACCCTTTGCTTCGGAGGTGCCGACCTTGAAGGAGAGCGGCATCGATCTCGTCGCCGACGCCTGGTACGGCATGTGGCTTCCTGCCGGCAGCTCGCCGGAATTCGCGAGCAAGCTCGGCGCTGCCGCAAGCGCCGCGCTCGCCAAGCCCGAGGTGAAGGAGAAGCTGACGGCGATCGGGCTGATTCCGGTCGGCAGCAGCGCGGAAGGTCTGACGAAGGAGCTCGCCGCAAACACCGCCTTTTGGCAGCCGATCGTGAAGGCGACGGGATACAAGATCGAGAATTAGTTTCTGTTTTCCGCTCTACGCCGTCATGGCCGGGCTTGTCCCGGCCATCCACGTGCACCGCCACTTGACGCAAGACGTGGATGCCCGGGTCGAGCCCGGGCACGACGAGCCGAGAGAGCGTCGTTCCGCTCACCTACAGCTTCGCGCGCTGTTCAATTCCGTCCTTGATCGACGCCAGCTCGGCTTCGTCCCAGATCCCGATCAGGATCCCGCCCTTCACCTGGAGCTGGTTGTCGGCATAGGCCGCGATCTTCTCGCGCGACGTGGTGATGTGGTCGTTGGGATGCAGCGCCCAGTCGAACAGCTCAGCTTGCAACCGCGCGCTGATGCCGGCGCACTCGGGGTCGTCGCCGCGATCCAGAAACTCTTCCGGATCGGTTTGGAGGTCGTACAGCATCGGGCGGAAGCCTGAGGCGTGGATGTATTTCCAGCGGCCGTCGAACACCATGAACAGGCGGCAGCGCTCGATCGGCTGGTTCAGCTTCAGCCGCACGTCCTGCATGACATAGTCGTATTCGGAGAACGCTACCTTGCGCCAATCCGGCGGAGTCTCGCCCCGCAGCAGCGGCAGCAGCGAGCGTCCCTCGAGGATATGGCCCGGCACCTTGCCGCCGAAATAGTCGACGAAGGTCGGCGCGAGATCGATGGCTTCGACCAGAGCATCGTTGCGCGTGCCGCGCGTCGCATCCGCCTCCTTCGAGGGATCAATGACAATCAACGGAATCTTCGCCGACTGCTCGTGGAACAGATCCTTCTCGCCCATCCAGTGATCGCCGAGATAATCGCCGTGATCGGAGGTGAATACGATCATGGTGGTGTCCAGCAGATCGCGCTCCTCCAGGAACTTCATCAGCACGCCCATCTGGTCGTCGATCTGGGTGATCAGGCCCATATAGGTCGGGATCACCTTCTCGCGGGCATCGTCGCGCGCCATGTTGCGGGAGTAGCGCATGTCCATATAGGCGCCGAACACCGGATGCGGATTCTGCCGCTCGCGCTCGGAGCGGATCACCGGAATCATGTCGAATGTCGAATACATGCTGGCGTACGGTTCGGGCGCGATGTAGGGCCAGTGCGGCTTGATGTAGGACAGATGCAGGCACCATGGCCTGCCGTCGGTCTCGGCCTCGGTGATGAAGTCCATCGCGCGCCGCGTCATGTAGGGCGTCTCGGAATGCTCGTCCGGCACGCGCGCGGCCTTGTCGGCATGCACGAGTAACCAGCCGTTCTGGAGCGAGCCGTCCTCGGCCGCGCCGGAATTGGCCCAATGCTCCCAGGGATTGGGCGCATCAAAACCCTGCTGGCGCAGATATTCGTCGTATTTCGGACGCGGCCTTCCGGTGGGATGAAGGCCGTCGTCACGCTCATAGGGCTCGAACCCGCATTCGGCGACATGCACGCCGATCATCGATTCCGGCGGGATGCCGAGCGCCGTCATGCCTTCGAGATCGGGCGCCATGTGGGTCTTGCCGACCAGCACGTTGCGCACGCCGAGCTTCTTGAGGTGATCGCCGAGGGTGGGCTCGCCGATGCGCAACGGCCAGCCGTTCCAGTGCGAGCCGTGCGAGCGCATGTAGCGCCCGGTGTAGAACGACATCCGCGAGGGACCGCAGATCGGCGACTGCACATAGGTCTTGCTGAACAGCACGCCGCGCTTCGCCATGGCGTCGATGTTCGGCGTCTTCAGCGTGGGATGGCCGGTGCAGCCGAGATAGTCGTAACGAAGCTGGTCGCACATGATCCAGAGAACGTTCTTCGCGCGCGCCATGAATCATCCCTGCCGTTTCTTGATTGCTGGATGCTGCGCTATCGGAACGCCGGTGACAACCTCTCCCAACGTCGTCCCGGCGAAGGCCGGGACCCATACTCCTCAGCAGAAGTCGTGGCGCAAGACGGCAATGACCAATCTTCGCCAAATCGCGTTCGGTGGCTATGGGTCCCGGCCTTCGCCGGGACGACGAATCACACCGACCAAGGCTCCGCTTCGGCCGCGCTCTTCGCTTTCGCAGACACCGGGCTCTCGCCGATCACGTCCGCCAGGGCGCGCAGCGCTTCCTGCACGCCGTCGCCGGTGACCGCGGAGAGCAGCAGCGGCGTCTTCTTGGCGGCGCGCTTCAGCCGCTCCTTCTGCTTCTTCAACTCGTCCGGCTCGACCGCGTCGATCTTGTTCAGCGCGACGATCTCGATCTTGTCGGTGAGCTGTCCGGCATAGGCGTCCAGCTCGGTTCGCACGGTCTTGTAGGCCTTGCCGGCGTGCTCGCAGGTCGCATCGATGAGATGCAGCAGCACGCGGCAACGCTCGACATGGGCGAGGAAGCGGTCGCCGAGACCGACGCCTTCATGCGCGCCTTCGATCAGGCCGGGAATGTCAGCCAGCACGAATTCGCGGCCGTCGGCATTCACGACGCCGAGCTGCGGATGCAGCGTGGTGAAGGGGTAGTCGGCGATCTTCGGCTTGGCCGCGCTGACCTTGGCGAGGAAGGTCGATTTGCCGGCATTGGGCAGACCGACGAGGCCGGCATCCGCGATCAGCTTCAACCGCAGCCAGATCCAGCGCTCCTCGCCGGGCTGGCCGGGATTGGCATTGCGCGGCGCGCGGTTGGTCGAGGTCTTGAAATGGGCGTTGCCGAAGCCGCCATTGCCGCCTTCGGCCAGCACGAACTTTTCGCCCACCGTGGTGAAATCGTGGATCATGGTCTCGCGATCTTCGTCGAAGATCTGCGTGCCCAAGGGGACCTTCAGCACGATCGACTTGCCATTGGCGCCGTGGCGGTCCGAGCCCGAGCCGTTTTCGCCCTTCTGGGCCTTGAAGTGCTGCTGGTAGCGATAGTCGATCAGCGTGTTCAGGCCGTCGGCGACCTCGATGATGACATTGCCGCCGCGGCCGCCATTGCCGCCGGAGGGGCCGCCGAATTCAATGAATTTTTCGCGGCGGAACGCCACGCAGCCGTTTCCGCCGTCGCCGGAGCGGATATAGACCTTTGCTTCGTCTAGGAATTTCATGGGCCATAGGTAGGCCAGCCGGTCCCGCGCGGCAACCCGGATAGACCCGCAAATCGGCCGAAACTCGGCGATTTGTGGCCGTGCTTAACCACAGGACGACGTCAGAGGGGCCGGCGCCGGATCAGGAATTTCTGCGTGCCATCCAGCACCAGCTCCTTGCGCTGGTTGAACACGGTGCTTTTGAGCGTCACGGCGCCGGTCGAGCGTCCCGGCACCAGCTCGGTGACCTCGAGCGCGGGATAGATTGTATCGTCGGCGAACACCGGTTTGAGGAACCGGCTGGATTGCTCGAGGAAGCCGACCAGGGAGTCCTCGACCATGAACGGAAACAGGCCCGCGCCGGGTGCGGTGTGGATCAGTGTCTGGAAACCGTGGGCGAGCAGATGCGGCATGCCGCGGCTGCGGCAATACTCCACATCGTAATGCACCGGATGGGTGTCGCCGCTCGCTGTCTGGAAGGCCGCGAACACGGCCGTCGTCTGCGTGCGGCTCGGCAGCACGAAGCGCTCGCCGACTACGAAATCCTCAAACCAGCGTTGCGCGGGGATCATGCGATGCCGGGCCGGGTCGAAGTCGGTCATGGCTAAGCTCTTTCCTGGCTCTTTCGTTCGGTGGCGCCTATCGCTACCGCGACGCGAAGAGTGCGGCAATCCGTTCAATTCGGCTTGCCTGGGCTTGTCGCGGGCGCTCACGTCATTAAAACGACCGCAAGCGACTCTGGTCGCCGTTTCGACGCTCTCTCCGCTCGTCATTGCGAGCGAAGCGAAGCAATCCAGACTGTCTCCGCGGAGACAGTCTGGATTGCTTCGTCGCAAGAGCACCTCGCAATGACGAGTTTCCACGAACGACAGCAATGCCCCTTTTCAAAAATCTCTCGGCCTATGACGAACGCTCGGCGCGGCTGGCCGGGATTGCACTCATGGTGCTGTCGATCTTCATGTTCTCGTTCGGCGATGCCATGGGCAAGTTCCTGGTCGGGACTTATTCGGTGGGGCAGCTGCTGTTCCTGCGCGCCTGCGCGGCGCTGCTGCTGCTGTCGCCGCTGGTCTGGCGGCAGCGTCACCAGTTCCTGCATCTGGAGCGCCCGGGCCTTCAGCTCTTTCGCGTCGTGTTGTCGACGCTGGAAGTGGCGGCGTTCTTCCTGGCTACGGTCTACCTGCCGCTCGCCGACGTCATCACCTATTATCTCGCCGGGCCCATCTTCGTCACCGCGATGTCGGCGATCTTTCTCGGCGAGAAGGTCGGCTGGCGGCGCTGGACGGCGATCCTGGTCGGCTTCTGCGGCGTCCTGATCGCGCTGCGGCCATCGGCACAGACGGTGAGCCTGCCGGCGCTGATCGCGCTTGGTGGCAGTCTTTCCTTCGCAACGCTGATGCTGATCACGCGCAGCCTGCGCAAGACGCCTGACATCGTGATGGCGTCGTCGCAATTCGTCGGCACGTTCTTGCTGGGTGCGGTGCTGTCGGCGTTCCACTGGGTGCCGCCGACACCGGGCAGCCTCGTGATCTTCGCGCTGGCGGGATGCGTCTCGGTCACGGCGCTGTTCTGCGTCAACCGCTCGCTCAAGCTCGCGCCGGCCAGCGTCGTCGTGCCCTATCAATATTCGATGATCGTCTGGGCGGTGATCTTCGGCTTCGTCGTGTTCGGCGACGTGCCCGAGATCGCCACCATCATCGGCGCCGCCATCATCATCGGCGCCGGGTTCTATATTTACTTGCGTGAGCGCGATCTCGGGCGTGGAGGCGGAGAGGTGAATCCGCCGGCGTAACCACGCTGTCGTCCCGGCCTTCGCCGGGACGACGCTGAGAGCGTGGCGCCGCCTCCGCCCTACCTCACACGCCTCGCACTGCTCCAGCTCTTCAGCGAAGCCCACACGCCGCGTGACAGCCGGAAGCAGTCGACCGGCGTGGACGAGCCCAGCGCCAGGAAGCGATGCAGCTGGACGCCGCTCCACTGGAAGCCGCACTTCTCCAGCACGTTGCGCGAAGCCGGGTTGGTGACGCGCGCGCCTGCATAGAGATGATCGTCCTCGAACTCCTCGAAAAAGAAGTCGATCGCGCCGCGCGCGGCCTCGGTGGCAAAGCCGCGGCCCCAATGCTCGACTCCGAGCCAATAGCCGAGCTCGGCATTGCCGGGCGTCGAGCAGTCGATGCCGACCATGCCGATGGGGCCGCTGTCATGCTCGATCAGGAACACGGTCTCGCCGCCGGGCACGGCGGTCGTGCGGACGAAGGCGACGGCGTCGTCCTGCGAATAGGGATGAGGGAGGCGCCTTGTGTTTTCGGCAACGCGAGGATCGTTGGCGAGGAGGGCGATGGTCCTGACGTCGGCGAGAGTCGGCCGCCGCAACGTCAGCCGCTCGGTGGCGACGACGCTCGGTCTCGCCTCCCGCAAGGTCACGCTCGAAAAATCCTGCAACATGTCCGGCTCCGTCGAAGTCACTAAAGTGAAAAGTGAGCACGCAAACGAAAGGGGAGGCCGGTTTCCCGCCTCCCCTGGAGCCTTCGATCTATTTTGATCTCAAGGACTCCGCCGGTTCGGTCTGGGACCCGGCGGACTCCAAATTTGATCCACCGTCTATTCAGCCGCCTCTGCGAGCGGGAGCACCGAGATGAAGGTGCGGCCGTTGGCTTTGGCCTGGAACGTTACGCGGCCCTCGATCTTGGCGAACAAGGTGTGGTCCGTGCCCATGCCGACATTAAGGCCGGGATGCCAGGTGGTGCCGCGCTGACGCGCAATGATGTTGCCGGGAATCACAACTTCCCCGCCGAACGCCTTGATACCGAGGCGCTTGCCCTTGGAATCGCGACCGTTGCGCGATGAACCGCCTGCTTTTTTGTGAGCCATGGCTCGTCTCCGAAATCCTGAGTATTTCTAGATCAATTCCTTGACGGAATCATTTCACAATTTCTCACGCATCAATTCGTGATGGCGCGTGATCAAATTATGCGGCGGCCTCTTCGGTCGTGGTCTCTGGCTTGACGACCTTTTCCCGCTTCGGACGCGGCCCCTTGGTGGGCTTGGCGCCGTCCGTCAGGATCTCCGAGATGCGCAGCACCGTGATCTCGTCGCGATAGCCGCGCTTGCGGCGCGAATTCTTGCGGCGGCGCTTCTTGAAAGCGATGACCTTGGGACCGCGCTTGTGATCGAGCACCTCGACCGCGACGGAGGCGCCGGCGACCGTGGGCAGACCCAGGATCGGCGTGTCGCCGCCGACCAGGAGAACTTCATTGAGCTGCACGATCGAGCCGACTTCGCCTTCGATCTTGCCTACTTCCAGGACATCATCCGGAACGACGCGGTACTGCCGGCCGCCGGTTTTGATGACTGCGAACATCGTTGTTTTCCTTCGTGTTCATTCCCGGCCTCGCGACATAGTGTCGGGGCCGGCTTTTTGTCAGTCGTTATGGGTTTATGCGAGTTTTGTGCGGGCGGGAGTTATCCCTTTGAAAACCCACACAAAAACAAGCGGCGCGAGAAACGCCCCGCGCCGGTTGCGGGATTTATAGCCGCTGATCCCCTGGAGTCAAGGAAAAGCCGGCGAAAAACGGCCCGATTTGAAGCATTTAGGCCCGATCCGGCCCCGCGGCGAATTTCGGACCGCGCCGCAACCAACAGGTTCCCCCGCCGTTGTCCCGGCGAATTCGGTCACACGGGCAAGGGGCTTACCATGGCAACAGACGAGCTGGTCAAGACGACGACGGGCATTGCCCATCACGGCGCGGAGCGGCTGCCCTCGGTGGATATCGACAGCTTCAACATCGAGATGAAGGACGAGGACGGGTTCATCGGCGACCGCGCCAGCAAGGGCGCGTTCCGCGAGATTCTCGAGCGCTGGCGCAAGCCGCTGCGCAAGTCCGGCGAGGACCCGTTCGGCAAGGAGCCGTCCGACGAGATCAGCAAGAAGACGCTGGACGCCATCCTGGTCGGTGACGACACCGAGGCCTGGGCGGTGGTGCATAGCGCCATCGAGGACTTCGCCCAGGAACTCGCTTACGTCACCCGCCGCTTCCTCAAGTCCAAGGCCTGGGCCAAGACCGAGCGCATCGTGGTCGGCGGCGGCTTTCGCGATTCCCGGCTCGGCGAGCTCGCGATCGCGCGCACCGAGATCATCCTCATGTCCGAGGATTTCAAGATCGACATGGTGCCGATCCGTCATCATCCCGACGAAGCCGGCCTGATCGGCGCGCTGCATCTGGCGCCGTCATGGATCTTCGAGGCCCATGACAGCATCCTCGCCGTCGATATCGGCGGCACCAACATCCGCTGCGGCCTGGTGGAGACCAGCTGGAAAAAGGCAAAAGACCTGTCGAAAGCCAAGGTCGTGAAGTCCGAGCTGTGGCGTCATGCCGACGACGAGCCGACGCGCGAAGGCGCGGTGAAGCGGCTCACGAAGATGCTGAAGGGGCTGATCACCGAGGCCGAAAAGGAAGGCTACAAGCTGGCGCCGTTCATCGGCATTGCCTGTCCCGGCGTGATCAACGCGGACGGCTCCATCGAGAAAGGCGCGCAGAACCTGCCGGGCAATTGGGAGAGCAGCAAGTTCAACCTGCCGGCGAGCCTGCTCGAGGGCATTCCGCAAATCGGCGAGCACGACACCGCGATCCTGATGCACAATGACGGCGTGGTTCAGGGCCTCTCCGAGGTGCCGTTCATGCAGGACGTCGATCGCTGGGGCGTGCTCACCATCGGCACCGGGCTCGGCAATGCCCGCTTCACCAACCGCCGCAAGGACAGCGGCAAAGACAAGGACAACGGAAAAGACGGGGATTCCACGGGCAATGGGAAGAAAAAGGGCAAGTCCGACAAGGAGTAACCTTGACTGGTTAGGTTAAGGACCGGATTGCGTTGCGGTGCACGGGCCGCACGCTACGGTCGGAACCGTCGCCTCACCTGGCCGGCGAAGCCGCCCTTCCCGGCCAGAATTTTAATGAGCGGCACCGGGACCGCCAGTGTTTACCGCGTCTGGCGGTCCCACCCCTTTTCGGGTTCGCGCTTGGGGCATCCATGGGCTTTCCGGGAGACCGGTGATTCGGGCCTCGATGGAGCCGCCCCGGGCTTTACGCGGGGGCATTGGCAAACGGCTCACGCCCATTTCCACGCAAACCGCCGCCGAAATCCGAGGGTCGTCCCCGTCGCCACCGCGACATCGTGGGGTCCACCCGGGAAACCGGCCTGATTTTCGTCTCGCGCGCCTTGTCTGGCCCGCCATCCTCGCCTATTAACGCCCGAACCACAGGGGCCCTGCTCCTTACTTGGCGCCTTCAGGAGAGGTGGCAGAGTGGTCGAATGCACCGCACTCGAAATGCGGCATAGGTGCAAGCCTATCGGGGGTTCGAATCCCTCCCTCTCCGCCAACATCATCCGCCACAACAAAACGGCTTACAGAAAGCTCGGTAGATCAGTCTGATCTTGCAGGCTCTCGCTCCGACAGCACCGTCCGCGCCGTCGCCACAAACGCCTGCGCGGCTGGCGACAACGTCCGCCCCTGGCGCTGCAGCAGCGACACCGGGCGGGTGATGGCAGGGCGTATCAGCGGCTTTGCGATCAGAGTCGGAAATTGATCCGCCGGCAGCATCGTCGCAGGAAGGATCGCGAGGCCGAGACCCTGCGCCGTCATGGCGAGTGCGGTATTGATCAGCGTCACTTCATAGGTTGGGTTGAGGTGCTTGCCCTGGGTGCCCAGCGCCTGATCGATCTGCATGCGAATCCGCGTCTCGCCCCGCATTGCGATCGTGGGCATCTGAGCCAACTCGTCCCATGTCAGCGAGCGGCGTGCCGCGAAGTCGGCGGTGCGCCGGCCGATGGCGCTCAGGCGGCCGCGGGTCAGCGTCTCGATCGTCAGCTCCGCGAAGTCTCCCTCGACGCTGCCGATCGCGAACTCCGCATCCGTCGCGCTCAGACGCGGAACGAGATCGTCGGCGGCGACGTCGCGCATGTCGATTTCGATGTCGGGATAGCCTGCCCGGAATTTAGCGAGCACCGAGGGCAGCAGTGCCGATGCGGTACCGGCTGAGGCGAGAAACGCGACCCGGCCGGCGCGCGCCTGCGCCAGGTCGCGCATGCGCCGCGACAGGCCCAGCGCATCACCCAGCATGCGTTCGGCGGCGTGAACTGCCTCGTCAGCAGCCAGCGTCGGCTGCACCGAACGCGTGGAGCGATCGAACAGTTTGACGCCGAGCTGCGCTTCGAGCTGCTGGATCAATAGGCTCGCCGCCGATTGCGTGATTCCCAGCTCGCGCGCGGCCCGCGTGATGCTGCGCGTCCGGTACACGCCGGTGAAGGCCTGCAATTGCCGCAAAGTGACATTCATAGGCAAAGCTCATGAATTGATGAGTTCTTTCCGACTTATCACATAAGCGAGCATGCAATAAAATGCATGCCGTGGACGGTGAAGCCGCAATCGCCAACGGATCGGAAACGAACATGAGAACACAGGTGCTGGTGGTGGGCGCCGGGCCCGTCGGGTTAACCGCGGCGATGGATCTGGCTTCCCGTGGGATCGACGTCGTGGTCGCGGAGATCCGCCATGCCGGCGATCCGCCCAGCGTCAAATGCAACCACGTCTCGGCGCGTTCGATGGAGATCCTCCGCCGGCTTGGCGTCGCCGCAAAGCTGCGCGACGCGGGCCTGCCCGCGGATTTCCCGAACGACTGCTCCTACCGGACCACGGCGACCGGCATCGAGCTGTGCCGCATCGACATTCCCTCGCGCGCACGCCGCTACAGCGCCACCGGCGGTCCCGACACCTGGTGGCCGACGCCCGAGCCGCCGCACCGGATCAACCAGGTCTATCTCGAGCCGATCCTGTTCAGCCATGCCGCCGCCCAGTCGCGCATCACTATTCTGCCGCGCACGGAAATCACGGACATCGAGCAGAATGATGACCATGTGGTTGCACTGGCGCGCGACCTCGACAGCGGAAGCTCGCTCCGCATCGAGGCTTCCTTTGTGATCGGTTGCGATGGCAGCCGTTCCCTGGTTCGCAAATCGATCGGTGCCAACCTGTCCGGCACGCCGGTGATCCAGCGGGTGCAATCGACCTTCATCGAAGCGCCGCAGCTCAAGGAGCTGATGGGCGCGCACAAGCCAGCCTGGATGGTGCTCTCGCTCAACCCGCGACGTTCAGGCACGACGGTGGCGATCGACGGTCATGACCGCTGGCTGATCCACAATCACCTGAAGGCAGACGAACCCGAATTTGATTCGGTCGATCGGGATTGGGCGATCCGCGCCATTCTCGGCGTCGACGAGCGCTTCGAATACCGCGTCCTCAGCAAGGAGGACTGGGTCGGCCGCCGGCTTGTCGCCGATCGCTTCCGCGACCGCAGGGTCTTCATCTGCGGCGACGCCGCGCATCTGTGGATGCCATATGCGGGCTACGGCATGAATGCGGGCATTGCGGATGCCGTCGACCTGTGCTGGCAGGTGGCGGCGCATCTGAACGGGTGGGCGCCGGCTTCGATCCTCGATGCCTACGAGGCGGAGCGTCAGCCCATCACCGAACAGGTGTCGCGCTTTGCCATGGAGCATGCGATGAAGATGATGGCGCAGCGTGGCGGAGTCTCCGCGGAGATCGAGGACGACACGCCGCGCGGCCACGCGGCGCGCGCAGCGCTGGCCAGGGCGGCCTACGATCTCAACGTGCAGCAATATTGCTGCGCCGGATTGAACTTCGGCTACTATTACGATGCCTCGCCGATCATTGCCTATGACGGCGAGACGCCGCCGGCCTACGCGATGGGCAGCTTCACGCCCTCCACCGTGCCGGGCGCTCGCGCGCCGCACCTGTTTCTGCGGGACGGGCGATCGCTCTACGATGCCTTCGGCGCCGGCTACACTTTGCTGCGGTTCGATCCGGCGATCGATGTGGCGCCACTGAAGTCTGCCGCAGAGCAGCGCGGCATTCCGCTCGCGCTAGTCGACATTGCGCCGGACGAAGCGAACGGCGCGTATGCCGAGAAGCTGGTGCTGGCGCGGCCCGATCAGCACATCGCCTGGCGCGGGCAGGCCGCGCCCGCGGACCCACAAGGCTTGCTGACGCGCATTACTGGCGCTTCGGCGTAAGGCGATTTGAAGCGGACGGTCTCGCGGCGAAGTCCGTCAGGACGTGGTTTACAAAGTCGTGGTTCACAAACAAGAACGCACCGGGGAGGGAAACGTGTTTCACGTTGCAAGCCGCCGCATTTTGGCCGTGCTGACGGCCGCGAGTTTCGCCGTGCTGCCGTTGGTAGCGAGCCGAGCGGCCTATCCCGAGCAATTGATCAAGATCATCGTGACCTTTCCGCCCGGCGGCAGCGCCGATACCGTCATCCGCGCGCTCGAACCGCTGGTCACTGCCGAGCTCAAACAGGGTCTCGTGATCGAGAACCGCGCGGGTGCTGGAGGCAACATCGGCATGGCCGCGGTCGCGCAGGCCAAGCCTGATGGCTATACGCTCGGCGTCGCGCCGGCAGGTAGCCTGACGGTGAATCCGCATCTCAATTCGTCGATGCCGTTCGATCCGAAGGATCTTGCGCCGATCACCCTGCTCGCGGAAATTCCCTTCGTGCTGGTTGCGTCAGCGAACGTGCCGGCGCATACGGTCGCGGAAACGATCGCGCTTGCCAAGGCCAAGCCGGGCGCATTGTCGATCGGGCATGGCGGCAATTCGACCGCCATGCACTTGACCGCGGCACTGTTCACGCAGAAGACCGGGATCGCCATGGAGCTGGTCCCTTATCGCGGGACCGCGCCGGCGACGGTCGACGTTCTCGCAGGCCATGTCCCCTTCGCGGTGCTGGATATCCCCGCATCGAGACAACTGATCCTCGAAGGCAAGCTTAACGCCATCGGTGTGTCGTCTGCCCAGCGTCTTTCGTCCTTGCCCGATGTGCCGACACTCGCCGAGAGGGGGATTGCGGGTTTCGAATCCGTTGGCTGGTTCGGGCTGGTTGCTCCGGCCGGCACGCCAGCCGATATCGTCGGCCGGTTGAACGAAGCCTTCGGAAAAGCCCTGAAGGACCCTTCGGTGGTCGAGAAGATCCGGACGCTTGGCGCAGAGCCTGCGCCGACCTCGCCCGAGCAGTTCAGCCGCTTTATCCAAAGCGAAAGCTCGAAATGGGGAAAGCTGATCAGTGAAGCGGGCATCAAGGCGAATTAAGTGTCGCCCAGTCAGACGATTCCGCCCCGCGTAAGTCATTGATCTTGCAGCCCCGGTCTACTGTGCATGGGGTTGTTTTCGCTCTTTTTGTTGTTGGGCGTTGGAAAGCTTACAGGTAATCGTCACGCCGCCCCCGGCTGGTCTCTCCAGTTGGGATCCACCGACAAGGGCGAGACGGGCATGCAATCTTCCGGCAGCGGCTGGGGCAACGGGCTTCTTGGCGTCATCATCTTCAGCGGCTCGCTGCCGGCGACGCGCGTGGCGGTCGGCGGGTTTTCCGCGCTGTTCCTGACCTCGGCGCGCGCGGTCATCGCGGCGCTGATCGGCGTGGCCGTGCTCGGCCTGCTCCGTCAGGCGCGGCCGGCGCGTGGGGATCTGGTCTCGCTCGCCATCGTCGCCATCGGCGTCGTGGTCGGTTTTCCCTTGCTGACGGCGCTCGCGCTCCAGCACATCACCTCGGCGCATTCGATCGTCTTCATTGGCCTGCTGCCGCTGTCCACCGCGATCTTCGGCGTGCTGCGCGGCGGCGAACGGCCGCAGCCGATGTTCTGGCTGTTCGCGGTTCTGGGCAGCGCCACCGTCGCGGGCTTTGCCCTGTCCAACGACGGCACCGCATCGCTCACCGGCGATCTGCTGATGGTCGCGGCGATCGTGCTGTGCGGGCTCGGCTATGCCGAAGGCGCCGCGCTGTCGCGCCGGCTCGGCGGCTGGCAGGTGATCTCCTGGGCACTGCTGCTGGCGCTGCCGCTGATGGTGCCGATCATGATCCTGACCTGGCCGTCGAGCTGGAGCGGCGTCGGTGTGCCCGCCTGGATCGGGCTCGCCTACGTCTCGATCTTCAGCATGTTCGTCGGTTTCATCTTCTGGTATCGCGGGCTCGCGCTCGGCGGCATCGCGCGTGTCGGCCAGTTGCAGCAGCTTCAGCCGTTCTTCGGTCTCGCGCTGGCAGGCCTGCTTCTGCACGAACCGGTGGCCTGGAGCATGATCGCGGCGACTGCGCTGGTGGTCGCCTGCGTGTTCTTCGCGCGGCGGTTTGCCTGAGGCCGCCTCACGCGCCCCCCATCACAGTCCGCGTCAGCGTACTCCGCGCAAACTTCTTCAGCGGCATCGGCTTGCCGAACAGAAAACCCTGCACGAGGTCGAAGCCGAGCTCGTTGGCGGTGACCAGGTCGGCCCGGCTCTCGACGCCCTCGGCGACGGCGCGCACGCCATAGCCATGCGAAAGCTCGACGATGTGGCGGCACACCGTGCGCTTGAGGCGATCAGTGCCGCTGCCGGTGACGAAGTGCCGGTCGGCCTTCAGCTTGATGAAGGGAATTTTGCCCAAGTCCATCAGTGACGGCCAGTTGGCGCCGAGATTGTCGATCGACAGGCCGATATTGTGCAGACGCAGCTCGCGGGCGACCTCGACCAGGAGATCGAGGTCGCGGATCGCCTCCTCGCTGTCGATCTCGATCGTCAGCCCGCCGAACGCCGGATGCGTCGGCATGCGGCGGCAGAGATCCCGCACGGCCTGCGGCTCCTTCAGATATGACGCCGGCAGGTTGATCGCGAGATCGACCGGGCTCTGCTGCTCCAGCAGATAGTGCCAATCCTGCACGGCGCGCTCGATCACGAATTCGGAGAGGTGGCGCAGATTCGGGTCGTGCTCTTCGGGGATGAAATAGGCCGGCGGCACCACGCCCCAGGTCGGATGCCGCATCCGCACCAGCGCCTCGGCGCTATTGCGGATCAGCGTGCGCGCGTCGATCTTGGGCTGGTACCAGAGTTCGAGCCAGCCGGCGTGCAGGGCCTCGCCGACATGCACGGCCGGGCTCGGGGCCGGCTCCTCGGGCAACAGCATCGCGACGCGGTCGCGCAGCGTCTCCGCGGCAAAGGGCGTGGTCAGCGGCGGCAGCATCTTGAGGCCGTATTCCTCGCCGACCTGCTGCACGGCCCTGACGATGATCGACTCGCGGGCGCCCACTGTCAGAACCCTGCCGTCGAAGGCCTCGCGCACCAGCGTCTCCAGAAATTTGCCGGGCTCGATGCCGTCGGCGGCGATGCCGAGCAGGATCAGGTCGGGCAACTCGCTCGTCAGCACGCTCTGCAGCTCATCGGCGCTGGCGCATTCGGTGGTGACGAAGCCGAGATCCTCCAGCACTTCCGCGAGAAACGCGCGAAGATGGCGCTTGCCGTCCGCGACGCATGCGCGCGGCTTCACCTTTCGCCGTCCGAAGGTCTTCGGCCTTCGTTCGGCGAGTTCTACAATTTCGTCGTTCATCGCAAGCACTCCCGTTCCGTGCCGGTGTGTTAGCGACGTGAGCAGTTTCAAATATGGAAGGCTTCAGTCGATCGTCGAATTATCTGGGTAACGTTAAAGCACCCATCATGTCTAAAATTGTCTGGGTCTCGTTCGAGAAGTTTTTACGTCTGCCCGCGCATCGGGCGCAGGGTTGCGACAATCACGAGAGATTTCGCGACGTGCAGTAAGGCTGCATGCGCGCGCACTGTCCTGCAATTGGACCAAGCCGCGCGCGCCTCGCCCAATTGAATAATGGAGCGCCTCAATTGCGCGTCATGCGCGCATTTTTCCCGGTTCGCTCGTGACGGTTCTGCGACAATGCGTCGGTGCGCGCTGGCGCCAATGTGAAGCACATCACAAGCGGATTGCTGCAGGTGCGCTATTGCTCTGGCAGCCGGTGGTGGGCTGTCGAGGATCGCAGCAATGACGTCGCGGCGAATAATGTATTGGTGGTTCAGGTTCGTGCTGTCAGGACGATTTCTCGATCGCTTCCTGTGCCTGCCGCGCGCGCACTGAGCATGATCCGGAAAAGTGTGCAGCGGTTTTCCGACAAGATCATGCTCAACTGACAAGCTAAAGCGCGCCAGGCGCGCTTTAGTCGCGGGATCAGGTTTGGCCGATCAGCTTGCGCAACGCGGCCGCGCCGTCCTCGATCACATCGCGTCCCTTCCAGGCCAGATAGGACAGCTTTCCGCCGAGCGTGTCGTGGCTGCGTAGCCGGCGCGAGCCGAGAATGTGGCCGACATTGGAGGGGAAGCGGCTCACCTCGGCGGACACCAGCGCCGCGATCGCGTCCATCAATTGCTGGAGCCGAATGCCCCATTCGCAATGTTCGATGCCGTCGATCCGCACCTTGAGCGCATATTCGGTGTCGTAGATCTCGGCGAGCAGGTCGCGCGCAATCAGCACCCGGTTGTGCCGGAGCGCGATGCGCAAGGCGAGGCGCCTGTCGTCGAGCTGGTCGAGCACCATGTGAACGACGCAGGCATAGGGCGTGGCTGCGACATCGGCGGCGCTTTTGCTCGCGGCGGCCTTGGTGGCAAGGCGCACCAATTGCCAGAACGTCTTCAGCCGCTTGGCCACCAGCGTGAGCGCGAACGGCAGCGCCTCGGGATGGGCCTTCTTGAAGGCGTCCAATCGTGCGGTGATCTGATCAACGGTGCCGTCGTCGAATTTCGCGATCTTCTCGGGCAGCTTTTCGCTGAACTTCGGCAGCGCGGCGCCAGCGCGCAGCACATGTTGCATCTTCTTCACGTCGTCGAAGGCGGTGCGCGATGCCGTATATTGCGCGAGCTTGCCGCGCGCGAACTCGGTGCTCTCCGCTGATGCGAGGGTGCTCTCGAGAACCTTGACGACCTTGGTCTGGAAGGTCGATGCGATCTTCAGCACTTCCTTCTGGTTGTTGGCGGCGACCTGGTCGCTGATCGCCTTGATGTAGTCGCGCGCCATGGTCGGCAGCAGGTCGCGGCAGATCCACTCCCAGATCGGGGTGAGTGTGTTGCGCGAGATCCGCCCCACATTGGCATGCTCGGGCGCGCCGTCGATCAGAAGCAGCTCGAGCGGCGCAAAGAAATGGCGCGAGGGACTGGTGGCGCGCGCCTGGTTCGATCCGTCCTTGCGAAACTCGGCGCGCAACCGGGACTGGAGGTCGGACGAGCCCGGCATGTCGATGCCGCAAAGCTCAAGCCGTTCGAGTTCGCTGAGCAGGCAGCTGCGCGACAGGGGCGTCAGCTTCTGCAAGAAGTTCGATAGCTGGTCGATCTCGTTCATGGCACGCAATCTTCCGCAACGATTCCAGCAGGCCTATCGGCTGCATGCATGGAGGCATTTGCGCGCTCTCAATTGCGACATAGAGAAGCAAGCCGCCGTTAATATATCGGTAAAATCCGGCGCCGGAGGTATTCGGCGCCGATCGGATCGTTAAGAAGGCTTCGGGTCATCAGCCCATCATTGGGGCAGTTTCGGCAACCTGAGACTGTTGAGGGGCGTTGCCACTCAAGCATAAAGTGTGCCTGTGCCGGCGTTTCAGCACAAAACTGCCAAATTCACCGTAGTCTTACGGAGCAAAAAGTTAACTACAGATCGCGTGGGGTTCCGCTAAACGAGTGACATGGGGTCACAGAATGATACGGCCACTGATTCGCGGCCGTCGGAATGGTACGAAAGCAACGCCGCTCCGACTGAAGAGCTCGATGTCGTCCGCCTGAACGCCGCCCGCGCCAAGGCCGCCGACGAAATGGCCGCCGCCATCGCTCGCGAGCTCAACGGTCCCCTCACAGCGCTCCTGCTCTACATGGGCGAGATCAAGCATCACAGCGATCAGCTCGCGCCGGTGACGGGTGATCGTGCCTATTTGCAGCGGGTCGTGGAGAATGCGCTGGTGCAGACCGAGCGGGTTTGTGGCCTCGTCAAACAGCTTGCCGGTTCTCACACGGGTGGCCTGCCGATCGCGTCCAGGGCCGAGGACGCCGAATCGAAGCTCGCGCGCGCACCACAGCCGCAGCGCCTGCCGAGCGCCGAAATGCTCGGCCTGTCAGGCCAGAAGCGGCTGACCAAGCGCGAGCGCGAGGTGCTGAGGCTGATCAGCGAGGGATATTCGAACAAGCAGGGTGCGCTTCGGATGCAGATCAGCCCGCGCACCTTCGAGAGCCATCGCGCCGAGGCGATGCGCAAGCTCGGCGCGCGCAACACGGCGGACCTCGTCCGTGCGGCGCTGCTGCATTCGATCGACTGAAGGCTCTTGCCTCGGCCAGCCCGCCAGCGGCGAGGGCCACGCGTGAGAGATTTCTCGAGAAAAACCCGCGGCTCCGATCGTGCTCAGAAATAATCTTCGGCGAAGGGACGCGTGCGCGACGAGGGCCGCAGCGGCTTGAGCTCTTCCTTCGGCGCGTTGGGAATGATCGTGATGGTCCAGCGGGGCGGCATGCTCGATTCCTGCTCCAGCACCGAGCGCACGAAGCCGGTCACCGTCTCCTCGCCAGCGGCCACCGTTGCCATCCGGCCGTTGAACTGTGCGATGCGGAAGCGACGAACTTCTTTCTGGTCCGCGGTCTCGTAGGTGAACATGGAAACCCTCCTGGTTTCCGGCGACTATCGCTGCCTATGATTAGCCATCTGTGAAAATCCCAAGCCGTAGAAGTACGGCGGGCATGCACGCGTGAGTGGTTACGGCGTTTTCGAGCGAGCGCGTCAGCCCTCCGGCTCCTGCGCGCGCCCGGCGGCATAGGCCGCGTCCATCAGGTCCAGGAGGTCGCGAAATCCGGCGTCGCCAAGGCTCTCCGCGGTCTTCTCCAGCCGCAGCGCCAGCGCCGCGAGCCGGACATAGCCGAACGTCCCGGCCGCGCTCTTCAGCGAATGCGCTTCGCGCGCGATCCTGCCGTGATGTTGCGCGAGCGCGAGCGTGCGGAACAATTGCAGGCGCGCGCAGGTGTCGCTCCAGAACACGTCGCGCACTTCGCAAGCACCGTCCTCGCCAATCTCGCGCACCAGCGCCTGATATGCGCCCGGCTCGCGCGCGGGCTCGGCATCAAGCGCTGTCTGCGCCGGCGCGGCGGTGACTTCGAACATGGTTTGGCCTGCCTTGAACACGGTTCGTTTGCCGCCGGCCCGGACAGGCGCGCGCGGCACGTTGCGTGTCTACGGCATCCGGATTTCAGTTCCGGTAGCAGGACAATCCGTGTTTGCGGGCCGGAATTAGCGGACGGTTTACCACGCCGCAGCACCAGTCAGCGCGGGCCGAGCAGCCGGTCATACTGCGCCTTCACGGTGGCGTAGCATTCGCACGCCGTCTGGCGCAGGCCGTCCAGGTTGAGGATCTGGATGTGTCCGCGGCTGTAGTGAATGAAATTCGCCTGCTGCAGGGTATTGGCGACCAGCGACACGCTGTTCCGCCGAGCGCCGATCATCTGCGCCATCGCCTCCTGGGTCAGCAGCAGCCGGTAATCGCCGGAGAGGTCGTGGGTGTGCAGCAGGCAGCGCGACAGCCGCGCCTCCACCGGATGAGCGGCGTTGCACCCCGCGGTCTGCTGCACCTGCGCGTAGACCGCCAGCCCGTGACGCGTGAGCAGCGTCCGCAGAGTGCCGCTCTGGTCGGCCGCGACGCGCAGCCGATCGAGATCCATCATCGAGGCGGAGCCGGGAACCAGCACGATGGCCGTGTTCAGCGCGCAGGCATCGCCCATGGTCGAGAGCGTTCCGAGCAGGCTGTCGCGGCCGATCATGGCGACTTGCACGTGCTCGCCCCTGGCGAGCTCCACCACCAGCGAGATGACGCCGCGATGGGGAAAGTAGGCGCGCTTGAGCGTTTCGCCGGTCTCGACCAGCACCGCCTCATGCGGCAGGTCGCCCGTACGCAGGTGCGGACGGATCAATTCGTAATCGTCTGCCGACAGCGCGGACAGGAAACCGTTGGAGGAACGCACCATCGTTTCCAAAGTAGCCTCCCGTCTTCCGGACCAGCGGGCCGCAGCACACGAAACTGCTTGCCGCCCGGCCAAGTTCCATCATGTTCCCGTCGGGATATGTTGGCAATTGGGACAAGTTGTCCGATCGGTGATCGCCGCCGCGACGCCGCCCTCCCCAAAGACAGATTCCCTGACCATTCGCCGGTATCGATCCGGGAACCCAGCAGATCCAGATTGTCGGCTGGCGCATCGGGTTTGGAGGATGGTCGCGGTCATGGTTGATCCGACGCATTTCGAAGTGATCCGCGCCGCGTCCGGTTCGTCATCCAGTTGCGCGACAACAAAGTGTATTATAATGGTTGTGTTGCTCCGCGTATACCTGTTGGGGGGCAGACGGCCGGTGCATTTGCGGCGGAAATGAGAATGGCACGCTGATTCGCTCATAAGCCTGCGCGCCAGCCTGCAAGGGTTGCGCAGGTAAAAGCGGCAAGGGGCCTTCATGAGCCGGAAGCATTGCATCCGCACTGCCATCGGACGCCGGGCGATCCGTGCACCCTCGTTAGTCGGACGAGTGGCTACCGTCCTCAAACATTGCTTCGAATCTTGGCGCCGCGTGGCCGCAGATTTCGCGTCCATTGTCTTCCCCGCTCCGCCAAGCAGGTTCTCAACAGTCCATTTCTCGAGCAAAGGAGCATGGCGTGCGCCACGGTTCAATTATTGAATCGCCAAATCGGGAAGCTCAAACGGGGACAGAAGGTCTGCGCCATATTCTCGTCGTCGACGACGACCCGATGGTCTGCATGGCCATCGAGGTCTATCTCCAGCGCAACGATTTTCGGGTGACGATCGCCGAAGGAGGGGAAGCCGGACTTCGCGCGCTCGAACACGAGCAGTTCGATCTGATGATCATCGATATCTTCATGCCGCACATGCGCGGGTTCGAATCGGTCAGGATCTTTCACGAGCGGGCGCCGGCCGTTCCGCTGATTGCGATGTCCGGCTACGCGTTCGCAAATTTGAATTCGCCAGCTCCCGATTTCCTCCGGATGGCGCTGGAACTCGGTGCGGCGCGGTGTCTGCGCAAGCCGTTCACGCCGCACGCGCTGCTCGCCGCCATCAACGATTGCCTGGCGGAGCACCGTCCCCACGGCGACCTCGCCTCGGCCGCGCGCCTGGGTTAGCGCCGACACCGGCCGCAGTGGACGCCGGTAACGGATCGTTTACCGCAAATGCGGGTCTTGCGTATCCCGGCAGAGCACCAAGCGAACGTGGCGGGACCGCCCCGGATTGCAGGCGGCTCGATACAATTCCGCGAAGACCGCGCATATCGTCCTTCACGAGCTGGGCTTTCCCGCGCGCCTGGTCCCGCTGTTATCGGCACGTTCACCTCACGCGTCTCGCCGTTGCGGCGTGGTGACGGTTTGCCGAAAAACGCTGTCGTATGCGATCGAACGGCAAACTTGTCTTCAATATCCGTATTAGCACGGAGGATGAAATTAACGGGACCGTGAAAGGGGATGTCTAACGATCCAAGGCGGGGACTTCCGTTCATGCCAAGCGTGGCTCGGGCGTCGAGTCCAGATCCAGGTCAGTAAGGCGTAGCTCATGGATGATCTGTTGCGGGAGTTTTTGACGGAAACCAGCGAGAGCCTGGACACCGTGGACAATCAGCTGGTGAAGTTCGAGCAGGAGCCGAACAACG
>NZ_JADPIY010000011.1:0-79474 GCF_023073095.1 Bradyrhizobium sp. 44
GCATATGGTCAAGCTTAGACAAAAGCCGATCTCCAATCAGAGATCGATCATGCCTCGCTCGACGCCTTCAATGGAAGGTGGGACCGAAACAGCGCTTACCCTCAGGGACCACGCGGAAGCGGATGAGCTTTTGGCACGCGACGCCGGCGTGGGGCCCCGCCCGGCGAGCGAATGATGCGCCCTGCTCTTACAACAACGACGCAGGAATCGAGGCCGCTCTTGGCCTCTAGCGAGCTCACGAAATTTGCCACCATAGAAGTGGCAAAGGCTTCGGCAGCATACGATCGGCCATGGACATTGCACGGAGCCGAAGCAACTCTTCGAGGATGCAGGAGGCCGATCCCTCCCAAGCGGGCCTGTGCCGCCGCTCCAGCCAATTAAGGCAGTTGGCCTTGCACATTCTGCTCGGCCATGACGACCAGCATTTCCCACACAGCGGCCTGCAGGCAAGGCCACTTACTGACTGCGGATGAGCACGGCATGACCTCCGCCAGGATCGCGAATACCTCCTCGCCTATATCGGCTGCGAGAGCGATTCAGGCCGAGATCTTCTAATTCAGCCGACCATCCGCGACCTAGCCGACAGCTAGTAGGCTTCTACGTGACGCTGCCGGCGGGCAGACAGATTGAGCGCCAGCCACAGTCCCCCACCCCGCGAAAAGTCCGAGAAGTACAGAGCAGCATAGATCCCCGCCGTCCCATAGGCCGTGCCCAGCAAGACGACCATCATTGCGCCAACAGCATTTGCCGCCCCGCTTACGACCGTCGAGATCTTGTGCTGCTCGGCTGCGTTAAGAGCGTCGAATGCCAGAAACTGCACAGCTGTCGGAATTACGGTCCACGCAAGAGCCCTGACGACATCCGAGGCCGCGCCGAAGGCTGGGCCAAACACCAAGGACATGTAGGGCGCGATCAAGAAGAGGCCGACGCTGGTCGTCGCGCTAATGCCTAACGAATAGGGAAGATATTTTGTCGCAAGCCTCAAACTCGAGAGCGGCCCGTCTCTACCGGCAATCGCAAGCTTTCCATAAATGACCCGGTCAAACGCTCCCGGAACGACGAGTGCGGCTCCAATGAGCCTCCGGCCGGCGCCATAAATTCCAACAAAGTCGGGCGATGCGACCGCGCTCAGCACAAGAACGTCAACACTATGCCGGAGCATGATCAGGAAGCTGGAAAAGGCAAGACTTCCACCCAACCATACTTCCCGGCGAATAACGCACCAGTGCGGGCGGCCGAAACCCCACACCATGGCCAGGCAGACCAGTCCAATAACCACATGGGTCGCCGCCCACCACATGGCCCAGCTTTGCAATGAGTTGACGCCGAATAGACCGCACGCAGCGACGGCAGCGCATGCTCGCGCAACACCTGTACCGCCATTGATTAAGTTAGCTCTCTTGAAATCACCGCGAGCTAGAAAGATGTTCTCGGTAAGATTGAAGATGGAAGGAAAAGCCACGTTAACTGGTACCAGCAGTAACAGAATCTGTAGCCAGCTCGATGGATCTCCCCGGTCGATCGTTGAAGCAAAAAGCATTCCCCCGACAACCAAGACCGTCAGCACGGTCCCGGTCGCCAGAATCATCGTCAGGGTGTGACCCAGGGCCTCGGCATATCGGCCGGTGTCGCGGCTTACGATCCGGCGCAAGGCTTCTCCTGGGCCAAATCCACACCACGAGTTCGCCAACGCCGTCACTGCACTGATTGCCGTCAGTTCGCCAAACTGACCCGCGCCAAGGGAACGGGCAAGAAGGACAAAAGCGACAGTCTGCGCGACGATACCGACTGCTAGGCTACCGATCGAGCCAGCGAAGAGGCGAAACATCGGTAACTTGGGACCCAGAAAACCAACAATTCGGAACATGCTCAATATTTTTCAAAAGTCAGTATGGCCAGTATCAACCAGCGAATGGCGGACCATCAGCGACAAAAATGACGCCCGCGGCCGACAAGATTGGATAACGCCGGGGCTCTTCCATTTCCGCCGCATCTGCGACGGTGCAGCCACGATGGCAACGATAATACGTCATAATTCATTGGACAATACTCGCTCCGCCAATCCTGCTCCAAGCAACAATCCGAAACAATTCGTTCCAAGTCCCAGTTTATTTGCCGCCAGACTCAGCCACCGCGCAACCTCGCATAGTAGCCGCGGCTCGTTGACCGCCCCAACTTCGGGTGTGTCTGAATTGTTCGGGACAGCGCCGGAATCGACCACTCATCGATAACATCGTAGCCTAACTGGTCCAGCAACTTAAGGAACTCCGCCTTGTTGCGAATCTGGTACGGAATCTCCGCGCATCCGAAATTCTCAAGTGTAAAGACCGTCGCTCCTTCTCGCGTCTGGACCTTGTTCAGAAGCAAGTGGCGCGGCAATGCACGTAAACTTCCGAGAAAGACGTCGAACGGAACGTCCAGGTATTGCAGCAAGCCGGAAGCGAGCAGAACATCCGCCGCGGGCGCTTGGGATAGCTTGTCGATAAAGATGGGCCCGCACAGTTCGCCTTGTTCGACGAGCCGGCGTCCTGCGCGGACGATTGCGGGCAGATCGTAGATAATCCAATCGACCTTGTTTCCCATCCGCAGGTGGCTGCCAAACGCTCGGTATTTGGTTCCCAGATGGCCTCCGGCGTCGAGAATAACGCTGGTCTCAGGAGCCAAGCGATCCAGCCAGAACAAAATTGGATAATCTTCGAGCTTGAGCTCCGACATGTAATCAAGGGAATGCATGACTACTTCGTCGTTATCGTAGCCAACGAGCGCATCGGATCGCACGGCTGCGACAGCTTCTTGAAATGAGGAATAAGCTCCCCGATGCCGAAGATAAGGCGACCGAACTAGGGCAAGCAGGTGACCCAAGGCCCCTCTAAAAAGCAAAACCGGGGGCGTTGAGAGGAGATGCTGCAGCGCTGAAGGCAATTTAGACATGCTTCAAAGAATTTCTCGATCTGGTCGCCTGATTTGAGCGCTGGCACAAGTCTGCATCCTCTCTTGAGCCGCGCAGCGTTTAAGATTGCGCTCCGCAACACCAACAGAACTATGGAGACATCGATGACGTTTTACCAATCTGGGAGCCAAACCTTCGAAGAATCTGCGCCCGGGCGGCCTGTCGCGACGCAGAATACAGAAAGTCGTGCGTCGGCAGGAAATTTCGGTCGATTCTAGTTAATTCCCCCCGCCATTAAAACGGCGGCCCAGGCCCGAGCGCCGAGGGCACTTCAGGAGGGTGCGCTTGAGGCGGCGATGAGTTCCCGGTTTCGGTTCCCCAGATCAGGACAGTACCTTCGACCGGCCTTCCAAAATAGGAACCCTGCCGAGGTTAATGCTTGCTGGCCGAAGCTGCGGTCGATTTCTCAAAACGGGCATCAGCCAGATCATAGGGAGCTAGCTTGAGCAACGGCCCGCCATTGCCTCTAAGGTAGAGTTCGAAGAACGCGAACGCGCTCTCGCCGATGGCTCTGGCTGCTCGCTTAGGATCGATCGTTCCCGAACGACCCACAAAGCGCACAGGAGACGAGAACGCGTAGTCTGAAAAATTGAAGTGCTTAGCCCGCTTGAGCGTGAGCCAATAGCCTCCAAAGGTTGCGTATAGCCTTCTCATTTGAACGAACTGCTCCCAGTCCATCGCCATCTCTCGGCGCTTCGATTGACCGACATCGCCGACACTGTCCGGCGGAAGCGGGTCGTTCTGACTCATAATGAACAAAGGAGCGATTGCACCCTGGTCGAGGGATTCATCTGCCATAACGCCGTCCATGTTGAGGCAGGCCTTGAATCGTCGATCGAGCCAGCACGCCTGTGCGGCCACACCCCCGCCGAGCGAAAAGCCAAAAATACCGATACTGTGCATATCAAGACGGTTCTCGAACAGTCCGAGCGGGTCCGCCGTGTTAAGATCCTCCAGGAAGTTCAACACAGATCGCACATCGTCTGCCCTGGTTCGGATCTCCGTCTCGATAGTCTTCAGAAAGCCACTGAATGCGGCTTCCGTTGAATAGACCCCTTCCTCAACCAGCCTGGATTTGATGATGCGCCCATCTGGAAAGGTGGTCACCGATGAACTGTATGGATGATCAATCCCGACAACGATGTAGCCGTGACTGGCGAGTTGTTCCGCTAGATGCGTATTCTCGGTTCTCATACCGTCCCACGACGGTGCATAGAGCAGAACAGGGTAGTGGCCTACTGAATCAGCCAGCGGAGCGTCTACGGTGGAATGCGTGTTTACCAAGCTAAATCGCGCGTTCCAGGCCGTCGTCGTCGTCTTCTCCTGGTAAGCGGCAACCTTGCCCGCGAACGTGCCAGCCGCTGGATACCAGACCTGGATCATGAGCTCTCTTGCCCCATTTGGCGTCAGCGGATCAGATCGGCCCTTGTCAACAACATATCGAATATTGGTACCAACGGAATTAGGTCCTGTCGGCGGCGGCAACTGGAATACCGGGAAAACTGTACACAGGACAACTCCACCACCGACGCAGCAGAGACCTATCAATTCGGTGACATACTGCGCCTGGACATTCTCCATCCATTGCGGAATGACCGACTGGAGGACGCCTGCAAAGGCCACAAGATAGATCGGGAGCATCTGCCACCGATATCCCTCAAACAGCAGATGGAATGCGATGATCGCCATGCACAAATACGGAAGATACGCCAACCAAAGATAATCTTCGCGACCCGGCGACAGCAGAAAGACGAGATGAGCAACCAGTACGGCGACTATTGAAATCTCAAGAATGCGCACCCGCAGCCCCTTCCCCGGCCATCCACGCAGCCGCCCCCGAATTCCCAGCCCAGATGCAATTCGCGCCGCGGCGGCGGAAGGCTACCTGAGGTACTTATCCAGCTGAAGTGCGACCTTCGCAACGTGCGGGTCGCGCATGAACGACAGATGGTCACCCGGAACATCGTGAACATCGACCCCCTCGGAAGCGACCAGCTCCCACCCCAAAGAACGATTCAGGTTGTACTCGGGATCACGTTCTTCCGACCTGAATAGAATGATGCGCACCGGGAGAGGTTTTGCCTCGTACAATTGTGCAATAGCCTTGAACATCGTCATGTTGTCCCGGAGTTGCGCCGGCATCGGACGATTGGCGAGACGAGAGAGCCGCTGAACAAGCGTCCATAGTCGCAAACGCATCTTCTTTCTGAGAAAGAAGAATGCACTTGAGAGCGCAACATCCAGCCTGTGTTCTGCTATGCGGCGATAGTATCGCCGCACCCGATCGATGATCCGAACGCTCCAGAAGCGGCGACGTTCATCGAACGAAAGATGCCTGTAGTATCCCCAATTGCTTGTATCCAGGATGACAAGGACGGGAACCTCTTCTCCTTCTGCGATCAGTTGCCTTGCCATTTCAAGCGCAATGACACCGCCGAACGAGTATCCGCAGATGCGATACGGGCCATGGGCCTGCACTCGACGTATTTCACTATTGTAGAGGCGAGCGAGTTCGTCGACGGTCATTGCCCGCTGCGCACCATCAAGTTCCGGCGACGCCAACCCGTATACCGGCTGATCGTTAGACAACGCTTTCGCCAGTTCACTATAGGCTAGGACATGTCCGCCCCCACCATGTACGCAGAAGAGTGGCACTCTTGCCCCGGTTGCGCGCAAGGGAACCAGGCATGATTGCTGACAATGGTCCCGTCTTTCGACGAGAGCTGCAAGTTGCTCGATCGTGCGATCCACCAGAAGCTTCGATAGGTCGATCTTGACGTCGAATTCCTTTTTGATCTCCGCGATCAACGTTGCCGCCAGCAGGGAATGCCCTCCCAAATCGAAGAAATCATCGCGAATACCGATCGTCGGCAGATCGAAAAGTCTCTCCCATATCGCCAACAACTTTGCTTCAGTTGGATTGCGAGGCTGATGAAACTCCTGCCCGCCGCCGCGGTTTTCCACAACCACACGCTGCCCCCACTCAACTAGGGGCGCTTTCAAACCGGAGACCAGCTTGTCCGGGTCGGTCGCGATTTCCGTCAGGACAAGCTGATAGTACGACATGATACTTTCGATCGATGTCGACTGAAACAAACCCTGATCGTACTCGAGGTTCAACCAGACTTCGTGGTCCCGCTCAATGACAGCGAGCTGCAGCTCAAAAGGATTTCCTACGCTGGCCGACGAAATCGGCCTAATCGCAAGCTCTCCCGCCTCCCGGCGCTGCAGGAAGGCCGTTTGATACAGAAAGTAGAATTGAAAGAGTGGATTCCTACCCTTGATCGACCTCATCTTGAGTCGCGCCATGATATTCTCGAACGGGAACACCGCATGATCGAGCGCATTCATTGCGACCTGACTGGTGTACCTAAGAACATCATCCAGCGTCGACCATTTTGCCAGATCGAACCGAAGGGCAATTGGTCCGGAGAATGGCCCAATCATGGGCTCCGTCTGCGAGCTTCGATTCGCGCTTGGTGATCCGATCGTAAGATCATGCTGGCCCGTGTAACGCTCCAACAGGATGGCGAACGCCGCCAATAATTGCATGTACATCGTAACGTTGGCCGAACGGCTGCGTGCCTTGAGCCGCTCGACCAGATGTCCCGGCAAGCGCACTCTTTCGACCGCGCCCCGAACCGCGTGGCGCTGACCGGGCGCGTAATCAGTCGGGAAATCCAACACCGGCAGCGGCCCCGCAAGCGTCTTCATCCAATAGGCGAGATGCTCGTTAGCTTCCTCAGATTCCAACCATTCTCGCTGCCACACTGCGAAATCCGCATACTGAATGGATAGTGGGGGCAATCCAGGCGTCCGATCCGCCGCAAGCGCTTCGTAGATCGCCCATAATTCCCGCTGCAGGATGCTCTGAGACCAGCCGTCCGAGATAATATGATGCACGGTGACGACGAGAACATGATCGTTAGGATCTAGATGAAGCAGCCGCACCCGCATGAGGGGACCGCGTTCTAGATTGAATGGCCCGAGCGCTTCGTCCCGCAGCAGCTCACCCAGGTCAAATCCGGCTTGCCTGGATTCCGTCTGCAGATCTGAGATGTGGACCTCGCATTCCGCTCGGCTCAAGACGACCTGATTGAGCTCGCCATCGAATTCCTTGAAGACTGTTCGAAGGATCTCGTGCCTATCCACGAGTACCCTAAGACTCTCCTGTAGACGCTCGGCCGAGAGTGGCCCCGCGATACGAACCGATGCCGGCATGTTGAAAGCAGCACTATCTGGTCGAAGGCGCGATAGCTGCCAGAACCGTAGCTGAGTGACGCTGGCCGGAAACTCGCAACTGCTGTGCAGAGCCGTTTCGTTGGTGGCCGGCACTTCGAGTACGCTTTTCTCCTCCCCTTCATCGGATGGAACGAGGTCATCGGAGACCGGACCGATCCACGGCAGCCCCGATAGCCTCACATCGGGATCCTTGGCGATGGCTTGAAGAATGCCGTCGAAAACTTCAATCAGCATATTGCCGGTTTCAGCGGTGTAACAATCCGCGTTGTACTCGAGCGACAACCTCCACCCCTCTGCTCGTTCGACCAGAAAGAAATTGAGGTCGAAGAGCGCACCCGGCGATTTCGACGGTATCGGCGAGACCTGGACGCCTGGAAAATCGAACTCAGAGTCCACAGCCCCGCCGAAGGCCCGCTGACAGACGAAATTGACGGAACAGAATTGCCCGTTTCGCGTGTCCTGATCGTCGGTCAGCGCCTCGACTATATTCTCGAAGGGGATCGCCTGGTGGGCAAGGGCGTCCCATACATCGTCGCGAACGCGAGCAGCCAACTGCCTTAAGCTCGGATCACCCGAAAGGTCCCCCCGGACTGCAACCTGATTGACGAACAACCCGACCAGGTTCTCGAGTTCGGGCTGGCTGCGGCTCGCCAACGGAGTCCACATAGCGATGTCAGTCGCCCCGGTGCACCGATGCAACGTCGCGAAACAAGCCGCCAACGTCGTGCTGTACATTGTGCCGCCATACTGTTCGCTGAACGACTTCAGCGAATTCGAAATACTTCTTGGCACCAGACGTGAGAGTATGGCTCCCTTCGCAAACTCACTGTGCTCCGCCAGATCCGGCTTCAATCTGAACGGTTGGTAGTCCCGCAGTTTGTCTGCCCAGTAGCTCAGGTCTTCTTCGCCCGCTTTCTCGGCCTGTTCGGCGCTCCAGACGACATAGTCCGGAAATTGAATCGAAAGTGGGCAGAGATCGGGCGTCCTCCCCTCCGAAATGGCCGCGTAGAGCCGCTGCAGCTCGCGCATGACAACCCCAATCGACCACCCGTCAAAGATGATATGATGGAGAGTCAACATTAGGAGGTATTGAGACTCATCGATGCGGAGCAGGCCAACGCGAATTAGCGGGCCCTTTTCAAGATTGAAAAGCCTCGTAGCCTCGGCCGCGCAGATTCGCTCGATTTCGGCTTCACGATGCGCTTCCGGCGAATTGCGAAGGTCGGTCACCGGGATCAACAAGCTCAGCGATGGAGCAATCTGCTGATGGACCTCGCCATCGATAGAGACGAAGGTGGCTCGAAGCACTTCGTGTCGTGCAACAATCTCATTGAAGCTCCGCTGCAAAGCGGAGAGATCCAATGGTCCCTTCAGGCTCCAGCGAAACGATGCGTTGTACGCCGAATTCCCCGGACGCCCCTCGCTATCAAGCCAGATGCGCCTTTGCGCCGGAGAAAGCGGAAACGCAAGTATATCGTCATCCGGCTTGCCAGGCGCTCCTGGGGCACCGAGACCTCCTTGCATCGCGCTTAATACAGACATCTTCGTTCTCAGTCGTGAGCCTTCCTGCCGCGAGATACCTCGCGCTTAACACGGTACAGATTCCGTTCGACCGGTATGATAGTTTGCGATTGCGCCACGGGCTTACCTTGTGCGAGCTCGGCTAGCACGGCACTGATCGTTCGTTTCTGGAGCACCAACTTTGGGGTAATCTGCAGCCCAGCCTTCGCTGCACGCGACGTAATCTGGAATACGTGCAGTGAATCGGCACCGAGCTCAAACAGATTATCTGTGATGCCGATTCTTTCCAGCTTCAGTATCTCGCAAACAATTCCGGCCAAGCTCTGCTCTTGTGCCGTTTTTGGCGCGACGTATTCGCTGGATTTGATCGCGCCGCCGAGGTCCGGTATGGGCAACCGCTTCTGATCGACCTTGCCATTTATCGTGAGCGGCACCGCATCGATCAAGACACAGGCGTGCGGAATCATGTGAGCCGGCAACTTATCCTGGAGGTATTGTCGCAGGTCAGCGGGAGCGACGGAATTGCCTTGCTTTGCGACGTAATAGGCAATGAGCTTGGCGCTCCCATCGTCCTTGCGAACAACGACCGTGGCCTGCTGCACCGCAGGATGTTCGACCAGGGCAACCTCAATCTCGCCCGGCTCGATGCGGAAGCCACGAATCTTGAGTTGCGCATCGGCCCTACCGAGATACTCGATATCACCCGTCGAAAGTATCCTGGCGAGATCTCCCGATTTGTACATCGTTGCGTCGGCAGCCGCCGCGAAAGGATCCACGACGAAGCGCTCGGCGCTCAATTCAGGACGACCCAAATAGCCACCGGCGACGCCGGCCCCACCGACATAGATCTCTCCGGTCACGCCGGCCGGTACCGGCCGCTGCCTTGCATCCAGCAAGTAGAGGCGCAGGTCCGGGATCGGCGTGCCAACCAAACTACGCGCCTCCAACGCAATATCCTCCGCACTCAAGGGGCGATAGGTGACGTGGACGGTTGTTTCGGTGATGCCGTACATGTTGACGAGCCGCGGAGTGCGATCTCCGTGGCGCGCGACCCAGGGTCTCAAGCTCGCAAAATTGAGCGCCTCACCACCGAAGATCACGTGCTTGAGAGACAGCGGCTTGATATGTCCGGCCTCTTCGACCTGGATGAGTTGATAAAATGCCGCCGGCGTCTGATTGAGAACCGTCACTCGCTCGTCAGCCAGGAGATTGTAGAAGTCCTGCGGTGAGCGCGTAACGAGATACGGCACGACGACCAGGCGCCCGCCGGTCAGCAGACATCCCCAAATCTCCCAGACCGAAAAATCAAACGACGACGAATGGAACAACGTCCACACATCGCTCTCATCGAAGTTAAACCAAGGCCTCGTCGATTCGATCAGCCTCGCCACGTTGTGATGGCTGACCACAACCCCTTTTGGCTTTCCGGTGGACCCGGAAGTGAAGATCACATAGGCAGGAGCATCGGGTGTAGAGTGAGGCGGCAGGTTTTCAGTGCTTTCCCCACGAATGCCCGGCGCATCCCTGTCAACGCAAATGACCCTTGCCGGGCTGTCCGGCATTCGGCTTGCAAGCGTCTCTTGGGTGAGCAAGACAGCAGGCTTGGCATCTTCGACCAGCATCGTCAGCCGCTCGAGTGGATAAGACGAATCCAGCGGTACGTAGGCCGCCCCCGCCTTCAAGATAGCCAACATCGCAACGATCATATCGAGCGAGCGCTCGAAGCTCGTCGCCACCATTGCTGACGGCCGCAGCCCGGATCGTTGCAGATACCGCGCCAGCTGATTTGCGCGTGCATTGAGCTCGCTATACGTGAGCCGGCTCTGGCCAATCTGAAGCGCGATCCGATCCGGCGACCGAGCCGCGCGCTCCTCGAACATGTCCACGATCGATCGAGTGGACGGCGCTTCTATCGAATTCGGATTCAGTCTCTGTATGACCAACGCGGCCTGTTCCTTGGTCATCAGCGAGAGGTCATCGACCGTCGTCTGCGGGTCTTGAACTGCGCCCAGCAAGAGCGTTTCGAAGTACCGCATCCACAGCGACATCGTGTCTTTGTCGAAGAGATCTGCGTTATAATCGCAATCGATGACCAAGCCGCGCTCGGACTCAATCACGTTGAAGAAGAGATCAAGGATGACCGACGCCTTGGGATTCGGCTCGACCGCCGTCTCGAGTTCTGCGAAACGGGCACCTGCTCCAAGGCGCTCAAGATTGAATTGAACCTCCATGAGCGGCATCCGCGCGGGATCGCGAGGTACCCCGAGCTTTCGCACGAGTGTTCCATATGTATAACCTTGATGGTCATACGCATCGAGCAGTACCCGCTTGGTACTTCCAAGAGTTGTCGCGAACGAGGCGTTCGGATCAATTTGAGTTCGGAGAGGGAGAAAATTGACACAGTGCCCGACAAGGCTGCTGTCGTCGTCGACAAGGCTCTGCCCGGCTGCCGGAACGCCGACTACGATATCGGTTTGGTTGCTGAGCCGGTGAAGAAGCACATAGAAACCAGATAATAGCGTCGCAAAAAGCGTGCAGCCGTTCTTCGCACCCAGTTGCTTTATCTTCTGATGCGCTTCAGCACCGATAAAGGACCGCACGGTTGCACCTGCATGCGTCTTCGTCCCCCCGCGCGGGCGATCGGTCGGCAACGCCAGTGGTTCGGGCAAATAGCTGAACTGATCTAGCCAATAGGCCTCAACATCGGCGTTCTTACCAGTCCGCTGTAGTTCGTGTTGCGCGTGCGCGTAGCGACTGAAGCTGGCCGGCGCTGGCAGATCCGGCACCCTTGCTTCGACTTTGGCGGAATAAATCGTTGCCAATTCATCGACGAGTATATTCGTCGACCACCCATCGCAAACGAGATGATGCGATGAGACCATCAATTGAGAGTCTTCGGGCTCGAAACGCACGACCTGCGCACGAATGAGCGGTCCGTTGACGAGATCGAACGGAATTCGAGCATCCGCAGCCAGAATTCGCTCATACTCGGCCTTGCGCGCAGACGTCTCGAGAGACGACAGATCAAGAACCGGGATGTCCAACCGAAGCGCCGGCCGAACAAGCATGCATTGCCCCTCGGCATCGATAGTGGAACGAAGAGCTTCATGTCGTTGGATGAGTTCGTTCAGCGCTTCGCGCAGCAGATCGATCCTCAGCTTGCCCCTCAGGCCAACACTGAATGACTCATTGAACGCGCAGGACGCCTCGCTACCCAATGTTGTAGCCAGGAATATCTCACGTTGCGCCTCGGTCAGTTGAATCGGATCTTTTGGATCCGGACTGGCAGCCTTTACGTGAGGAGGGTCGGATAGAGCGGCACTTGCGGGCGCGGAGAGGAAGCCGGCCTGCTGCATCGCGATGGCACTATCCCTAAACGCGCGAACGATCGTTTCGAGATCCGCATCACTGTGCGATGTCGTGAGGAAGCAAGGGAAACCCTCGCGGATATGAATCCCCTTATCACGCAGATAGAAATAGTAGAGGCTCGCAAGGCGTTCCGACGCGGGGAAGCTGAAATAGAAGAAGCTACCGAACGTCTCGATTTTGGTCGGCACATTCTCAGACTGCAGCACCGAGTTAATTCGTTGCACCAGGTCCGCAGTTCGCCTGTTCAGCCGTTCCTGCAGTGCAGGCCCCTGCTCTCTGAGATGTACCAGCACTGCGTGCATTGCCGCGACAACAAGCGGGTGACGCACAAAGGTACCGGCAAAGAACGTAACGCCGACTTCAGGATAGGAATCATCTCCGAACTGCCATGCACCTCCATCAAGAGCATCCATGAAGCGACTCGTCCCGGCGAGGATACCGACCGGCATACCGCCGGCCAAGACCTTCCCGTAAGTCGCGAGATCCGCTCGAATTCCAAACAGGGCCTGGCAGCCGCCGGGATGGACTCTGAAACCCGTGACGACCTCATCGAAGATCAGCGCTGTGGCAGACGCCGCCGTAATCTTACGAACTTCCTTGAGGAAGCTTACCGGTTGCAGCGCAGGGTGGCGGCTTTGAACGGGCTCGACAAGAACCGCAGCAAGATCGTCCGCATTCTTGCGGATCCACTCGAGCGACTCAGCCGTTCCATAATCCAGCACCACCATGTTCGATACACTCTCCCGCGGAATGCCGGGTGCAATCGGAGCGACGGACGGTTCGCCAGTCCTGCTCTTGACGCCCTTCACAAGGACCTCATCGAACAGACCGTGATAGTCGCCGCCGAACATGACAACCTTGCTCCGGCCGGTGACAGTCCGCGCAACGCGAAGCGCCGCAAGGACCGCCTCGGAACCGGTATTGCAGAACGCCATGCGTTCGTTACCTGTCATGTCGCAGAACATCTTCGCGACTTCGCCCGCAAGCGCGCTTTGGGGACCTGTTTCGAACCCGGCATGGAGCTGCGTTTCAATCGCGCTTTCCACAAAATCCGGGCGGTGGCCCAGCATGATTGGCCCGAAGCCATTCACAAGGTCGATGTACTCGTTACCGTCGATATCCCAGATGCGCGATCCCTTCGAGCGGTCGGTGACGATCGGATAGACCATCTCTTTCCACCGGTCGCGAAACCCCGAAACGACGCGGGGGTCGGCGAGAACATTACGGTATTGCTGGGTGAGGTTCTTGGATTTCGATGTGCGTTGATTCACACGCTCAATCAGCCGCTTGAGGTGCGTCTCCTGCTGCTCGGTCAACTCTTGCGACGTGCCGACTTGCGGCGGCTTGTACGGACCGTGCGGCTTTATGGTAGCCGCCGGGACGGCTTGAGGAGACGCGACTGAAGCCTGAACGGGCTGGCGGATCGGCAGAGGAATGACTGCAGGATTCGCGGCCACGGGTGCTGGAGCTTTAGCTTGCATTGTCTCGAGCTGTTTAGCGAACAGCAAGTTCATCGCCTGCAACTGATCCCGCATGAGATTCGCGAGCGCGTCTCCGTCAGCGGAAGCTGGTCCGACCTGTACGCCCGGCGATAGTTGGACGGTTCGAGCTACCGTTGCAGAACTCTCATCAGGGATAGCGACGCGCGACCGGTCAGTCTGCGCTGTTCCGTTGATAGGTTCTGCGAACATATTGGGCGGAAGTTTCTCGCCCAGATATTCCGTTAGTCTCGCCAGGCTGGAAACTTCATTGAGCAATTGCCGGAAAGTGATCTTGATCCCGAACTTCTCCTGAAGGACCTGCGCGAACTGCGTCAGAAACAGCGAGTCGAACCCCATTTCGAGGAACGTCGCGGTCTCCGTCGCCGCAACTTCCACACCGGACAAGTCATGCAGTAGTTCGGCCAGCGCGTCGTGGATCCTGTCGATCCGAGTTACTGACGAGATCAAAGCCGGCTGGGAATTGATAATCGGCGCCATGTTTGCCGCTTCCATCTGTTGATCAGTCGTTGAGTTCGATGTGAGTGAATGGGGCATGTTGCCAAGCGGGGGCGTCGTGACCGCACCCGTCTCCGCCGGCGTTTCCAGCCAGTATCGCTTGCGTTCAAAAGGGTAGGTCGGCAACGGCACGCGTAGACGGTGCTCGCCATTGTGCATGCTCTGCCAATTCGGACGGACGCCACCAAGCCACACGGCCCCCAGAGCGGCCATGAGCGCATCCATATCACCCTGGCCGGAGAAGCCGTCCGAGAGCGAAGGGACAATGATCTGGTCACTGGGAAAGCCGTGCTGCCGCGCTAGCGTGGTCGTCACATTGCCAGGCCCTACCTCCACCAGAATCGCGCGGCTGCTTCGTATGGTCTGGACGGCTGATGAAAAACGAACAGGTTCGCGAGCATGACGGGCCCAATAATGTGGATCCATTGCTTGATCGTCAGTGATCCAATCGCCAGAGACCCCCGAGACGTACGGTATCTTCGGTGCGCAAAGCTTGGTACATGCGAACGCCTCAGCCAACGGTGCGATGAGGGGATCCATCATGGCCGAGTGGAATGCGTGCGACGTTACCAATCGTCGGCAGAGGACCTTCCGATCTGCCAACTCGCGCTCAAATTCGGCGAGAGCATCAAGCGGTCCCGCCACCACACAAAGAGAGGGAGAATTAACCGCCGCTAGTGACAACGGCTCTCGCAAGACTTCGCGGAGATCGCTTTGCGGAAGCCGAACCGAGAGCATGCCGCCAGCGGGCAACTGCTGCATCAACCGCCCCCGCAAAGCAACGAGTCTCAACGCGTCTTCGAGCGACAGAACGCCTGCGAGGCAGGCCGCAGTAAATTCTCCGATACTGTGGCCGACCATCGCCTTTGGTCGGACGCCCCAACTGATCCAGAGCTGAGCCAGAGCGTACTCAATTGTAAATATGGCCGGCTGGGCAACGACCGTCTCGGTTACTATTCGCCGTGTGCTCTCGCTTGCTCCTGCCGGGGGATACAGCAACGTTCGAAGATCGTCTCCAAGATACGGACGCAAGACTTCCGCGCACCGATCTACCGCGTCACGAAATATTGGCTCGTCAGCATAAACGCCGGCCGCCATCCCGACATGCTGCGAGCCCTGCCCCGGAAACATAAAGCAGACCTCGGGAGCATCTATCGTCTTTGAGCGCGTCTGCAATTTATCGCGCGTGGACAGGCATCGAACAGCCTCGGCGAGATCGCCGGCGACCACCGTCCGGCGGAACTCGAACTCGCGCCGGCCCTCCTGCAGAGTCCAGGCCACATCCGACGGGTTCAGTTCGGGATGTGAACGTAGATGCTCCGCCAGATTATCAGTGGCCCGTTCGAGAGCCGCCGGCGAACGTGCGGACAACACGAGCAAATGCTTGGATCTGGAAGACGAAGCTTCAGGACGCTTCGGCGCTTCCTCAAGCACGACGTGGGCGTTAGTTCCTCCGACGCCAAATGCACTTACACCAGCACGACGAAGCCCTTGGTCGTTCTTCCATTCCGAGCGCACGGTCGCGACCCGAAAGGGGCTATTCTGCAGGTCAAACTTGGAATTCGGGTTCTTGAAGTGCAGCGTCGGAGGAAATACGCCGTGTTTCACGATATGCGATGCGTTGATCAATCCGGTAACACCGGCAGCGATATCCAGATGCCCCACGTTGGTCTTGGCAGTTCCTATCGTGCAGAATTGTTTACGGTCGGTGGCCGCACGAAATGCCTTGGTCAATCCGGCGAGCTCGATCGGATCGCCTAGAGGCGTCCCTGTTCCATGGGCCTCGATGTAGCCAATTGTATCCGGATTGATCCCGGCAACCTCTTGCGCCATCGCGACGACACTTGCCTGTCCCTCCACGCCGGGGGCCGTGTAACCAACTTTAGCCGATCCGTCATTGTTGACCGCAAAGCCGCGAATGACGGAATGAATTTGGTCGCCATCTCGAATTGCATCGTCGAGCCTCTTCAGCAGTACAACGCCGACGCCGCTGCCAAACACCGTACCCTGCGCATCAGCATCGAACGCCCGGCAGTGTCCATCCGGCGAGACCATGCCTCCTTCCTGGTATGGGTACCCTCGCTGCTGGGGGAGCGTAATCGATACCCCGCCGGCCAAGACCATATCGCTCTGGTAAGTCAATAGCGATTGGCACGCCTGAGTGACCGCCAGCAATGACGTCGAACAGGCCGACAGCATCGTGAAACTCGGCCCCCGCAAGTTCAGCTTGTACGAAACCCGTGTGGCCAGGAAGTCCAAGCTGTTCCCCATCATCTCGACATAGTTCGAGACCTGGTAACCGGACGTGAATTTTTCGATGAACCCCGGTGTCGCGCAGAGGCGCGAGAGAAAATACGACGAGAGGGAGGATCCTCCATAAACACCGATCAGGCCGGGATACGTATCCGGCACATAACCTGCACTCTCGATCGCCTCCCAGCAGCATTCGAGAAACAGTCGCTGCTGCGGATCCATCAGTTCCGCCTCGCGCGGATAGATACCGAAGAAGTCCGCATCAAAGAGTTCGATATCGTCGATGATCGACCGCGCGTTTACATGGCGAGCATCGCTCGCGTGACCGCGCACCGATTCAATATCGTCCGTGCGAAACTGAGAGATCGACTCGATTCCCTCGAGCTGATTGCGCCAGAACTCCGCAACGCTGCGCGCGCCTGGGAATCGTCCCGCCATGCCGATGATGGCTACACCTTCTCCAACCGTGTTCTCCGCGTCCAGATTGCTCACGAAGCGTCACTCCTGCGAAATTCACGTTTCCGGCCAAGCGCGGCGCGCTGCTTCTGCGCTCTCTGTTGTGCCTCTACGAGCAGGTTTTCCGGCGATGAACTCTCTTTCAGGCGGCGCGCGAGCGTTCGTATCGTCGTGAACTCGAACAAATCTGTAACAGGGATTTCAAGGCACAACGCTCGTTGCATACGACCGTGAACATTGGCGAGCAAGAGAGAGTCTCCCCCAACATCAAAGAAGTTGTCGTCTGCACCAACGGACCGTGTACCGAGAACTTCGCACCAGATTTCCTTGATCTGCTTCTCCATCGGCATCAATGTCGAATCGATCTCGACATTGTCGTTCGTCCGGGGAGCAGGCAGTGCGGCGCGGTCGACCTTGCCGTTGATTGTCAGAGGAAGCGCTTCGAGTTGCTCATAGGCATATGGCACCATATGCGCGGGAAGCCGGGTCTTAAGAAACTCGCGCAAGTCCTCTGCCGTCGTGGATGCGGATGGCTTCTTCCGGACGAAATAGGCAACCAGCTTTGGCTCTCCGGGACCATCTCTGCGCGCCATGACGACAGCCTGCGCGACAGAGCGGTGATCTGCGAGAATTGCTTCGATCTCTCCCAATTCGATGCGGTAGCCGCGGATCTTCACCTGCGAGTCACCGCGACCAAGATATTCGAGATCGCCGGTCTCAGTAGCACGCGCCAGGTCACCCGACTTGTACATTAAGGCTGGCGAATCCAGGACGAAGGGATCCCGAACAAAACGTTCCGCGGTAAGTTCAGGCCGGTTCAAATAACCGCGCGCAACTCCAGCTCCGCCGACATAAATTTCGCCCACATCGCCGACGGCGACGGCGCACAATTCGGAGTCGAGCAAATAAATACGCAAATCGGGGATAGGAACGCCGATCAGGCTTCTCGTCTCGTTGAGAGCATCATTCAACGTAACCGGGCGATATGTCACATGGACAGTCGTTTCCGTGATCCCGTACATATTGATCAACTGTGGCGTCCGGTCGCCATGCCGTTCGAACCACGGGCGGAGATTCGCAAAATTGAGTGCTTCCCCACCGAAAACGACGTAGCGCAATTTCAGCGCTTCGGCGGTACTGGCCTCCTCAACTTGAAGCAGCTGATAGAATGCTGCCGGCGTCTGGCTCAGCACTGTAACCTGTTCGTCGACGAGCAGCTTGTGGAAATCGATCGGCGAACGAACGACCAAGTGCGGTACGCACACAAGTCGGCCGCCAGTCAAGAGGCATCCCCAGATCTCCCAGACGGAAAAATCAAACGCCGAGGAGTGAAATAGCGTCCAAACATCGCTCGGACCGAAATCAAACCAGTGCGCTGTCGACGCAAAGAGGCGCAGCGCGTTTCGATGGGTCACCATTACGCCCTTCGGCCTGCCCGTCGATCCGGATGTATAGATCACATAGGCAAGGTTATCGGCCGAAGCGTCGTCATCCAGACGACCGGCGTCCTCTTCGGCAATGATCCGATGGTCCCTGTCGACGCATACGACGGATCCACTGTCCTGCCGCGCCACTTTCTGGGCAAGCGCATCCTGCGTGAGGAACACACTTGGTTCTGCATCCTCGAGGATCATCGAAATCCGTTCAACCGGGTAGGACGGATCGATAGGGAGATATGCAACCCCCGCTTTGAGAACAGCGAGTATGGATACGATGAGATCCAGTGACCTCTCAAAGCAGACTGCGACCAGCCCGTCAGACGGCAGGTCGTGCTTGCGTAGCGTCCTGGCCAGTTGGTTGGAACGCTGGTCGAGCTGGCGGTAGGTCAAGCAGTCGTCGCCGAGCTGGACTGCGACGCCACCGGGCGTGCGGGCAGCCTGCTGCTCGAAAGCTCGGCTCAACGTTTCACAGGAGGATGGCAGCGAAAGCTGGGGATCCATTCCTCTGGCCAGCGAATTAGCCTCTGCCCACGCCATTTTACTATCGCCTCCGCCGACTGCCCCTGCAATTAGAAATCGGGCACGTTGGCGCGCTAAAATCTCAATTTAAACTAAGTACAGCATAGCCGCTTTGTTCTTCGGTCGCAGCCTATTTGCTGATAACGTTAATCCCTGCGGCTTCATTGGTTAATCAAATAAACCGGCGTCTCCTTGATTTCCGAACGGCGCCTGGTCGTGATGAGGGGCACTTCAGCCCAACTTCATTTGATTATCTCGGATTGGTTCAAGACAAGACCATCCGAAGCTACGTCGCCATTCATATCTCGCCCGATCACCCCCTCCGAGTTCTGAGCGCTTGTCGGAGCCCTGTTCATGACGTCGGGAAGTACATCGGACTTCAGAATCTTGGCTGGGTTACCGGCGACCACACTGCGCGCAGGGACGTCCTTGGTGACCACACTGCCGGCACCGACGATCGCGCCATTCCCAATTTTGACGCCGCCAACAATGATGGCGTGCGGCCCGATCCACACGTCGTCTCCAATAATTGGATACTCGGTGTGACGACCGGTCGGTGTAATCCTGTCTTTGCGACCGATAACGACGCCATTGAACAGAGTTACGTTCGAGCCGATGATCGTCTCCCGGTTCACCACCGTTCCCCAACCGTGCACAATCACCAAACCGGGCCCGGCGCGAACGACCGATGGCATATCGATCCCCGCCTTGGCCGTAGCGTAACGATGCAGCGCCCGCGCCAGGAGCCTCAACGATGAGGAATGCTCTGCACCCCATTGGCAAAGCCTTAGCGTCAAGACGGGTCGGAAAGTGCGGCTGAACAACCCAAGCACCAACACCGAACGGAGCGAGGGCGTCTTCCCCTTCACGCGAAAAGCATCAGCCTTGATGTTGGTCCAGAGCGAGGACATTGCTGGCTCACTTCCTCGAAGCGAGCGGACTCAAGAGCCGCCTCATCAAGCTTCCCGGCAGGATATCCCCACGATCGGTTCTCGTAACCTGCCCTCTCGATTGCCCATGAACGGCTACCTTGCCCTCGAACAGGGCTCTGTACGCGCCAAGGAGCTTCGGTGCCTCGTGCGGCCAGGCGAGTTGATCGATCACGCGCCTCCTGCCGAACTCTCCGAGTTGCTTCCGACGGGACTCATCGCCAAGCAAATCGAGGACCTTGGCAGCAAAATCGACCGAGTCGTTTGGCTTCGCATACAGCGAAGCATCGAGCGCCGTAAACCGCCCTTCAGTCAGGTCGAACTGAACGATCGGTTTGGCAAGGGCCATATATTCCATGATCTTGTTCATGGTCGACTTGTCGTTCATCGGATTCCACTCATCCGAATTCACGCATACGTCCGCCGTATTGAGTATCCTAAGCAATTCGTCGTCCGAGACCCTCCCGGCAAACGTGACGTAATCGGCGACGCCAAGCTCGACCGCGAGCGCCCTAAGCCGTTCGAGTTCGGGCCCACCGCCCGCAATACAGAATTGAATGTCGTGACGACCAGCATCGTAAACGATGTGCCGGGCGGCCTCCAAAAGGTAATTGATCCCCTCCTGTGCCCCAAGGACTCCAACGTAGCCGACGCAATAGGCCCGCCCCTTCCTGACGGAGGGATCCGGAGGAACAATCTTCAGCCGTTCCAAATTGGGGCCGGAACGCACGACGAAGACGTTATTGGGATCCATCTTGCCGCGCTCGACGGCGATAGAGCGGTAAGAGTGATTGGTTGCTATCGAAATGTCAGCGACCGCGAACGTGCAGCGCTCGAGCGCGACCACAACCCGGTAAAGAAAATTGCGCTTGCCGAATTTCGCCTCGAACAACTCCGGATTGATGTCGTGGTGGTCGAAGACGAATTTCTTTCCGAGAAACAGTTTGAAAAACCCACCGATCAGAAAGATCAGGTCTGGCGGGTTGCAGGCGTGAATGGTGTCAAAACCCCGCTCAAAGAGCACACGCCACGCGAGAAAGAATTCCCAAAACACTGCAACAGCATATTCCACAAAGTAGAAGGCAACGCTTCGCGCCTCAACGATGGGATGCCGGTAGATATGAACGCCATCGATGACTTCGCGACGAGCGGAAGCACCGTGCCCCACGGGGCAGATCACACTGACTTCGTAACCCGCCTTGACCAGGGTCGTAGCTTCGTTCCAAACGCGCCGGTCAAACGGCACTGGAAGATTCTCGACGATGATCAGGATACGTTTCGGCCTAAATGGATCACCAGCTAATACCATGGTAATTCCCTTTCAATTGAGAGTGATCCTTGATGCGGACCAGATCGACCAAAAACTGATCGGGTCGCACGCGATCACCTATTGTCCGAAATTCCGGATCTGCGTTACCGACGACGATGATTTCGCCGTGTGAAAGCGCATCGTCCAGGGATTCGACGAGTAACGACGATACGTGCGGTATCATGCGGAGCAGATAATCCTTGTTCGCGCCCACAAGCTTCGAAAGGCTGATATTGCGATCGAAAATGCGTACGTCGTACCCCTTTCCGATCAGGCGCTCGACGACTTCAAGTATGGGGCTCTCACGAAGGTCATCCGTGCCGGCCTTAAAGCTCATACCGAGAATAGTTACGGGCCGTTTCCCCAACTGCGCGATCAACTCAAAGCCGCGCGTCGTCTGTTTTTCATTGGAAGGAAGCACGGACCCCAGCAGCGGCAGATCCAGGTCCAGCGATCGGGCCTTGTGAACCAGCGCTCGAACGTCCTTCGGCAGGCACGAGCCTCCAAACGAAAAGCCCGGCTTCAGGTAATAGCTGGACAAGTTCAGCTTGGTGTCCTTGCAGAACACGTCCATGACTTCGTGACTATCGATGGAAAGGCTCTTGCAGAAGACGCCGATCTCGTTCGCGAACGCGACTTTCAGCGCGTGCCAAACGTTGTCGGAGTACTTGATCATCTCCGCAACTTCGATCGATGTTCGGATCAGAGGCGCGTTGATCGCAGCATACAATGCCTCAAGCTCGCTCGCAGTTCGATCATCCTCGACGCCGATGACGGTTTTGGGCGGAGCAAAGAAATCTTCAAGCGCAGTTCCTTCCCGAAGAAACTCGGGGTTCGACCCAACGCCGAAATCGACGCCCGCCTTTTTCCCGCTGGCTTTCTCGAGCTCCGGAATCACGACACTTCGTATCGTACCCGGCAGCACCGTAGAGCGGATGATCACCGAGTGATGGGATTGCTTCTCGGCAAGGGCGGCACCGATCTCGGCGCAAACCAACTTCAGTGACGAAGTGTCGAGATCACCGTTTCGCTTGCTCGGAGTTCCGACACAGATCAACGATAAATCGGTCGCCAGAACAGCATCCCGCGCGTCCCGTGTCGCTCGGAGCTGACCGTTGGCAACTGCCTTGGAAATCGCATCGCCAAGGCCCTTCTCGATGACGGGCGACTTGCCCTCATTGATCAAGGCAATTTTCGCCTCTGCGGGATCTACCCCGACGACGATATTGCCGAATGACGTAAGACAGCCGGACGTGACAGCTCCGACATACCCTAAACCGAAAACGCTGACTCGCATGTTTTTTTCAAATCACTCGAAAATAATGACGCTGACCAAGCAATTATCTCATCCAAAGTACGACAGACCAGCAAATTAATGCAACATGTTTAATTCATGAACCTTTTTAAATGATGCAGTGACATAATCGCCGACTGGCGCAATGTTTTTTTGGCCCGGCGGGGCTTCAAAAGGCGAAGTGAAGGGAACCTGGCCTATCCGGATCGATTCGATGCGCTCTGCCAAATATCGGACAATCTGGAGACATACGCTCCGATTTCATATTTTGAAGCGTGGTCGATTTTCGCCGCAGCTCCCAGTGAATTGCGAAACTGTCTGTCGACGATCAGCCTGCGAAGCGCAGACGTCAGAGCATCTACGTTTCCTACCGGAACAAGCAGTCCGTTCGAGCCATCGCGGATGACATCGGCGACCGCCCCGACTGGCGTGGCGACGACAGCGAGACCGTAGGCGAAGGCCTCGAGAATCGACATCGGCAGATTCTCTGCAAACGACGGCAGGACGAAAATGTCGGAACCTCGCAACACGTCGCAGGTCTCCTCGGCATCCAACCAGCCAGGGACCTTCACGCGGCCTGTTATGCCAAGCTGTTCCGCGCGCAACTTGGTCTCCTCGACATCGCCGTTCCCGGCGATCGTGGCTGTCCAATCCAGCCCCTCATCCAGACGCCCCAGCGCCTCGATAAGTTGAGGAGTGCCCTTGCGCTTACCGAGCTCGCCAAGGAACGAGATCCTAACGTCGCCTTGGTGAGGGGTCGGCTCGTTCATGAACGCAGCTGGCGCTGTCGCATTTGGAAGAATGACGATCCGGTCCGCGACTTGCGGCACATGCGCGCGAACCAGCTCCGACCAGACCGTCCCGAGAACGATCACAGCCGAGCTCTCCAGGAAAAGACGGTCAACCAATTTCCGAACGCGAGGTCCAGCCGCCGGCCAAAATTCCTGAAACCGGGATCCGTGGAGGTGGACAACGTATGGAACGCCAAGGCTCCGCGCAAACCGCGCCAAAATCGCCTTTCGTATGGCGCTCTTGTCCGCGGCGACGTTGATATGCAGGAGGTCGACCTCACCTCGCCGTCTCGCGATCCAGAGCTGAGCCAAGGCCCGGGCAAAAACGAACGGCGCGGCAACCGGGCGACCTGGGCCCCGTGTAACCAACCTGGATATCTGAACGCGCCCGGAATACCCGTCGTCGACCTTCGCGACAATCAAGTCGGTCAGTCGATCCATGCCTCCTCTTTGACGCTCCCCGAAAGGAGTTGCCATCAGCACCTTGAGTGGCCGAGCCGACGCCATTTAAAATACCTCGTTATGCCGAATAAACTTGGGACCATTAGCCCTGAAATGACACCGAATAAATCCGGCAATGGAGAAAACAAATGACTTTGGGGCGGGACGGTTAACTGGGCCTGCCGCCCGCAAACTGGCTATATATTTTACCCAAGGCCTTAAATAGGAACCCTTAAATAATGACGTTAAGCTCAATAGGAAAATGCTTCAATCCCTGATATCCTGGGGATATTATTTGACGTATTTAGACTGCCATATGTTTTCAATGCGCAAAAGACGCGGAGTGGTGCTCATGGTATTAGATCCCCCGCCCCTTATCGATGTTGACTGGACCAAGTTTGACCCATGGACGGTGACGCCGGTCAAGCATCGCCTATCGGACGATCATCGGTTCCGTATCGAAGAGTTGGTCGAACTCGCAAAGCGTCTGGAAAGCAAGGGCGGAATTCGAGCCCACACCAATGCAGCCGAGGCTGGAACCTCATTCTCGAGTGCTCCCGATTTGCATCCGGTGAAGGATAGTTTAGTCGCCACGATGGAGCATATTGCTGCTGCAAAGGCCTGGATGTCCTTGCTCAACGTTCAAACAGACCCCGTCTATCGGGAACTCGTTGACGAGGTGCTGGATAGCGTCCGCCCTAATGTCGAACTCAAGGACCCCGGCATGGGGTATCGTGGCGGCTGGATCTTTGTGAGCTCGCCAAAAACGGTCACGCCGTTTCATATCGACAAGGAGCACAATTTTATCTTGCAGATCCAGGGACAGAAGACAGTTTATGTCTGGGATCCCGACGAGCTAAGAGTGGTCAGCGATAAAGCCCGCGACCGCTTTCATTCCCGACACGATCGCGGATTGATTACCTGGCGGGAAGAGTTTCGCGAGTTAGCTCATTGCTTCAAGTTGAACCCTGGAGAGGGAGCTTACATGCCCTCCACCAGTCCCCACCTGGTCGAGGTCGGTGAGGAGCCCTCCGTTACGGTCAGCTTCACGTACTACACTGACAGCACCCGGCGCGACAGCCTGATCCATAAAATTCGAGGCCGCTTGGCGGAGTTCGGCGTCAGCGTGCCATCTTCACGAAACTCTGGCGTCTTCGATGAGGCCATATATCTGGGGGCGCGCGCCGCCCGCGCGGCGACGCGCGCGGTCTACCGCGCCAGGGGACAAAGAGTCGGCGAGGAGCAAGCGACGTATGCTCGCGCCGGGAGCACGTAGGTTGCCGAGATTGTCCCAATTTCTGGTTTGAGATCTTGTTGTTTGAAGCGTCCGAGGACATGCATTACGTGCGAAGTAGAATTTCGTTTCCCAACCGATCCTTGACGAGGTTGTTGTTGACAGTTCGAGACTGCCAGAGATGAATTTGTTTGACGATGCACGTCGCGAACTCGATATCTGGGCGGACTCCAACCTGAAAGCAAAATTCTGGGTTCGCGATGATGACGCCTTCGAGCCATCACTCGACCTGGAGCGCCTGCGCGATGTTGCCGCCCGGTTTGATACCAGGATAGGGCTGGCAGTCATCCCGGGAATGGTGACACCGGGGCTACGGGAATTTCTCGTCGAGAACGATCGTCACTTCTATCCGATGCCCCATGGCTGGAAGCACATCAACTACAACCGGGGAAAGAAACCTGCAGAGTTTGGACCCGATCGGCCGATCTCAAGCATGATTGCCGATGCAGAGTTCGCACTACAGCTGTTCAAGGAGTGTTTCAGCTCCTCGCAGCCGATTTTCGTCCCCCCCTTCAATCGCATCACACCAGCGCTCGTCAGAGCCCTACCGGGGGTGGGGTACGCCGGGGTGTCGCTCATGCCGAATCAACTCGAGTGGAAGCTTCTGCGACTAGGCTCTCGCGTGCTGTGGCGTGGAGTCGTCAGAATGACTGAGTTCAAGTCTGGTCCCAGGATCGATGTTCATCTAGACGTCATCGATTGGAAGGCAAGAACGGCTCAAAAGCGGAAATTCATCTCCGACCTTCTCGTTCAGCAATTGCGAGGCAGGAGGCTCGGCCTTCTGCCTCCTGACGCCCCCATTGGCCTGCTGACGCATCATTTGGCGCACAACGAGGACATCTGGCAGGCCATTGACGAGATATTGGGTTTTCTTAGATCCCATAAAGCGGTGGAGTTCATCGACGTCGGCAGGTGGATCGACGACCATGTCACAAATCAACTTCGCATCGCCCATAACTAGGGTTGGTGCCCGGGGACCCCGTACCTTGTTGCAAGCTGCACTTGGCGAAATTCACGTGTGGCGCCTGGAGTTCTCGTCCCTCGGATCGGCGCAAGCCGGCTGGCAAATCATGAGCGACCAGGAGCGCGCGCGCGCCGAACGATTTCGCTTTTTGCCGGACCGCGAGCGATTTTGTCAGAGCAGGTTTTTGCTTCGACTGGTACTGGGCCAATGCCTTGGACTGGATCCGAGCAAAGTGCCTATCGTTGTGGACGAACACGGCAAGCCGTCAGTGGACGAAATAGCCTCGCCACGCGGCCTGCAGTTCAACCTAACCCATAGCCGCTCCATGGCTTTGCTTGCGCTCACAATCGGTCAAAGCGTCGGAATCGATGTCGAAGACATCGGCGCCGTCGAAAACACCGACGTAACCACATTGGCTGAAGGTATCTGCACCAAACACGAAATGGAGGCTCTCGCGAAGCTCGAACAGGACGGACGGAGACGGGCCTTCCTGCGATGCTGGACGCGGAAGGAGGCTCTCCTGAAAGCGGTTGGAGTGGGGCTGCTTGGGCGGCTGGATGGGTTCGAAGTGCCACTGGATTGCTCCAAGAGATGGGACATTCAATGGCGACCCGATAGCCAGTCAAAAGAGTCGACCTATCAAATGGCTGATCTGTCTTCCGGTGATCATCTCGCAGCGGTAGCTGCTCCGGTTATCTCGAATTCTATTCAGATATTCGATCTTCACGGACAAGAAACTGACCCAGGCTCGATCGCCGAACGACCGATGACGATCTTGCGTCAGCGTGACGACGAACCGAACTCCGGAGAAGCTCCCTCGCCTTGATCCACCGTCAAGAAATCAGCTTGGGAAGGTCTATTTCCGAAACCAATATTCACATTTTGAAAGAGAGCCGTGAGTGAGCATGCCAACCCCATTTAACGCCGTCCTGGCGACGACATCATTTCTCGCGATACTATTCACCGCGAGCTATCCGTCCCGGGCAGAAGACGCTCTGGGTTCGAACTGGGCAGCCATTGCGAACGCAAAGACGCCGGTCACAATCAGGGGCATCCCTTACGTCGTGGAGTCCGCCGGCAATGACTGGAGCATCCGGAAGGCTCAGGCCGGCGCGATCGACATTACGCGCTTCGAAGTACGCGCGGGAGATTCATGGGACGAAGACCGCGCCTCCGGCGAAAACAAGGAGCGTTCCGAGCTCGACGGTTACAAGCGTCGCTACAACCAGGGATCTGACGTTTGGGGATCTTATTCTTTTCTCATCGAGCCCGGCGCCGAATATCAATCCGACTGGACGGCTATCAGCCAAATGCACGGCTCAAAGATCAGGCCGTTCCACATACATTTCAAAGCGGGCCGATTGATCGTCTATAGCGAGTATTCGGGGTCCCCCGCAGGTGCGCAAACAAGCGTCCGCTACAACGGGACGCTCAGCCGCAATAAATGGCACCACCTCGTATTCCATCTGCGCGAAGGTGACACCAATGGTCAGCTTGATATCTGGCTGGATGGAGCAAAGATCGTCGATTTCGCGGGGACGATAGGCGCCATCGGTAATCAAGCTTATTGGAAGTTTGGCATTTATCGCGGCTACGGCCCCATTGCGGCACCACTCGCTATTCAATTTGCCAACATGGAAGTGGGCACATCGGACCTTACGGCACGAGTTACAGCCCCTCTGCCCACCAAATGAACCTGGTGAACGATCTGGACCGTTCCGCGCCAAAGGAGGCTTCGCCGGCGGTCAGCCCGAGCCTGGCAGGCTCAACTCATGGGTCCGCTGGAGCGGCCCCAAAGCCGCCCTCCCCCGATGTCACGCGCCCCAAAAATGCGTCGGTAGATCGTGTACCGACGGCAGAGCGACGCTTAGTTTCCGACACTGATCGGTTGCGTCACGATCGTGGCGCCCGAACCAGTGCTCAAGGCCTTTGCCGAGTTCGCAAGCGTGACCGGATCTTGAATCGTTGCCACGATCGTTCGGACGAAGTTCAAGAACTTCGTCGATTCGACCGCCGCAGCGTTGGAAACATAAATCACGTCCTTGTTGCGCATTTCGAATCTCGACGTGAGGAAGTAACCGCCGGGATCACGTAGATCTGCCTGATAGATGATCGGGATAACAGGTCCCTCGAACCGGGAAATATCGACCCCAAGCTGCGTAGCGACCTCTCGGCTTTCGCCGCGATAGAGGAAAACGGAAGCGGGGTCGGCCGTCAGATCACTCAGGCCGGTCGCCTTCGCAATTGCCTCAGACAGGGAAACTCGCCAAGCATCGAAGGGGAACTGCCCTTGGCGGCCAGACGCACCAAAAGCGAGGAATGTTTGCGGTTCGCGGAAAACATAGACCATGTCTCGCGGTCGAACGAAGACGTTATTTGCAGGCTCATCGATGAGGGCTCCGAATGGAGCCGCGGCCTTTTTACCATTTCGCTCAAGAACGACCCAAGACTCGTTGCCCGGGCCCGAAAGACCTCCCGAGCGTCCGATTGCCTCCAAAAGACGTTCCCCGCCCGGATTTGCCGCAAAGCGGCCAGCGGTGCGGACATCTCCAAGCACAGTAAATGCTGATGAGCGCTGCTCAAGCAGGGTCACGACCGCATTCGGTTCCAGCGAACGCTTCTTCAGAGCGGCTGCAATCTCCTGTTCGATCTCCGAAGTCGTTTTCCCCCGGGCGGGGATCTGGCCCGCCGACGGGACCGAAATGTTACCACCAGGACCCACCGCTTGCGGGGGAACGGTGAAGAAGTTTCCCGGACGGACCCCCAAATCGTTCTGCACGAAGAGGCCGGCGCCCGTTTCGTACACGGTTACGCCAACGATATCCCCGATCTCGACGACGACCCTCTGTGGCCCGCGTCCGTCAGCAATCCGACCAGCGATCCGTGGAGCGTGCGCTGCGAGAACGTTGAGCGTCTGCGGTCCAAGCCGGACGAGCGCGTAAGGAAATTCACTTTGGCCAGACGTTACGTCCCAGCTCTGGGGACCTGCAACTGGCATGATCGCGCACCCACTCAGTGCCGCGGAAATCAGTACCGTTAGAAATGCCAATCGCAATTGCATGCGCCCCCCCGTCTCAACTCCCCTCTAACACGTTAGAGCTTCAGGGTAGGGTGACCTGAGGCGTCCAATTTAATATTCTCAATTAAGTGTTCCCCAAAAAGCACAGAAAATAACCGGCTTCGGCACACGCGATTGCATCCAAGGCCGCTCGATCTGTCGATTGGAGCTCCTACCCCGAACTTTCTAGCTGATTCGAGTAAACGGACCGCTATTTTTGATGGTCGCGGGGCGCTAGAGGCGGCATCCGAATCGACACGCCCCAACCAGCCAGGGAAAAGCTCAGCTTGAACGCCGGCAGAATCGCTGCATTGCAGCATTTCGCTCTCACTTAGGCCGCCGACTGGACCACCTTACTTCTTATTGGCGTCGCCGGCGGACAGCGCTTCTTGAGAATACCAGCAGCAAAGCCGGCGGCAGAAAGATGCCATGTCAGTACGCTGAAGAGTCCCAGATTCGGCGATCTCGTTCGAACAGTCATCACGGCTATCGGCATCGCAAGCGCGGTCAACAGCACCGGGGCTGGCTGGGTCAGCAGTCCCACCAGGACCGCGCATGCCCAATAGGCCCACACGCCGATTGAGATTGGGACAATTCGCACCTCGCGGAACACCCGTCCGACGTATTGGCTGGCCAGTGCTGCCCGAAAGAGTTCACCGGAGCTCAAAAAGCGGCCACTGAAAATGCGATGCCAAAGTAGCTGCCAGGTACCCATCGCATAACTAAAATGATCCACAGCCTTGTCTTCCAACAGCACAAGCCGTCCCCCCTCCGACCGAAGGCGAACTCCGAGATCGTACTCTTCGAACGCATGAAGATTGCGGTCAGAGAAGTATCCCACCCGCAAAATCGCCGCACGCCGATAGAGACCGCCTCCATTCAGACAATCAACATCGAGCCGGCCTTTCCGGCGCGCGCGCTGGAACCGCTTGATCCGCCCCTGGAGTTCAAGGTTATCCGTACGCATCTCATGAATGTATCCGCCCACTCCCGCAACCTCTTTCTGCTCGTCGAGGATGGCAATGGCTCTTTTGATGAAGCCCGCATCAAGCTCCATGTCGCCATCGAGGATGTAAACGTATTCGCCCTTGCTATGTTGAAAGCCCAATTGGGGACCGACGCCGCATCGCCTTTCCGAGGCATCCTCCAATACGACGACTGACGTAGGGAACCGCGTTGCTATTGCTACGGTGCGATCGGTCGACGCACTGTCGGACACAATGACTTCACCCTCGTAACCGGCAATTGCTGCGAGCGCGCTCTCGATCGCCTTTTCGACATTGGCCTCTTCGTTGAGCGTCTTGATAATAATGCTGATCTTAATCATTTTCGACCTGTAATGCCCCGATAAATCAGGGCCAGAATGACACTCTAGCGGGACCCCGGTGCCGAATCCATCGAGGTGTGCCGGCACCTCGAGACATGCTGAACGCTCTGACTTTCGCCGGCACACGTTCGCCGAGCACACCTAGTCGCGGCCATCTGTTTGCCCGTCATTGCTATCAAATGCTTGACGCTCGACTGCAGAAAAGGTCGCGCCCCGAACCGTCGGACCAATCCAAAGAACATCGGTCCGCCCTTCGACCTTCCCACCGCGGTAAAGTCCCTGCTTCACATATATTGGCCGCCCGGGCGGAACCCTGGACATGCCCTCCAGTACCAGCCTGAACGGCTTCTCACCTTCGTTACGCCGCCAAATCGCGTACGTGCCCGTGCGCCAGTCGATCCTGAATATGAAATCCGTCCATCGACCAATCGCTAAGCGGCCGCTATCGGAAAACTCGGCTTGATTAAACAGATATCGCTGAGGTCCCCCCACCTCTCGTTGAGCTGCAACGAGCCCACCCCACCCGTAAAATTGCAGAACAAAGGACCAGCTGTTGCACGCATTCTTGTCAGCCGAGCAACGGGCCGGAGCAAATGCCGACCAAGGGAGTTGCTGCCCCCGCCAGTTGCTCGGAAAATAGTAGCTGGTGGCGTAATACTGAACTGCGCTCCAGATGCCTTCTGTGATCTCTCTCCCGCCGATGTCTTGCATCGAGAACATTTCGGCCCGTTCGCTGTTGGCGTTCAGGGCAAGCGGGTCGTCGTTCGCCTGCACCTCAACCCGAACTGCAGCCTTGCCGTGCCAGGTCCGAAACCCGTCGACCCGAATTCGGCAATCGTCCACCGCCTGCCGACCGAACCAGCCCCCCGTCGGGATATCTTCCCAGCTCGTGGCAAAAGTGACGCCTTCTACCACCTGCCTGTGTGGCGGAAGCCGATAGCTCACCCGCCGCTGACCAGCAGATACGGCGGGGCACTCTCTCGATGAATCCGGGGTTGGCGAGGATGCCTCATCTCCTGCTTTCACCGGTCGGTCAGGGAATTGCTGCGCCAAGCCAGCAGGCGAGGCAGCAACAAAAAACACGAATAGAGCCCTCTTCAACACAATCGGTCACCTTGCAGGACAATTCTGAAACTCGATCCCAGGCTGATCGAAGTTTGCGGGACGTGTCCGAGACTGCGTGATCCCGCCGCCCCTCGTTGAATTCGGTTAGTCGCCAACTTCGGGCTAGCCGCCGGGAGGGATTTTATCTCCGCCTCCAGCACCAAAATATGAATTTAATATTTGCGCGGCTGGCAATATCAAGATACAAGCCTGATAATTCATTTTTTATTTAATGAGATTTTAAATCAATTGTCATGAGTTAATTTAATCTCGGGTGTTACTTTGTCAGATAGCACGGAATTTCGTAACGAAGTCAATGCGATCGGGCCGGCACGCGCAGCAACTCCCTTTCGCATTTCCGAGAGCGTCGTCCCCTATCTGCTGTCGACGATAGACCTCTCGATTATTTTCCTGTCGAGCATTGTAGCCGGGGGATCTTACGACTGGCTACTTAGCCACGAGCTCCCCAATTTGCTTCCCTACTGCGCGATCGGGATCCTCTCAGGCCTTCTTTACATTCTTCGAATGGGCGGAAAGGGCCATTACAATTTCACGGAGGCGATAAGACCGCGGCTCGAAATCAGCCGGATCGCATCCTGTTGGTCTATCACGGCGTTGTTGTTGGCCCTTCTCGCATTCCTGCTCAAGATAGGCCCCAGCTATTCTCGCGGCGCATTGGTTGCCTTTTCGATGCTCGCGCCGCTCCTTTTGTTCGCCGGGCGGAGCCTCGCGAAAACATTTCTCGCCGCAGCCGTATCGCACAAGGTCATCGGATGGCGTCCTATCGTAGTGATAGGCGCGCCGCGCGAGTTCGCCGCATTGAGAGAACAGAGCTTGCTAACGGAGTTTAGCACAGGAGACGTGAAGACCTTCATGCTTCGCGATGCGGATGCGACCAACGCTTCCTCGGTAGACGCGACAATCCTGAATTCGGCAGCCGCCTTTGCAAGACGACACGATTGTCGGGAAATTCTACTCGCGTTGCCGTGGGCCGACACGAAACGCCTCGATTTCGTATGCAATCATATAAGCGCCACTCCAACAGCCGCCTGGCTCCTGCCTGACGCCAACGTTCGCGCGCTCACGCGCGGTGCTGCGCCGGAATGCCTCCGTGCCTTGGCAATTAACGTTCAGAGTGCCCCGCTAAGCGAAGCTCAATGTTTGATGAAGCGCTCGGTCGATATCGCTCTGGCGGTCTTGGCCCTGCTGTTCTTTTCACCAATCATCGCGATTACAGCAATCGCAATCAAACTCGACACTCCCGGGCCCATCATTTTCCGGCAGGATCGGAAAGGGTTCAACGGCAGGCGCTTCAAGATATTCAAGTTCCGATCGATGACGAGCCAGGACAACGGCCCGACCGTATCGCAAGCGACGCGGGACGATCCACGGGTGACAGAGATTGGACGAATATTGCGAGCGACAAGCGTCGATGAGCTGCCGCAACTATTCAATGTCTTAAGAGGTGAGATGTCGCTGGTAGGGCCTCGCCCGCATGCCCTGGCTCACGACGATCAATTCGAACAGATGCTGAGCAACTATGCCGTTCGTCAGCACGTCAAGCCGGGCATCACCGGCTGGGCTCAATGTAACGGCGCAAGGGGCGCCACACCGTCACTTGACCATATTGCCGAAAGGGTTCGCCTGGATCTCTGGTACATCAACAACTGGAGCATGAAGCTCGATGTCAAGATTCTGGTCCGAACGCTTTTCGAGGTGATGAAGCAGCGCAACGCGTATTAGCGCTAAGCAGCGTAGCTGAAGACTCTCCTCACGTCCGCGTCACCACGGAATTCGTACTCCGATCGAGTGAGCTTCTGCGGGAAGAGCCCTTCCGGACAATCGGACCCGTGTGACAGCAGTTCTCGCCCTTTACTGCAGCATTGAACGATCGGTCAGCCTGCAACCACTCTCAGCGAAGCTCTGCGCTTCCGCAATGACTCGGGAGGAGCAGCACAAAATTCTATTCCAGCGCTTCGGTCGTCGCGCCAAATGACCTTGCAGGCATGGCTTGTCCGAAACCTGTCAAAGCTCAGTTCGAATGCATCGGGCAGGCAGTCAGCACCGAACGCCAGTTCAATACAAAGGCCACGGTCGGTGCGATCGTGGACGACGCAAAGATCGAAACCGCCGCGATCAACCGACATCTTTGGCAAGCTTATAGGTCTTCGCACGCTTTGCTCGGCGCCTGTTCATTGCGGAACTCCATTTGATGAGTGCCTAACGCGGATTCAAATGATGGCCTGTTCCCGTTAACAGCGATCGAGTTGGCAAATGCCTAACTGGCTCCCTTTGGCCGATCTTCTTGGTTTAGAAATGACAAACCAAAGCGCGAGTCCCTTGATCAGACAAGGCTCACTGACCTCACAAGGCGATAGCAGGGAAGCGAGTTTCGGCTTGCGTTGAGTGTCAAATGACCGCGTGCGGCGACGAGGCGACACAAGCCCGCGCAGCTGGTCGTCGAGCTGCAACCTTGACATGCCGGCTAACGCGAAACGATCGATCCAGTTGGGTCATCTATTTCGGGAGACAGACAACCGCGGCAAATGACAAGCTTCTTATTCAGCCTTTCATCTGCGGCTCGATTCGAAGCGTCAAAAGCGGCGACCCACTCCTTGGAATATCGCTTAAGCTTGGAAAGGTCTTCATCAAAAGGATCAGCTTCCGCAGCTATCTGCTGCACGTCTATGGCCCGGGCTCTTGCGCCGCCGATATCACCGTGTCGGCGAGGAATGCGTCCCTGGTCGGGCGCTGGCGCCAAGCCATCCCAGTTCGAGACGGCACGTGCAGAATGAGGACTGAAGCTTCCTGGCTCCCTACAACATCCGCAGAGGGACAAGGCTGCGGCTAGCACGAAGACGAAACGCCTAGCCATCGTGGACCCCGGCAACGGTCATTGGTGGAACGAATTAATTCATCCCAAAGTATAGTTAATATTTGATTAGCTGCGATTTGATGCTCGGCACGGTTAAATTGAGCGAAAGCAGACGCCTTCGCTTGAGATGCCTAATCGAAGCATCGCTCGCGGCACCCGGCCCAAGCCTGTGCGAACCAGTCTGAGACAACGCAGGTAGCGGCTTTTCGCAGGGACTAGCCGGCCAAGTCACGGCCGAACCTACAGTCCATTGATCCCGTCAGCCGTGAGATTACCCTGGTGAAAAAGCATTGTGGTCGCGGTCTTGCTTGGCGTCATTGGAGAAGGAATCTCTGCTTCCTTCAATGCATTGACCGTACTCACCATCTTAAAACCATCCGGAAACTCAACTAGGCAGGCGTACAGTGTTCCGACCACCAGTACGCGGCAACGCTGCCCTTGCCGGCCCTTATTGGCCCAGCGGTAGACATAAGGAAAATCGAAGAAGCGATCGCTAGCTGTCATAAACTCCCCATCCTCGGGGCGAGCTTTATGCCTGCCCCATACATGGGCGCCCTCAAACTACCCAACCCACCAATTAACTCAGTTACAGAACAGATTATTTCCAAAGCGTTGGCAGGAGCGACCATTGCTGAAAACGGTCGTATTCCCATACGACTGCGCCGTCGCGCCATTGTCAAAGTACGTGTTGTTGCCATAGGTCTGGAAGGTCGTCCCATTGCTGCTGTAGGACGTACTTCCAAAGCGCCGGGAGACGTCTCCATCGCTCCAATTCGTGGTGCCCCCGTTGCGTCCGCTCGAGAGCTCGCTCTGCCCGCACGGATAATAACCTTGTTGGCAGTTCTGCGCGTACGCTGCCGATGTAGTCATGAAGAGCAGAGCAAGAGCCAGTCGCATAATTACCTCCTCGCAGTACGCTAATCCTACACTTTTTTGGAGAACTTGCCAGTCGGGACCGGCTTGTCACCTCTGTGCAATTTCTTGCCTCAGGGAGGCGGACGAGGGTCTCCTGGCCCCTGGAATTAACTTCATCGTCTAATTGTCGTGGCCAAGCCCGCGAGCAAGGTGCAAGACCGATGACATCCTAGCCGACGCAGGTCGAGAGGCCGGCGAGCACGGGACCGGAATCTGCAAGCTTCGGAGAGATCCGGTCTGTCTCAACCGGGTCCAAGCCCTCGCTCGGCAAATGGTCGACCATGCTTTGCACAATTCAACTTCGCGCGATTCTTGGGTCCGGTTGCCTTGCACCTCCTTGAGGATCGAGCATTAACTCATGAAGGCAAATTTTGAGCCTATAAAGCAGCTCTCGATCATGATACTAATCCATATTTCAATGTGTGCTTTTTCATATTTCTCAAATTCTGGTGATGAATGGTGAGATCCGTCGATTTCACGGTCGTCATTCCGACCTTCCGACGCCCGACGGAGCTCCGCGAGGCCATCTCCAGCGTGCTCGCGCAGGTCGAAGTCGAGATCGAAATTGTTGTCGTTGATGATAGCCCCGAGCAGTCTGCGGCGTCGGTCGTCTCAAGCCTTTCCGATCCGCGAGTATCTTACTTGGCGAACCCCAAGCCCACTGGCGGCTTTCCCAGTGCGGTGAGAAACCTCGGCTGGCCCCGCGGCCGCGGAGAGTTCGTGCACTTCCTCGATGATGACGACATCATTCCGGCCGGGCACTATGCCGCTGTCAAGGCAACCTTTGAGAAGCATCCGAACGTAGGTGTCGTTTTTTGTCGAATTGATCCATTCGGCAGTTGTTCAGCGACCCAGCTGCAACGCGAAAAGGAGTACTTTGAGAAAGCGGCCGCGCTCGCCAACTTCTGTCAACGTCTTCACTCGCGACGGGCTTTTGCGGCTTGTCTGATGTTTCATTGGGCATTGATGGTATGCAGCGCGGGCATCATGCGTCGCCAATGCGTTGAACAACTCGAGGGGTTTGATCCTCACCTCCGCCTTCGCGAGGACGTCGATCTGTATTCGAGAGCGATGCGGCAATTTGACGTGTACTTTCTCGATAGAATTGGACTTAAATATCGCATCGGAAGCCCCTCGCTCATGCATGCCCCCGAACTCACCCAATCGGATCTCGACGATCTTCGCGCGGCTCAATCCCGGACCAACGCGAGGTATAAGTCGACGTGGGGCAGCCTTGAATTTTACGTAATGAAGCTATTTGCTCGTTCGGTATTAAAGTTTGTGTGAGCTAACAATTTCATGACGAAAAAACCGCTAATTGTCGGCAGAGTATCGCTTTCGGAGGCGTTCGGCCCAATGCGGCAAGAGTGGGAGCGCCTTGACTGCAGTTTGGAACCTCGAACACCGTTTACTTCGCCAATATGGAACGAACTGTGGTGGAAGCACTTCGCGCGTTCCGGACTGCTGAGGCGCGACCAGTTCTTCTTGCACCAGGTCCGGCAGGAGGACGGCGAACTCGTTGCGATCGCTCCGTTGATGCGGACGTTCGAGCCAGGCTTTGGCCCGATCCGCATGTGCAAGGTTCAGTTCTTTGGCACCGATCCAAGTCTCACCGAAGTCCGTGGCATAGTATGTAAGGCTGAACGACAAAAAGACGCGTTACATGCACTTGCAAAGCACTTCAGTGAACGGGAACAGGATTGGGACTTGTTGAAGTGGAGTGGCATCCATTCGGGTTCAATTGACCAACTTCCCAGCCATCAGCTAAGGACCGAACGTCTACTTCCTGACTACATCGTCGATTTGCCCGATCGCTGGGAAGCCCTTCACGCAACACTTTCCAACAACACCCGCAAGAGCATCCGGAAGGGATACGAGTTCCTTGACCGCGATGGACACAAGCCATCGCTTCGCTTGGCGGAAGACTCGAACGTCGATGAAAATCTGAGCCGGTTTTTCCGTCTTCATCAAGCTCGGTCGTCCGCAGCCGACATGAGGCAACATCGCGACAACTTTCAGACGAGCCAGAGCCGCAAGTTTTTGAATGAAGTCATCAACGCGCTGGGATCACGCGGTCTCGTTCGCTTCTTCGAACTTGAAGTCAACGGAGCTGTTGTTGCATCGCGGATCGCCTTCGTCCTCGATAGAGACTTATATCTCTACTTCTCTGGTTTCGACCCTGCCTGGAAGAAATACGGAGTAATGACGACTCTCGTCGTTGAGATCATGAAATGGTCGATCGAGCACGGTTTCCGGCGTCTCAATCTCTCGACGGGCAAAGATCAATCGAAGTTGCGCTGGCTTCCTACTGAAATCGTCCTTCATGACATCGTGCAATCAACAACATCGGTGCGCAGCCAGCTCGCCGCAAAATCTGAAATTTGGCGACGGGGTGCCCTCAAGGTGCTGCCATAAGGGTCGACGTAAACGCGCGTCACATCGACAATGCCTTCGCCGCCGGCGAGCACTCGCCGCGTTTGACGCCCGGGGCCTATCGTCCCTTTTTCGAATTCCCGCCGCGACATCGGTGCTTGACCGGCTGCAACATCACCGGCTGCTCAGTTCGGGCGGAGCACCAAAGGTATCCACGACCTTTTCGTCAACGAGCAGTTTGTCGAACAATTTCCTGAGACTGTCTTCGTCATCAAGGTCGGGCGTTTCAGGATCAGATGCATCGACGGCAATATCTGCAGGCAGCGGTTCATCGCGCTCGCGATGCAATACGCGCGGTTGGACTGACATCTCGTCTTCGTCTGTCCTGGCCGACCAAACCTGCGATCTTTCCTCAATCGCAACCTCCCGAATGGGGTCATGATAGTGGGTCCCAAAGTCGGATTGCCCTGCCAGCGCCTCGCTCAACGACTTGTCGGCGCTGATAATCATCTCAAGTATGATGGGCAGAAAGTCCTTCCTGTCGAATACGGCGTACACGGTGGCCAATTGGTCGACGTATCGCGGTCCAAACCGCGCAAGGATTGTGGCGATCCTTGCAAGATCAGGGTCTGCGTCCATCAGCAGCTGCCAACTCTGTTCTTGCTGTAGCACCTCGCCCCTTTGTGTCGGAGTGGGTGAGCCACAAATAAAGGGGGCCGTCTGAGCCGACGTTGCTGCCAGTTGAATTTCCCGTGCTCTTTTTCGTCTATCTGCGATCAGGAAGCCGATAAGTCCGCAGCTCATTAGGACGAAGCCCAACGCAGCCCAAGCGACTGAAATGCAAAGTAAAAATCCAACGACCAGGAGAGCCCCGCCGGCGATATACATTTTCACATCATCTCATTTAAATAATTAAATATATTATTGGGCATGCGAAGCAACGCAACCTCGCACGAAACAAACCGGGAACGACCTGAGCGACGGAATTGCAGTTTTCAGCTGAGCTTCGGAGGGGCGATTCCTCAACCCGGATTGGCCAAGACACCAAGGGCCGAGGCAGGCACGCCTCGATCAGCCAAGAAAACAGGAAGACAAGTCGCGGAGTCTGCTAAACTGGGGTGATATGCCAAATCGGGCCACAGTTGCCGCGCTTCGCCTACTCATCACGAAAGGGAATTTTATGAACAATTCAGCGGCCCGTTTGGCCGGAACTGTAGCCATTATCGTGCTCGCTCTAACGGCCTCCGCAGACGCGAAGGGACGGCGAGTGAGCGATTACGGGGGCACGTTTGCTTATTCTTGGGGCCCTAACTACGCCAACTTCAATCATCCGGTCTATGCCGGCTGCCCGATCGTCGGTGAACGCCTCAGCTATCCGACAGTCATGACTGCCACGTTCTTCAACGAGACGGCCGTAAGTCCTTTCGGCTCTTGGAGCTACCGTGCAGTTGCGCGCGATGTTCCCAACCGCTGGTGCCTTGGGAAGTAGGCAAACACGTCGCGGCGTGTACTTTGCGGGGCATGTGAACTCAGGATTGCCCCACTCAACGTAGGTTGACCAACGAAATTCTCCCGATGCACCACGCCTTCAAGACGGGACGCGTCCTCTGCGTTAGAATAAGAGCCGGGGACACGACTACAACCAGTCATTGAAGAATCCAATCTTTCAATTGGGCCAACCCGACTCCCGCTCCGGTTCGCAGTTTCCTGCCCCGTAGTTCCCGCAATTTCGCGACGCTGGCGGAACTCAACGTTAATTAGTTTTGAACTAATTTTGCATCCGACCGTTAGTCGACTGTTTAGCGTTCATCGCGCCCAGAAGTCGCCAGATTTGGGTTCCACGATTCGCGGTGGGTGGTGGATGAGTCTTGCTGGCGTTCGTTACCGAATGCTGGCGAGCCGTTCGTGCGCCACGGCGAGCGCGTTTCGAGGGGAACCGAATGTCAGTCATATGGCTTCTGCTTTTGTTCGTGGGTGCGCTACTGACCGCTGCGCTCGCGTTGGCGATTTATGCCAGTGCGATGATTGCTCGCCCCGTGTCGGGCCGAAAACAGCAAGTGACCATCTTGTCTGGCGACGAACCCAGCGTTTCGAAGCCGGACCCTTGGCCTACTCAGTTGCTACATCGTGCTATTCACCGCGCCTAAATCGACCCAGCTGGCGCGAGTTGTGCATCTCCGATGCGGCGCGCATCTGGATGAGTCGTAACGGCACATTCCATCTAGCTTATTCGACTTAGCCGTCCTTCAAGGCTCCGTTTCAACATCATGACTGCACGGACCAGTTCGTGACGAATTGGATGTCGCGTGAGGGCCAAGCCGACGTTCCATCCCGCGGCGGCCAGCAATACACTGAGCCCCCCCGCTTCCATCGATAAGCCTTCCGACCCGCCATGCGTCATGAGCAAGTAGATCGGGCCCAGCGCGCTGAAGATTGCAAGAGCAGCACTCTTTCGGAGCGCCACGAACAGTTCAGCCCAGCTGAAGGGCAAATACTGGCGAACCACAGCAATGGCGATCAAAGCCCTCAGGGGCACTAAGCCGACCAGGCACCACGCGATCGCCAAGAGGCCATGACCTGCGCCAAGGGCAACCGCTGCGATATTAAGCATGGCCTGCCCAGCTACCAGAAGCGGTAAAGATCTGACTGCTCCCAGCGCGACAAGCACTGGGTACTGGAGAGTCCAGGTGAACGAGAAAGCCGCGCCAACGCACAGGACTGAAACAAGTGGCGCCACCTCGAGCCATTGAGGCCCAAGCAGCAACCTGACCAACGGCGCCGCAAGGACGCCCAGCAGGATCAAACACGGCCAATGTGCCGCAGTGATCAATTCAAGCGCATTGAGATAGATTTTCTTTGTATCAGACTTTTCACGCGCGCTTCTCGAAAAGACCGGAAGCGCAACTGCGCCGACGCCGGCAAGTATCACGCGCTCTGGAAACGCGGATAGCAGGACAGCCCGCTGCGCGATACCCACGCTCGCGGAGTCCAGCGCCCTTCCGATGACGAGATAGGCAGCATACTCGCCAACCGCTGCCATGAGGGCTGCCGCGCTATCAAAGGTTCCAAATCCCAGCACGCCACGCCAATCGCCCAACGACGGAAGATATATCGAGCGATCGGGCAGAAGACAAAAGCAAAGGATACTTCCCACAGCCGCGGACGCAACAGTCGCCCAAGCCAGCGAAATGTAACCGAAACCAAGTTTCGCCAAGCATATGCCTGTGAGTCCACCGACGACGGACATCGATGTGTTCACCAAGGCAAAGGACCCAAAAGCCATCTCGCGGCTCATGAGCGCAAAAGCGGGAAAAATTAAGGGACCGAGAAGATAGCCGATAGCGGCCACCTCAATGTAGGGACCGACCTCCGGCAGCCCGTAAAGATGAGCTATCGGCGTGGCTGCAAAGTACAGGCAGAACGATGTCGCGATCGACACAAGAGCACTCGTCGTGATGCTCGTACGGATCTTCTTGAGGGTTAACTCCTTCTGCTGAACCAGATAGGCGCCTCCGCCCAGTTCACGCAGCGCCTCCGCGATGACAAAAGCTGAGCTGCCGAGAACTGAAACGCCAAAGGCGGCAGGTCCGATCAGTCTTGCGACGACAATTGCGACCGCGAGATTGATTAACATGACGAGGTATCGTCCGAACGTAGCCCACAGGAAGGCCCGCCTCACGTGCATCTAGAGCTCTCCATGGAACTTGTGGGCTTCGTCCCCCTTTCAGGGCGCCCCGTTCAAGCTGTTCGGGGGCAGTGCACCACGTCGCGCTGTTAAGTATCCGGCGGCAAATCGACACACCCGAAATCACACTTCCGCGCCTTGGACAAATCGCGCTGCGGTTCCCCGTTGGGCGCTTCGTTAATCCTATGCTCGCGAATATTGGTGTCGCGGTAGATTATTCCAGTATTATGAAATCTGTGGTATCGCAACAGCATAGCTGCGAAGTGATTGAGGACGGTAAATTTCGGACCGGCCGGGAGCAGATTTCCCCTTGGACTTTGATAATTCAAATTTAGAGAATTCAGAACTTCTGCCTCTAACGCAAGGTCAGCTAGGCATTTGGCTGGCTCAGGCGCTCGACCGGAGCGACCCCGCATTCAACATCGGCGAATGCATCGAACTTTGCCATGCCGTTGACGAGAACGCCTTCGAACGAGCGGTGCGGTCGACCGTACAAGAAGCCGATGCGTTAAGTGTGCGCGTGATCGAGACTGATGCTGGTCCAAGACAGTACACAGGAAGCGACGATGATTGGGTCATGCACCATCTCGACTTTCGCGAAGAGCCCGATGCGCACGCTGCCGCCGAGGCATGGATGCGGGCCGACATGGCGCGGCCCTTTGAATTGTCCAAAGGCCCGTTGTTTCGTTTTGCACTACTTCGAATCGAAGCCGAACACTACTTTTGGTATGCAGTAAATCATCACATCGCGAACGATGGAGCTGGTTGGGCGCTCGTCGTTCGCAGAATCTTCGAACTGTACAATGGGTTCGTGAGTGGCCGGGAGCTTCTCTCCAACAAGGTCGGGCCATTCAACGACCTTTTGGAAGCCGAACTGATCTACCAGGGATCGGCCCAGCGCGCGCGGGATCATGGCTATTGGCTCGGCGTCCTCAAGGATCCGCCAGCTCCCGTAACCTTGTCCACGCGACGTTTACCCCCCGGCCCGGACGTCAATCAAATCACGGGCCGAATCCCGCTGTCCTCCAATCTGGAGGTCTTGGGACGCAGGCATGGGGCAGGCATACCTTGTGTCTTGATGGCAGCGACGGCGCTTTATCTCTGCCGCATGACGGGACAAAGTGATCTTGTCTTGGGAATGCAGGTCGGCGGCCGGCTGGGGCCTCGACCAAGACGCGCCGTTGGCCTGGCTACCAATATCATTCCCGTCCGGCTGTCCATCGACCTGGATGAGAGCTTCGACTCATTACTGGGCCGGACGGCACGCGCCCTGCGCGAGGCTTACCGGCATCAACTCTATCGCGCCGAAGATTTGCGCCGTGACTTGGGCTTATCCCCCAGTCAACCGAATATCTACTCAGCCTTCGTAAACTACACTCCACTGGATCAAAGCGTGGAACTTGCCGGGCGCAGGATTCGACGTCGGCCACTTGGAAATTGGCGGGTAGAAGACATCCAGCTTGTCTACTATGGTGACGATAACGAGACCGGCTATCGTTTCGACATTGTAGCCAATTCCGTCCGGTATTCCTCGCGTGAGCTCGAAGCACACCGTGACCGGTGGGTTATGCTCCTGAACCAATGTGCCGTGACGCCGGAGACGATCTGTGGCCGCGTCGACATTGTGTCAGCCACTGAACGCGATTACGTCGTGCGCCGATTCAACTCGTCCAAGAGATCTTACGACGACCGCTTGATTCACGAGCTTTTCGAGGAGCGGGTCAAGACGGTCCCAACCGCCACAGCGCTGTCTATTGGCGACGCTTCCTTGACTTACGCGCAATTGAATTACCGCGCGAACCAGCTGGCCCATTTTCTCCGCTCACGCGGTGCCGGGCCAGGCACGCTGATCCCCGCTTGCTTCGAACGATCCGCCGAGATGGTGATCGCCTTGTTGGGGATTCTGAAGTGTGGCGCAGCATATGTCCCGATCGACCCCACGCTTCCCAAAGATCGAATTGCAGCGATGCTCGCCGACGTCGCGCCATCCATCGTACTGAGCATGCAGGGCTTGCGCGCGGGTCTTCCTGCGTCAACGGCCGAGATCGTGCTACTTGATGCACATGCCGACGACATCGCCCGGTATTCCGGCGAGAATATCGCCCCCCGGGAAATTGGACTGACCGAACGGTCCCTGGCTTACGTGATCTACACCTCGGGCTCTACGGGCGCTCCGAAGGGCGCCATGAACGAGCATCGGAGCGTCGCAAACCGCCTTCAGTGGATGCAGGACGAGTATCGTCTCACCGGCGATGATGCTGTGTTGCAGAAGACCCCCTTCGGATTCGACGTATCCGTTTGGGAGTTTTTTTGGCCCCTGCTTGCGGGGGCGAGGCTCGTGGTGGCTGAACCATTAGGCCACCTGGATGCAGATTATTTGAAGCGGGTCATTCGAGAGACCGCGGTCACTACGATCTATTTCGTCCCGTCGATGCTGGCGACGTTCCTCGAGGGCCCCGGTCTCGAGGACTGCAAAACGCTGCGCCGCGTGATCTGCAGCGGCGAGGAGCTGTCAGCCAGCCTGGCCCGACGATGTCTCGCTGCGCTGCCATGGGTGAAGCTGTACAATTTATACGGCCCAACGGAAGCCGCCATCGATGTCACCCATTGGGATTGTAGCGAAACCGAGTTGGCAGGGATTGTACCTATTGGGCGCCCAATCGCGAACCTCCAGCTTTACATTCTCGATCGATTTATGCAGCCGGTGCCGCTCGGAGCTACCGGCGAAATCTACATTGGGGGCACCGGCGTCGGTCGTGGCTATTTGAACAATGAGCCACTGACCGTCGAGAGATTTGTACCGGATCCTTTCGATCATTCGGTTCCGAGGGCGCGGCTTTACAAGACCGGTGATCTCGGTCGTTGGCGCGAAGATGGTGCGATCGAATTTCTTGGCCGCAATGACCTCCAGGTCAAAATTCGCGGTGTCCGAATTGAATTGCCTGAGATCGAGCTCACTTTGGCCCGCATCCCGGGGATCGGACAGGTGGCTGTTGTCGTACGTGAGGATCAGGCTGCGCAACCGCAGCTGATTGCCTACTACACCGATGTTCATCCAGAGCAAGGACCGCGCATGCAGACGATCCGGGATGTCCTCTCGCGCACACTACCTCAACCAATGCATCCGGCTGCTTTCGTGCGATTGGCTGGAATGCCGCTCAACGCGAACGGAAAACTGGACCGAAAATCGCTTGCCGCAAGGGAATGGCCCGGAGAATCTCGATCTCCCGAATCAAGTGTTCCGCCGCAGGGCGCGACTGAGCAAGCTCTCTACGACATTTGGCGAGAGGTTCTAAGGACCGACCTGTTTGGCAGACTCGACGACTTTTTTGACCTCGGCGGACATTCGTTGCTGGCGACGCAGGTTGCTTCGCGGATAACTCGCGTTTTCGGCGTCGAATTGCCCCTACAGGCCATTTTTGAGGCGCGGACCCTCGCGGCCTTGAGCCGTCGCATCGACGATGCGCTTCAGGCGGTCGAGAGGTCTGCGATCAGACCTCAGATCGAGCCCTCATCCGAGAAGCTTGATGCCCTCTCGTACTCGCAGCAGCGCATGTGGGTCATCCAGTCGCTCGATCCGACCAACACAGCCTACAATCTAAGTGGCGCGATCCGGCTCATTGGGCAATTGGACGTTCGTGCGTTTTCCGGCGCTCTGGATGAGTTGCGCCAGCGACACGAGAATCTCCGGACGATCTATTTCGAGGAGGATGGCGAAGTCCGACCGAAGATTCAGCCGTGGCACCCTGAAGAGCTTGTGGTTACCGATCTGCGCTCATTCGGAATTGGAGCCCTCACCGAGGCGCTGCAGAGAGCTCAGGCAGAGGCGAGAGTGCCCATTGATCTTGCCCGAGGACCGGTTCTTCGTGCGACGCTCTTTCGCGTTGCGGACAACGAGCACCTCTTGCAATTGACGCTCCACCACATTGCGGGCGATCAATGGTCGGTGGGCATTGTCGGCCGCGAACTTGCGGTCGCATATAACGCTCTTCGCGCAGGCCGGCCCGTCGGCCTCGAACCGATAGCGCTGCATTACAGGGATTATGCCCAGTGGCAGCACCGACACCAACCCGAAGATCAGACACGTGGCCAGCTGGAATACTGGCTGAAAAAGTTGAATGAACTCCCCGCGCTGGAGTTGCCCATTGATTTCGCCCGCCCCAAGGTGCGTGGGCTCAACGGGGCCAGTCACGTCTTGCCGATTGACCCGTCGCTCCTTTCCAAGCTCGATCAATTGAGCAGGAACGAGGGCGGCACGCTGTTCATGACCATGCTTGCAGCATTTGCGGTTCAACTGTTCCGCCTGACGGGGCAGACCGATTTTGCGATCGGTGCACCGATAGCAAACCGCACGCATCGCGACATGGAGAACATGGTCGGTACGTTCGTCAATACGCTGGCGCTGCGCGTCGATCTCGGCGGGACTCCGCGCTTTCTGGACTTTCTAAAGCGAGTACGTGCAACGGCCTTGGATGCCTATGCGCATCAGGACGTCCCTTTCGACAAGCTCGTTCAGGAAGTACATCAGGCACGAGACAACAGCAGAGCGCCGCTGGTGCAGGTGATGTTCAACATGCTGAATGCGCCATTCTACGGCGTCACCTTCGACGAATTGAAATGGGAGCCCGCCATCATAGACAGAGGCGGCGCGCAGTTCGAATTAAGCGTATCGATTGACGCACAGCTGTCGCATACGGTGACCTTTGAGTACAATACTGACTTGTTTGAGCCGAGCACGGTCAAGCGCTTCGCCGCCCAATATCTGCAGATACTGGAAGGCATCGTCGATGATCCGGCCCTGAGCATCGCTTCGATTTCGATGCTGCCGTCGGACGAAAAGCAGCTGCTCCTGCGAGAATGGAACGCCCCCTCGGCATCCGCCAGTCCTTCCCACTTCCTCACCATGTTCCGACGCCAGGTCGACCGGCAACCAGATGCCACGGCGATATCCTTCAAGGACCAAACAATCAGCTACGCCGCTCTCGACGAGCGGGCCAACGCGGTAGCGCGCTCTCTTCAAAACCTGGGCATTCGATCCGGTGCTGGTGTCGCACTTTGTATGACGCGATCGATTGAGCTGATCGTTGTGCTACTTGGAATACAAAAGGCAGGCGCCCATTACGTTCCCCTCGATCCGTCTTTCCCGGCAAAGCGCCTCGCCTACATGCTGGACGACAGCGGCTGCAGTGTAGTTGTGTCTGACGATCGATCGAAGGAGCGGCTGGAGGCGCCGGCCGGTGTTCGCATCGTTGTATACGAGGACCTCGTCTCCGCCGGCGAGACAGCGGATGCTGGGGCAGATCACGAACTCTCTTTGTCGGGCATTGCATACATCATCTACACGTCTGGCTCGACGGGGCAGCCAAAAGGCGTTGCCATTTCGAACCGGTCGCTTTCGAACTTCCTGGTCTCCATGTCACGTACTCCCGGCCTGAATCAGGATGACGTCTTGTTGGCCGTAACGACGATCTCGTTTGATATCGCCGGCCTCGAACTCTACTTGCCGCTAAGCGTCGGCGCCCGAATTGAATTGGCGTCCGCGGAGGCGGCCTCCGACGGGACTGCGCTGTCGCGCCTCATTGCCGAAAGCGAAGCTACGGTGCTACAGGCAACACCTGCGACCTGGCGCATGCTGATTGAGAGCGGCTGGGATGGAAGCAAAGAGCTCAAGGCGCTTTGTGGCGGCGAGGCTCTTTCTCGCGATCTCGCTGATGCGCTGCTCTTGCGAGTCAGCGAACTCTGGAATCTATATGGCCCGACCGAGACGACTATCTGGTCGACAGTGATGAGGATCCAGCCCGATAAAGCGGCTATTTCAATCGGGCGCCCGATAGACAATACACGCATTTACGTCGTTGATCGCGAAGGTGCGTTGGCACCGATCGGCATTCCAGGCGAAATCCTTATAGCAGGGGAAGGCGTAGCCGTTGGATACCACCGTCGTCCGGAATTGACGGCCGACCGCTTCGTCCACGATCGCTTCGCCAATGATCGCAACGAGAGGGCTTACAGGACGGGCGATCTTGGTAAATGGGGCTGCTCTGGCGAACTGTTCCATCTCGGCCGGATTGACAGCCAAATCAAGGTTCGTGGCTTTCGGATCGAAACCGGCGAGATTGAACTCACGTTGCGGCAGCATCCTGCCGTGACGGAAGCGGTCGTTGTGGCGCGCGAACTAACGGCGGATGACAACCGTCTGGTCGCCTATGTTGTCTGTCGGGACGAGGAGCCAACTGCCAGCGAGTTGCGAAGCCATTTACGGACGTATCTCCCGGACTACATGATCCCCGCTCTCATTGTGAACGTTGATAGCGTGCCCATGACACCGAACGGAAAGATCGATCGTAAAGCTTTGCCGGATCCGTTCGCTGTTGGCGCACACGCGACCGAGGAGCGCGCGGCGCCGGCTTCAGAAGCAGAGAAGCTGATAGCCGACATCTGGCATGATTTACTCAAGGCAAGGAGCATCCATGCAGATGATAATTTTTTTGAACTGGGCGGTCACTCGCTCCTGGCAGTGAGAATGGTGGGCATCATCAGGCAGCGCACTGGACTGGCGCTAGATCCGCGAACGCTGTACTTCAAAACTCTGCGACAGATCGCCGAAGTTGTCGCTCGTAAGACTGCTTAGCCAGTTCAGTCGATGTTACCGTTCTTCTTCGGATCAAAACAGCGGCGGCTCTTCGGGGCATATGAGCCGGCAGTGCGCAGCGCTGGCGCTGGGGCGGTGTTGCTCTGCGGCTCCTGGGGAATGGAGTATACGAACGCGCACCGAGCGATGCGAATTCTCGCCAGACGCCTGTGCGCGGCTGGTTTTGACACGCTGAGGTTCGACTATTTTGGCGCTGGAGATTCCGGCGGGGAGACAGTCGACGCTGAACTTGGTGGCTGGAAAAACGACATATTGACAGCGCTGGGAGAATTGAAGGAGCTAAGCGGCAGGGCGCGTATCGTCATCGTCGGCATGCGGCTTGGCGCCACTCTTGCCGTCGAACTGGCGCCTCGCCTCCCTGCCGACGTCGAAAGCATCGTACTGTGGGAGCCAATCATATCCGGCTCCCAATACGTAAAAGAATTGCGGGATTGGCGGAGCGGCCATCATATGAGGGCTTTTGATTTGACGATGAGTGGCGCATCAGACGCCGCGGCGTCTGAATTGGGTGGCCTCCTGGTGTCATCGTCCTTTGTTCATGGGCTCAACTCCATTGATCTGCTTTCGCAGGAGATACCCCCCGCCCCAAGGGTTTTGACGATCTTCAGCGAGACCCACAACCCTGGCTTCAATATCCGAAGCACATCGAACAACAGCGAGACTGTAACCTTGAAGGCGTCCTCCCCCTGGAAAGATTCCGCCGAGCAGGAAGAGGGCTTGCCAGTCGAGATATTTGAACGGATCACCGAGTGGCTGCGATAGAGCACGAAATCGTCGAACGCGTTGCGCAATTCGGTCCGGAGAAGAGTCTCGTCGGAATCGTCGTAGACCCTGTCGGGCCGGGTGGCGAAAGCGACTTGGCGGTCGTCATCCTCAACACCGGAACGATTCATCGCGTCGGCCATCATCGAATGTACGTATCGATGTCACGGAAGCTTGCGCGGGCCGGTGTTACAGTTCTGCGGTTCGACTTCTCCGGCCTTGGGGACAGCTCGCCGCACTCATCCGAACAACCTCTGCTCCAATCCAACTTCGGAGACATTGGAGCGGCCCTGGACTGGCTGCAGACGACGCGTCGAGTTCAGCGGGTCGTTCTGGTCGGCCTGTGTTCCGGGGCCGATCACGCGATCCTGTATGGTTTTTCAGATCAGCGGGTCGTCGGACTGGTCTTGATCGATCCTTACATCCCTCCGACCACTCGTTATTTCATCGACTACTTCTATCGCCGTCTGCGCGATGTCCGGAGCTGGAAAGATTTCCGTCTGCACAAGAGCAAGCTCATTCGGCGCATCGTCGAACGAGTACTTCGTAGAGAGGGGGGCCCCCAGCATCTTGTGTATCAGGGATTGGACGCGCAGGCCTCGCTTGAGAAGGTCTATGGAGTTACCACCCGGGCAGGGATAAAGCTCTTGGTTGTTTGTACCGGTCGTCACCATGCGCCTCGTCAAACCTACCGCGAACAATTCATCAACGCCTTTCCCAGGGTCTCTTTCGGTGCATCACTGCAGTTGGAATTCTTTCAGGAGGCTGATCACACCTTCAGCTCCATGAAGCCGAGAGACGAACTCGACGAACTGCTCGCACGATGGTGCGAAACCACGACGTTTCAACGCTCGCAATGTCAGCCGACGTCAAAGATCGATGTCGCAGACCTCTGGTTCGCTTAAAACAAAGCCGGGTTGGCGTCTCTGGCGCGCGGAGACCATCGCTTCTTCAACGCTTCGCAATGGTTCACTCGACTAATCAAATAAGCACGTCGCCCGCGGGCCAGCGACCACAGCGCGTCAGAATGAGGACCAATCCACTCTTCGGAGAGATTGTGGCTGCCGTAGTCGCTTAGGAGAGCCAGAACGCCATCCGGCGCGTCTATTGAGCGAGTGGCTTATGGGGCGATTTGAGGTCGTTGACGTGCTCGAGCACGAATTCGGAAATGGTGATGTCGGGAAGCTAATCGAGAGCGACGCGCCGGACACAAGCCGACGACCCGGGGCCAGTATGGCGGCCACTCATCTGGTCTGCACGAAACTGGTGCCGGTTGAAGAGACTTGAACTCCCGACCTCCGTCATACGATGACGGCGCTCTACCCTGAGCTAAACCGGCTAGAGAAAAAACATTAAAGCAATAACGCGCATTCAAACAGAGCTAAGACAGAAGAGAGTTAATCGGCTTCCCGATCATCGTAAGAACTCGTCTAAGGCAACTTTGCTTGCCTTGGCACGGGATTCCGGGATCCCGATCTAGCTGCTGCGCTGCCCCGGGTTGCGAGCTTGACGCCGACTGGCCGATCGCAAGTCAGGGCCTGAGCGCTTGGTGTCGGCCGCGCGAACCCCTGGAGCTCCAGCAATTCATCGATTTGCTGTGTCATCCATTGCATCCTTTGGCGCAAAGCCTGGACGGAAATGCCGTCGGAGCAATTCATGATCACTCCACTTTACTTGATGGAATAAAGTAATAAAGAGTAAACTAGTCGACCAACGACAGGGGTTCAAATTACAATTTGATCATTCATAAGCCCCGCAAATATGAACGGGGACCCTTGAAACGAAATCACATTGACAATCAGTAGATGGACAATCAGGCTGCTATTTAATTTAAATAAACCATGAAATTTCGAGGAGCGTCGCATGAAAAAGGTTCCATTGGCAAGGGGAAACCTGCGCGGCCATCAAGACGGAACTGACGACGATTATATCGGTGACGATAATTCTTATAATGTTTTCGTGGGCGACGCCGAAAAGGCAATACTAAATCACGCGGTCGGTGGAGACGATGCTTTCACCGGTGGGGCCAGATCCACGAACATCTTTTTTGGCGACGGGGTTACAGCGATCAGAGACTTCGGAGTCGGCGGGGCAGACACCTTTACTGCCGACAGAAGCTCCGAAAACACTTTCTTTGGTGACGTAGGCGGCAACGCCTCGGGGCATGCCAAGGGCGGAAACGACTCGTTCTCGGTGGCCGCCGGCAGCGACACGGGTATCCACTCGAGCAACTACTTTTATGGTGACGCCGGTGGAAACATGTCCGGCTTTTCGGCCGGTGGCGACGATACGTTTTATGGAAAGACAATTGCTCGCACCGTGTTCGTCGGCGACGCGGGCGGCGACTTGCTCGGGCATGCGTCCGGAGGCACCGACACATTCACCACGGTGATTGGCTTCAACAGCAAGTACACGGTCTATGGTGACGCAGCGGGTTCCGTTTTAGGTTACGCGTCTGGCGGAAATGACAAGATCAACTCGTCGGGCGGCGACGGCGCGCTAACGATCTACGGGGATGCAGGCCAAAATCTGGCAGGACATGCCCACGGCGGCGATGACCTCTTAACCGGCGTCGGAGCGACGTTCTATGGTGACGCCGGCGGAAACATTTCCGGCCATGCCAACGGCGGGAACGACGTAGCCATCATAAGTTCGACCCTGACTCCCCCAGGACGCGTCTTCTACGGCGACGCGGGCGCCGATATTACGGATCACGGGCAGGGGGGAGACGATTCCTTCACGGTCACCGTTGGAGGATTTGGCGGAGCGGCCACATTCTACGGGGATGCTGGCGGCAATTTGCTCCTTAATGCGACCGGTGGCGCCGACTCGTTTACGGGAAGCGGCACTGGGATAAGATCCACGTCATTCCTCTTCTATGGAGACGCCGCAGGAGATGCATCCGGAAACGCTCATGGTGGCAACGACGTCATGTTCGTATCCAAGGCATCATCGACGTTCTACGGTGACGTAGGCGCCAGCATGGGTGGCCACTCGGTTGGGGGCGACGACTCCTTTTCAGGAATCGGTTCGACCAGCCTGACAACAACGCATCTGTTCTATGGCGATGCTGGCGGTCAGATGTTCGGTAGCGCACGGGGTGGCAACGATTCGTTCGTAGGCGTCTTGAACTCGACAACCACGTTCGTTGGCGACGCCGCGGAAATGATTGGCAACTCTCGCGGAGGCAACGATCATTTCACCGGCGGAGAGGCTTCCTTCAATTTCGCCTACGGCGACGCCGAGAAAATATATGGTCATGCTGTTGGTGGGAACGACGTATTGAGCGGCGGGAACGATGCCAATGGTTTAGCGATCGGCAGTTACAACGACGTGTTGGTTGGCGACGCACAGTTGATGGCCGACCACACCCGGGGTGGAGCTGACACCATCATCTCCGGGACCGGAAATGATGACATGTGGGGCGATGCCCAATTGATGCTGGGCAATGCTCGGGGCGGAAATGATGCGTTCGTCTTCGCTGCCTGGAACGGCCACGACAAGATCGAGGATTTCGGACAAGGCGGCGGATCCGCCCTGGGAAGAGATCATATCGACGTTGCCGGCTTGGGTATAACCAATATGAGCCAGCTGAACATTGCAGCGTTCGATATGACCACGAACGAAAGCACGATAACGTTCAGCGCTGGGAACGAAGTGGTCGTGCATAGCGCGCATGTGCTAACGGCCCACGATTTCATCTTCGCCGTCTAAGCGACGCTACTGGAATCAGTCCTGACTTGGAGCCCTAATCTCGCCGGGCAACGCGGAGCAATTCTCCTGTGACCAGCAAGAGAATGCTCAGCCTGCTCCAGCCATTTGCTCGGACGGCTTGCGGCCAACTTCGGACTGAAGCTCGCAAAGCGGCAGCGCAATTCAAGGTGAGGTGCTGCTGACGCGGTCGTAGGCGCTCGGTTCGCGCGGGAGTAGCATCTAACGACACTCCTCCCGCACTGGCGCGATATCAGATTGTTGCCCCCGCTTGAGCATGCTGCTGGGCCACCACTGGCTTCGCCAGGTTCGATGGCTCCGTGCCTCTCCACGCGGACTGACCGAACGACGACTCGTCGACCCCGCTTATTGGCGAGGATGGGAAAGCCGAAGCGATATGTTGCGTGAATAGCGCAAGGCGATGATCCAACGTAAGCGCCGAATTGTCCCAGGAGCTGCTCGTGGATGCGTCCACCTTTTGGCTTGGTTGGACCGACGCTGTTGGATCACCGACCGGGACGGCGAACTTCATGGCTGCAACGGTGTCAGACCCGTCCGTAGACGCGGCGCTGCTATCGGTGACGGTGGAGCTTGCACTGGCCTTCGAGACATTGCTCGCGTTTGATGCCGCAATGACACCATCGCCATTCATAACCAGGCGGAAAACGCTCTCGAACGGCTTGAGCACCGGATCTGTTCCCGGCACGATAGGCGAGAGGTTTTTGGTCCAGTTGCCCCCCTTGTCGACGCTGACGATCATATATTGGCTCTTGCTGTTGTCTTTGAGCTCGACGTCATAGCCCGTTTCAGTCTGCACGGCGGCTATTGGTCGATACCACGTGAAGTCACGGCTCGATGTGAGCGTGGTCCCCTCATATTTGAGCGACGGCCCTGTACCATTGGCATTCAGCAGGTAGAAGGAATCCCCAGCCTTCGTGAGATGGATCGCCGTATCGACCTGCAACGCTCCTGAGGGATTGATGATCGCGTTAGCCAAGCTGGCGGCGTTGCCAGCGGCGTCCTTGACGGTCGCGGAATTCAGGTTGACCGCTGTTACCGCGAGGTCGGAGGTGTTCTCACCAAGTCCCACCGAGTAGCTGAACTTCAAGGCATTGGTACCCGAACCACCAGCATAGGTTGCTGTACCACCATCGTTTAGTTTTAGGGTGGGTGTGCCCCCGACGACGGTCACGGGCTCGCTGAAACTCATTGTCAGCGAGGCGGTTTGACCAAACACGAGCTTGCCGCTTCCACCAGTGAGGCCGTTTCCGGAGAATATCATCGACGACACGGCTGGCGCCGCAGTATCGATCTGCAACGTGCCCGACGGATTCGTGACCGCGCCGGCCAGATTGGCGCTGCTACCATTGCTGTTCTTGACCGTCGCCGCGTTCAGGTTGACCGCTGTCACCGCAAGGTCGGAGGTGTTCTGGCCGGCTCCCACGGTATAGCTGAAGGTCAACGTATTGGTGCCCGAACCGGAGGTGTAAGTCGCCTTGCCGCCGTCGTTCAGCGTTAGCGTGGGCGTGCCGCCAGCCACTGTCACCGCCTCGCTCAGCTTCACCGCCAGCGTGACCACATCGCCGGTATTCAGCTTGCCGTTGCCCGACGTGATGCCAGTGCCCGAGGCGGCAACCGACGCCACCGTCGGTGTCGTCGTCGGTGCGGATGGCGTCGTGGCGTTTACTTGAAGCGTCCCGGACGGATTGACGACCGCACCAACCAGGTTAGCCGCGTTACCCGCGCCATCCTTTACCGTCGCCGCGTTGAGGTTGACCGCCGTAACCGCGAGGTCAGAGGCCTTCTGGCCAGCGACTACGGTGTGGCTGAAGGTCAGCGTATTGGTGCCCGAGCCTCCGGTATAGGTCGCCGTACCGCCATCGCTCAGCGTCAGCGTGGGCGTGCCGCCGGCGACCGTCACGGCCTCACTCAGTTTCACCGCAAGCGTGACCACATTGCCCGTGCTCAGCTTGCCGCTGCCCGCCGTGATGCCACTGCCCGAGGCGGCAACCGATGCCACCGTCGGTGCCGTGGTGTCGATCTGAAGTGTCCCGGACGGATTTGTCACCGCCCCCGTCAAGTTGGCCGCGACACCTGTCCCGCCCTTCATTGTCGCCGCGTTCAGGTTGACCGCCGTCACTGTAAGATCGGAGGTGTTCTGGCCGGCTCCCACGGTATAGCTGAAGGTCAGCGTATTGGTGCCCGAACCGGAGGTGTAAGTCGCCTTGCCGCCGTCGTTCAGCGTCAGCGTCGGCGTGCCGCCAGCCACTGTCACCGCCTCACTCAGCTTCACCGCCAGCGTGACCACACTTCCGGCCGCGAGATTGCCATTTCCAGAAACGATCTTGGAACTGGACGCCGACACGGAAGATACCGTTGGCGTGCTAGCCGGCGCCTGGAGCGTAACGTCAAAGGCGGACGAAGCGCCGCTGCTATTGCCCGCCGCGTCCCTGGCTGTCGCGGTGAAGTGATGGGCCCCCGTCGACAGCGCGGCAGTCGTGAAATTCCAGGCCCCGCTTCCGTTTGCCGTCGCTGAACCGAGGAGAGTTGCTCCATCGAATACCTTGACGTTGCTGGTCGCTTCGGCAGCACCGCTAAGCGTCAGAACCGTGTTGCGGCTTGCGTTGGGAGAAGACGAACTGATCACCGGCGCTGTGGGGGCAACGGTGTCAACAGTTACAGCAAGGGCCTTGGAAAGCGCGCTGGTACCACCCGCGGAAGTTGCCGAAGCGGAGAAACTATGCTTGCCGTTCGAGAGCGCGGTGGTGGTGAAATTCCACGTGCCATTCGTACCGACCGTAGCGGACCCGAGCAAAGTCGTTCCATCGTAGACTTTGACAGTGTTGCCCGCGGATGCCGTGCCGGTCAGCGTCAGAGTATTGTCGTTTGTAATCCCGTCGCCGACCACGTTGCTGTCGGTTGAGAACGAGCCGATCGTCGGAATGACAGGCGCTTGTCCGGGAGCAGTCGTCCCTCCGAACGGCGGCGTCGGAAATGCCGGATCAGTCGAAGTGATGATATTGCTGTAGTCGGCCGCCATTGTGTAGTTCGCGGCGGATGGCTCCCCACGATAGATGCCAAGCTTTAGATTGTAGTTGGCTCCGGGGTCTCCCAGCACGCCGTGATAGTCGACAATTTGTACACCGTCACGCCACATCTCGAGATAGCCAGACGAATCCGCGGCGAAGCGCGCCTGAATCTGAATGCTGTACGCGTGGCCTCGCTGAATCGCACTGGGATCAATGTAGACCTGCTTTTCTGTGGGCTCGTTGAGATTGACCACAACCGCCATCTGCTCTCCCTTGAGCTGAATGGAAAACGTGGCTCCATTCAGGCCGTACATTTGGGTAAGCGAGAGCCAAGACAGACCGGAATTGACGTTTGACGTGCCGGGCTCGATCGTCATCGAATAGGAAGCGTTGAAAATATCGCCGTTAGCAACCGAATTTGCGGCGAGGATTTCAGAGCGAGAGCTGTCCCCATCTGCCCAGATGTCTCCGGCGCGCAATTCCATCCGGACCGTGTGAGTGTCTGGCGTGGTCACGCTCCACGATTGTCCAGCATTTTCGCTGTACCAACCTTGCGCGTCGATGATGCTTGGGTTGCTCCAATTGTCCGTGCCCGGCACAAATTTAGTTACGCTTGGCACCACTTTAATCGACAAAGCTGACGACGCAGCGCTGGTGCTCGATCCGTCACTTGCCGTAGCGGTCAGGCTGTGGGTGCTGTCAGCGAGCTTCGGGGTCGTGAACGACCATGAGCCGGAACTGTTTGTCGTAGCCGTCCCCAGCCGGGTCGTGCCGTCAAAAACCGATACGGTGGTATTTGCATCGGCCTTGCCCCACACCGTTACGACATTCGCATCCGTAACGCCGTCATCAAGTGTGCCGCTGTCCGCAGAGAAATTCACGATGGTTGGCACTTGAACAGCCATTGACAGCTCTCTTTCTGAGATCAACCCCAAGGAACGCCACGCCAAGCGGCTTGACGTGAGCGAGCGAAGCCCGAATCGTCCAGTTGGTACGTACGCCCCACACGGCCTTTAGGCATCGCAGGCGACGAGGATTTGAACCGATAGCGGTACTCGTGTGATAACTTTGCGACCGAGATGTGCCATGGGAACAATGAACGCCCCACAATCATTCCACCGCTGGGAAAAGCCGTTGCTGCGTTGGCAGATTGCGATTTCGCGCGCATTTAATGGGCAGTCGGTAGCACCGGTCTCAACGGTAGAGGTGCAATTGCGACCTCGGCGCCCTCACCTGCCGACGTCACGGCGGCAGCACGCTCGTTAATCAGTCAATCGACGGAAGCGCCCCAACCAGTTTGACGACGTCACGTATTATGTGCGCTTGACACTTAATGAGACGAGCCCGGCCTTATTTCGAGAATCGATCAAGCGCGGCGTCAAATAGATCTGGGTCCCTTACAGCGGAGCAGTCTTAGTCGCTACGATCCGCAATCGGCAGGTTGACTTCCGTTGGCTCTTGTGCATCACGAACGGCGTCTTGAGAAGAACGGGCACGGTGCAAAGCGAGTCGCCGTTCGAGCTCGGCGACCAATTTTCGCAAGCGCCTTAATTCCTGAAATCGACGGTGTAGATCCCCAGACATGAATTCTCATCAACTCGAAACGTTTTCCGCATCCCGAAATCAGACAGATCGACTTTGAAAATTGAATCAATCAGATTAAATGCAACCTAAGCTGCGGGAGCCCTCACGCAAGCAAGATTTAGCGATTGATCTTCGGGATTGGCTAAAGACCGGGTGAAATTGGCATGTGGTTGAGATGGAAACTATCCAGCGCCGGGAGGCGATGATTTTGCGGCCGAGGCAGGGGGCATGACCTCACGATAACAGCGCTCCGTCGTCGCCCCATCGTTTCCTTGATGCGCTAGGCTCGACAGGTGGACCAGACGCACTGCCCCCCAAAAGAGGGCGGACGTCCAGCCAGCCGTTGCGATCAGGCACAGAATTACCGTGCGAACTTTATAGCGACCGCATATTTTCGAGCGCCTTTCGCCCTGTCCGACTTGAGACATGCTACTGACATCGTTCCTCCCGGTCATCCATTCCGTCGTTTTCGCAGACGGCACCCGCCTGACGACATCACAACTTAGATTAGCCGATAATCTATTTGGTCACTCAATTAATACAATTAACTCCCCAGTAAATCCAATTGATCTGCGTATTAAAATGCCCGACAATCAACCAGTCAAGGTAAAAACCGAGCCGAATAACGCTCGGTCGACCGAGCGCCGGCGGTGTGCGGGGCAGACGCGGGCGCGGTAACCAGCACGATCATCGCAGCTGGTAAACCCAGTCGGCGTGATTTAATAAAAGTCCAGCCCGCTCGCCGCGCGATGTATTAAAATTCGTTATTTCATCGATTGAACCTGTATGCCTTTAGATCGCACTGACAAGCCGCACGGATTGACTGCCGCAGACATCCTGAAGGTCCACAACGGCAACGGCCCAGGCTTCGACGCCCTCCGCCTCCTGCTCGCGGTTTGGGTCTTCACGCTCCACGCCATGTTCATTTGTGACGGCGCAGAGGCCGCCGAAGCATTCGCGGCCGATCCCATTCACAAGTTGCTCGTCAAGCCCGTGCTTCCGATGTTCTTCATAGTCAGCGGCTATCTCGTGGCTGGAAGCGCCATCCGCACGAGAGCCGTTTCGACCTTCCTCTTGTTTCGCATATTGAGGATTGCACCTGCGCTGATTGTCGAGGTTACGCTCTGTGCACTGGTTCTTGGCCCGTGGCTCAGCGAGAAAAATTTGTCCGAATACTTCTCCGACCCTCTGTTTCTCAGGTACTTCCAGAATATTCTGGGCAATGCGCAATTTTTCCTGCCCGGACTATTTTTGCACAATCCGGTGCCTGACGCCGTGAATCTGAATCTATGGACGCTGAAGCCGGAGTTCTTCTGTTACCTCTTCATGGCACTCATGATGGCATCGACTGCAGCATTCAGCAGGAAGTACTGCACGCTGATTGCCCAGCTATCACTGGGCCTGACAGGCATTTATGTATTGAGAGGCGGACAACTCTATAATTTCTTGGCCGTCGCCGACTGGAAGATATTGATTGTTTCGTTTGTCGTTGGTTGTTGCGCCTTCCACTGGAACGATCGTCTGGTTATGTCGCCAGGCAACGCCGTCGCAGCTTTCGTTGTCGCGATTGGGGCCCTGTCGTACGAGCCGCTCGTCATATTTAGCCTGCTCGCGCTGACGTACCTCGTCATCTACCTCGGTACGCGCAAGATTTACCTCGCGCGCATTCTGCAAAGCGGAGATTATTCTTACGGAGTCTACTTGTTTGGATTCCCGATACAACAGACGTTGGTCTACTTCCTGCCGGCCGAATATCAGCATGGATGGGTGATTTTGCTATTCGGCCTTCCGCTTACTGTTGTGTTTGCCATGTTGTCGTGGAAACTGGTCGAGAAACCCGTATTGCGGCTAAAGAATTTGATTAGACGGGACGCCACATCGGTTCCGCCCCTTCGAAAGATATTGAAACTCGAGTGATCGGCCCACTTAGTTTCCCTCCACCCATCGCCGCGCAGACCCCATCGTCTCGTGCGATTTCGCTTAGGAAATGCGACAGAAAACCGATGTTAGATACTTGCTTGCTTGTCTCGGCACTTGGTGAACTTGGCGGCAACCTCGGTCAGAGGGCGCGCTGAGATGGATTTGGCTTTAGGCGCCGCATTGGGAATCGTATTTGTTGGGTTGCCCGCCGGATTTCTGATGGGCTACTCGTGGCGAGACCGCATTTCTCGCGCACGTCGCATCCGATACTTGTTGGAGCACGAAAGGCGCAACAAACTGGACAAGGTGTCCTCGACACTAGCTCCGCAAGACGATCTATTCTGAACCACATCTCGGTTGAATCGTCGAACCGAGCTATCGGTTTTGAGGACACGCTTCCGCCCCCCTAACAAGGGCTGGAGTTCAAGTCTCTCTAACCGGTGCACCTGCCATTCTCCAAAGTCACCGCGCTCCCTCCGCTCGCCACTGGGCACGGATCTCATTCGCCGCAACCTCATCAAGACAACACGAACACTGCACTGCCCCACGTCGAACTACCGCGGTCGCTCCAGCCGGGATGCCCGACCTCGCAAAGAAGCCCGCGAAGATGAACCGAGGAAGCGCGTTGGATCGAACGTCTCCTCTAACTCAGCAACAGGTTCGTTTACTCAATCAAGGCACGCCCCTGAAAGCCCGCCCGCACGCCGGGAGACGAACGGCGACGCCGACGTTCCTTTTTGCACTTTGCGCTCTTGCTGTCTGTTTTGGGCTTCGGCTGCCGCCACATCGACCAATTTTCGCAAACGCTGAACTTCGACCATGACGCCGTTCAATCGCTGACTTTCCTCAGAAATACGCCTAAGACGCTGTCTGAAAATATCCATTGGCCCCTCCGGCCACAAAATAACCGCCAACAGGCAGACATTAGCCCCAATTGAGGTTCGACGAAATAGGTATTCCGTTATAATGTTGATGAATATTCCATTTGAGAGATAGCCTTGCCGCAATGCGAGCGCTTGCGAGTGAGGCGCATAGGCCTTGAATTTTGATCCCCACGGCCGCGTTCAAACTCGACGCCAAGCGTACCAATAGACTTTCAACAGCGCGGAAAATTAGTACGCTTCAGAACGAGGGATTTGCGATGAGAGTTACATTCCCAGAAGTCTTTTTCTGTTACCTCCTCGGATGGGGGCTCGTGCTTTTCTTCCGTTGACGAAGGATTTGGCCGGCTGCCTGTGCCCACTCATGCAATTCAATGAATGCGGCGCTGAATTTCAAGAAATTCCCGCTTAATAGCCGGCTTGAAGCAACGAGCTAGGTCCAATCCGTCAATGTCGTTGTTCGCGGGCGGGATCCGTAAGGTCTCACGACGACAGTGTTCCGTACCGACGAAAGTTGGGCGTGATACTCTTCTGCGGCAACTTCCATGCGCAGTTGCAGGAGTTCTTCCATGGCTGCCGCAATGTCTTGGTCCGAAAGACGCCTGGGATTTGAACCGAGATGGAACCTCATAGGATGCACCTCACTGAGAAAGCCAGATTATGCCCCATGGGCGCCCGTTGCGCTTGTCTTTTATTTCGGCAGATTCAATGTTTATCTTTGAGCGTGTCTTTCAGAACCCTTGGCGACCGCCTTTCCACTCGACGACTTCGACGAAGCCGCCACGAATGCAGTCGTCTTGCTCTTCACTTGTCGAATTTCACACTCTTGCGGCTGCAACATCGCTGAGCTTTAGGCGCCCCATCCTCAGCCGGCCCTTCAATTACCAAGAAAGCATTGGCATGATCGACCGACCGTCCTCGTCAAGGAGGTGCCGGCTATATCGGTTCGCACACCTGCCGCGCATTGATTGCCGCCGGCCTTCAGCCCGTCGTCTATGACAATCTTTCGACAGGTCATCGCAGCTTCGTCGCCGCGCCCCTGGTGGTTGGAGATCTCCTCGACGGCGCCGCGCTGCCGCGAGCCTTTGCCGACCACAAAGTTACGGCGGTGATGCATTTCGCAGCGGCGAGCCTGGTCGGCGAGTCCATGACCGATCCGCAAAAATACTACATCAACAATGTTCAGGGCACTCTGTCGCTGTTGCAGGCGATGCGCGTGTCAAACGCCATCCGGAACTGCCCCCTTTGCGGAAGAACCGCCCCCGCCCTCGGCTTCATGATGTCGTTTGATGGTCGTTTCCGCCGGTGACGGGACGGAGGGAGGCGGAGCCGACCGGAGGGCCGTCACCGGCGGGCGGCGCCTTGATGAGGCCGCTCTTCCGTTTGGCGCGGAGCCGGTAGCTGTCGCCGCGGATCGTCATCACGTGGCTGTGGTGCAGGAGCCGGTCGAGGATCGCGGTGGCGACCACGGCATCGGCGAACACGGTGCCCCATTCGGCAACGCTGCGGTTCGACGTGATCAGCATGGCACCGGTTTCGTAACGGCGGCTGACCAGCTGGAAGAACAGATGCGCGGCGTCCGGCTCCAGCGGCAGATAGCCGAGCTCGTCGACGATGAGCAGCTTCGGCTTCGCCAGCGCGAGCAGCTTCTCGTCCAGGCGCCGCTCGCCATGCGCCTTGGCCTGGCCCGCGACGAGCGTCGTCGCCGTGGTGAACTGCACGGTGTAACCGGACAGGATCGCTTCTCGCCCGAGTGCGATCGACAAGTGCGTCTTACCGACGCCCGGCGGGCCGAGCAGCAGCACATTCTCGCCGTTGGCGATCCAACGTGACGCGGCCAAGTCGCGGATCTGCTTGGGATCGATCGAGGGCTGCGCCTCGAAGTCGAAGCCTGCGAGCTCCTTCACGGCCGGGAAGTGTGCAAGCTTCAGCGCCATATCGATGCGGCGATGATCCTTGCGCGCGATCTCACGTTCGCACAGCAGGATCAGCGTCTCACGCGCCGACAGGTTCGCGCGCGCCGCCTCGTCGAGCAAACTATCAAGCTGATCGCGGATGCCGGAGAGCTGCAATCGCGCCAGCATGGCATCAAGGGGCTCAATCGGTGCTTCGGTTGCCTTCTTTGCGCGCGTCATCAGAAGCTTCCTCCGATCACGGCTTCATATTCGGCAAGCGGACGCAACAACGAATGCGGTGGAGGCGATTCCGGCACCGCCGCTGCAATCTCCAGCCGGCGGACCGCGCCATTGCGCCCGGCAACACCATCGAGATGGAGCGGATCGACGATCCGCAGTCGACGCCCCTTCGATTGCTCGTGAACCGCAACCTGGTGCACGCCATGGCGGATCCGCACCTCGCCAGCCGCGACGGTCACCGCGACGCGCTCACCAATAAGGCGCCACGGTACCGAGTAACTATTGGTGTCGATCTCGATGGCACAATCATTGCCGACGATCCGGGTTAGCTCACGCAATGATCCGAACGAGGGCCGCCCGCCGAGCGGTTTTAACCGGTGGGCCTCGTCTCGTGCGAAGCGGATGATCGGCGCTTCGCCGGTCGTGCCGTGGATGCGGACGTTCGCAACCTCTCGCTCCCACCTGGCGAGATGGGCCTCAAACGCTTCCCAACTTGCAAAGGAATGACCTGCGATCGCGTTCTTCTTCACGTAGCCGACGCCATTCTCCGTCTTGCCCTTTGTGCGTGCCCGATATGGTGCGCAGGCGCGAGGACGGAAGGCCCCAGTGCTTCGAGAAGGCAATCAGCCTGTCGTTGAACTGAACCGACCGGCTCACCGCGTCGTGGCGCACCACAAGTGCGCGTGGGTTATCCATCAGCACTTCCTCGGGTACACCGCTGAAGGTGGTGAATGTGCTCTCGAGCCCGGCAAACCAGTGCTCTTGCTTCTCGGCCCGGAACGCTCGCACATGGAGCCGTCGCGAATGTCCGAGCGTCGCCACGAACACGAATGCCTTGACCTTGGTTCCGCCGATCTCGCCCAGACCTCCCCGAAGTCGATTTGCAGCTGGCGACCCGGAGGTGTCTCGAACCGCGTCGTCGCAAGCGCCTCCGCCTTCAGCGCCTGCCGATAAGGCTGCACCGCGCGCTGCAGCGTTCGCCGGCTGACTGTCACGCCTTTCTCAGTCAACAGATCCTGGCGCACCACGTCCGCATTGCCACGATGGCGAATGAACCTCTCGCGCAGCCAGCCCTCAAGGCCATGGAGCCGTTGCGGCCTCTCGGGCGACTTAAACGGCTTCATCCCGCCCGCCGCCACATAACCCTTCACCGTGTGATGGCTGCAGCCCAGCTCGCGCGCAATCCGCTTCAGCCCCCATCCGCACGCCCTCAGGCGCAACATCTCCGCCACGTCGTCCGGCGTCTTCATTACCTGCCCCCGTGGATCACTCCACGACGAGCCTCTAGTGATTCGTTCCTCGTTCATTTGCTCTCTCCTTGGCTATCCAAGGAGGGGGCAATTCCTCATGGCGCCGAGGGGGCAGTTTTCCATGGCGCGCGACATGCGCGACGCAGGCTGCAATCGCATCGTGTTCTCCTCGACTGGCGCCGTCTACGGCAACGCCGATTCCAAAGAGCTGCCGGAAGATTTCCCCTGCGCCCCGATCAATCCGTACGGCGCCTCGAAGTAGATGATCAAACGCATGCTCGCTGACTATCGCTCGGCGTACGGCTTCGGCGCGTTCTGCCTACGCTATTCATCGCCAGCGGCGCCGATCCCGCCGGCGGCATCGGCGAGCTACGCGACAACGACCCATCTCATTCCGCGCGCCATGATGGCGCTGCAGATATCGACTTCGCCGTCTACGGCGATGACTACGACACACCCGATGGCACCGCGATCCGCGACTACATCCATATCACCGATCTCGCCGCGGCGCATGGCGCGGCGTCGAATCTTCTTGAAACTGGACATGCCGCCGGCAGCCTCAATCTTGGCACCGGCTCCGGCTTCTCGGTGCGCGACATTCTGAACGCGATCAGGCAGGAGACCGGGCGCGAGGTGCCGCACACCGTCAAGCCGCATCGCGCTCGCGATCCCATCTCGTCGCCGATGTATCCGCTGCACGAAAGGTGCTGAACTTCGTGCCGCGCCACTCCGACCTCGCTACGGTGATCTGCACCGCCTGGACTTGGCACCAGAAAGCACACCCGCTCAGGTAATTCGCGCGCCCGCATTGCACGGTATCGGCCGCAAACCTTAATCCGCGCTGATCCTGTTTTGCGTCAACGCCGCCCAACGTCCCTGAATATTGTGTCGCAGCAGAACCTGAGCTTGCTAAAGCCGCCTGCAAGTGCGCTGCACAAATCGCTCTACTAGGGAACTTTATCGAATCATTGGCATTGTGTTGCAATTGTTGGGCCCCACGCATTCAGCAGGCGGTCCCGCCAAGTGGTTTATGCACACAACAATACAAGTCAACATCGCATTATGGGGAATGATCATCTGCGCAGGGGTCAAGCTGGTGCAGATTTTGTTGGGACGCCCGCAGCTCTTCAGCCTAGGTTTGTGAGCCAGCCTAGTAACTTCCAGAATGCCCATGCGAGCGCGCTTGTCCATCCGAGCATTGCCACGACGCATGCAAAAGCCCAAATTATGCAAGCAGGCCAGAGGCGACTTCTACCCGGCCCTGGTCCAACGTTCGCTGTATCAGCGTGACTCACGTTGCCCTCGCGCTTTCGTGTCCTCTCATTAGTCTCGACCGGGTCGGGAAGGTTCATCGATGATCACCTCAAATGCTTTCTCGCTAACCGGCTGAGACTGGGTGAGCTAAAAAGATCGGGAGGCGGGCATTTGCCGGAGAGTTGAGCCGCCTGCTGGGCAATCTTGACCTTCTCCCCTTTCGAAATAATTCCATCGATTTTGGCGAGTTGCTGCTCGACGACAGCGTAATCGGGCTCCTCTGTGGCGCAAGCTGTAGCTTAATTTTCCATTCGGCTGTCATACGTCCAAGCAGTCGTCCTCGCGCGAGACAGCGAACGCGGAGTGAACTTGTGTTGCAGGTTACCAACGCGAGTAGACGGCCGGCACAACAAGACGGCTAACCGTCTTTTCTAGGTGCCCTTCGAACCAAATCCCTTTTCTGCGCTAGCTCTTCGACAAGGAGACTATCGCCTGGCGCATTTCCGGACTTTTGATCTCCTTGAATGCACTGATCAGGTGAAGCATCTCACGATCATTCTCAAAAGAGGCCATTGCTATGGCACAAAATATGAATGCGGGACCGACACGGCCCGCGAAATACGTGTCAGGGATAAACCGGGCAAAAAGATCCAAATAAATATGCAGCCAGCCCCGGTGAAGAGACTTGCCTTGGGTCATGTTGATAAGCAAATCGATTCAAATTGAAGCAGATAGAAGTACTAAGGTACAATAGTTCCAACCGGCTGCAGAGATCGCCGACGGAGGCACCGTCAGCATCGCGCTCGAACCGCATCAATTCCGTCCTTGTGAGCGCTCAGCCTGCGACGTACGTACTACTCTGTCGCTGCGCCTCACTTGAGCGTTCGATAATAAAAGAGACGCTGCAACTTGCCTGCGAGCTACTTGAGGCACTCATTGACTTTGCCTCTGGACGACAAGGATGCGTCTCGACGCTAGGCGAGGCACCAAGCGGATGGAAGGCATCTCAGCAGCTCGTGCAATCCAAGATCGCGACGAGCTCCGATTTCGACGGCCCATCACAATCAGCGAAGCTCATCCGTGAAACAGAGCAGACGTGTTTAGGGGTGGCGTGCTATGCACGCTATCAGCCTCGATCATTGGATACCCTTCGTGGTTGAGGTTAGGGCCGGAGAGAGGGTGCAAACTTTTCTTCGGCCTGTTTCTATGCTAGCATGGTTCTATGGCAAAGAAAACTGTGCTAGCAAAGAAAAAACGAGGTCCTCCCGCAACGGGCAAAGGCACGCAAGTTGTTGTCCGCATGCAGCCGTCGCCGTTAGCGGCCCTAGATCATTGGGTAACTCAGCAGTCTGATCAGCCGACGCGGGCCGAAGCCATCCGCCGCCTGGTCGAGATCGGACTAAGGCTTCGCCAAAAAAAGCCCAAGATCGACCAACGCGTTCTAGACCGGGCTGCCGATAGTATCGATCGAGGCACTGCTGAATTGCTCAAGATCGGAATGAAAACGCGACGTTGATCTCGAGCGTGGATTGAGATTGGATCAGTGCTTTAAGGACACCATGTCCAATGAGCGTTTACGATCCGCTGCGCCGCTGGCTCCAGAGTCTGCAACAGACTACTATCCAACTCACCTTTTCCGAGATCGAGGAAATTCTTGGAAGACCGCTACCTCGGTCGGCCTACAAGTTCAACGCTTGGTGGGGAAACGAAAGCTCGCTTAAGGCTGGGCACGGCCACGCAAAAGCGTGGACAAGCGCTGGATTTAAAACTGTTGGCGTTTCGCTAAGTCGGAAGACCGTCGAATTCCATCGCATCTAATTGCGCTGCGGAAGGGCGCGCCTGAGTCGGGGCTCGGCAATGGCAATCAACCGGATTAAGTGTGGATGACGGCATTGCCTTTGCGCGTCCGCTCCGATTGAGTCACGCCCCGAGAGCGGCTAAGAATGAGGGCGTTATGACTGAACGTGATCTGCTGGCCGAGATTGAAGAACAGGTTGTCAAAATCTCAGCCGAGAACCTGGCGATGCAGTTTGTCTTGACCTGCCTGCTTCAGAGACTCGGCGCGCTAAATGTGGGCTTTCGAGTCCCCATCTTGCAGGCGTTCGATGATGCCGCGAACCATGCTGAGTAATTCAGCATTGGCGCTGGAACCAAGGCCGGTCACCTCCCGGAGACTCTCCGCATCATCGAGCAAATGAGGTTGATGCTGGTAGGTGAAGACAAGCCGCGCCGCGAGGTTTAACGCCACAGGAGTCATGACAGTTCTTTCGGTTCGCAGAGGCTTGAGACTATTTGGACTAAAAACGGGTGCAGCAGCCCACTATCGATCAGGGCTCCCGCATCAGCGTCGCCCTCATCTGCGGCTCGTTTCAGGAGCCCGTCTATCTGCTCATCAGGTCGCCGCCCGTGCCTATTCACAACGGCGCAGACCCAGTTAGCAATGTCCCCCAGATCGTCCAGCGCGCCTGCAAGCTCGTCTCTGATCCAGCCTGCCGCATCAGTGGCGGGTGCAGCCGAGAACTATCCCGCGCGGATCGATGATGTACTCGCCCTCAAGGCCGGTCAGCAGGCATGGCGCACAGATGATGTTCGAAGCGGGCACGCACGCTTGCAGAATGATACCATCCGACCGGGGTTGCCTTTTGCCCGGTCCATCAAGCGTCAGGTCAATGCGGTCAATATTCTGATCTCCAAACATCGCGAACTTCAAAGCGATGTGGGGGGAAGCGTCCAGGACACTCCTGGCCGGTCGTCGCTACGCTGGCCGCGAAAAAGGTCCACGTCCCCGCCGAGATAGGGCGGCATCACCTTGCGCAAGAAGGCAAGCAGGCAAGGTCTCATCGGTGATGTAGCGCGCAAACGACCGCTGCGTCCAAACATTCACGAACCGGTATTGTGCTCGGGGATGTACGGCCTCCAGAGCAACGATTGCCTGCGCCGCATCTGCCCATAGGCCTTGCTTGGCAAGCAGTTCAAAACCCTTGAGGGATATTGCCCCCACGCCACGCCGCATGCAGCACGCTCGCCGGTCTCGCAGGCCTCCACCAAGCGATCGATCATCAGACATATCCCATGGCGGGGTAAGCGATTGGCCGATTCAAATTGGCGTTCGAGACCACGGGCGCTCCTCCAGGCTCGCTGAAGCACAGCGCCACCGCGTCGCCTTCATCGGGGCTGGGCATGCCGCGCTTCTTCATGTCGTCCTTGCTCTCCAGCAGAAGCCGACCGTCGCTCATGTAGCGGTACCCTGGGCCGCAGATGTCGGTTTGCAAGCTGTCACTGTCAGGCAGGGAGAAGTGAGAGCCCTCCAAGGCTGTCTTCAGGTGCGACCACATCTCAGCTCGGCGATTGGCAGGGCCGCCAGAAGGCTTGCCGCTGTCATCCAACGGCGGGGGATCGATCGGCTTTGAGCCGAAGTTGACGGCATTAAGCTGGCCACTACCGAATGAGCCGCCGTAGCCCTGTTCAACCAAACGGTCATAGATGCCGGCGCCAAGGCCGCCCACGTCGATATTCACCTTGGCTGGCTTGTCGTCCCGCATGATTTGAGCCACCCAGCCCGCAACCTGCATGGTGTCCAGGTCGTTCCGCTTTTCGATCCTCTCGATGCTGCTGCCACGACGCCAGGCAATGGCCGTGCTGTCAGCACCGAACCGGGCGGGATCGACGCCAACAATCAGCGGACCAGTGCCCTTGTGCTCCTTCTTGCGAGCACGCAACTCGAACGCAACCAGGACGATTTTGGTCGACGTCCCTTTGAGCTCGTTCTGCAACACCGAAAAATCCGTGGTGCCATCAGCGGCCGGTACCACGATTTCGCCATCGACGATCGCCGCGCTGGGCTCGATGTGCCAAGCATCTGCGGCGACCTTCTTGAAGCGGTTGGCCAGTCATGACCGCGGCGGGTGAACACGGTGACCGTCTCATTGGCGAGATGCACCTGGACGCGGTAGCCGTCGAACTTGATCTCATGGACCCAGCGTTCGCCGGACGGCACGCGGTCGATCGACGTCGCCAAGGCTGGCTCGATGAATCCGGGAAGCGGCGCCTTTACGCCGATTGCCTCCGGTTTCTTTCGCTGAAACGCCACTGCTAGACCAGGCGCAGGCTGAACTGCCGCGGGTCCTGGCCGGCGTAGGCGAGCGGCAAAGTCTGTAGCCGGTCCTCGCCCGTGTCTTGCGGGCAGCAGAGCCTAAACGCTTTGGTAAAACTGAACCCCGACTGAGTGTGCTTGTGGGGAGCGCTAACTCGGGGAGCGAGCTTGATTAACTGTGTTTCTTGCACTGACCGATGCTTCGGAACGAAGCCGTTTCATTGCCGATTACCGCACCCTGGATGAGCTTCACCAGTTCTCGACGGCAATGCTCGCTGAGGTGTTCGCAGTGGTAATGCTGGTCGTCGGCCAGCTGTACATCGAGCGAGCCTCCTCGCGCGAGCTCCAAGGTGAAGGCGTTCTCTACGAGGGGGCAGCCGCGCTCATCGGAGCGCGCTTTGGAGAGTTAACTGCCGATCGTTCGGAGATGCTGCAAGCGCGTGAGCGACGACCCGCTTCATGACGGACTTTGCTGCGTCCCTCAACTGCTCGCACTTCACAATCTGCTCGCGCAGTGTCGCAAGATGTTCGAGCATGTCTTTCATGAAGCGTTTCCCCGGCTGGAAAGCGCTACCGGCAAACTCGAACACCCGCAATTGTGTCTTAGTGCTCGGTCCGCCCGGGCTTTTGAGGCGACTGCGCCTGCTGCTTCTCGACGAACGTCAAGACAAGGCGTCGCGCGTCCTTGTCTGCGATCTTCTGGAAGGCGGTGATCAGGCGCAGCATCTGCAGATCTTCAACTCCTTGGGACATGGCAAAGACCTCATCGGAAAAACGGAACACTGAAATACGCGAAATTGTGCAGCCACTAATCCCGGAAAGGAACAATGGAACTTAGTTGAAAGTTAACCTCCGCTGGCTCACCGCCCGAGCTGGCGGAGCGGCCCCGGCCACCCTCAAGAGCCCCCCTGAAGCCGGGGCCGTGTCTCCGCCCGGCCGATAGTATGAGTAAGCGTATGCGTTCCTCGCCCTCGATCGTACCGGCCGATCGCCTCGATCGCGACATCGACCCTGTCCTTGAAGACTTTGGCGCCCGTGCCGGCTGCGCCTGACGCGAGACTGATGAAGCGGACACCGATCTCGAGACCGTGCTGCACGGCCCTCCTCTCCGGCCAGTATGCCTATCCGGTCCGGATCGTGTGCTTCAACGCGATGGAGGGAGGGTCCGGGACGTGACATCCGACGTCGCCGATGCGCTGGCCCAGCGCGCGGTCGACAACGACAACGAAGTCTCCCCGGCCCTCGCGGGCTTCATCAGCGTCAACGCGACCAGGCGGTTCGACATACAGCTCACGCTGCCGCTGAAGGGCGCCGCAGCATGATGTTTCGCGAGGGCAAGCCGGCAGGCCCTACGTCGCAAAGCGAGTGTGAGCACTTCATCCGCTGCCCGGTTTGCGGCAAGATGCTGGACATGCGCGAACTCGGCGACGTGCTCGACCATCTGCATGGGCAGGAGATCGAGGAAGAGCCCACGGCGCACTGATGGAAGGAAATGGACGTGGCATGCGCCCGCTGGGTTTGCGAAAATCATCCTGATCGCCCGTGGGACGGGCCGAAGGCCTGCGGCTGTGGCGGCGCCGGCGAGCCCTGCCCGGACTGCACCGATGCCGCTCCGGACGAGATGCCGGTGCTGCCGAAGGGTTTCGACCCCAGCCTCACCAGCATCGACGCGATGCGTCCGCTGGTCAGGAACGCGGCCGGGAAGCCGCGCCGGAAGCCGCGTTGACCGGATACCGGGGTTACTGGCCCACACCCCCACACGCCTATCGAACTTGAGTATCCGGGAATTTCTGCTCGTTAATGTGCACACAGTTCCAGCTAAATCATTGTTCCGTCGAAAGAAACGACTCGATTCGCAGGGTTTTCGTTGCTATTTTTTCCCGACCGGGGCTGGTCCATTTTCTTACCTTCATTTTTAACCCGGCCACTTTTGAAGAATGCGAGAGCCGCAGCGATGTACCCGCCGCGGCTCTTGTCTTGAGTGGTTAAAAGACCCTCTCCCGCGACCTCACGCCGATAGAATTTTCCCTTTGTGAGACCTATCTGACGATTATGCGTACAACGTTCGAATTTTGCCTGCCGACCGCCGCAAAGGCGGTGCCGAACGGCCCCGGCTGGATCCATGAAATCAAATATGACGGTTATCGCCTGCGCGTCGAGCGCCAGGGTAAGGCCGTGCGACTGATCACGCGCAACGGCCATGACTGGACGAAGCGCTTCCCCTGGATCGTCGAAGCGGCGCTGAAGAATCGCGAGCATCAATTCGTGGTCGACGGCGAGGCCGTGGTGCTCGGCGTGGACGGCGTGTCCGACTTCAACGCGCTGCATTCACGCAAGCACGACCACGAAGTGCAGCTCTACGCCTTCGACGCCCTCGCGCTCGGCAGCGGGGATCTGCGTTCACTGCCGCTGTCGATACGCAAGACGAATCTGGCTCGGCTGCTGCGCGGCCGGCCCGACGGCATGTTCGTCGCGCCGTTCGAGCCAGGCGAGATCGGCACCGAGCTGTTCGGCGCCGCCGCCCGCATGGGCCTAGAGAGCCTGGTGTCCAAGCGCCGAGATCGCCGCTACAGCGGCGGCCGGTCGAAAGACTGGATCAATGTGAAGAACCGGACCCATCCGGGCGATGACGCGGGTAATGAAGTCATTTGGCTGAGAGAGCTTTCGCCAGGAAAACGTTGGTGGCCGACTCAATCGATTTTGAACACGACGCCGATGCGAGTATCGCCAGACCAGACTAGACGACAAACTCTAATGATGCGGTCTCTTTCCAACATCAACTTGAATGTGGCCGGCATGTACAGCTTCGTCGGTAACTCGATCCCCGCGCCGTTCTCTGAGATGTTGAACACGCGGCAACGTCGGCTGCCTCCATCTCCGAAAATGTAGGCTGCTAAGTCCACATCCGAACGATCAAGCTTGCGGCGGTCGGACATCGATCATCCCTGAGTTAACGAGGATGAGTCGTCTACTTTCCTAGCCGATGTTATTTCAAGTAATCTGAACTGCCTTGCGATCCGCGTTGCCAAATGGGATCGCTCCCTGGCTAGCTCACTTCGATACTCGGACAGGTCATGTCCGTCCTGCTCAAGAACCTCGATCAGAAGTGTCTGATCGTGCACATAAGTCGACTTGTCAGCGATCTCTCGCGTCAAAACAGTGAGCTCATCATCATTGTCTGGGGTCACGGCAATCTCATTTGTACAATGGGGCGGCGCTGAAAGGCCTTTATCTTACATCCATAGTACTTAAAGAGAGTTACGCGAGTCCCGTGGACCGCCCTACCTTGGGACGCCGGCGCGGCAACGAAACAAGCTCGGTCCGCAAAGCAAGTCCGGACACGTTCGCTCCTCAACACCTCGAACGCGTCATTTACCATCTTGATGTAGCATGATGGTCCGCAGCGCTTTTGCTGGCTTGAAATCAATGTCCAACAATCGACAAGAAGTCCGTCCGTGGTCACATGAAGAAGAGGCACAACTGCTTGCGCTGCTCGATCAAGGGAAGACTGCAACCGAGATCGGCGAGCGGCTTGGTCGGTCGCGTCAGGCCGTCTATGGTCGACTGCAACGTTTCCGCAAGCAGCGAGGCCGAGTAAACCGCACCAGCGGACGCGCGTTCGCGCAATGAATCGGATGACGTACGAACCATCCCTGCGGCAAGCTGCCGCTGTTCGGGCCTAGCCGCCTCGCATGTTCGTGGCGCCGTTCGCGAAGGGAAAGGAGTCGGCCCATGCCTGTTTCTCCCGCCGCGTGGGGCCTCGAGGGCCTGGTGTCGAAACGCCGCGATCGCCGCTACGGCGGCTCCCGGTCGAAAGACTGGATCAAGGTCAAGAACCGGACGCATCCGGCGATGACGCGGGTGATGGATGCGTACAAATGAATGGCCTTCTGGAGGCGACTTCCGCTGCTAACCTTGCTTGGTTAGGTTAATCCAACGGCTAGCTTGCCTCCGCCGATACGTTCTCGCACAATAAAGATATACAGGGCCGGCAGCCTAAATTCATTTCAAGGATTTTTACCGGTCGGTCCGCCAAGCGTCATTTGTACTGCAGCCTATTTTAAACCGTTACGAGGACATCATGAGCGACTCGGATCAGACACGCAGTGATTGCCAGTTGGATTCCATTGAGGTGATCGAGGAACGCCTCGCGATGATTGTTGATATGCAACGCCGTCTTGAAAAATGGATTGCTCGGACCAGACCAGCCCGCAAGCCCGTCTGGCTCCACTGATATATCAGCGCCGGTTTAGCTCAGTGGCAGAGCGCCGTCCCTGTATGGCGGAGGTCGGAGGTTCGATTCCTCTCAACTGGCACCACTTACTTTTGACGCCGGCGCGCGTCGATTGGTTTCGCCCTTTCTCGATGCGGTTTGACTCCATGAGCTACGAGCAGTTGAGCGACGCCAGCCTTCTGTATCACTACGAGAACATCAGACAGCAGGCCGCGGCCGACATAAGCAACGGTCGATACCATTTTTTGGGTGAAGCGGCCAAACAGCGAGCCGAGGAAATTCGCAGGGAGATTGATCGCCGGGATCTCTTTGCGCTGCCAATCAATTGGCCGTCTCAGTCGGAGTAGTCAATTCCGCCATTGCCAAGCCTCAATCCACATCAAGTTCCCGGCTCCGCTTCTTTTTTTTGACCTGGAGCAACCAAACAAGCCACCCGGCGTCTCTTGGAGAGAGGCGATTCGATGTGGCTACCTTTTTTCTCAAAGCCGGCGCGGCTGTCGGAAGAAGAGATTAGCAAGGCTATGGATGAACTTCGGAACTTGCGGCTTGAAGTCGCGGTGACGGAACTCGAGTCTGCAATTCGGCATGCTAACGTGCGAGTGCTACACCCGAGAGGAGTCAACGGGTCCCGCCCTTACCCCTCGTTGACCGGCCGATCGCAACGGTAGGTGAGTGGCTTCGCAACGGACCAGTAATGTGAAGTTTGAGTTCCCAACGATCACAACGGCGAATGCATTAAAGCCTGGCGAGAGCGCGCGAACAGGGGACGACGGGTTGCGTCACGCCGATGCGGCGAACATTCAGCGGAGGCACACAAAAGGTCGCCGCTGGCATGTCCAGATCATTTGGGCCGTCGCAGTTGTCGTAGCAATGCTAGGATGGATCAGCGCGATCGGCTGGGCATTCTGGAAGTTGGTGCAATGGCTTTTTGGATAAAAACGGCCGCAAGTTTAGAACCAAATCTGCGGGCGGTGTGGTCTCGCAAGCGGGGTTGTGTGGAGCTAGCAGAGGGGGACGTGATTGCGTTACATCTCGTAGTCGCGCGACTGAAAGAGGCCGGGGTTGGGGTACGGTTTTACGGACGACTTCGACGTTGGGACGGCACGTCGCCGGTGTGGACGTTGCTGGCGCGGGAGAGGCACTGAGCCCGCCGACTTTTCAGAGCTCGGCTCCGCTCTACCGAGTGCTGCCCCCGCGACACTTTCGTCCTGCTCGTTGTCACTTCTCGTAGCTATGTCCGCGGGAAGGCAGATAGGAGATAGCAAAAAGCCATGCTTTGCCAGGTTGTTGAATAGCGCCTGTCAATCGGCCCTTTAATTGCGGTTTGTTGTCAAGCTACCATTCTTCCTCTCTCCAGTGACACGCCGGTAGCGATTGCTCCGTCGGAGCTGGTCAGGTTGCGGAGACGGAGCGATCGCGGATGGCGAGACGATTGCCTAGCGGGATTGGCAATCGACGTCGTTAGCGGCTTCGTCGGGTTAGGTTGATGTCGTAGCTGGGGTCATGGTCCTTTCCGAGGTCGCGAGCGCCTCATGATGATGTCCGGATCGGGCGCCTCAACGTTTGCAGCGGAGTGCGGGCGAACCGCCACCAGCCGATTGACCGAGGTCACCACGACCACCGTCCCAGCGGGACATCGCCAGTCCGGCGGACCGGACCAGGAACTTGCGAGCAAATATCAGATTGGCTTCGGCTGGCCCCAGTCGAACGATGTGCCATCGACCCAGATGCAGTGGAGAATCACGGCGATCTTTCGGGCGATGGCGACCTTTGCCTTCTTCATGCCGATCCGCTTGGCGAGCTTCATGCCCCAGGCCTTTAAGGAAGACCACTTTTTGGTTCGATAAAGAAGGACAGTGGCGGCCTCGAACAAGTAAGTTCGGAGAAGCCGGTCGCCCCATCGAGATATCTTTCCGTTGGTGTCGGTTTCGCCGGATTGGCTGCGCCTCGGCGTAAGGCCTAGGTAGGCGCCGACCGTAGAAGCCGATCGGAAGCGCGAGGGGTCATCGATCGTGTGGCGGAACGTTAGGGCCGTCACGACACCGACCCCCGGGACCGTCATCAGGCGACGCGTCGTCTCGTCCAGCTTTGCCAACCGGCGGACCTCGTTGTCGAACTTACCTTGTTGCTGACAAACGTTCTCGTGGATCGAGAGCAGCGGCGATATCACGCTGAGAAGCAAATGATCGGCGCCCAAGAGTTCGCTGACCTGGTTGCGGAACTGTTGGCCGATCGCGCGAGGGAATAGCAATCCACATTCCTTGATCAAGCTGCGAACCTGGTTCTCGATGTCTCGGCGCATGGACACTAGCCGAGATCTGGCGACAAGGATCGCTCGGATCTTCTGGCTTTCCTCACTTTTGACTTTGACCTCTCGATACCATCCAACCCGCACCAGTTCGGCAAGGCCTCGCGCATCATTCTGATCGCTCTTGTTCATTCGGACCGACAAAGCTGCGTGCGCATGCCGAGCGTCGATGCAGACCACCGGAAGCTCAACCCTGCGGAGTTCATGCCATAGCCAACTCGCCATCGCACCGGTCTCGAAGCCGATACGCTCGGCATGAGGCGCATGTTTGCTAAGCAGGTCAGTCAAGGCACCAGGATTAGACTTGGCTTTTCCTTCGAAGATTACTTGACCGGTCTCGTTGACAACGCACACAGCGGTTTCTCTCTGTGAGACGTCCAGCCCGACGTACTGCTTCATGGGAACTCCTTCGAATCATTTGATTGCGAGGGCTCAACGATAACGGAGCTTGTCTGCCACGAGCGCCGACCGCAATTACGTCATCGTGTTCAAATTTGACCCTGTATCGGCGTCCAATTTTAACCCCTTCGAGCGGCGGGTTTTGGCGGTAGCGCTCGCACCGTCGGAGCTGGTCGGGGTTGCGGAGACGATGCGAGCGCGGGTTGCGTGATCGTCGTCGCGGCTTTTGAAGCGCCAGCTGTCGTTGCCGGTCTCGACGATGTCGCAATGGTGGGTCAGGCGATCGAGAAGCGCGGTGGTCATTTTGGCGTCGCCGAACACGCTGGGCCATTCACCGAACGCGAGATTGGTGGTGACGACGATGGACGTGCGCTCGTAGAGCCGGCTGACGAGGTGGAACAGGAGCTGGCCGCCGGATTGGGCGAACGGTAGATAACCGAGTTCGTCGAGGACGATGAAGTCCATCCGGGTCAAATGCTCGGCGATCCGACCTTGCCGTCCATTGCGGGTCTCGATCTCCAGACGGTTGACGAGGTCGACCACGTTGTAGAAGCGGCCGCGGGCACCGGATCGGATGCAGCTTCTGGCGATTGCGATGGCCATATGTGTTTTGCCGGTGCCGGTACCGCCGATCAGCACGGCGTTACGTTGCTGGGCGATGAAGCCGCCGCCGGCGAGATCATTGACCAGCGTCTGGTTGATGGGTGTGCCTTCGAACTGGAAGTCCTCGAGATCCTTGGCCAGCGGCAGCTTGGCGATGGTGAGCTGGTACTTAATCGAGCGGGCCTGCTTCTCGTTGATCTCGGCGTTGAGCAGGTCGCCGACAATGCGCTGGGGTTCGTGCTGGCGTTTGACAGCGGTCGCCATGATCTCGTCGAAGGCAGCCTTCATGCCGTAGAGTTTGAGCTCGCCCATGAGGTCGGAGAGTTGAGTACGTTCCATCAGATGGCTCTCCTGAGGTTGTCGTAACGGGCACAGTCGGCGATCGGGGCGTGGCGCAATGTCAGTGCGGCCGGGGTGAGAATGTTGGCTGGCGGCGCAGGATCACGCTGGCGGGCCAGGATGTTGAGCACGACATCGGCGGAATGAACGCCGTGAGCGATCGCCTCGGCGCAGGCTGCTTCGACGGCCGGCAAGCCGTCGGTCAGAACCGCGTTGAGGATATCGACCATCTGCCGGTTGCCATCGTCGGCACTGGTAAGCTTACGCCGCACACGTTCGATCGCAGCCGGAAGCACCCAGTCCTTGAAGGGAGCGCCGTTGCGCAAGGCACCGGGTTTGCGAGCCAGTACCGGCACGTAATGCCAGGGATCATAGGTCGTCTCGCCGCGGCCGAACGAGCGAGCATGCTCGGCAACGATGCGTCCGTCCTGACGGATCACAATGCGGTCGGCGTAGGCGTGAACCTCAACAGGCCGCCCGACAGCGCTGGCCGTGACCGAGTATTTATTGTTGTCGAACCGCACCAGACAGGTCGTCGAGACCGATGCCGGCACCGCGTGGAATCCGTCGAACCGGCCGGCATAGGGAACGAGCTTCGGTCGCTCGGCTTCGAACACCTCCCAGACCGTCTGTTCGGCCAGTTCTGGATGCCGGTGCGCCTTGGCGAAGGCGATGCACTTGTCCAGCAGCCACGCGTTCAACTCGTCGAGGGTTTTGAACCGCAGCCGCGGCGTGAAGAGGCGCTCCCGGACAAGCCCAACCTGGTTCTCGACCTGGCCCTTCTCCCAGCCCGACGCTGGCGTGCAGGCAACCGGATCGACCAGGTAGTGGCTGCACATCTGCATGAAGCGGCGATTGTAGAGACGCCCTTTGCCGACGAAGATCGTCTCCACCGCCGTCTTCATGTTGTCGTAGATGCCGCGCACGCAGGTGCCCTTGAACAGGGCGAACGCCCGGTCGTGGGCGTCGAACACCATCTCCTGTGTCTCCCGCGGATAGCAACGCACGAACAGCATCCGGCTGTGGCAGAGCCGGACATGGGCGGCCTTCACCATCACCGTCACGCCATTGAGCAGGACGACCTCGTGGCTCCAGTCAAACTGGTAAGCTTCTCCGGGCGCAAAGCTAAGCGGGACGTAGGCAGCGGCCGTGGATTGTCCGCGCTCCTTGCTCCATCGCCTGGCGTAGCGCCGCACGGCGTCGTAACCGCCGTCATAGCCGCGCTCACGCAGGTCCTCGAAGATCCGGATCGATGTCAGTTGCTCGCGAGCGGACTTGCCCGCGTTCCCTGACAACAACCCGTCGAGTTCTGCTGCCCATCGTCCCAGCTTCGGCCGCGGCTGGACAACACGCTCGTACTCGAATGAGGTCTCTCCCGATCTCAGCACCTTCCGGACTGTGTTCCGCGACACCTTCAGGTCACGGGCGATCTCCTTGATCGTCTTGCCCTTGATGAAGTGCTCGCGCCGTATCCGGGCGATTGTCTCCACGATCAGCATCCCCGACCACCTGCTTCATGACGAAGCAGGCAGCGCAACAGACCAACCTGTAGGGGGTCAATTTTGGACGCCGATCCCCCGGCTTAGGGGGTCAATATTGCAGGCCGAATGACAAGCGCTATCCCGCCACAAAAGCAGACCGCGTTCTCCGCTTCGTCTTCGACGTTGGAGCTGCGGCTGCCCGCTTCGAGCGAATGCGCTCCAGTAGGAGCCCGGCTGGTTCGTCGTTCGGATCCTGCGGCACCAGTTCACCCTTGAACGCCTTGGTCAGGATTGCCGCCTCCAGCCGGTCGAGCAGCGCGCGTGCGCGCGCGGCTTCTTCTTCGAGATGATCAGCGCATGCGAAAGTAGCGTCTAGAACCTCGAGCCAGCAGAAATTTGGCTGGCAACCGGAGCGTCATACTCAGGCAATAGCGCTTGCGAGGCTGCCAATAGGCCCTCAGAACCGAGCTTGGGATGAGACGACCGACTAGGACCGCTCGACGAGGTAGTTGCCGTCCAGCATGGTGCATTGCACGTCGCTTGGTTTATCGGCCTCAGGTTTGCGGACGTCGGTAGTAAGCTTGCTTCTTCCTGGACGTCTTCTCGAAACGGAAGTGAACTGGTTCACACACGGGCTTCAGGGCCGGGCCTAGATTGTATTTGCTGAAGACACGGGCTCAGCGGCCCGACCCTATAGATGTGAGAACGGAGCTGATTTCGCGGATCAGCCGCACCATTGATCCAGAGCGAATACCGCCGCACATTCTCCTGCAGCGGAGGCGTCAACGACAATGGCGGGCATAGACACTCAAGATCGATGATACTCAAAACCGAGGAAAAGGAGGGGTCATGACGGGCAACACCGGCAACACCAACCAGACGATCATCCCGTACATGTCTTCGGAAGATATTGAAAAAGGGACACACTGGTCGTCCTCAATTCGGCACGAGCTAGACAGCACTAGTTTCGGAATATTGATCCTCACGCCCGAAAACACAGAGTCGCCTTGGCTCCACTTCGAAGCTGGCGCGATTGCAAAGTCCGTAATCGACGGCCGCGTTGCACCAATCCTTTTCGGATTGAAGCCATCGGACATCGCTCAGCGATAGCGCTTTTCCAAGCCACGGCCTTTGAGAGAGACGAAATTTTTAGGCTGTTGAAGACCATCAATCAAGCCGCCGGCGAGTTCGGCAGGACTGAGAAGCAGCTGGATACGGTCTTCAGCACGTTCTGGCCTCAGCTAGAGCAAGCTATCCAGCCGAAACTACAGCAGCTCAAAAGAACGCCTCGGAAGGCCGAAGTTCAACAGCAGGAAACAGATCGGATTCTCCAGGAGCTTCTGCTGCTGAACCGCCAACAGCTCCGCAAACTGTCCAATCCGGACGAACTGTTTGGCAAAGAGTTGCTTGGCTTGCCTCTCCGGATCGTGCACGAGCCGGAAGGAGCAGCCATACGCTTGGCTAACAACGAACGAGATTTGGCAATGGCGCTTTGCGGCGATGGAGCCACGTAGCCCGGACCCTCCGCTCTCGCGAGGTTCAGCTCAATCAAGACGCTCAAGAAGCCATCTACCGTTGCACAACCTACCTGACCGAATTTCAGGCGATTTTGTCCGGCACAGCCACGCCTGATTCGTACGCATCCGGCGAAGGCCCCCGGCTAGGCCGCTTTCGGGAAGGCTGAACGCGCTCAAGCTGCGTGAGCGACGCTTTGGGGCTGCCAATTCCAAGGCA
>NZ_JADPIY010000041.1:0-66410 GCF_023073095.1 Bradyrhizobium sp. 44
GCAGATCACGCCGCCGCGAAAATCAAACTAGGCCACTGCGGATGGAAACAGGCCAGTACCAGGTTGAGGATAAGAACAATTTAGCAACCTAAAACCTTTCCTGAACCGAGCGGATGCCGGGCCGACGTCCGTTGAGGGTCACAAGCGGTCCCGGACCCGTTGCTCGCGGCAGGTCAGCTATGGGCCACAAACCGGAATTGGCGATGCCGCGCGGGGGGCCACCAACCTAGTGGCGCTTTAAGGGACATCTTCCTCTGGCCGTGTCCGGTCTCAAAAACGAACTGGACGACGAGGCTCTGCCTCCGTGCTGCGGGCTGATCGGGATTTTGAGTACAAGCACTAGTCCAGCTGCGTCTGCAAACAGGCGAGGCGCCGACCATCGCACCATAATTCCACGGGGTGTTCGTCCACTATCGCAGCGGCCCGTTTCCTTTGTTTCGACCTCGGCCGCGCAGCCTGTCCAGGTCCAAACTCAATGCATTGCCGAGTTCGTCGAGCACGTAACTTGATAGATCATCATGATACTTGGCTGGCCAAACGGCTCGGTGCGTTCGTCACTTAAGCTAACATAGGCTTGAGATTGCCAAAATTTCCCGGCAGTCGTCAGATTCTTGTTGGCAGAAGCGAAGCAACTTGGCATGCTCCTGTAACCGGGCCGGCGCGTTCATCTCTCATCTATTTACACCCGGGTTCTGAAGCAACGGCAACGCTGCGGCAGGCGTTTTAGTACGTGTTATTTAGATCGACTGATAAACTCTTGAGGCCGCCTTTAGGTGGCCTCTTCATTTCGCGTTCAATTCCTGCGGGGACATTGCAATGGCAAAACCAGCCGTTTCCCGTGATGCTTTTCGTGGACTATTCGCTTTCTACTGGGCGAAAGCTCATCACGATCACAAAGCCGAAGCCGAGGAATGCCTTTTGACGTTGTTCGGATCTGCGGAATACATTCCCGATCGCCTGCTGCAGCAATGGTCTGAGAAAGCTGATCTACTCGGTCCAGAAGCCGTCGGTAGTGTAGTGGAGCCGCGGGCCCGTGAAATCGCGAGCGGCGGCGCGCGGTACGACCATGCGAGTGATTTTCTCCACTCCCTCCTGAGAGACCTCGGGCGCAAAATGCAGTGATCAGATGCGCCGTTTCCGCTGCTCTTACCGCGCCTCTGATCAACTTCGACCTTGTAGGCAATCTTCTGCCGGCACGCAGCTCGTTAGACCGGCGCGTCGCCTTTTAGCCCCTCGATCTCAACCCGCGCCTTCTCCCTGAGTCTAGGGAGGTGCGTGGCGCCTCAATCTTCGAGGCGAGCGAGCAGGCTGCTGGAGAGATTTGAGTTCGATACGGAGCCGTCAATAACATTTGGAAGATTGCCCTGGTGGCCTTGTAACGAGCTGCAGTCCTGCTGCACTCGCTCCCAGTCAACAAAGGGTTGCCTGACCGGTCAATGACCACCCATCGCCAGCCACGACCCCGTCTCTGTATGGACAGATCAAAGAGAGCAAAATCGCCGGCGTTCATCAGGCAAACCTTCAATACGCACTTGGAAATCGAGGATACATTACAATTTTGACAGGGAGAACTTTCGGGCAATGGTAGAGTTCCACGCCCGCACAGGCCTGATATTATTTGAAAGCTTAATGTTTGCGGCTACTCGACGATCTCCGGTAGCCCTCCATATAGAATGCGACCAAACCTACGCGTCGCAAATTTCCGGGATGCTTTAAGCCCGAGTTGCTCCACCGAAAGCCTGGACAGATGTCCCACTCACCTACCGACAAGATCGCGCTCTTCATCGATGGAGCCAATCTTTACGCGACGGCAAAAACTCTGGGCTTCGACATCGATTATAAGCGACTGCTGAAGGAGTTTCAGAACCGCGGTACGCTGCTCCGGGCGTTCTACTACACGGCCATCATCGAGGACCAGGAATACTCCTCGATCCGGCCGCTGATCGACTGGCTCGATTACAACGGCTACACCGTCGTCACCAAGGCGACTAAGGAATTCATCGATGCGTCCGGCCGCCGCAAGGTCAAGGGCAACATGGACATCGAGCTCGCCGTGGACGCCATGGAGCTCGCCGGGCACATCGACCAGATGGTGCTGTTCTCCGGTGACGGAGACTTCCGCTCCCTGGTGGAGGCCGTGCAGCGCCGCGGTGTGCGGGTCACGGTGGTCTCTACCATCGCCAGCCAGCCGCCGATGATCGCCGACGAGCTGCGCCGCCAGGCCGATGTTTTCACCGACCTCGTCGAGCTGCAATCCAAGCTCGGCCGTGACCCATCCGAACGCCCCGCCCCGCGCGACCGGTTGCCTAAATTCTTGCAGGAGCCGAAGGGAAATGATTCCCTCGACTAAACGACCGGCGAATGCGACTGGAGAGGTCGGCGAGGAACGCTTTCGCGCTACACGTGGCACCTACGGGTTCCTACCGCCCGTCCGTAAGCGGACTTTAACGAGGTGCGTTGGCTGAAGGGCTGGATCCGGTCGTGCCAATTTGGCATCGCGCAAAGAAGACGCCGTAAGGCGGCTCTCAGATGCAACCTGAGCGATTCAGCTACCCATAAAAGCTGGCGCAGAGCTACATCCAGGTCCAGGTAACGCGCTGATTTGTTCGTTGGTGTTGACGTGTGCGGTTCGCTGTAAACGCGATTTTTTACGCTGTTCATTTGGACATTTTCCCTGTTATCAGCTTAGGGAATTGGGAGTGGATACGCTATTTTTGCGGCCTTTTCGGAGCCGCGCCCGTTAGACAGACCCCCAAGGCCGTTATTTCCCTGCAAAATTCCCTGTTTCCAGGGAATTTAGAACGGAGACCGGTGCGAACTGCACTGCGTCGCCAGCCACCAAAACATCCCGAAACATCTGATTTCGTGCGAATTTCTACGAGAAATTCCTGCGGATTTTGCTACGCGCGAACTCCCAGAACTTTCCGTTTAATTTCAAGGACTACTAAGCGCTCTCGGCGGCTCCACGCAGCATGGACGGCGCGACCAGATCTCTGTTGAGTTCTCAATTGCTGAGCGACGATTTGCCGGCCGTCAGCGTCTCCCATGTCGTTGGGCGCCATGCAGAACTTGCATTGTCGCGCCGTCCACTCGCTGAAAATTTACATCGCGCCACTCGATGCCGTTTAGATGAGCTGAGTCCGGTACCAGCAGGCCCTGGTAGTAGCGGTGTCCCTCGTAGGTGATCCCATACGATTTTCCCATCTCGGTGCGATACAGCCCAATTAGCTGCGGCGCACCTCCACTCAAAGGGTCAGCTTTGTTCTTGAGGGCGTCACAAAAGGCCCAGAATATTGCCCTGCTTGTTCTCCCTTGAGGATCATATTGTAGGTCTTCATTCTGCTTCTTGACTGCGCGCCCACCAGATCCGAGCGCAGTATGAAGTGCAGATTGTGTTTTATCGATAGATAACTCCTCATCTGTCCAAACCGCAGCTCTGGTCCAGGTCGACGCTACATAGGTCAGCGTCCAAAGACGGAAGCGTGCATTCATTCCGCTACCATCTCGCGCTCCGTGTAGAATCGCAAAGCTGCGATCGGGAGCGTTGAAACGGCTGCCTAGCGACACCTTGACTGTCTCAGCAACGATCGCGTGCCTCGCTTCCGCGCTCGCCCCCGTAGGAAAAAGCGCCCCATCGTCGGCCGCGGCTATGATCTGTCCCAGCATGAGGCTAGGAAAAAGAACATCTCCGACATATCCAAAAACGTCGGGGGTACTCTTGCAGGCAAAAAGTTTTCGTCCAGCATCCCAACGATTGAGATACGATCCCCAGCTGATCCGGCTGTCGCTGACCAAATAAAGTGATGAAGGACCACGTGGATCGACTCCACTCCAAGCGGCAAGCGTTGTCACTATTCCTGGCCCCCCTTTTTGCGTTATGATGATGGCCGGTTGGGCCGTTGCGAGGCAACTCCCAGGCGATCCACCATACTACTAACATTTCTATGGGTCGCGAGGTCGGAGGACCTACCCTGATACGGCTTTGCCGTGTCAGGGTGGCTGGGTCACGCTATTGCTTACGTCGATGCGCGTGTTGTGCGTTCTCACCCGACTTCGCGAAATGCTTCTGGACCTACTGCCGCCGCCTGGCATCAACAATACGAAGCAAATGGGTGGCGAGCATCACTTGCTCACGTGCTTCAGCCGGATCGCTGAGGTTTACGGTGCGATGCGAATGGGGATTTTTGTATGAGCCAATCGCGCCAGCAAATAGGTGTGCAAGAGCTTCACGCTCTCCGGGCGAGTGAGCCAGGTTGGTTAACCTTCCGCGATTGTCTTTCGGATTGTCGCTCGGATCAAATGCCTTGCGCATGAGGTCCGCGCCTAGGTCGGTCGCTTCGTAACCTCCGGCCTGACGTACGGCAACTTCGACAGCCTTAAAAGCGGCGAAGACAGCCTCGTCTAACTCGCCTCTTGCAAGAGCTGCCCACACCTTATCGCGTATCGCGACATGCAGGAGCTCCTTGGGGAAAAGCATCGCCGCTCGCGTTGCTTCCCAGTCCTGTCCATTGACAATAGCCAGACCAGCTTCGGTAAAGGTCTTCCATCCATGGGTACCATTGATGCCCGGCGAAGCTTCCACAAATCCTTCGCGTTCTAACTGTCGCCATGCTCTGTTTAGGTGGTCGTCTATCTGTTGTTTCTTGTGGAATGGATAACTGCTCCCCCGTTCGGTCGCCATCCCGGTGCCGAATGGCTCGGTAGTGATTGCTTCGTAAGTAAAGCCCGCGCCCTGCCGGACATCCGTGGCATCGGATGCTAGTAAGAAATCCGGGGCCTGCGGCCCCCAGGCCGTCAAGGCCAGGCCCCCACGCAAGTGTGGGGGCGCAAAACGGCGCGCCGTGTAGTCGGCTCAAGGCACTGAAGAACGACGAGCGGGCCATTTTCACCCCCGCATCGCATGCGCAGCGCTCGGCAGATTACCTCAATGGCTTCCGGTTACCGAAGCAGACGCGCGAGCCGCCTGAGCATCGAAGGCAGTCTTCTGCCTGTCCAAAAACCGGCGAGCCTGACCGCTCACCGGCTTTTTGATTTGATTCGGGCCTATGCGCGCTTGCTCAAATGAGCCCGGGAAATCGACAATGCGCCTACGCAGTTACCGGGCAAGATCGCAATTATCGACCGTGTTCCCGTTCTTAGCTTTTGCCTTTACTTTGCCCAGTCCTGAGTTGACCTCACGGATGATCTTGCACTGATCACACGAGTTCTTTTGAAAGGATTCTATGAATCCCGTCATTCCAAACGGGACTGCGTTCGGCCCTTCGATCAGTCCCGAATCCCGGAAAGCTCCCTCTCCAGCAGCATTGCAGATACCCGCGCTCGCTATGTTGGCTGCAACTAGCCGTCTTGTGAGGGATGAGAGCTGCCAGCCGAGGGGGAATTTGAAGAAGCGATGATTGAGATTTATCTGGGCGAGCCGCCACCGCTCCTCACCGAGATTTGGGGGCTGATCAAGCAGCGTTGATACGCGGTCTACAGCTTGATCTCCTCTCACCTCCCGCGTCTGCATGAAGGCATCAACTGGCGTCAGGAGTTCGGAGAAGCCATTGGCTTCGATCTGAGCTCCCTCGTAGAGACGGCTATAGTAAGCGCTGTGACCAAGTACGATCATCTTGAAAACGTATTCCGGAAACTTCTTGGCCTTGATGCCTTTGCCGCCAGGCTTGGCCACCTTCTCTGCCGGATTTTCACCCTCAATCCACTGAATGACGTTCAGCGCCGTATCAGCACCGGAATTCTCAAAGTAACCGCCATCAACGTAGCGCGTCGCAATTGCAGGCCACAGCAGGAGATGCCGTGTTTCCAAGGCAACCGAGGCTGGGGGAAGTATCAACGGAAATCGTGAGCTGAGGGTCGCTGCTGTACTTAGCGCAATATCTTGTCCCATCGAAGCAAGGTTTGCGGAGTTGACGGCCGACCTGCGCCATTGAATGTCATCGTTTGTCGGTGCAACCACGTGCTGTTCACCGGTCTCGGCCTGCGTGACGTTCATGAACATGATCGGGCCGTCTCCCAGCTTCCGGCCCTGAAGAATTCCCTGGCTCAGACCATCTGACTTGCCCGAGGTCGTATCAAGCCACCCCACTTCCAGCGCCCGCTCGAACGCCCGCGCCCGATCGAAAAGCGGAATTGGATAGGGCAAGAATCGCTGGGCAAAATCCGGGAACAGCGCGGACGCTGCCAGAGGGGACAAGAAGTCGTTCCTGAAGAACTGGTCGACCAACTTCTCGATCGTTCCTGATCCGTCGAGGCCATCCTCCGCGCATTTGGTCTTGTCCGCCGCCGGCTCGTATTGGACGGCCGCCATGAATGCCACTGCACCAACACTCCCGCCCGACACGCTGCTTATGAGAAAGATATGGTCGAGGATCGCGGGACACCGGTCGTACAGCCGCGCCAAGGTGATTGCAGTTTGATAGGCAGCATAGATGCCACCACCTCTTGCGGCCACGACATAGACTGGAAACGGGCGCCCTTGGTCTTTGAACGCCTTCACGCGCTCCGCAGGGCGATTGTGCCACCAGGCATAGAACTCGTCCTGTATGAGTCCGCCGGTTTCTGCATCGGTCTTGTTCTCGACTCTGCGGACCGTGTGATTGTCGTTGAGCCCCGCCCAATCTGCGACCAAAGCCACAGCAACGAGGCATCCAGCCATCGAGAGACCAACCCTGGCCGAAACATTTTGCAGGCGAAGCAGAAAGAACAGCAAAACCACAAGAAACAGGGAGAGCCACGTCAATGTGCCAATCAGGGCTGTTGCGGCGATCAGGAGAGCTGATGCACTTTTCACGATCCAAACGGCTTGCAGGGAAAAGGCGCCAACAAGTACGGTCGTGATGAGAAAAATGTTCGCCTCGATCCTGCGAAACCAGCTCGGGTTGCTCAGTCTTCGTCGGCAGACGGCTTCAAACACCACCACAGCGACGGCCATTATCAGGCACCCAATTGCCGCCCATTGGAGAAGGGAGATGGCAAACAATGCGTCCCGATGCAGAGCCTGAAACCCACCCGTGAGGTTGTCAAAGTACGTCTTTCCATCGGGAGAGAGCGGCTTTTCGGCGAGTTTTGCTACCACCTGCTGAAGGTCGGGAAGGTCAAAGTAACCGGTGGTTCGATAGAGACCCACGGCAATCCCAGCCAGCGGGGCCATCCCAATCCCGGCTGAGATCGCAGCACGGAGCCATGTCAGGCGGGCGCCAGTCTGACTGGCCCAGAGTTGCCGCACGCATTCGTTGATCGAGGCACAGAGCACGGCTGTCGTGACAACAAAAGCGCCGATCCTGATGAGATTGTGCGGCAGGTCACTTGCGAGAATAAAGTAGATCTCCTGAATCTGGTCAGGCTTCGAGAACATGAAATACCCAGCCGACGCGACAATCAGCGGCACTCGCAAGGTCAGGAGATTAGACACAAACGCAGCACCGACGCCGGCCATCCACAGCAGCGCTGCCCGAATGTTAGGCAGCAGCGTACTCAACCTCTTCGTCAACATCGAACGCCCCATCCATCATCAGCTAAGAATTTCGCTTGAAAGCAGACACACAATAAAAGGTTGAAAACACCCCGGAAGCACGCTGACGGTAGGATCAGTCAAAAAGGGGGTTCTGTCGAGAGCCGGCATGTACACGGCTCGCCGCGTTATCGAGACGCATCTGCCACCCTTTCCCACCGAGAAAAATGGGTTCGATTCGGCAGATCCGTAACCGAAATGTCGAAACGCACGCTGTGATGGGCACAAACAGAACTTCATTGACCCACCCAGCCGCCGTGTGGATGATCTTACGCTGGCGGCCCGGGGGAGCTGCCTGGTCGTCATCGTCCTCGATGGTCACGTCGCTAGCCCGGCCGTGTCTTCCTTGACGCCGCGGGCGACGATCCGGAGTGCCTCGTCCGGCAGGGGAAGCCGCCATTCACCGCTTGGTCGATCGTTGGGGACGGATCAATCGGTTCGCCGTCTGACCACATGCGTTCGTTCCAACTCTCGCATAGCAGCTTGTCTGCCCACTGGATGAGCGCTTCCCCCTTCGCCCGCGTCTCCGCCGATTGGGTAGCCAGGATGTTGGCCATTGCCCGCGCCTTGCCGAGCTCCTTCTCCAGAGCCTTGCGGTCGCCGCCCGACAGCGGCGTAGGGTGATACTTCGGGGCCATCCGGACATCCAGGCGCAAAGAGATCGGACCGGCAATCCAGAGCGGGCTACGGCGTCTCGAACGCCGGCCAGCACCCGTCTTCTTCATGCCTGCCGGTGCGCTGCTGGCAGGTGTTGTCGAGCAGTCGCTGCGCGACGTCCTTCCAGACCGCGTTGCCGCCATACAATCCGACTGCATCGGCGGTCTGGATTTCCACGGTTCGCTCGCAGCGGCGGCAGGAGATGCGCAGGACGTGGCGTTGAATTTCCGAAAGACGCCGCTGCCGCATCTGGGCCCCGGTCGCGCCGGCGCGAGGATCTTTGAGGACTGATTCCCAGTATTCGGCCGGAAGCGGTGCATCTGGAGCCGCAGCGGGGGGAGTTGGCCTCCGGGCAGCTTCGCCGGCCAGTTTTTCCATCTGCTTCGGGGTCGGCATGCGCCAGCTCGCGGGTCGGTCGGTCATTCCGAATTAGAACATAAAGTGAACAAAAGTCGAGTCCGCTCAAGTGGCCGCTGAGAAAAAATCATCCTGTTGGACGGGGCGCGGCGTCGGAACCAAGCCCGGCCGTTCGTCTTGAATCCGGCACCAGTATGGAGTTCCCCGCAATGGCCCCCCGCGCTAACTGGAAAGGCTTCCTGCGTCTTTCCCTCGTCACCTGTCCGGTAGCGCTCTATCCGGCCACGTCGGAATCCGAAAAATGTCTCGTTCAACCAGCTCAACCGAAAGACCGGCCACCGCATCAAATACGCCAAAGTGGACGCTGATACCGGCGAGGAGGTCGACAACGAGGACATCGTCAAGGGCTACAAGGTCGACACCGACACATTCATCGAGGTGACGAAGGAGGAGCTCGAGAACGTCGCGCTGGAATCGACGCGAACGATCGAGATCGACGAGTTCGTCGACCGCAGCGAGATTGATCCACGCTACCTGATCCGCCCTTACTACCTGACTCCAGATGGCAAAGTCGGGCACGATGCCTTCGCCGTTATCCGCGAAACCATCCGCGAAATGAACAAGGTCGCGATCGGTCGCGTGGTGCTGACCAATCGCGAGCACATCATCGCGCTGGAGCCGCTGGACAAGGGGCTGATGGGGACCTTGCTGCGCTATCCCTACGAAGTCCGTTCTGCGGAGGAGTATTTCGACGACATCCAGGACGTCAAAGTCACCAAAGACATGCTCGATCTCGCCAAACACATCGTCAATCAGAAGGCGGGTCACTTCGAGCCGGAGAGGTTCGAAGACCAGTACGAAACCGCCCTCATCGATCTCATCAATCAGAAGCGCGCCGGCAAACCCATCACCGCGAAGTCGCGTCCTCGTGGTGAGAATGTCGTCGACCTGATGGACGCACTGCGCAAGAGCATTGGAGCCGACGCGGATTCAGCGACAGAGTCGCAAAAGAAGCCAGCCAGGAAGGCGCGCAAGGCGTCGCCCGGGCAGAAGGAAATGCTGATGCCGATTGCCGGCAAGAAACCGGCCAAGGAGACCGCGGCGAAGAAGCCGGCGGCCAAACCGCAGCGGAAGTCGGCATAGCGAGACGCTAAGCATCCAGTGGCGCCAGACGGCCGTTACTTCGTCGCCCGCGGCAGGGAGCGATATGGCTGCGCTGAAAAAGACTTCCAGGAGATTGATGTTGAGCGCGGGCATTCTCGCCTACCGCAAGGGTGCTCGCGGGCTCGAGGTTCTGCTCGTTCATCCTGGCGGTCCGTTCTGGCGCAGGAAGGATAATGGCGCGTGTTCCATTCCCAAGGGCGAAATCGATGCCGCGGATGCGCCGGACGAGGTCGCGCGGCGCGAGTTTGCCGAAGAACTCGGCCCGAGCGCTTCAATCGGTCCTCTCCCGGCGCTGGGGGAAGTCCGACAGCGAGGAGGGAAGCGCGTCATCGCATTCGCCGGCGAGGGCCAATTTGACCCGGCGGCGCTGACCAGCAATACCTTCGATATCGAATGGCCGCTCCGAAGCGGTCAACGGCAGAGCTTTCCCGAAGTCGACCGCGCGGAATGGTTTGATATCGAGCTCGCGCGGACGAAGATGCTGTCCGCTCAGGTTGAGTTTCTCGATCGTCTTTTGGCGATCGCGATTGAGAGCGCCGGGAAATGAAGTTCAGGTTTGGAATCATTTCGGACACGCACGGTCTGTTGAGGCCTGAGGCCGAACGAGGCCTGACGGGCGTCGATCACATCATCCACGCCGGCGACATCGGGCGCCCCGAGATCGTAGACGCGCTTCGCCGGATCGCGCCTGTCTCGGCCATTCGTGGAAACGTGGACAATGGCGCGTGGACCCGCGACTACCCCGACACGAAGCTTGTGCGCTTGGCGGGAAAGTCGATCTACATTCTGCACGACTTGAAGACGCTGAAGGCCGATGCCGGCGTTGGCATCGATGTCATCGTCTCCGGGCAGGCATTCCCACGTGCCGAAGATCCACACGGTCGGTGGCGTTCTCTACCTGAATCCCGGGAGCGCGGGACCGCGGCGCTTCAGGCTACCGATTACGCTGGCGACGCTCGAAGTCACGCCCGACGGCATGCGACCGGAGATCCACGACCTTGGAGGCGACTGAGTGCCAGCGCGGAGGGGGGAGGCGGTTGCATCAATTCCTTTTGCCGAGTTACGCCCTGAGGGAGCGCTACTAGCGCGGCCGTTCTCGCTCACGCACGACGTCTTTCGCCCGCTTGTCGGATCTGAGCCCGAGGTAGACGGGCTGGCGCAGTTCGCCCTTACTGGTCCATTCCGCGAATTTGCGCTCGGCAACCAATGAGGGCCTGACCCAGGTCGTGGCGGCCTCGTCTTCACTTGGCAGGAATTTGTGCCGTTCGCTTTGCGGTGAGGGCTGAAGGCGATCAGCCTGTCGCGCGGCAGGATCGCCTTCAGCCGCTTCTTGCGCTCGAGAAGAGGCTGTTTGCGCAAGTCAACTGCGTTCTGAAACATGAGATTGAAGGCACAATACAGGAGCTTCGCGTCGTGACGCAGCGCGCTTTGAAGTAGCTGGAAATGCGAGACGCCGTCCTTTCCGATCGCGACGAGCTCGCCGTCGATCACGGCGTCGCCCAACCGCGATTGGAAGCCTGCGATGCGCCGTGCGCGGGCTAGTTAGCGGTTCTTCGGTCGGCGGCACGAGCCATCAGCCATGAACTCCCGGTAGCTTATGGCCGGGCGGCTTGTACTTTATTTCCGCTTTCGGCAGATATAATTGACGCGGCGGACTTACCACTCCTAGCGACGGACCCTTAGCCGCCAGCGCTACTTAACCGAGCCCCTTGTAGGAGCGTATTGGTCCTCGATCGGAATGCGGCTTCATGTCGGCTAACGCGATCTCTCCGCAAGTTTGGCACACGGCTATCCACACCTGGAGTGCCCCAGTTGGTAATGGCTTCGGTACAACGACAAATTGTGTGGGTGTTGCGCTCTAGTTACAGACTCGATGCCGGCCCAGCGATAACGTCGAGTTAAATTAGAAGCGCATCTGTAAGTTGATTTTTTGTTTGTACGTTTGCGCCACTTCTTTGTTCGATCAATTGGCAGTCAGAGATTTGCGATGAAGCCATTGCGTTTGCTCGTCGTGTCGTTCTGCGTCCTGGTGACAGGCTGCGGCACTTACATTCCCAGTCAGCGGGACTGGCCAAACGACGGAACCGGCGATGTCGCCAATATGAATTCGGTTCTTGTTCGCAGCATCGTTTGCGAGCTGAGCTACGCTGTCACGACCGTGATCGAAACAGATGTGGAGCAGTCCAAGCTTCGACCGAATCGCAGGAAATACGCCGACTTTTTGTATGGTTGGGGCGTCGAAGTAGCGGCCGACCTGACCGTTACCGCAAAGACGGCTCTAGCCTCATCGGGACTCTGGGCGCCAGTGTCTCCGGCATCCGCGATCTTCACGCTCGGCGGCGGCATCGGAGGCGGTTTCACGGCAACGAACGAAAATAAGTTCAACATTTTTTACACAGTCGCCGATCTGTACAAACCAGCCGCCTTCAGGCTCGGCTCGACTGAGCGACCATGCCGGTATCCGGAAGGCGGAAAAGAAGGCTCGCTTCTCGTCGATATCGACCTACGAGTTGTGGAATTGCTGTGGTCGCGTAGTCAAATCGTCCAGCTTCGTCTGGCGGACGCGCCGGGGACTGTTCCCGTAGCGGGAGATAAAAACGTTCTCACGCAGACCGTGTCGATCAAGGAGAGCGTTGCCGGGGACATCACACCAGCGTGGAAATTCACAACGGGTTCGGTCAATCAATCCAGCAAACTGTTCGGTGCGGGTCGCGACCGCACGCATCAGCTCGTTATTACCTTTGGACCGTTAGGACCCGGCCACAAGTCATTGAACCCACTCGCCGAGCAGTTTCATCTGAACGAACAGCTGAAAGCTGGTTTGCGCGGTAATCCGATAGGCCAGTAACGGGAGAAAGCCTTGGCAAAAACAAAGAAAGCTCCATCTAAGCCCACTCGTCTTAAGCCCAAGAAGTTCAAGGAACTGCTTGAGAACTTGGACGTTGCTGCTCTCCACGATGACGACATCGCCGATATCATGTTGCGTTGCGCGTCTACGCTGAACTTCAGAAAGACCCTGGCTAGCGATGCCAAAACCCTTGCAGGCTATTGCTATACGCAGGCTCCCGGAGAGAGCTGGGTGACCGTGTGGCAGAACGGCCATCCTGTCGAGTATCGCGTACCGTTGGCGGTTGCGCAGCAACGCCACATTCCCGTTTGTGGCGGATGATCATCCTCCGCTGAAGTGATAGGATTTCCAGCGCGGTCCGCCAAGTCATGCCCTCGTAATGGCCCGGCGGTACGCGGAAATGCGAAATCATAGTACTGGCAGGCCGAGAAATCCCCTGCGCGGTGCTGGTGGCGGCTCCGGCACCGTATAGTCAAGTTCGCCTGGTATTTCGCCTTTAGTATCGAACGCGCCCTCCTTGAGACCATAGGGCCCGAGCCCAAGCGTCACGGAAGGAAGCTCGGACACGCTGATTTTCCCAGCGTAGAGCGGAATGGTATCGGCTTCGACGACCTCTCCTTCACTGTTGAAGATTTCGTAGCTAACGACGACACCGCCCCCGTAGGAGAGCTCACTGCTGCCGGTCGAGACCTTGGAGTGCGACATGCCGCCAGCCGCAACGGGCTTGACCCACAGGATGTAGGCGCCTCTGTCCAGCCAGGCCCTCAAGTTCTCCGCGGAAAGTATCCGCGATAGCCTGCTGCTTGCCGACTTGTCGTCGACCTTGGTTAGTCCTTCTTTGAAGGCGTCGAATGCTTCCAGAGCCTTCGTCATGCGAGCGATCAATTGAGTGCGCGCAGTGGCCGGATCAATTTTGCCGCCGTCAGTGGCGCCGTCTTGCTCCGCTTCATCCGAAGGGGGCTTGTCGTTTTGAGAATGCTGTTGCGCCCGAAGTATAATTTCCAGGCTTGCCGCGGTCTCGAGTTGGGCTTTTAGGTCATTCGGGTCTGTCGACGGCTTCGATGTAATATTCTTGCTGCTGAGCTTCCCGAGGGCCTCAGCCACGTCTCTTCGCGTTTTGTCCAGACCTCGAAGACTATCTAATACTTGCGACTGTTTCGCCAAGCTGGGTACGGTCGCCGAATGAAAGACCTTAAATTGTCTCTTGGATAGCAGCCTTAGTTGTCCCGCGACCGTGACGGCAAAAACCTGATCCTCAATTTCGATCTTGAAGTTCTTGATATCCTGATCCGTCCGAAAAAGTGAAAATAACTGCAGTCCGGTATTCAGCAGACCGCTAAAGACCGCGAAGGCCGGCACGAGAGTTTCGATTAGGTTTCGTTGATCCGGCGCCTCTTCCTGCGGCAGAAGCTTTGCCGCTTCGATGAGCGCGTCGAATAACGCCTTGAAGTCGTCCCTTATGGCGAGGAAGTCGCGAAGTTCGCCTAGAGACGCGAATTCTGCAGCGTTGTGAAGCAGGACCGCTTCTTTCGGCGCTATGTCGTTTATCCTCACCACGCGCTTGGCGATGTGATGAGCAAGATTGCGCGCAGCCCTGTACGCGAGGATGATGCTTTCTATGGGGGCATTGTCATTGACGGTGATAGTGCCCTTGTGGCCTGCGCTATCGGGAATTTCCGCGTTAATTTTCGCCGCATCGCTGCCCTTCGCTGGTGCTGCTGCTTCGGTCATTTTTTTTGCCCATGCAATGTGGTATCGCAATGAAGTGCAGCTTAAAGTAGCAGAATGATCGCGAATTGTCATCCGCACAAATGGGCCGGAAGCGTGTCCCCTCTCACACCGACGCCAGTACGAACCGCCGGAATTTAGGTAGCAAATTGGTTGGATACAGTTTTCCAGCGGCTAGAGCGTTTCATTTTTTGATGGAAGCGTATCCTGCATTAGCGAAGTAGTTGCTGCATTCGCCGGGCAGAACGTTTCTGACGAGGTGGCCGATGTGGTCGCAGGCGTCGTCCATCGTGCGTTTCTGTGCGATGCGCATCCAGTGCTTGATCTTGGCGAAGACTTGCTCGATCGGGTTGAGGTCGGGTGAGTACGGTGGAAGGTACCACAGCCTTGCGCCGGCCTTCCGGATCATCTGCCGGACGGTCGGCGACTTGTGGCTACCGAGATTATCCATGACGACGATGTCGCCCGGTTTGAGCACTTTGACGAGTTGCTGTTCGACATAGGCGCGGAAGCTTTCGCCGTTGATCGGTCCATCGAACACACAAGGCGCAGTGAGCTGGTCAGAGCGTAGGGCACCGAGGAAGGTCAGGGTTCGCCAGTGACCGTGCGGCGCAAAGCCGCGCAACCGCTCACCCTTGGATCCCCAGCCGCGCAGCGGGGCCATGTTGGTCTTGATCCAGGTCTCGTCGATGAACACCAGGCGGTTTGGATCGAGGCGATCCTGCAAGCTGCGCCAGCGCTGCCGCCGCCGCGCGACGTCGGCGCGGCCCTGCACAAGGGCGAACAGTGTTTTTTTTGAAGCGGAGACCTTCGCGTCGCAGGAAGGTCCATACCGCGTGGTGCGAGACTTTCAAGCCTCGCGCGGCAAGTTCGTCCTTCAGCCCGTGCAGCGTTAGATGTGGCGTCTGCCTGATCCGCTCCACGATGAACGCACGATGCGGCTCCAGAACCGGCTTACGGTGACCGCCCATCTTGCCCGGCGCAACCGAACCCGTCGCGCGATAGCGCTGCCGCCACTTCACGACGGACGACACTGCAACATCGAACCGGGCCGCCACAGCATGGCAACTCTCCCCGGATTCCACCGCCTCACGGCTCGTTCACGAAGATCATTCGAAAGAGGTCGGACCATCCGATACTGGCCTCCGATCCAGCCAGCATCTTGAATCACAAACCGCCGCCCGACGGAATCCCTCCCGATTCAATCAATCGATGAACCGCTCTAGTCGGCGCCTCTGATGCGATTCAGAAAGCCAACCATCTGGGAATTACGGATTTGCATCATTTAGCTGACAGCGACAAATGGCACGATTTCGTCCACTAACGGTCCCCTTAGGTTCAGGTTGTTGCGAGGAGAATTTGGTCTTCTGTTGGGATAGCGGATGTTAGGACGAGCTATCCGCTTGATAGACCACGGTCACGGCCTAGTACGTGCTGCGGTTGGTTCACCGCGGGGCGGTCTCGTCGTTTCTCTGGAGCGAGTTCCAAAACGGCCCGATGTAGCTCGGCCGGAAACGTCAGCGAATTTCCGGCGGCTTGTGGCCCATGGCCAGAAGCGATCGAACGCATCCATCACAAATCCTCACGCAGACCCCGGAAGAACGGGTGCCTGACCTTTCCCTCGGCCGACTTCGCGCGATACTCGATCTCGGCCAGAAGCTTAGGTTCAACTCAGATGCCCTTTTGGCCGATGCGCTTGGAATAGGGCTGGGTTCTTCGGACAAGGGGTTTAAGCCGCTTCTGCAGTTCGGCGGCCGAGATCTTGTCAAAGCCGTGGTCGACTTTACCGGCGTAGACGAGATCGTCGCCCTTGCGACGGCCGACATCGAGGCCATCCCATTTCGTGCCAATCGAGAGCGAAGCCGGCAATGGTCAACGTCTCCCGCTGCACGCAGGTCTTCTTGACCCAGTCGTTCGTGCGGCCCTTCGGATAGGCACTGTCCCGTACCTTTGAGACCACGCCTTCGAGGCCGAGCTTGCAGGCGTGCGCGAACATCTCGCGGCCTTCTATCTCGAAGCTTTCGCTGAACTGGATGTCAGTGCCGTTCAGGATCTTCATGAGCTCGGCCTTGCGCTGAAGGAGCGGTAGCTTCCAGAGATCGCGGCCGTTTAGATAGAGCGGATTGAACGCCACCAGCACGGTGCTCGTCGACTTGCCCTTGAGCTCGTTCTGCAGGGCCGAGAAGTCGGTCGTGCCGTCGGCGGCCGGTACCACGATCTCGCCGTCTACCACGGCCGAGTTCGCCTTGATCCGCCAGGCGTCATGGGCGATCTTCTTGAAGCGATGCGTCCAATTGTGGCCGCGCCGGCTAAAGATCGTCGCCGCCTCGTTGGCGAGGTGGACCTGAACACGGTAGCCGTCGAATTTGATTTCGTGAATCCAGCGAGCCCCTGACGGCACCTTGTCGATCGAGGATGCCAAGGCCGGCTCGACGAAGCCGGGCAGGGGCGCCTTGAGGCCGATCGGCTCGGGCTTTTTACGCTGAAACGCCACTGAAGAACTCCACGCTACAGCCGATTCAAATTGGCACAGTTCGAATCGTTCCGGAACCTCAGAATCCCATTCGCGTTGCTTGGATGTCATAACAGGAGGCACCCATGGCGGTAGCGAAGAAGACGAAGACGGCGCGTGGCCGAAAACAAGACCGTGCGCGGGTGGCCGGCGGGCAGGACTATGAAGTGCAGTACGAGGAGCTGGGCCGTTGAAGTGGGAAGGCCGGGCTGGCTTGAGGCTCGGCACGGCCTTCTAGTCCGGTAGGCATTCCGGGCAGGTATCACCAATCGAGTTCAGCACGTCACGAACCTCGGCCGCCGCTGCATCGGGGGAGACGCCTGCTGGCGGGTCGCCTCGGGCGATATCAAAGGCCCGCTCCCGTGCATGCGGATCGGCGCGATCTTGCATCCAACCGTGTTCTTCGCACTCGCGGATGGCGCCAGCTTCCTGAAGCACGTGGATTGCCCATCCGCGCAGCGTCCGTATCGCTGGCCTTCGTTCACGCGTCATTAGCATTGAAATAGCTCCTGATACGACGAATCGCTATGTGCGTCATTCGTTCCCTAGCCAGCACGGGCTGGGATTCGTAATGACGAGAGGGCAAGGTTTGGCGTGCACTGCGCGACCGAGCCACGGCATTCGAAGAGCTACAAATCTCTTCCCTATGATTCAGGTCCGAGCCTTTGACGCGCAGACCGGAGCACGAGAGGAGGTCGCAGATTCCATCGTCGTGGCTTTCCTGGCTGCCGTTAGGGCGCGTGCGGCTTCGCCGCACCGGGCTCTCGTGAACCGAGCCGCTTTGCGTCTCGGCCATCCGGCTTCGATCCCTCGCGCAGAGACGGCGGAGCTCCTCGCCGGGGGCACTCGGGAAAGGGGCTCGCCTTCGGCGATCGCTATCACTGCCCCGTTCCCGGGTGCCGCTTTTAACCGGTCTCGTCGCTGCACTCGGACCCGCGTGCCCCTTCGGGTCGCTATGCTCACGCTCTCCGGGTGCCATTTCAGTGGGGCGATGCGCCATTGGCGCACGCCTGATCAGGGCCTGCGGCCCTAAGCAGTCAAGGCCACATTCCATGAAAAAATGGGACGCAAGGTGGTCGATCCGCAGATTGCGGCGGGGCGTCATGCGTCGTCGTTTCCGCGCAAGCGGCTGAGAGTACGAGAGCTGAATGGGTTTTGCCGTGACGGGTCACAGGCTGCGAGAGAGGCTCGCCCCGCCCGTCGCGGAGACCCGCGATGTCCAGACATTATCCTAGGGCGCGCACCGGTGAGAATCGGGCAAACCTTTATGACGAAATCACCAACAAGATCATCGGCGAACTTGAGGCGGGCCGAGTGCCATGGGTGCAGCCTTGGGGCACCACCGCGAAGGCGTCTTTGGCCATGCCGAAGAGCGCGGCGACCGGCCGCCAATATAGCGGCATCAACATTCTGATACTTTGGGCCGCCGCCACCGAACACGCATTCACATGTCAGAGCTGGCTCACCTTCCGTCAGGCGCTGTCGCTCGGTGGTCACGTCCGCAAGGGCGAGCGCGGGACGACCGTGGTCTATGCCGATCGCTTTGTCCCGATCGACGAAAAGCGGCGCGCGAGCGAAACCGGCGACGAAGCGCAAGCCATCCCGTTTCTCAAGCGGTTCACGGTCTTTAATACGGATCAATGCGACGACCTGCCTTCGGAGACCGCGACGACGGCGCCGCCTCCGCCGCCAGGCCTGATCGAGCCGCGTGTCGAAGAGCTCATCAAGGCGAGTGGGATCGATTTTCGCATTGGCGGCAACCGCGCATTTTATGCGCCGGCAGAAGACTATGTACAGGTGCCTCCGCCACAAACCTATTTTGAGCCAATCAATTGGCATCGAACCGCCTTGCATGAGCTGGCGCATGCCAGCGGCCATCAGTCACGTCTCAACCGCGACTTGTCCGGCGGCTACGGCACCAAGAAGTATGCTTTTGAAGAGTTGATCGCGGAAATATCGGCTGCGTTCAGTTGCGCGTCGCTCGGTATCGTACCGACGGTGCGGCACGCCGACTATATCGGCTCCTGGCTCGAGGTACTGCGCGAGGACAATCGCGCGATCGTGCGAGCTGCCTCACAAGCCAGCAAGGTCGCGGATTATCTGCTTGGCTTTCTGCCCGAACCCTTTGTCGAGTTGACGACCGACAGAGCGGAGCAGGAGGCAGCGTGAAGGTCTCGCCAGTCGCTTCGGAAACGAGAGTGAGAGGGGAGATGCGGTTTTCGCGACGGGTTGGAGGCCGAGAGAGAGGCTCCCGGCCGCCCGTCGTGGAGATCAGACATGACGAAGGCTGTCCAAAAGATCACGCTGTCGCCCTCGCGGGACATTCCGTTCAACAAGCTGGTGCTCAGCCAATCCAACGTCCGGCGTGTGAAGGCAGGCGTTTCGATCGAGCAGCTCGCCGAAAGCATCGCGCAGCGGACGCTCCTGCAAAGTCTCAACGTGCGGGCGGTCGTGGACGCGGAAGGCAATGAGACCGGCATGTTCGAGGTGCCGGCCGGAGGCCGGCGCTATCGTGCGCTGGAACTTCTCGTGAAGCAGAAGCGCATGGCCAAGACTCAGGCCGTTCCTTGCGTCGTGCGCGAGGGCGGCATCGCTGAAGACGACTCGCTTGCTGAGAATGACGAGCGGGTAGGGCTTCATCCGCTCGATCAGTTCCGAGCCTTTCAGACCTTGCGTGGCTCCGGCTTGTCCGAAGAGGAGATCGCGGCTCGGCACTTCGTGACACCGGCCGTCGTGAAGCAGCGGCTGCGGCTGGCGTCCGTATCGCCAAAGCTGCATGAAGTCTATGCCGAAGACGGCATGACACTCGAACAGCTCATGGCCTTTTCGGTCACCGCGGATCAGACGCGGCAGGAACAGGTCTGGGAGAATGTCAGCCGCTCCGGTTACGACGAGCCCTATCAGATCCGGCGGATGCTGACCGAAAATACCGTGCGCGCCACAGATCGCCGCGTGCAGTTCATTGGGCTCGATGTTTACCAGCAGGCAGGTGGCAGCGTTTTGCGCGACCTGTTCGAGCACGATGATGGCGGTTGGCTTCAAGACGTCGCTCTGCTCGACCGTCTTGTCACGGAGAAGCTCAAAGCCGAGGCGGAAGCAATTGGTGCGGAGGGTTGGAAATGGATCTCAGTCGCCGTTGACTTCCCCTACGGCCACACGACAGGCCTGCGCGAGCTGGAAGGCCAACCTGTCGATCTCACTTCCGAGGAACAGGCCACCATCGACGCTCTCAACGCCGAGCAGGCGAAGCTCGAAACCGAATATCAGGATGCGGACGAGCTGCCCGAAGAGATCGATCAGCGTCTCGGCGCGATCGAAGCGGCGCTGCTGGCGTTCGAAGACCGGCCTGAGACTTACGATCCGGCCGAGATTGCCCGGGCCGGCGTCTTTGTCAGCATCGATTCCGAAGGACGGCTTTCCGTCGATCGCGGCTATGTACGGCCCGAGGATGAGGCGCCTGCGGCCGATTTCGATATCGAGCGGGGCACCGATGCGCCGTCGGCTGAAGGGCAGGATACCGGAGCTTCCACAACGCGCACAGCGATCTCGGTCGCAGGCGTATCGACCGAACCCGAGGAGGATGATGAAGACCCGGCAAGGCCGTTGCCGGATCGGCTCATCATCGAACTGACGGCGTACCGTACGCTGGCCTTGCGGGATGCGCTGGCCGAAAATCCTGCGATCGCGTTCCAGGCGGTGCTGCACAACTTCGTGCTGACGGCCTTTTACCGGTTTGCTTCGTCCGGGAGCTGCCTTGAGATCGGGTTGCGGACGCCAACCTTTCCCGCTCAGGCTCCTGGCTTAAGGGAAAGCGTCTCGGCGAAAGCCGTCGAGGCGCGGCATGAGGGCTGGAAGGCACGGTTGCCGCAGAGCGAGAACGACGTCTGGGATGCGCTCACAGCCCTCGACGGCACGGCGCAGGCGTCCCTGTTCGCTCATTGTGCGTCGTTTGCCGTCAACGCTCTCTACGAGCCGGCCAACCGCTATAATCAGGGTCGCGTCTCAGCCCACGGCGTCCGAACTCGACTCGACCAGGCCGACGTACTGGCGCGCGCTGCCGGACTCGACATGGTGCAGGCTGGCTGGAGACCGACCGTCGACAACTATCTTGGGCGAGTCACTAAGCCTCGCATTCTGGAGGCGGTGCGGGAAGCCAAGGGCGAGTCGTCGGCGCAACTGATCGACCACCTGAAGAAGACCGACATGGCCAAGGAAGCCGAGCGTCTCCTGGATGGCTTGGGCTGGTTGCCGGAGCCGCTGCGTCTCGTCGATTCCAGCCCGTGTTCGGCGGAGCCGGGAGGTGACGCAGGCCCACTGCCGGAATTCCTCGCCGGCGAGGAGGATCCGGAGAACGGCAGCGACGAGGATCCGGAACAGCTCGACGCGGCTGAGTGACAGCAGAAGGACTGTCTCCGGCTGTCCTGCGCTTGCTCGGGGACCGATGCACAGCGTCGGTCCCCATTTTTATTGCGAGACGGTTGAGAGGGAGAGTGCGGCCGGGAAGGGTTTGAATCGCCGTGGTCGTGAGAGCGCCGGGCGGTTCGACCCGTTCCTGCTCTCCGAAAGAAATCCCCATGACTGAATCTCTCGGCGGCGGCGCTGCCGCTGCGCCGCTCTCGATGCGTGCCGCTGCCACTATCACCTCCGCTGCGGTCAGGGTTGCGCGACAGCTCTTGACCAATCTCGAACGCGGCCAGCGCATCGATGCCGCAGTCCTCCGTGGCGCCATGGAGGCTGCTTTCGGCGCCTCGGACGCGGCCGGTGCCTGGAATTGGAAGACCGCCTATGACACCTGCGAGGCGGCCACCGTTCTATTCCTTCGCAAGTTCGGTCCGGCCATCCGGACCAAGGCTGGCTCAACGGCCGCGATGCTACCGATGCTCGCGAGAGTCGCCAGCCTCCTGCCCACCCATACGCGGCGTTCCGAGGACAGCCAGGCGCTTCAACAATTCTCGACGCCGATCCCGCTGGGCCTGGCCGCATGTACCGCAGCGGCCATCACACCTGCCGACCGCGTTTTGGAGCCTTCCGCAGGGACTGGCTTGCTCGCCATCTTCGCCGAGCTCGCCGGCGGCGCGCTGGTATTGAACGAGTTGGCTGAGGCTCGTGCAGCCGTGCTCGACCAACTGTTCGTCAACGCCGGGGTCACGCGGCTCGACGCCGCGCAGATCAACGACCACCTCGATGCAAGTGTCGCACCTAGTGTCGTCTTGATGAACCCGCCGTTCTCGGCGCTGGCGAACGTCGATCGACGAATGGCGGACGCGGCGCTTCGGCACATTGCGTCGGCCTTGGCGCGTCTATGCGACGGCGGTCGTCTGGTCGCCATTACCGGCGCGGGTTTTGCGCCGGACAATCCAGCGTGCACCGACGCCTTCGTTCGCCTTCAGGAGCGCGGGCGTGTTGTGTTTTCCGCCGCGATCGACGGCGCCGTCTACGCGAAGCACGGGACTCAGATCGACACAAGGCTGATTGTGATCGACAAGCAGCCCGCGGCCGACCCGAATGTTTTGCCGGCCTCGCTCGGCATCGCGGGCGATGTCGCTACCTTGCTCGACTGGGTGACCCAGCACGTGCCTCCGAGGTTGCCTGTTGCCGCTCCGGTCATGATCGACGTCGCCAGGCGCCCTGCGATGTCACGATCCTGTGGCGCCTCTGCACCATGCCAGACCTCTACTTTGAGCGGCGCCGCGCCAGAAGGCGTCGAACTTTCATACGAGACGGTCGAGTGGTCGCCGCCGGAGGGCGCCCGGCTCACCGATGCGCTCTATGAGGAATATGGCTTGCAGTCGATCCGTATTGCCGGCGCGCACGCGCATCCGACAAAGCTCGTGCAGTCGGCTGCAATGGCATCCGTCGCACCGCCAAGGCCTTCCTATCGGCCACACGTGCCGGGCAATCTCGTGGCTGATGGCACCTTGTCGGACGCCCAGCTTGAGAGTGTCATCTACGCTGGCGAAGCGCATTCCGAATTTCTCGCGGGCTCCTGGACGGTCGACGCGACCTTTGACGTTGTCGCGGCCGCGCGCGACGATGCAGAAAATGCCGTCCGCTTTCGCCGGGGCTGGTTTTTGGGTGACGGCACCGGCGCGGGCAAGGGACGCCAAGTCGCCGGTATCCTGCTCGACAACTGGCTCAAGGGCCGCCGCCGCGCGGTCTGGATCAGCAAATCCGACAAGCTGATCGAGGACGCGCAGCGCGACTGGGCCGCGCTCGGCCTGGAGCGGTTGCTCGTCACGCCGCTCTCACGTTTTCGCCAAGGTACGCCGATCAGGCTTTCGGAAGGCGTCCTATTCACCACCTACGCTACGCTGCGAACCGACGAGCGGGGCGACAAGCTTTCGCGCGTTCGGCAGATCGTCGAATGGTTGGGCTCCGAATTCGACGGAGTGATCGTCTTCGACGAGAGCCACGCGATGCAGAACGCGGCAGGCCAGATCGTCTGAGCCGCAACGCCGTTGATGCGACTTTCTTCCCCTGGGCTTACGCCCATTCCTCGCGAGGCAAGAAAGTCGCAACAACGGCGTCCTCCGCTGCGCTCCGGCCCGCAAGCGGGTGCGTCGCCAATCGTCCTCGGCCTCTAGATCGCCATCGAGGCCGCGGTGGTCGCGAGCTCGAAACACAACAGGAGAAGTGACATGGCTAACATCGGTTCTTTCAAGAAAGTCGGCAACGATTTCCAGGGCGAGATTGTCACCCTGAGCCTGCAAGCCAAGGGCGTCCGTATCGTCGCCGAGACCAACCGCTCCAACGACAACGCTCCCAGCCATCGAATCTACGTGGGCCGCGCGGAGATCGGGGCGGCCTGGTCAAAGCGCTCCGAGGAGGGCCGCGATTACCTCTCGCTCAAGCTCGACGATCCCTCGTTCAACGCGCCGATCTACGCCAACCTGTTCGACGACGAAGGCGGGGAGGGCTACACGCTCCTCTGGTCGCGGCCGCGGAAGAGCGGCGAGTAGATGCTCCGTCAAGCCCCGTCCGGTCCGCCGGGCGGGGCTTCTCACAATGCCTGCTCCGGTCCGTCGAGATCAGCTTTCCGTGCTCGCCCCCCTGATGCGCCACGGCAGAAGCTGTGGATCGGATCGGCCGAGGTGATGCATGTCAGTATGCGGCGCTCGCTGGGCCTAACCAGACGACCGACGAGCTCTATAGCACCGGTCATCACAATCTCGCCGATAGCATCGAGGCGCTACCGAAGGATTACGGTGGGGTCTCACGCCAAGCCGTGCCGCAGCTTGGTCCGCCGCTCCCAGGCGACCTCGGTCGACCGATCCTGGCCGCTCAAGGCCACTCGCCGACGACCGGCGGAGATCCGGAACAGCAACGCCGGGATCAAGAGAGCGAGGCGGCCCGTATCAGCCATCTGTTCGCTTCGACCAACGGCCGAGAATTGCGTCCGCCTGCCGCTACGGCAGCTGGAGGCGAGCGCGTCATGCCGCCGAACGCAATGAGCGCCAGCGACTATGGATCTGCGCAGAACGCGCAGGACCGAAAGCTTGCCTTTGTGAACGCTCCTGTGGATCGCCGCACGGTGAGCTCTGACCGAGTCACTAGGCCTGCTTCACCGTATATCGTGCAGGCTGGGACGGTGATTCCGGGAGCACTGATCACCGGGATCAGGTCAGACCTTCCCGGCCAAGTCACGGCGCAGGTGACAGAGAACTTATACGACACTCCGACCGGTCGGTTTTTGCTCGTGCCCCAGGGAGCGAAGCTGATCGGCAGCTATGACAGCCAGGTTTCGTTCGGCCAGTCTCGAGTGCTGCTGGTCTGGACGCGGCTTATCATGCCGAACGGCCGCTCGATCGTTCTGGAGCGGCAGCCCGGTGCTGACAGCGCAGGCTACGCAGGGCTCGAAGACCAGGTCGACAATCATTGGGGTGAGCTGTTCAAGGCGGCAGTGCTGTCGACGTTCTTGGCTGTCGGGACAGAACTAGGTGCAGGGTCCGACACCGATAGCAACAACAGCGCCATCATCCAGGCGTTGCGGCATGGCGCCTCCGACTCATTAAACCAAACTGGACAGCAGGTGGTTCGGCGCAGCCTCAATATTCAACCGACCTTAACGATCCGACCAGGCTTTCCCGTCCGCGTCATAGTCAATCGCGATCTCATTCTAACGCCATACGAAAGGTAACAATTTGCCCAAGCTCAAAATCGGCGCTCTTCCAGACGACAAACCGGTCAAAATCACTGTTGAGCTTCCAGCGGCTGTGCATCGGGATCTCGTTGCTTATGCCGAGGCAGTGGCACTTGAATCTGAGCAGCGGATCGATGCCGCCAAGCTAGTTGGGCCGATGTTGGCTCGCTTTATGGCCACGGACAGAGGCTTCTCTCAGGTGAGGCGCGGGCGCCGACCTTCACCCAAGGGGGCTGACGCATAGCGCCCACTTAGAAGCTCTAGAAATTGCTGAAGCGCGGGATTCACGTTGCCCTCTCGCCAATGAGCATGAAAGCTTATACGGCTTGAGCCGGCACCGTCCTGTATCTCGCGATAGATCAAGCTGGCAAAGCTAGCGTCGACGTCGGACTCAATCGAAAGGCTAACTCCGAGTCCTATACTGATTAGGCTCTTTATGACTGCGCGGCTCACATCGTGTCTTGCGACTTTTGGGCGATGTTCGTCAGTCAAGAGCTTGGAGACCAAAAGATCCTCGAGTTCGCCATCCGGATCATGCTCGCTTAGGAGCACCGTTTGGTTGCGGAGATCTGTCCAGTAGATTATCTCACGCGCGGCCAAAGGATGGTCCTGAGGGAGCAGAACGAGAACGCGCTCACTCCAGACCGGAAGCATCACGCCATCCGACAATGGCTTTTGTCGGGGAACGATCGCAATATCGATCGTACCATTCCTCAGCGCGTTCATGAGAAGGATGCGTGACCGCTCGACAGTCGCAATTTCGATATCGGGCGCGCTGCTTTTGAATTCGACTATGGTCGCTCTCAGATTACCCGCGGCAATTGATGTGCAAAAGCCTATCGACAGACGTCCGGCCTCGCCGCGGCCGCTGGATCGCGCGATAGCCGCGAGGCCGCCGACCTGCTCGAGAACCATCCGCGATATGCGCAGGACGCGCCGACCCGCAAAGGTAGGCGCGACCCCTCCGCTTGAACGCTCGAACAATGTCGCTCCTATTAGGTGCTCAAGCTGGCTGATGGACCGGCTCAAAACAGAGTGGCGGACTGCCAGGAGTTCTGATGCCTGCCGGAAGCTCCCACAATCGGCGGCAGTGATTGCATAGCGCAATTGACGCAGCTCAATGTGGGCCGATTGCGAAACATGAGCCATGCTCAAACCTCCCCTGTAGACTAGATCGTTGAGTCCTTAGATTTGCCCTCCTAGGCGGCCTTCACCGCAGGTTCCCAAAGCACCGGCGATTGCAGCTTTCCCGCATGCCGCACGCGCCTCAGGCATTCCACCGACACCTCGAGGTAACCAGCAACTGCCTCCGTGTTGCCGAATCTTCGTGGTTGGCCGGTTCGGCGTAGGACCCATCCGGCACGACGCAAGATGCGTTCGATGCGCGTGTCCGTAACGGTAACGATGTCAGTCAGATGTCGCGAAAGACCAAACTCGAGCATGCCGGCGAAGAGCTCGTAAGTTGCGCTGGCCAAGCCATGCAGCGTCGTACGCGCGGCATCATCAACGTCGAGCGCGAAACGGCTGCTTTCCCAAATTGAAGGACTTCCTTGGAAGGAATTTCCGTCCAGCAAGGCTGGAAAAGCCTCGCGCAACATGGTTGGTCCCGTCGACGGCAGCATTCGCACGCAGCCCTGAATGCGGTGGTCACGCGCTCGCTGGATCAAGTAGATGGGATGCAGCGCATCAAATTCATCTACCTCCATATCGCCGCTGATTTCGACGTCCCACTGGAGACGGTCTTTGAACACTCGATACCGAAGCCGATGCATCTCGGCTAGTTCTTCGGCAAATACTCCATAAAATGCGGGCGTGATGGTCTGCATCATGATGTGCCTCCAAAGACTGACGATGGTCTATTGAAGAACAACCCTCACGAGCGCGCATCCTCCTCAACTAAGGAGGGTGACAGCTTCCAGTTACGTGATTCAAATGCCAGACTTCGCTGAGGTGAGACGAGCGACCGCCTGGATCGTTGATCGGACGCCGAGCTTCGCCCTTGCATTTTCGAGATGAAACGCCACCGTATGATGGGAGATTCCCATAATTTTCCCGGTTTCCCAAGCCGATTTCCCTTCACTCGCCCATTGGAGGCATTGGGCTTCCCGTGGCGAAAGGGTAATTCCATCAATCGCACAGGCAGATGCGATCTTACGGCGCGCGTGGGCGTGGAAGTAGATCGCCATGAGCTGTAGAACGTCTGCATGCTTATGTATTGTGCGCTCGAACGTCGACCGTCGCTCATCGGCAGCAAACGTAACAGCCGCGATTGCTCCGCTGCTGTCGTGTATCGGAATGGTGAATCCGCAACGAATGCCGAAGCGAGCTGCTTCGTCGAATAGCTCACGTTCCATATCTGAGTTCGGGGTAGGCCCTACTCCTAAGCCCCAACTGAATGGACTTGGCTGACGGAGCGCTTGAGCGATCACTGGATCGATCGTCTCATATTGCTTTTGCAAATAGTGTGAAGTCCACGTCGAAGGATAGCTCGAAATCAGGATCGCATCGGCGCTCGGAGCGCCTCGAACAGAAAGATAGGCGAAGCAGCAGAGATCGAGCGCCGCAGCAGTGTCGGCCATCCCGTCTCTCAGGTCCTCCGAATTTCGACTCTCGATGAGACGATCTACAAAAGCTTGAAGAACGACCCGCACCGCATTTGCGCCCGCTTTGAAGGTGAATTAGCTCTGCCGGCCGGTGTGCGTTACCCGAGTAGCCGACAATTGGGCATTATTTGACCCGGCCGCGTCCTTGTGAGGCATCGATCCGCACCGGTTCATTCAACATAACCAGCGAGATCACGAATGCCGAGCTAGCTTGCGCCTGCGGCCCATCAACTTCGAAAACCTGACGCGCGAAAGCGCGGGTCCGGCTGCGCAAGCTGCTGAAGTTCGAGTGGGCGATTGGCAGGTCTCATGCATGCGACAACGGGGTGCTTCAACCGAGCGCCGAGACTGGAATCTCCAGCGCGGTGCCAGTTTCTAGCAGGGTCTTGAGGCTCGACATGATGGCAGGCCATCCTTTAGAGATGCCGTCTAGCAGCTTGCTGCCATCGGCAAACCCTTCATGGGTCAGCGTCAGCTTGACCAGCCTGCCATGCTGTTCGAGTATGAACGCCACTGCGGACGGCTTCTCGTTCCGATAATCCTCATTGGTGACGTGCTTGAATGTGTAGGATAGCCGCCTTGGCCGATCGACCTCGAGAATCTCTCCAGTCTCGGTGGTAATGCCGTCCATGACGAGAGCCCAGGGCGAAGCAGTTCTCCAGTCGCTTCGTAGTTCCGCGCCGAACCAATAGAGCTTCGAGAGATCGCTCGACGTCAAGGCCTGCCACAGTCTCTCAGGTGTGGTCTCGATGAAGGTTACGTAGACAAATTCCGGCTTACCCATCTCGCTTCTCCAGTTTGCCCCAAGTCTCCCGATCCGCGACTCCAGCTCTTGTCAAGTGCCATAGTCCAGCCCGCGCTTTCGGGTTCGGCTCGCCGGCTGGCACTGCCGTCAATTCACATCGACATTGAGCCGTCTAGTCTCAGGATTGCGGTCGCGACTGCTCGCTGAAGACCAGCTTTTAGAAACGCAGAATGACAACTCAACTTTCGCGGCCCCAAAAGCATTCGCTAGCTATTTAAGCGCCGGATCGTTTCTCGAGGCCCGGTATGTCGGAGAGAAAGGCAAAGCGGAGCACGGCAACTGGCGTGTTGATGCTCTGCGCAGGCACTCCTCCGTGAGAAGTGTCAGTCGTGTACATGACGACTGTCCATAGGCGCTTGGTTGCGATCATGCATTCCGTAATCGCGTATGACCGTGGCCACGCGCAGCCGGTAGTCGTTGAAAACGTCGCGTCGGCTACCCGCTTGCACAGCGCGGTGAACTTGCGTGCGCCGCCAATTGTCGACAGCTGCTTCGTCCCGCCAGATCGATAGGGCCAGGAGCTTTCCCGGATCTACGACGCTCTGGAACCTCTCGATCGAGATGAATCCATCCAGCGAGTCCAAATGAGCGGAGAGGGCAGCACCCATATCTAGATAGCTCTGCTTCTTTCCAGGAGCCGGCCAAGACTCGAAAATAACAGCGATCATGAATTGTAGCCTTCTGATGATGAGATCGCTGAGCGCCTCTGACCATGGCGGTACTTAGCGCCACAGCTTGCAGGGATGATGCCATTCTGTATTGTAAAATTGCGACAAGCGACCTTGAGGCCTCAGCTAGTTGCCTCGCCCAAGACTATCTCATCGAGTGGTGTGTCGCAGGCCAAGATGCCGACAACCGATCTGCGACCTCACCTGACCGATTTTCAAACAACATTGCTGCAGTTGATCATAGCGCTATACTGCAAAACTCGCACGAAACGGACTGGATTGTGACTACGTCGAGAGGCGATCGCCGGTAATCCGGAGCCGACGAAGAATTGAGAGGGTAAGGAGCGAGACGGCCATGCACAAGTTCAATATCGTCCCGATCGCTCCGTTGCGCCCCTACATCGAACGTTTGTGGGTATGGGAAAGTATCGGCGAAGAGGTGGTCGAGCTACCTACCTTGCTGCCCGGCACCGGAGCGGAGATATTCTTTCACTATCGCGCGCCATTTGTTCAATGCCGAGATGGCGAGGATCATGCATTCGACGATGCACACCTGATTTGCGTGCGACGAAGGCCTATTTACTTGCGCCCTCAGAGCGACGTCGGCTTTATCGCCGTGCGATTGCGAGCTGGTCGAATGCACAGATTTCTCGACGTGCCCGGCAAGGATCTGATCGACGGAACTCTGTGTGCGGCGGAGCTGTGGAAGAGCGGGGGCCGTCAGCTCTCGCTCGATGTGTCCAATGCTCATTCGAGAGACGCGGCATTGCAATCAATTCAGCGCTTCCTACTTGAGCAACTTCAGCACAGGCGCTCGGACGAAGTTGTCGAGAATGCCATCTCGGCGATCTATCAAAATCATGCTGCAGCTTCGATAGATAAACTTGCGTCACGATGCGGCGTGGCGCGACGAGAATTGGAGCGTCGGTTTAAAACGCTGACGGCCCAGACACCTGTAGAGTTTCGAAAATTAAGTCGAGTTCAACATGTTATGCGCGAGCTATTGCTGGACCCGTCTGCGCGCATTCTAGACGTAGTGCTTTCGCATGGCTTCTACGATCAGGCACATTTTATTCACTCCTTTGCTGAACTCAAATTGGGGTCGCCTGTACGGCATTTGAAGCTGGCACGTACCAAGCCCCATTTTTACAATACTTCGTTGCGGGGCGGCGTCAATTAATCAGCCAAATTGGCGAGAGCGGGAAGAAGCCGCGATGTACTTGCTACTCGCCGAGATGAGCGCCCGGCAGTCCCCAATGGCGAAGGTTGAGCTTGTTCAACGCAACCTACTCCAAATGACTTGCTATTGACCAGGGCGATCACCTGCAATGTTCACCGGGCTCAGGACGATAGCGGCCGTTTGCTGGTCTACGAGCCTTACAAAGATCGAAATGTTTGCGATGCGCATCTTTCGCGCGAGCCAATCAAGCGCTTGATTGCGACGACTCCAGTCGCTGTTTATCGCTCCTGCGCCCATCGGCCGCACAACAGGGCATCGACATCCGCAAGGGCGATTTCGTCATCGTCCGTACCGGCCATTAAGAACGCTGCCAATCAAAAATCGCAAGTGGGCTATCTCGGAGGATCCACCAGAAACTGCCCCAGCATGTGAGAGTTACCCTAGCGGATGAAACGGAGGAATGCAGATGTATGTTATCATGGGGGGCACCGGACACGTTGGCTCGGCAACGGCGGACATACTGCTCAATCGGGGGAAGGCGGTTACAATTATCACCCGATATTCCAGCCGCGCAAGCGGCTGGCGTGCGAAGGGAGCCGAGATTGTTGAGGCAGACGTCAACGACGTTTCGTCGCTCCATGCAGCACTTGGCTGCGGTCGCCGCGCCTTGCTTCTCAACCCGCCTGCCGATCCGAGTACAGACACCGACGCTGTTGAGAAATCCACCATAGGCAACATTCTCGCAGCGCTGGCAGGATCGGGGCTGGAAAAAGTCGTCGCGGTGTCAACTGGCGGCGCGCAATCCGGCGACAGGATCGGCGATTTGAGCACTCTGTGGCAGCTCGAGGAGGGCCTGAGGCAGCAGTCGATCCCAGCTGCGATAAATAGAGGGGCATATTATATGAGCAACTGGGACAGCTTGCTCGGCGCCGTTCGCAGCACAGGCAAGCTGCCGAGCATGTTTCCCGCTGATCTCCCCGTCCCAATGGTTGCCCCGCGGGATCTCGGCCGATTTGCCGCGGATAGATTGTTGTCCGGCACTGATGATGCGGGTGTCCGCTATGTGGAAGGCCCAAAGCGTTATTCATCCGCAGAAGTCGCGAGGGCTTTTTCCAAAGCGCTCGGACGGCCAATAGATGTTGAGGTGGCGCCGCGGGCGGAGTGGTATGATGCGTTTCTGCGGCTCGGGTTTTCAGAGGCGGCCGCTTTATCCTACACCCGGATGACGGAAGTGAGCCTCGACAATGGATTCGACATGCCTGCTGAGGCATTGCGAGGCACGACGACGCTCGAGCTCTATATCAATAGTCTCGTAGCACGCTCTGAGACCGGCTGACGTATTGGTGTCATCACGTGGAAGTTGGTCAGCGCGCAACTTCGACGGTTTGGAGCCTTGATACGCAATTCAGTGCGTTGTGGCCCTCGTCGTGCAGTCGCCGTTCGGCGCTATCTGGGATCGCAACTTGGCGACCTGCCGGGTTCGACGCGGTCGCGTGGCCATTGACATCCCTTTTGGGCAGAGGTTACTTAGGAGAGCCGAAGTAAGGAATTTGTCCATGGAGGATTGGTATCCCGAAGCGCTGGCGGCCATCGCCACCCGGCTCGGCGTTTCCTTTACCGATCTCGCGCCGCCGCGATCGCGGCGCCTCCGCACGCCACGCGGACCCGACATCCACGCCCTCGATTGGGGCGGTCTGGGGCCGTCTGCGGTGCTGCTGCATGGCGGCGCCCTCACGGCCCGCACCTGGGATTATGTCGCCCTTGGGCTTCGGGCCGATTTCCGAATCGTGGCGCTCGACCTGCGCGGCCACGGCGCCAGCGATTGGGCGAACGACTATTCGATGGAAAGCTGTGCGACCGACGTAGCGTCCGTGCTCGACGGACTGGCGATCGAACGCATGCACGTCGCCGGCATGTCGTTGGGCGGTATCGTGGCTTGCGAGTTCGCGCTGCGCCACCCGGACCGCACCGCGAGCCTCACGATGGTCGATGTGGTCTCGCGGCCGATCTTTGCCGCAACGGCACGGATGCGCGGCTTCATAAGCGACTTTCGTAGCGCCTCCACGATTGACGAAGTCGTCGAGATGGCGCTTGCCGTCAGTCCGAAGAGTGATCCACAGCGGCTGCATTATCGAATGCAAGTCCTGCTAAAGCGTGGCCGCGACGGGCGCCTGATCTGGAAGAGCGACCGCCGTCGTCCAACGGACTTTGCCGCGATCCTGCGCCATCTGGCGGGATTCGAGGCGCGGGTCCACGAGATGCCCGCGCCGTTTCTGCTGACCAGAGGCGGCGATAGCCTGATCGTCACTGAAGACGCTGCACACAATTTCACCGCCCGATTCCCCAACGGGCGGTGGCTCAACATCCCCGGCGCGGGCCACAACGTTCAGGAAGACAATCCGCGTGAGCTGGCCAATGCGATGAGGGATTTTTGGGGCGGACGGCTGCCGTGCATGACGCTCGAAGACGTTGAACACTGCACGGCACAGGATGGCTAAGCCAGGAGCTGATATGAGGAACCTAATTACGGACGTAGAAGGTGTCCTGGTCGGAAACGCGGAGGACCAGCGCGTTGCTTCAGGAGTGAGCGTCGTTCTCTTCGAGCAACCGGCTGTTGCGTCGATTGCAATACACGGCGGCGCGCCGGGTCTTCGCGACGGCGCCCTCCTCGAACCGGAGATGACAGTCTCATCAGTCGACGCGATTGTGTTGTCCGGAGGCTCGGCGTTCGGTCTGGATGCCCCCGGTGGCGTCCAGGCACACCTGCTTGAACTCGGGCGAGGGTTAGCGGTCGGCCCTGCGCGCGTGCCGATCGTCCCCGGCGCGATTCTGTTCGATCTGGCGAATGGCGGGAACAAGGATTGGGGACACCGGCCACCCTATTGGGATCTCGGCTACCAGGCGGCGAGCTCTGCGGGTGCGACGTTCACCCTCGGCACGGCCGGCGTCGGCTATGGCCTGACCACCTATGACCTCAAAGGTGGACTTGGATCCGCCAGCGCGGTCACGTCCAACGGCTTCGGAGTTGGCGCGCTGGTCGGCGTAAACGCGGTTGGACGTGCCACACGCGGCAAGGGGCCGCACTTCTGGGCGGCGCCATACGAGCACGAGGCGGAGTTCGGTGGCCTCGGGCAGGGCGGCGAACCCACCCGCGAAGATCTGCAAATGAGAATTAAGGGAAACGCACCGGCCAACTCGACCATCGGCGTGGTCGTGACCGACGCGGCCCTGACTAAGGCGCAGATGAAGCGCGTCGCAATCATGGCCCAGGATGGGTTTGCGCTTTCGCTGCGGCCGGCTCACGCGCCGATGGACGGGGACATCGTATTCGCGGCGACGACAGGTCGGGCCGCGCGTACGGCCGACCTCACTGACCTCACCGAAATCGGAATGATGGCCGCCGAGTGCCTCGCGCGTGCCATCGCGAGGGGCATCTATGAAGCAACACCGCTCTCAAACGGCGTGGCGCCGCCAAGCTGGCGCGAGGTCCATGCAGCCTCGGGTCACCGGAAGCGCCCGACGATAGAACCTTGATCAGGCTTGTATCAGTCTAGGTTCACGAAGCTCGCGTCCACGCACTTCGCTGTGAACGCTCCACGAACTGTCACGAACGTCTACAACGTTGAAAGTGCACAGCGTGGGGGATCGCTCGCGGAGCCTTCTGCAGGCGCAGCCCGGCTCAGCGGATTCCGGCCGCCGCATCGTGTTGCGAGATCGCAGCAATTTTGGCGGTTTGATAGGAATGTCGGCAAGGTGCTGTGAAAAGCGCGGCGGAAGAAGAGTACGGCTTTGGCATTCCCGGCGCCAGGATCCGAATTTCTTCGAAGTTGGCGGTTGGTCACCCCTCCGCAAGATGGCGAGCGATCAACTTGACTGCAAAGTCGAGAAAGTCGCGCTGGTGGAGGCCAGCCGGATCTTCGGCAACGCTTGCCATCAACGCTTCGCCGGACATCGCCGCAAGCATGTGGGCAGCGCTCAAGAGTGCTATGGAGAACTGGGTGCTAGAGATCCGCGGCGCAGTTCGCTTGGCCTTCCGGGCCGATTCTAGCCGCGCTCTATGAACTCGTTCGACCAGCGGCTTGAGCATGCCCGATCCTTTTGGCCGGTGGCCAGCGACGCTAAGCCAGAGGGCGAGCTTCGCGGCTCGCTCGTCAGCATAGGTGCGCTGAAAAAGCCTACCGAGGGCGGCGACGTCAATCTGGTCAGGCGCCCATTTTTGAATGGTAGATTCAATGTCATCCACCAGCCGCCGCCCGATGCGCCGCAGGAGGGCGTCCATCAACGCTTCGCGAGTGCCGAAATGATAGTGGACGGCCGCGTCCGTGATGTTCAGATCAGCGGCAATGCGTTGGATGCGCACGCCATCAGGACCGTCGTCGTGTAATCGCCGCTCTGCTGCATCGAGAATGGCAAATTTTGCTGCTTCCGGTGTACGACGCTGTCGCTTGGCTATTGACATTCTACACTCGTCAGAATTACCTGGGGTGCCCTAAGTAGTGGATTGACCATGGACGATTGGGATCCTGAGTCGATGGTGACAATAGCCGATCGGGTTGGTATTGCGATTGCCGATCTCAAGCTGTCGCAATCGCGGCGTTTCCGCGCGAAGGATGGTGGCACCGGACTCGATATCCACGTACGCTGAACGTCCGGATATTGGTAGAATTTCCTGGATGACCGATCCAGGCGATCTATGTATTAATCGTGCCGACCGGCGCCCCGTTTCGACCAGCCAAATTCGGTGGTCAATCACAAAGCCCAATGAGTCTGATGGCCGGTTTCGATCAGCTCACTGGGGCTTAAGCGCTGCATGAGACGCAAAGTTGCTCGCAGCTTGGTAGCGTACCTACCCGGTCTTCGATTTGGGCGGGATCCAGTGGCCCGCTATCGGCGAGAGCTGAGCTATGAGACCGCAGTCGGAACCTGGTGGTTGCGACGAACATGCTGTTCGCGAAGCGCCAGACCCCGGACCTGTCGCCCAACCTGCAAAGAAGAGGCGCTAAATTTCTGTCCCGCGCAGGTCAAAGTCGTGAACTGCAATGTGGTCATGGAAGACGGGCAGTTCCTCGTCTTAGCCTTCCGCGCGCGCCGGCTCACGAAGTCGCACGAAGCTCCTTCTCGAATGAGTGCAATTTGGCCAGCGAGCATGACAGGTCCAACTGGGCCTTCTCAAGCGGTACTTGCCGGCCGACGCTGATGGTGCAAGGAGGGCTTCGACATAGCTCTCCCAGACCTAAGAGACGCCCTTCAGAGCAGATGATGACATTTTCCGATCGCATGGCCATGATCCAAGGAAGATGTGGACCGTATCGCGGATCAGGCTGTTCTTGTCGACGTGAGGATCAAGCCCATATGCGTGCTTTCTGACCCCGTAATAGAAAATGCTTCCTTGGAGAGCCCACGCTATCTCCAGATAGCGAGCTTCACTGCTCGAATCGAAGACCACCTCGCGAGCGAAACAGACCTCGATTGCGATGCGGCGTATGACACGTTCTTCGACGAGCTTTATGTACGAACTCGTGATCCCCACGTTCTTAAGTCCCGCGAACAGGTACATCCGCATCCAACCGCGGTTCATGATGACGTCTGTGTAGCTAATATAGAACTCAATCAATCGATCTTCGATGGATTGCGTCCTGTCGACCAAAAGCTCGTCCCAGTGGTCGCTCCACACGTCCAGAAACACGCTGCGGTAGACTTCGTCAATTAATTCCTCCTTTCCCTTAAAGTACTTGTACATGAGAGGCTGCGTGGTCCCCAAGTGTTCCGCCAGCTCCCGCGTCGTGGCGCTGAAGCCTGACTCGGCGAAGAACTCGGCCGCCTTCTGTACGATCAATCGACGGCGTTCTTCGAAGGGAAGGCGAGTAGTTTGCGACGAGCGGGATGTCGAGCGCATCCGCTTCGCCGCCGCCTTTTTTCCTTTTGGACTTCGGGCAAGCGGCTTCTGCTTGTCGCTCTTCTTCATGGTCTTGCCTGCAGCTTCGCCCCAGTTCGGAGCGCGGAACTTCGAATTGCTTTATACCCATGCGGTTACTTCAGCGCAATAAATCCGCCGGACCCTGTTATCGGTAAGTAATCAACCGATAACATGGAGCATTTGGCTTTGTGGTGGAAAACGCCCTTGCAAAAGTGCGCCAGCGCTGCCGAGTTATCAAACGATAACGAAGCCTGAGGGAGCGATATCGTGAAGCTGGACAGGGCGGGCATTCTGAAGGCCGCGGAGAAGATTTCAAATTGGGGTAGGTGGGGAGCGGACGACCAGATAGGCACTCTCAACAACGTCACACCGACCGACATTGTCGGCGCTGGGCAACTGATCCGTAAGGGCAAGGTGTTCTCCCTCGGGCTCTCGTTGAAGGAACCAATTCAGTCGGGTCTCTTCGGGGGCCGATGGAATCCGATCCACACGATGCTCGCGACCGGCACTGATGCGAAGCTCGGAAATCAGGATGAGCCGTTTCCCTACCTGCGGTATGCGGACGACGCGATCAACATGCCTTGTCAGGCGTCAACGCAGTGGGATGCGCTTTGCCACGTCTTCCTCGACGATAAAATGTATAACGGGTACGACGCTTCGCTCGTAGACGTGCGAGGGGCGAAAAAGCTCGGCATCGAGCATGTCCGCGACAAGATGGTCGGCCGCGGCATTCTTCTGGATGTCGCCCGTTTCAAGAGCGTCGATCATTTGGATGATGGCTACGCGATCACGTCCGAAGACCTGACATGCTGCGCTGAAGCACAGAAAGTGGTGGTCAAGAAGGGTGACTTCGTGATCGTCCGCACCGGCCACCAGGAGCGCTGCCTCGCCAAGAAGGATTGGTCTGGCTACGCCGGAGGGAACGCGCCGGGATTCGGATTCGAGACCTGTTTCTGGCTCCGTGAGAAGGATGTGGCCGCGATCTGCTCGGACACTTGGGGCTGCGAGGTGCGCCCCAACGAAACCAAGGAAGCCAATCAGCCGTGGCACTGGGTCGTGATTCCCTCGATGGGACTCTCGATGGGGGAGATCTTCTATGTGAAGGACCTGGCAGAGGATTGCGCGCAGGATAAGGTCTACGAATTCTTCTTTTGCGCGCCGCCGCTGCACCTCCCTGGTGGGGCGGGCTCTCCTACCAATCCTCAGGCCATCAAGTAACGAGGGAGATCGACATGGCTGAATATCTTAAGCGTGGCCGCGACGCGGCACTCCGGGCGGAGGATGCGGCCAGGGTCCGCGCGACGGTGGAGGAAATTCTTGCCGACATCGAGAAACGCGGCGACGCTGCAGTCAGGGAGCTCTCCACGAAATTCGACGGGTGGGATCGGGGCGACTATCGCCTTACGGAGGAAGAGATCAGGTCGTGCCTCGGTCAGCTTTCCAAGCGCGACATCGACGATATCAAGTTCGCACAGGAACAGGTGCACAACTTCGCGGGGCACCAGAGGGAGTCGATGCACGACGTCGAGGTCGAAACTCTTCCCGGCGTGGTTCTCGGACACAAGAACCTCCCAGTCAACTCGGCCGGCTGCTACGTGCCCGGCGGCAAATATCCTCTATTGGCCTCGGCCCATATGTCAGTCATCACCGCCAAGGTCGCCGGCGTGAGCCGGATCGTGACGTGCGCGCCACCGTATAAGGGGGGGCCCGCGCCCGCGATCGTAGCGGCTCAGCACCTTGCCGGTGCCGACGAGATCTACTGTCTCGGCGGCATCCAGGCCGTCGGTGCGATGGCGATCGGCACGGCGTCCATAGCCCCCGTCGATATGCTCGTTGGCCCAGGCAACGCTTTTGTCGCCGAAGCGAAGCGGCAACTCTTCGGCCGGGTCGGTATCGATCTCTTCGCGGGCCCGACCGAGACCTTGGTCATTGCGGACGACACTGTTGATGGTGAGTTGTGCGCGACCGACCTCCTCGGCCAGGCGGAGCACGGGCCGAATTCTCCAGCCATCCTGCTCACCACATCCCATAAGCTCGCGCAGGATACCATGAGCGAGATAGGCAGGTTGCTCCGGATCCTGCCGACCGCCGATGTTGCATCCAAGGCCTGGGAGGAATACGGCGAAGTCATCGTGTGTGAGAGCGACCAGGAGATGGTCGCCGAAGCCGATCGGATCGCCTCGGAGCACGTCCAGGTCATGACGAGAGATCCCGACTATTTCCTAAACCGCATGACCAACTATGGCGCCCTTTTTCTCGGACCGCGCACCAACGTGGCATACGGGGACAAGGTGATCGGCACAAATCATACTCTCCCGACACTCAAGGCCGCCCGCTATACCGGCGGCCTCTGGGTCGGCAAGTTCATGAAGACGGTGACGTTCCAGCGGGTCACGACCGACGCGGCCTCCGCCATGATCGGCGGATATTGCTCGCGCTTGTGCATGCTCGAAGGCTTTGTTGGGCATGCCGAGCAGGCAAACGTGCGTGTTCGCCGCTACGGAGGCCGGAACGTCCCCTACGGCGAGGCTGCCGAGTAGCCGTCAGGCAAGAGCCTTTCAAATCAATCGCGGAATGACTTGTTCGCCCGAGGGGCGGGATGGGATGCATTATGTTGTCTGCTCTTGATGAACGCTCGGACCTAACGTTCAATCAGAAGAAGCTGATATTTGCTGGCGCATTCGGACTGGTCCTCGAGTTTCTGGACTATTTCCTAATCGGCTTCGTCCTCACTTTCGTTTCTAAGCCATGGAAGCTCACGTTCGGAACATCCTCCATAATTCTGCTGTCGTCCGGACTAGGTGCCATTGCGGGAGCTGCGTTCTTCGGATGGCTCGCCGACCGGATCGGCCGCCGACGCGTCTTCCTGAGCACGCTCGCCCTGTTTTCGCTGGGTACCGGCGCTTTGGTGTTCACGCCCGATAGCGCCGAATACGGTTGGATCTATCTCACTCTCTTCCGCTTCGTGATCGGATTCGGTGCGGGCGGCCTCTACTGCGTCGATCTGCCTTTGATTCAGGAGTTCGTTCCGGCATCCCGAAGGGGAGAGGTGAGTGGCCTCGTGACGGCGGCCGTTCCGCTCGGCTTCTTGCTTGGCTCCGCGATGGTCGCTTTCGTTGCTCCTACGGTCGGCTGGCGTGGCCTTATGGGCATCTGCGTCGGCCTCGGTGCGGCGGCGCTTCTGTTGCGCGTCTGGATACCAGAGTCCCCGCGATGGCTACTGCGCAACGGTCGAACTTCAGAAGCCCGGGACTCGATTGCGTGGGCGATCGAGGTCGATCCGTCCGAGTTGCCTTTGGCTATTGACAGCGTGCCCCAGGATAAACCTGGATTCGGCGAACTGCTCAGATATCCGCGCAGCGTCGCGCTGTCCTTCCTGTCAAACCTTGGGATGCAAACCGGCTACTACGGCCTCACATTGTGGGCTCCAACACTGCTCGTGCACGTCCTGCACGTGCCGCCTACCTCCGCCGCGTTCTACATGATCTTCGTGACCAGCGCCGCCTTGCTCGGGCGAATCGGCTTCTCGGTTCTATCGGAAAAAACCGGAAGACGGCCTGCGGGACTGATCTCCAGCTTCGGCGCCGCGGCGATGTTGCTGGCCGCGGCCCTATTCGGCGATGCGCTCGCTTCCGTCTTGGTCGCTTTCGTCGGAATGCTGGCGCTCTCCTTCCTGTTCGGGGAAGGGGGTTTTGCCGTCGTTGGTCCGTATTCGGCCGAAGTCTGGCCTACGGCGCTCAGAGCGACCGGGATGGGTGCGGGGTACGGTTTCGGTGGCTTGGGGAAGGTGATCGGCCCGATGGGCTTAGCGTTCATCGTCGGCGCGTCGTCGGATGTCGTTCCCGCTTCTTCCGGCATCTCTTTTTCCACGGCGTTCATCTACTTTGCCTGCTGGTACGCGCTGGCGGGCTTGGCATTCGCGGTTTTCGGAATGGAAACAAAGGGGCGCACGGTTGAGGATCTCGAGTGGGAGCTACGAGCACTCAGTTCGACATCATCCGAGCGCGCTCCGGTTTCACCTGCGAGTGTGAAAGGACCAAGCTCATGAAACCTCTCCCACAGACACCTTCATTCCGGCTCGATGGCAGGCGCGCCCTGGTCACCGGCGCTGGCCGGGGCATCGGCCAGGCGGCCGCCGTCGCCTTGGCGACTGCGGGAGCGCACGTCACGCTTGCGGCCCGCACCGCTGCCGAGCTTGACCTTCTCTGTGAAAGCTTGCGCGCGCAAGGCCTGTCTGCCGATACCATGGTTCTGGATGTCCTGGACGTGGAGCAGGCGTCAATGAGGATCAGATCCAGCGAGCCCTTTGACATTCTACTCAACAATGCCGGCACCAACCGTCCGATGCCCATGGTAGCGGTGACGATCGATGATTTTGACGCCGTCATCGGTCTCAACGTGCGGGCGGCATTCTTTGTCGTACAGACGGTCGCCAAAAGACTCATGGAGGCAAACCGCTCCGGCTCGATCATCAACATGTCTTCGCAGATGGGGCACGTCGGAGGTGCGCGTCGCTCGATCTACTGCGCAAGCAAATGGGCTATAGAGGGGTTCTCGCGGTCGGCCGCGGTTGAGTTCGCCCCCCATGGCGTTCGTGTCAACACGCTTTGTCCGACATTCATAGAGACCCCGATGACGAGGCCCTTTTTCGCAGACCCCGACTTCAAGGCCGACGTCCTTTCCAGGATTAAGCTGGGGCGCGTGGGCACGGTCGAGGATTTGATGGGGGCAATCGTGTTTCTCGCCTCCGATGCGTCTGCCCTAATGACGGGCTCATCACTCATCGTCGACGGTGGATGGACCGCGGATTAGCGCCCGATGCCAGGGAGGCTCTGAAATGTTAGCGGACCGCATCGATGACCTATGTGATGTGGGCGGCGTTCGAAACCCACGGCGCGTTCCGTAGTCAGTCGTGCATCGACGGCGTGCTCAAAGGTGACGTAGACTCGGGCCGAAGTAGCGATGAATCGCATCGCGAGCGACCGATAGGTCGGACGAGGTGTCATGAATATCTCACATTTGGATTGTTGGCGGCGAGTACGGCCATCATCCTGCGGGTGGCGCCGCTACCGCGGTGGCTTTGCGGGGCAATGTTAAGCAGCGCTGCGATCTCCTGCGACAGCATGATCGTACATTCCGGGTCGAGACCGGTCTTGATACCCATCTCGGCCAGCATGCTGACGAGATCCTCGGTCGGAAAGTTGCCGACAGATCCGAGCGTTGTCGGCATAGCGATGCCGCCGCCGATGCCGCAGATCGCGCCTTCCAGCCACGTCACGCCGGCATCGAGCGCAGCCAGGATGTTGGCCGTCGCCATACCCGAGAGATTGTGGACATGGAATCCAAAGGGCCGCTTGCGGAAACAGCTCACCTAGCCGTCTGAACAGGCGGTTGACGTGAGCAGGGTCTTCCATTCCAAGCGAGCCCGCGAGGTAGAAGCGGCGGATGCCGCCGTCATGGAGTCGGCGCACCACAGCGATGACGTTGTCTTCGGGAATCAGCCCTTCATAGGCGCACCAGAACGACATCCCGAGCGCCATTACAAAGGCGATCCCGTTCGTCTCCGCGATCCGAAAGGAGTCCAGGTTCTGCGCGATCGCCTCGTCAATCGACATATTCTGGTTCTTGCGGGTATAGGTCGGGCTGATCGTGATCAGTCCAAGCATCTCGTCGACTTTGGCCTTCGCGGCCCGCTCGGCGCCCCGCGCATTCGGCACCAGCGCGCGATAAATCGTCCCGCGCCGGCGCTTGACGCGCTCAATCACCTCTTCGGCGTCGCGCAGGTGTCGGCCTTGCCATGACGCTCAATGGGTTTGCGGCTGCGATCATCGGTGGAATGGGCAACATTCGGGGTGCGATCGTAGGCGGTATGGTGAACGGAGTTCTTCAGTCGCTCAGCACGGCCTTCATTTCGTCAGTCTCCGGCGTTGAGATCAAGCCGAAGGGCTGAGAACGCGCCGATGCATGACTAGATGAGGAGCGTGGCCGGTCGATTTGCGCGGCGAGCTCGCGGGCCTGCTACCCCACTGACCTTTCAGGGCGAGCAGCAGTCACCGAGGCGCGCAGCGCTGCTGGCATCGACGATCAATGCCCGCATACGTCGACTCAGCGAAGTCCAACTCGCAATCTTAGTTGCGTTGCGGCATCCCGGCCGGAACGATGGTTTGCACGATCGACGAGTCGAGAGCTTCGTAGTCGTGTAGACCGATCGTTGCGTAGAGCTCCGCCCGCGTCTGCATCCGCTCAACGACCTTGTGTGTGCCGCCGTCGCGAGAAATCGCCGCATAAAGCTCTGCCTGGGCCTTGTTCGCCATGCGGAGTGAAGAGACCGGCCAGATCACCATCGCGTAGCCCATGGCCTCGAATTCAGCGGCCGTGAAGAACGGCGTCTTTCCGAACTCCGTCATGTTGGCGAGCAGGGGGACATCAGGCATGCGCTCGGCGAAGGCGCGGAACATCTCGGCCGTGTTGAGTGCTTCCGGAAAGATCGCATCCGCACCCGCCTCGATATAGAGCTTAGCGCGGGCGACCGCGCCGTCGAGGCCTTCGCTTGCGGCGGCGTCGGTCCTGGCGATGATCACGAGATCGCGCCGCGCTTTCGCTGCGGCCGCAACCTTGGCCGCCATATCGTGCGCATCAGCGATCTTCTTATCGTTGAGATGGCCGCACTTCTTGGGCAGGATCTGATCTTCGAGGTGAAGGGCGCCCGCGCCGGAGTCCTCGAAGATTCGGGTCGCGTGCATCACGTTCAGCGCCTCGCCATAGCCGGTGTCGGCGTCGACGAGGAGGGGCAGCCCAGCCGCGCGGACGATCTGGCGGACGAAGAAGGCGACCTCATCCACGGTGATGACGCCGAGATCGGGCAGGCCCATCGACGCCGTCATGGCTGCGCCTGAGAGATAAAGCGCGTCGAAGCCGGCCGCCTTGGCCTGCAATGCCGCCATGCCGTTGTGAGCGCCGGGTAGTGGCAGGATGCCGGGACGCTTCAATAGGTCGCGAAAGCGACGTCCGGCCGATTCTCGGGGAAGATCGGCGGCAACGAGATAAGTCATCGTCTGGAACTCCGGGATCGTTTACGCGCTGCGCCGCGCTTGCGCAGCCGCTTTGGCCGGTCGATAGAACACGCTGCCGTCGAACAGCCGTCTGGCGGTGCGATACACTGCGCCATGAATGGCGCGGGCCTTCGCGGGATCATCGGCATGTTCTACGGCCGCGTCGACAACGGTCGTGCCGGAGGGATGGGCGATGGTGATTGGGCCATCGCCGGCACGGACCATCCGGTTCGCAAGCGTGCCCTTGATGCGCACCGCGATTGCCAAGCAAGCGGCGCCGGTGATCGGGACCGCGCGGTGCGGCTGACCGATGGAGATCATCCGGATGCCCAGCGACATGTCCGAAGGCTCAAGCTTCCGCCCCGACAGCGTCGTCATCTGCCGCGGCGACACAATCATCGCGACTTTGGGCACGCTCGGGATATTGGCAGCTGCCGCGGCGTCGGGTGCAAGACCCATCGCCACGGAGGCCGCGCAGCGGATCGCCTCCATCCGTTCGAGAAAGACCGGATCGGCCTCGAGGGCTTCAGGCATCTCGCTGCCGTCCTTGCCAAGCGAACTGGCGTCGACGAAGACGCAAGGATTGGCGGCGTCGACGAGCGACGCCTCGATTGCGCCGAGGCCGAGGATATCGAAATGATCGGATGCGCGTCCGGTCGGGAGCAGCCGTCCGGTCCTGGTGCCGCCTGGATCGACGAATTCACACCGGACGGGCGCGCCCTGTCCGCCGACACCGTCGATCGTCATGTCGCCGTCGGTCTCGACGTCCCCGTCAGCCATGGCGAAACGTGCAACGATGATCTTGCCGGTGTTGGTGTTGTGAATGCGCACGACGGCTTCGCCGTTCGCGGGCGCCACCACCAGGCCTTCGCTGACAGCGAACGGGCCCATCGCCGAAGACATGTTGCCGCAATTTGCGCTGTAGTCGACGGCGGCACTTTTCACAGAGATCTGCGCGAACGTATAGTCGATGTCGGCATCCGGCCGCGTCGGCGCGCCGACGACGCAAACCTTCGACAGAGACGACAGCCCGCCGCCCATCCCGTCCAGTTGGCGGCCGTTGGGATCGGGCGAGCCCATGACGGACAGGAAGATCGGATCCCATTGGCCAGGATCTGCCGGCAGATCCTGTCTGTTGAATACGACGGCTTTCGACGTGCCGCCGCGCATGAAAGTGGCTCTGAGCTTGTTCTGCGGCACCAGTATCGCTCCCCTGCATACCATTGTATACGTTGGATACCAGTGTATACATTTCAGAGGCGAGCTGCTACCCTTAATTCTGATCAATGGGCGCAGTTGGCCTCTTTCCAAACAGGTGGTCGGACGCCGATTATCTTGCATCCTTCGCGTGCCTTGTACGGGCGGAAGGATCGGACGCAGATCATTGATGGACGGTTTGGCGCGTCACGCTGGTACGAGCAACGCCTGCTGAATGAGATCGGGATGACTTTATGAACGACCAGATGGTGTTGCCGGACCGCGCGAAGTTCGCGTCTGCTGCTGACTACGCTTACGCGGCACTGCGGCGTGAGATCATCGAGGGGCGCTTCGCCCCAGGTCGGCGCATGCGCGAGATCGAACTGGCGGAACACCTGGGCATCAGCCGAACTCCGACCCGTCAGGCGCTGACGCGGCTCGAGCTCGACGGCCTGCTCGATCTCCGGCCGAGAACCGGGCTTGTCGTGTCCGTTCTCGACATGGATGCGGTCGAAGAACTCTACGAGATGCGCGCGGCTCTCGAAGGCACCGCAGCTGCGATGGCCTCAAAGCATGCAAGTCCAAAAGATCTTGCTGCACTGGCGCGACTTGTCGCCGAAGGTGAAAAGCTCGACCGCGAGCCGTTCAAGCTCTATCGGCACAACAGGGAGCTGCACGACGCCATTCAAGTAGCTTCGCACAACCGCTACTTAGAAAAGAGCTTGTCGGCTCTGCAAGATGCCATCGCTCTTCTGGGGCCAACGACATTGGCCGAGAAGGGCCGCTTCGCCGTCGCTCAGGCCGAGCACGCTGCAATTGTGCAGGCTATTTCGCAAAGAGAAGGGGAAAAGGCCGATCGGCTTGCGCGGGCGCATGTCCTGAGCGCGCTCGAGACCCGTCGGGCCATCCTGGCAAAAGAGCGTGATCTCGAGGACCGTCGCGAACGGGACGGTAGCTGAATCAACGGGCGGGCTGCGCCGGCGTCGCCGTTTGCGCAGCTGTCTTCGATCCTCGGTCAACCCACAGAACCTGCCATAAGATACTGTTTTCACTAAAATTTCCGTAGGAATCGGAATCTCGTCGACCCGTCTTGCATTCCAATGTATACACTGGTATCCGTCAGAATACAGAAGATAGAAGAGCAAGGCTCGGCGGGAAGGAATGGAAATGCACGAAGAGTTCGATGTGATCGTCGTTGGCGCGGGAAACGCTGCTTTGGCTGCGGCAGTCTCGGCGAAAGAAAACGGCGCGGATCGTGTCGTCGTTCTCGAGAAAGCTCCCCGTGACATGCGAGGCGGAAACACGCACTGGAGCGGCGGCGTTCTGCGTTTCGCCTATGACGAGCCGCGCGAGATCGGAGCTCTGCTGCCTGGCGTCGAAGACGAATTCGAAAACTTCTACGACGGCATTTCACCTTACACGCAGGAAGACTTTCACGGCGATCTCATGCGTGTCACGAACGGGCGCACGGATCCGATCCTGTCTCGTCTTCTCGTGTCGAACTCGCAAGCGACCGTTCGCTGGATGAAGGATACCGGCGCCATCAAGATGGAGCCGGCAATCAGCCTTTCCGCCGTCAAGAAAGACAACGTCATGGTCTGGGCGCGCGGTCTCGTTGTACGCGCGGCGCACGAAGGCGTTGGTCTTTCCCGCAGCTGGTTTTCGACCTGCGAGCGCATGGGCATCGAGGTGCGCTACGGCAACGCCGTCTCGGAGCTGCTCGTCGATGACAATGGTCGCGTCGTCGGTGTCAAGTCCAAGGATGACGAAGGTGTCAAGTCGCTCGGTGCGAAGGCGATCGTGCTCGGCTGTGGCGGCTTTGAAGCAAACGTCCAGATGCGCACGCAGCATATCGGCCCGCTCGTCGGCGCCGCGAAGGTTCGCGGCACGCCCCACAATCAGGGCGACGGCTTGCGCATGGCACTCGCCATCGGCGCCATGCCGTGGGGGCAGTGGAGCGGCTGCCATGCAACGCCGATCAGCGCCGACTGGGGTGACTTCGCGCCGCGCGAGATGACCGACCGCAGCAATCGCCTGTCCTACGTCTATTCCGTGATGATCAACCGCAAGGGCAAGCGCTTCGTCGACGAAGGCGAAGACGGCGCGCTCTTCACTTACGCCAAATTCGGCCGCGCCATCCTGGCCGAGCCCGGCGCCAAGGCCTATCAGCTGTTCGACAGCAAGGTGGTCCATTTGCTCGAGCCGCGCTATTCGACCAGCGATCCGATCAAGGCCAATTCACTCGAGGAGCTGATCACGCAGCTCGATATCGATGACAAGGCGCAGGCGATCAAAACGGTCGTGAACTACAACGATCATGCCCGCTCGGAGGACGAAGGCTTCGATCCCACCAAGAAGGACGGCCTGTCGACCAAGGGCCTCGATATCGAGAAGACCAATTGGGCGCTACGGCTCGACAAGCCGCCCTACTATGCCTACAGCGCGACGGGCGGCATCACCTTCACGTTTGGCGGCCTTAAGATCAACGAGAACGCCGAGGTGATCGGCACCGACTGGCGCCCGATCAAGGGTCTGTACTGCTGCGGTGAACTGGTCGGCGGCCTCTTCTATGACAACTATCCCGCAGGCACCGGTCTCGTCTCGGGCGCGACCTTCGGCAGGATCGCAGGCCGAAACGCAGCTGGCCAGCAGAGCGTGGCGGCGGCCAAAGCGGTGGCGGCGCAATGAGCGTCAGCGCCAAGATGTCGAGCCTGGCGGAGCGGATCAATAGCTACGATCTGGAGCAGCGCGATGCAAAGGCTGTTGGACGAGCCAAGGCCGCCATCATCACGGCGTTCGGACAGACGCTGTCCGGCGCGCCGGCCGCCATCACCCAGGCGTTGCTTGCGACATCGGGTATCGCGGCGAGCGGCGGCGCGTCGGTTGTGTTCGGCACTGAACGGCGCACCAGCGCGGTCGATGCCGCGTTGATTAACGCTACGGCGGCCGTCGCTGGATCCAGGGCGGCGCCCAATGCCGCGAATGCAGCCTTTGTCGTCGCGCTGTTCGCCCTGTGCGAGGAGCGTGGAAAAACCGGCCAGGAGTTCATTGTCGCGCTGATGGCAGGCGCCGAGATTTCGCACTCACTGCCGCCGGCTGGCCAGCTCGGAGCTGCCGTGCTGGGCAGCGTCGCGGCCGCGGCCCGATTGCTCGGACTGAGTCGGCCGAAGATTGCGGCCGCGCTGCTCATGGCGGGCAATCCCGCAACCGGGCAGGGCGGAGCTGAAGCGCTCATGGTCGGTGAAAGCCTGAGACATGCTTTGCTTGCCGCGTTGCTGGCCGAAGCGATGGACGAGGCGTCTTGCCATCAGATGACCGAAGGCGATCAGCGCGCCGCAGGCGACGGTCCGTCGGGAGCGCAAGCTCTCGATCTCCTTGCGGTCCATTCGCCGCCGGCCGCCGATCTCTGGGATCAGTTCGATCAGCACGCCGGCGCCGTCCTGCCGCGCGATGATATCGCTCCGCTCTTCGAGCGGCTCGAGACGATCGAGAAGGTGAAGGACCTCGCGACGGTTTCGCGCCTATTGCAGGGACGCGGCACGCGAGCAGCACCAAAGAAGGTCATCTTCGCGCCACGCGGAATGCATGAGCCGGAGGAGACCAACTGGGTTCCTTAAGTCCCGCGAACGAGGGCGATGACGTTAGGCCGCCATCGTAGATGACGAGCATCACCTGACAAAAGCCGCGCTTGAAAGAAACGAGCAAGGCAGACAAGAGCAACATCTGGGGAGAGATTGGAATGAAGCGTTTTGAGTTGATTGCCGTCCTGGCTGCAATGGTCACCTGTTCCGGCGCCGCCTGGGCCGAAGACAGTGTCACGATCGGCGTGCACGCCAGCTTTTCCGGCGCAGGCGCCGCGTTCGCGGAAGGCATGCTCGCCGCCACCGATTTTGCCGCGGAAGACGTCAACAAGGATGGCGGTCTCGAAGTCGCCGGCAAGCGCTACAAGATCCTGATCAAGCAATATGACGACCGCTACCGCGCCGCAGACGCGGTCACGGCGATGGATCGCCTCATGATCCAGGACGGAATCCATTTCGTGGTCGGCCCGATGGGCTCGGCCGCGGCGGTGGCGACCAAGGATCAGACCACGTCCGGCAAAGTCATCACCATGACGCTCGCTTTCACGCCGCGGGCCCTCGGGGCCGATGCGCCGTTCTCCTATCGCCCGGTGATTACGACTGGCGAATTCTCCGACCCGCAGGTGGCGTGGCTGATGAAGAGCACGTCGGCCAAGCAGGTCGTGTCGCTGCTTCCCAACGATGAGACCGGGCAGCAGATCGGCGTTGCGAACTTCAACTCGTACGCCAAGGCCGGCACGAAGCTGCAGGTCGAGTATTTCGAGCGCGAGCGCGTCGACTTCGTGCCCGTTCTCACGCGTATCCTGATGAAGGCCGATGGGCTCGAGCTCGGCGGCAATTCTCCGACCACCGCCGGCCTCATTCTGAAGCAGGCGCGCGAGCTCGGCTATCGTGGTCCGGTTTTCGTCACGGGCGGCGATGTTTCGGCCGAGATGCTGAAGGTCGCGGGCAAGGATGCAGCCGAAGGGACCTACGTTCACTTGCCCATCGACACGGGCCTGCCTGACACGGCGGCCTACGTTGCCCGCTTCAAGGCCAAGTATGGGCAGAACATGAACGGCTTCAGCCCGTTCTTCTATGCCGGCCTGCAGATGCTGTTCACGGCCATGAAGAAGGCCGGGACCGTGGACGATACGACCAAGATCGCGACGACGCTCGATGGATTGTCGGATGTCCTGACCACGATGGGCAAGGCCGGTTGGACCGGCGAGCAGAAGTACGGAAGCAAGCGCCAGATCGATCTTCCCTTCTACGTCGGGCAGATCAAGGACGGCGTCGTCACGAAGGTTGCGACCTGCGACGTCAATGCGTGCAAATAAGTGACCGCTGAAAACTGGCGAGGCATGATCTGCCTCGCCGCTGCGATTGGAGTCCTCGTCCCGTGAGCATGGACATCATTCTGGCCCAGACCGTCGTCAACGGCCTCATGGTAGGCATGATCTATGTGCTGATGGCCATCGGCTTCACTATGGTGTTCGGTATTATGCGCATCGTCAATTTTGCGCATGGCGAGTTCTACATGGTCGGCGCCTTCCTGTTCGCCATCCTCTATGGCAGCAACAACATGCCGTTCGTCGTTAGCGTCCTCCTTGCCGTGGGCGCAACGGCCCTGCTCGGGCTGGTGATGGAGCGGGTCGTGTTTCGCCGGTTTCGCGGCAACGACATCAACGGCATGATCGCCTCGGTCGGCGTCGCGCTTATCATCCAGAACAGCGCGCTGCTGATGTGGGGATCGTCGGCACGCACCGTGCCGCCCGTCGTCTCCGGCGTTCTGTCCATCGACGGGATCGTATTTCCGTGGTCGCGGCTGGTCGTCATCATCGGTGCGATCCTTGCCGTGGTGTCGCTCAATCTGTTGATCGGCCATACAAGGATCGGCCGCGCCATGCGGGCCGTGGCCCAGGACGCGGAAATTGCCCAGGTGCAGGGCATTCGCGTCGATGTCATCTTTCCCGCCGCGTTCGTGCTGGGCGTCAGCCTGGCGGCATTCGCCGGCGTCCTGATGGCGCCGGTGCTGTCGGTGTCGCCCTTCATCGGCCTGGCGCCGACCTTGAAAGCATTCGTCATCGTCGTCATCGGGGGACTGGGCAGCGTCCCAGGCGCGGTTGTCGGCGGACTGCTCATCGGCCTGATCGAGAGTTTTGCCGGCACCTTCGTCAGCGCCTCGTTGGCCGAGATTCTACAATTCTTAGTCGTGATCGCCGTCGTGCTGCTGCGCCCGCAAGGCCTGCTCGGCCGAAAGGAGCGTGAGGCGTGAATCGTCCAACCACCAAGCCTGTGCACTTTGTCGGCGTCGGCGTGGCAGTCATCCTTGCCGTGCTGCTGCCCTGGTTCGCGCCGAACCAGTTCTATGTTCACCTGGCGACAGTCGGCTGCATCAACTTGATGCTGGTGCTTGGCCTCGCCATCATTGCCCGGGCCGGGCAGCTGTCGATGGGCCATGGCGGCTTTGCACTGGTCGGCGGCTATGTCTCGGCGCTGTTGTCGATGAAAGGGTGGCCGCCTCTGCTGACCCTGTTCATCGCGGCTCTGGTTGCGGCCGTCATCGCTGCCGCTCTTGGCTGGATCATCCTGCGTCTGCGCGGCGTCTATTTCGTGCTGGTGGCCTTTGCCTTCAGCCAGATCGCGGTGTTGCTCGCGTTGGACATGAGCTCGATCACGGGCGGCGCCAACGGGCTGGTGGGCGTCCCTCCAATCTCAATCTTCGGATATGTGCTTCGCGCCAAGCCGCAATTCTATCCCTTCGCGCTCGGCTGCGCGCTGGCGACGCTGCTGCTGACCTGGCTGCTGTATCGGTCGCCTCTGGGGACGATGATGGCGGCCACCGCCGAGAACCAGCGCCTCACCGAGTCCAGCGGCATCGATACCCATCGGGTCCAGGTGATTGCGTTTACGATCGGATCGGGCATCGCCGGATTCGCTGGCGCGTTGTCGACGCACTATCTCCGTTTCATCTCCCCGGATTCGTACACGTTCTGGGAGTCGGTGTCTTACTTGACCATGCTGGTGGTTGGCGGGCGCGAGGGCGTGCTGGGTCCTGTGGTCGGCGTGCTTGTCCTCACGCCGTTGCCGGAGTTGCTGCGATCCACCGAAGGATTGCAGCACATCATCTACGGGACGATACTGGTTCTTTGCCTGATGTTCGTGCCGAACGGCCTGGCGAGCCTCGTCCACATCGGGCGTTTGCGCCAACGCGTCGCACCAGCCAACGCAACGCTCGTGGAGGAAGCGCCATGAGCATGCTACAAGTCGATAGTCTGAAGCGGTCCTTCGGCGGCCTCGTTGCCGTCCGAAACGTCTCCTTCGATGTCAATGAGGGGGACTTTCTCGGTCTCATCGGCCCGAATGGCGCCGGCAAGACCACGTTGTTCAACGTGATCTCCGGCGTGTTGAGGCCCTCGGCGGGCACGGTCCGGTTTCTGGACCGCGACATCTCGGGGCAGCCGGCCAATCAAACGGTTCGTCAGGGGCTTTCGCGGACCTTCCAGGCGGCAACCATCTATTCCGAAGCGACGGTCATCGAAAACGCAGCGCGCGGGACGCTGGGCTCGAACTCGACCGGCCTGTGGGGAGGGTTTTTCTCCGGCAAGTGGCGAGCGGAGGCCGAAGATAAAGCGCTCCATGTGCTCGAGCTGCTCGGGCTGACGCGCCGCGTGGGCCTGAAGGCCCGTGAGCTGTCCTATGGTGAGCAGCGACGTCTCGGCGTCGCGGTCGCGCTTGCCAGCGAACCGCGGCTGTTGATGCTGGACGAACCCGTCGCCGGGCTCAATCCGGAGGAAGCGGCCGAGCTCGCTTCGGTTCTGCGCCGGGTGAAGGCGGAGCGCGGCCTCACGATGGTGATGGTCGAGCACCACATGCGCACGGTCATGGGCCTGTGCAATCGCGTCGTGGTGCTGGACCACGGTACGATGATTGCGCAAGGAACACCTGCGGAAGTCGTATCAAACCCAGTCGTGATCGAGGCGTATCTCGGCAAGGAGGCGGTCCATGCTTGATGTGCGCGGGATCAGCGTCTCCTACGGTCCCCTCACGGCGGTCCGCAATCTGAGCCTGTCCGTTGCCGAGGGGGCGATCGTCTCGCTCATCGGTTCGAACGGCGCGGGCAAGACCACCACGATGAAGGCCATTATCGGCCTCAGGCCACTGAGCGGCGGTGAGATCTATTTCGACGGGGAGCGCATCGATGGCGTCTCTGCCTCGCGGCGTGTCGGGCGCGGGATCTCGCTGTCGCCCGAAGGACGGCGCGTCTTCCCGCAGATGAGTGTACTCGACAATCTGCTCGTGGGTGGCTACTCGCAGCGCGACAAAGCGCAGCAGAAGAAAACGCTGGACCAGATCTACGGATACTTCCCCCGCCTGGTGGAGCGGCGGACCCAGATGGCGGGTTCGCTGTCGGGCGGAGAGCAACAGATGGTTGCCATCGGTCGCGCTCTGATGGCGAGGCCACGACTTTTGCTCCTCGACGAACCATCGCTCGGGCTTGCTCCGATCATCGTCGACGAGATCGCGCGCATCATCGGCGAGATCAACCGCGATATCGGGACGTCGATCATCCTGGTGGAGCAGAATGCAAAGCTTGCCCTCAACCTCTGTCACGAGGCTTTTGTGCTGGAAACCGGCGCGGTCGCGCTGAGCGGGAAGGGCCAGGAACTGCTGGCCAGCGACTATGTGCGGCGGGCCTATCTCGGTATCTGAATGTTTTTTCTGTCGGGAAATTCCGGAGCTTTGACATGACTGGATCTTCGACCTTCGGCTTCATCGGTTTGGGCGTCATGGGTGAACCCATGTGCCGGCATCTCGTGCAGAAGACAAAGCAAAAGGTGCTGATCCACGACCTCAACGCGGAACCCGTGGCGCGACTGGTTCAGGCCGGGGCGGTCGATGCCGGCTCGGTTGCTGCGGTGGCCAAGGCCGACATCGTCTTCATTTCGATGCCGAGCGGCGAGCATTTGAAGAAGATTTGCGAAATGCCGGGCGGGCTGCTTGAATTTGCACGCGCCGGTCAGACCATCGTCGACCTGTCCACGAGCCCGCTGAAACTGACGCGCGAACTGGCCGGAGTCTTTGCCGCGAAGGGACCCGATTATGCCGATGCACCGGTCGCCCGGACGCGCGCGGCTGCCGAGGCGGGGACACTGGCGATCTCCGTCGGCGCTACGCCGGATGTGTTTACGCGGATCGAGCCGCTGCTGCGCTGCTTCGCTTCTGACGTGACTCATTGCGGCGACGTCGGAACCGGCCAGATCGTCAAAATTCTGAACAACATGGTCGTGGTGGGGACGGTGACGGCCCTTTGCGAGGCGTCCGCGATCGCGAACGCCGCTGGCATGTCGACTCAGACCTTGTTTGATGCCCTCTCCAAAGGCTCTGCCGACAGCTTTGCGCTGCGCAACCACGGCTACAAGGCCGTCGCGACACAAGAGTTTCCCGAGCGGGTCTTCTCGACCGACTACATGCACAAGGACGTGTCCTACGCGCTCGACATGGCGAGGGACGCAGGCATCGAGGCAAGGGAAGCGGCGCTGGGCGCGGCTCTTCTGACGGAAGCGTCCAAGGCCGGGTTTGGCGCGAATTACTGGCCGGTCATCGTGAAGGTCATCGAACGTGGCTCGAAGAAGTCGTAGTCGGCGCGTGAAAACGAAAAAGCAAAAAAAGCGATGGGAGGGTTCCGTGCGGGTGTTGTTGTTGTCGATCGCGTTCGCGCTGTCACATGTGAATTTAGCCGTAGCTGCTGAAGCCTATCCCTCTCAACGGATCACGGTCATCGCGCCGTTTGCCCCGGGCAGCGGGACCGATGGGGTGGCGCGCATTGTGTTTCAGCGGCTGTCGGAGCTGCTGAAGACGACGATCATTATCGACAACCGCGTTGGCGCAAACGGTGCGCTGGGAGCGACGGCTGCCGCGCGATCAGCGCCCGACGGCTACACATTGCTGGTTGGCGGAACGTCTACGCACGCCGCGAATCCAAGCCTGCTGAAATCGATCCAGTACGATCCCATCGCAGACTTTGCTCCGATTTCGCAGTTCGGCGTGTTTCCTTACTTTCTGATTGTCGATCCTTCACTGCCCGTCAAAAACGTGGCAGATCTCGTTGCGCTCGCGAAAAGCAAGCCCGGCACGTTGACGTTCGGATATGCCAATGCGCTTGGTCAACTGTCCGGGGAGGCGTTCAAGCGGCGGGCGGGGATCGACATTGCCGCTGTGCCTTACCGGAACAGCCCTCAGGTCGTCACCGATATTATCGCCCAGCGCGTCTCCATGACCTTCATGGACATGGCGCCCGCGGTCTCCCAGGTCGAGGCTGGCTCGGCTCGTGCGCTTGCCACCACAAATCCGGACCGCGCCTCGCTGTTCCCGCAAATCCCGACCATGAAGGAGGGCGGTGTCGCGTTCATCAACATATCCGCATGGTCCGGCCTGTTTGCTCCCAAGGACACGCCGCCCGAGATTGTCGCGAAGCTCTCCGAAGGTGTACGCGAGGTGTTGGCGGAGCCCGAGATCCGGAGCCGTCTTGCTGACATCGGCTTCGAGGTTCAGTGGATGGCCCCGTCCGATTTCGCCAGGCATCTCAAGGACGACATCGAATTGTGGGCCACGACAACGAAGGAAGCTGGCATCGAGCGCCAGTGAAAGATGGACATGTCCGAGTATGAAATCTACGCGATCCGATACGCGGCGAAGGAAGAGCGCCGCGCATCCGAGAACTTCATCGACAGCAGCGATGTGCCTGACGTTCCGATGCCGCTGGATTTTTTCGTCTGGGCGCTGGTTGGCCGGGACCGCACCGTGGTCGTCGATACCGGCTTCGACGAGAGGGCAGGCAAGACACGCAACTATGCAGTCACGCGCCCAGTCGCCGAAGGCCTCAAGCAGATCGGCATCACTTCCGATAGCGTCAAGGACGTCATCCTCACCCACATGCATTGGGATCATGCCGGCAATCACGATTTGTTTCCGCGGGCGCGTTATCACGTTCAGGAGCGCGAGATGCATTTCTGCACCGGCCGCTGCATGTGCGATGCCGAGCAGAAGAAGGCCTACAACGCCGAGGACGTCAGCCATATCGTCCGGCGGAATTTTGAAGGGCGCGTGACTCTTCACGATGCCAATTCTCATTTCGACGACGGAATAACCCTGCACTGGCTCGGCGGCCATACCGCGGGGCTTCAGGTCGTGAGGGTGAGGACGCGCCGCGGCTATGTGGTGCTGGCCTCGGATGCCTCGCACTATTACGCCAACCTCCTGCAGCGCCGGCCGTTCCCCGTGTTGTTCGACACCAACCAGATGCTGAACGGCTTTGCGGTGATCGAGAAGTTGGCCGATGGCCCGTTGCACATTATTCCCGGTCACGACCGGCAGGTGCTCTCGCTGTTTCCTCCTGCCCGCGAAGGGATCAACGGGATCTCGCGATTGGACGCCGATCCCCTCGGGGGCCCAGCCTAGCCATCAACCAAAGCCAGACCTCCCGTCCGGGATGAAACAGGCAATTCGCCAGTTGCGGAGACAATCGAGCATGCCAAAGAAATACGGAATTGCCATTGCCAACGAGACGGTCAGTGCTCCGAACCAGGAATGGTTCGCCGCCATAAACCCTTATACCCGCGAGGAATGGGCGCAGGTCGCGCAGGCGACCCCCGCGCAGGTCGCCGATGCCATTGCCGCAGCGCGACGCGCCTATGACTCCATCTGGAGCATGACCACGGGTCTTGCTCGCGCGACTTTGCTGAACAAGCTCGCCGATCTGCTCGATGAGCAGGCCAAGCGGATCGCCATCATGGAGAGCACCGACAACGGCAAGATCATCCGGGAGACGCACGGGCAGATGCACTTTGCCGCGCGCGCCTACCGGTTTTTCGCAGGCTGTGCCGACAAGATCTTCGGCGACACCATCCCGCTCGACCAGCGCGACGTGTTCGATTTCACGCGCCGCGAGCCGATCGGCGTCGCGGTGCTGATCACCGCCTGGAACTCGCCGATGGGCTTGCTTGCCAACAAGCTCGCGCCAGCGCTGGCCGCGGGCAATTGCGTCGTCATCAAGCCGTCCGAGCATGCGTCGGTAACGACGCTCGAGTTCGCCGAGCTGATTCGCGAGGCGGGCTTCCCCGCCGGCGTCGTCAATGTCGTCACCGGCAATTACAGGACGGGTCAGGCGCTGCTCTCGAGCGGCCGAATTGACCGTGTCAGTTTTACGGGGAGCCCGAACGTCGGCCGCCAGATCGCGGCGGAAACAGGCCGGTGCCTTGTCCCGGTCACGCTGGAGCTGGGCGGCAAGTCTCCCAATATCATCTTCGAGGACGCCGATCTCGACAAGGCGACCGTCGGGGCTCTCGCCGGCATTTTCGGCGCGACCGGGCAGACCTGCATCGCCGGCTCGCGGCTCGTCGTGCAGCGATCCGTCCACGATGACATCGTGAAACGTCTCGTCGCTCGGGCGCACCAGATCAGACTGGGTAACCCCTTGGACAAGGCGACGGATATGGGGACGGTGGCGAACGAGCCGCAATTCGCACGCATCCTCAAATGCATCGGCGATGCCCAAAACGAAGGGGCAGTTCTCGCGTGTGGCGGCAAACCGGCGACGGGCGATGGTCTTGGCAACGGTCTGTTCATCGAGCCGACCATCTTCACCGGAGTCGAGAACAAGATGGCAATCGCTCAGGAAGAGGTGTTCGGACCCGTGCTCTCGATCATTCCCTTCGACACGGAGGACGAGGCGATCGGTATTGCCAACGACAGCAAATATGGCCTAGCGTCCGGAATCTGGACGACAAACCTGTCGCGCGCCTTGCGCGTGTCGAGGGCTGTCCACGCCGGAACGGTCTGGGTGAACACTTATCGCGCCTCCAGCGCAATGGCGCCGTTCGGCGGCTTCAAGGAGTCCGGCTTCGGGAAGGAGCGCGGCGTCGCGGCGCTGGACGAGTTCCTGCAGACCAAGAACGTGATGATCGATTTTTCCAACGAGGAGCGGGATCCGTTCGCCCTTAAGATGTGAGGTGCGGAGCCGCTGACGGCGTGCGCAGCTCATCGTGCGAATAGAGCGGCTTGAATGTGCCGTTTCCATCTCCAGAGCCGCGATCGGTCTTCTATAGAATAGCGGAGGTCGATGAGGTCGCCGTCGCCCTCAAGGCGTCCTCCCTGGACTCGAGCTCCGTGACCCCATGCGGTCGCGGAGCTCTTTTTCGCGGGTGGCCGGCTGCGGGCCTTCAGGCGCGGGGCGGTGAGTGTTCGACGCGCCCGGGCTGACGAGGCCGGCGCTCGCTCGCCTGAAAACGCATTATCCGGCAGCACGATGGCTGCGTTCATCCGCGGCTTCGCCGGATCTTCCTGCATTGCGAGTGTTTTCTAGTCACCGCGTTAGCAACGGCTGCAAAGCAGGTGCTCTTGCAGCGCCGTTCGGGCCATGATGAGGATCTCGTTGGCATGAACCGACCAGCTCACGTCGCGCAGCGCAACCAGTGCGCCGTACTGGACGGTTAAGCCTTCGACCCGCAGCACCTCGCCGGCACTCGTGCAGGTTCCCCCGGAATTTGCCACCCGGCTGGTCCATCCCTCGTTGTTCGATCGCAGCGGTGGACGCCGGTTTCATCGGCGGGCAGCTAACGGAGCAATGATTCGGATCAAATCGCGGGAGAAGCCTCGCAGCGGGGTCGTATTGCTGACGGACAGCGAAAACTTGTGCTGACTGGTTGCTTTCGACACTCTGGGGTAGCGCGACAGCATACCCTCAACCCGCCTGGCAAAGGCTGGTCTGCCGGCAAGCTCCTGCAGAAATGTCGCTCGGGCGCGTGCGCCTGTCAGGCGCGAAAACCGGCGCGCGGTCCACGCGATGCATGACCTAGCACTCGTTAAGATGTCCTAAAGCATCGATCCTAACTTGTTGTTTCCTTGGACTCACTAGGATGTTTGTGGGGGAGACCATGAACCACGAACTCATGTTCGCGGCACTGAACGCCACGAACGAAGCCATTCTACGTTCCGCGAGCAGCTCCGAACTTTACCAAAGAGTTTGTGATGCCGCGGTTCATGGCGGCCACATTCGAATTACAGCTGCCCTTTTCCCAAACAATACGGGGTCGCTCGACGTCGTCGCTGCAACGAGCGAGACAGGGTTCATTCCGCAAATCAGCATTTCAGTCGATGAGGCTTCAGTCCACGGCCACGGACTTGCGGGACGGGCATATCGCTCGGGGCACCCTGTTCTCAGCAATGACGTTCTTGGTGACGATACGCTGACCCCGTGGCGAGAGCATTCAATTGCTTGCGGCGTCGGTTCGACGTTGGCGGTTCCGATAGTCCAGCGCTCGCGAAGCATTGGCGTATTTCTATTCTGCTTCGCAGAAGCCAACTCTATCACAGCCGAAATAAGCGAGCTCCTCCAACGCGTTGTCGAGAACGTCGCATTTGCTCTCGAAAGGTTCGAGGGGGCAGAACGGCAAAAGGAGGCGGAGCGCGCTCAGCGCGAGGCAGAGGACAAAGAAGCTGCGTTGCACCGCATGTACATCGCGCTTTGCAAGACAAACGAAGCCATGATGCGGGCTGGGTCGCGCGAAGAACTCTACGATCTGGTTTGCGAGGCAGCGGTTCTGGGCGGCCATTTTACCTCGACGACAATTGCCCTAGCTCAGCCGGACGATCACTTCTTGAAGATCGTATCAACTAAGGGACAAAATGCCGATCGGGTTCGCAGCACAGCGTTTTCGGTTTTGGCAGACCATCCCCAGGGTAAGGGACTAACCGGCACCTCGTTTCGTTCGAGAATGCCATGCATCAAAAATGAGTTCTTGAGCGACGCGGGGACGACTCACTGGCATAAGCTTGCCGAACGAGGTGGAACACGCGCTGGTGCGAGCTTTCCTCTATTCAGGGAGGGTGAAGTCATCGGAGTCTTGCTCTTCCTAGCCAGCGAGGAAGGCATCTTCACCTCCGAGATCGCTGAGCTCCTGGCTAGGCTGGCGGAAAACGTCTCCTTTGCTCTTCACAATTTTGATCGGACCGAGGCAAAGAAAATCGCGGAAGAGCGCATCCGCTTCCTGGCGACCCACGATGCTTTGACAGGTATCCCTAATCGCTCGATGTTCAACACAATGGTCTCAGAAGCGCATCAGCGCGCGAGCAGAGCGCCGGGTAGCCGGTTTGCCGTTCTCTTCGCAGACCTTGACCGGTTTAAAATGATCAACGACTCGTTCGGTCATACTGCCGGCGATCAATTGCTTATCGAAGCATCCAAGCGGATGCGTGCAAATATCCGGGCTGAGGACGCGCTCGCCAGGCTGGGCGGCGACGAGTTCGTCGTTTTAGTTGACCAGTTGACCGGCAAAGATCAGGCGACGGCGATCGCCCAACGGCTTCTGGAAGCGCTCGAGTCACCTTTCCTCCTGTGTGGTCACGAATGCCGCATCACCTGTAGCATCGGAATCGCGATCTTCCCCGATGACGCCTCAGATCCTGAGGAGCTCGTCAAGCAGGCGGACACTGCAATGTATGCGGCCAAGGCAGGTGGAAAGAATGCATATCGTTTCTTTTCGGCGGAGCTGCAGTCGCATTCGCTGAAGCACCTCGTTCTCGAAGCGGACTTGCGCCGTGCAATGGAGAAAGAGGAGCTGTTTCTCCACTATCAGCCGAAGGTAGATACCGCAGGTCGCATTGTCGGTGTGGAGGCGCTTCTACGTTGGAAGCATCCCCAAAAAGGATTGATAGCCCCCGCAGCCTTCATTCCGCTGGCCGAGGAAACCGGTCTGATCATTCCGATTGGCAGGTGGGTATTGGCGACAGCTTGCCGACAGAGCACCATCTGGCAGTCACGCGGATTGCCCGCGATCTCTATGGCCGTTAATCTCTCGCCGAAGCAGTTCACCGATCATGAGTTGCTAGGATTTCTCGACGGGGTTCTACGCGAAACGGGGTTGGCTCCCGAGCTCCTACAGCTCGAGGTGACCGAGAGCATGGTGATGCAAAACGTCACGCATGCGACTGCGGTCATGCAGGCCATCAATCGTCGCGGTGTTCGTCTGGCAATAGACGACTTCGGCACGGGCTATTCGTCTCTCTCGTTGGTGAAAAGCTTTCCGATTGACACGATAAAGATCGACCGTTGCTTCGTTGGAGAAATTGGCCAAAACCCTCAAGACCGCGCGATTTCCGCAGCCATCATCACGCTCGGACGGGCGCTTGGTCTGACCGTAGTTGCCGAAGGGGTGGAGACCGCCGAACAAGACTCTATTCTAAAGGGTTTCAACTGTCATGAATTTCAAGGCTTCCTGTTCAGTCGCCCCGTGTCGGCCGACGAAATCTCGCGGTTGTTAGATGGCAGCCAACTCATGGAGCACCAAGCGTCTCCCTGCATCGTGCCGACGGGCGAGAAGGAAGCATCCAATGTGCTTGGCGTTCCAGCTTTTGGCGAAACCGTTTAGTCCATGTGACCGACGCGCGGAGGCTTCGCGATGTTGGTGAGCTGTCTGGGTGGCTTCGCCATCATGGAAGACCTCGAATGCGACATGGCAATCCTAGCGAACAGTGGCCGCGACTGGGCGGACCGCACCAAGCGTCTTGGCGTCCGACTTCCGATCTCGACCTCTTCTCACCCCGCCTGGTCGAGCGCTTCATTGGCGGATGGAGATCGCAGCCAAGGAACGGGCAGTGCTCGCCAATGCGCCGAATTCGGTCCAGAGCGCGGAAACGGATACTGCTCTTAGCCCCTGCTTATTATCCGGAATCCGGATGGCGACGTGGTCTCGGCGTGCTTCACACACCTGGCGCGGTACCGATCAATGATGTTGCGGCAGAGGCCAGCAGTATCGCTCCGAGTACATCCCGGCCGCTCAGGCTAAAGCCCGTGTGCCGTATCCCTGAATTGCACCTCGGCAGTATGGGCTCCGACCCACTTCGTCCGAAGCCGCCCGGTTGCCGAGACGCCGGGATTGCCCCACGGTGAGACGACCGCGAAGCCCATGCCGGCACCGAACGACGGGAGAGCGAGCGTCAGGGAAAGACGCTGTAGCCCCCGTCAACACGGCCGCTCCGGAAATGCCGGCTACCGACGGCTTGACTTGGTCTGCCACGGCAGAGGCATCATGGTGTTCGCCACCGTCGCTAGAAGCGCACCCGCGGCTACGGCACTCACGGTGCAATGACCCGAAAGGCAGCGCCGTCCAAGGGATAAAATGGGCAATCGTCCGGTTTAAATTGGCGACCCGCCGACGGCGGGCCGCCCGGTGAGTCATCGCATGCCGGTGCCGTAAAGCTGGCGTTCTCTGCGAACTTCCTCTGCGCCATAAGGCTGTGCAGATGGATCGTAATTCTTCCATCCTGCCTTCTGCCAGGCTGCGATCCGGTCGCGCAAATTGACAGCTGACTCGTTCAGGATCGCTTCGTATCGCGCGCGGTCCGCGTCCGGCACACGAGCGGACACCAGCGTACCGCCGCGCCGCACACCTTCGGCATAGAGCGGAGCTTCCTCATCGGATACGCCGGCCTGCGTCAGTGCCCCGACGACGCCGCCCGTCGCGCCGCCGGCAACGGCACCAAGCGCGGTCGACGCGAGCCATCCGGCCGCCACGACCGGACCCAAGCCGGGGATAGCCAATAAACCGAGGCCCGCGAGCAAGCCGGCAGCGCCACCAAGACCTGCGCCAAGGCCCGCACCCGTAGCCGCACCTTCCGCCCGATCGTCAACCCCATCGCGATCGCGATCGACCTTCTTATCGGTGCTGTACCAGTTATCGGAATTGTTCGCGACGATGCTCAGATCCGAATGCGGCACGCCCGCGGCCTCCAGGCTGGTCACCGCGCGCTGCGCATCGGAATAGTTGTCGTAGAGACGTGAAATCGTAATGGTCATCTTGAATCCTCTCATTCTTTACTGCTGCGCGCAGCTTACTTGGCAGCGTTCACGTTGCCCTGGAAATCCAGACTGACCGCGCTTGATGCACCGCCTTTACTGGCCTTTCCGCGCCAAACGCCGTTCTTGTCCTTCTTCAGGGATGTAACGTTGGTGTAGCCGGCGTCCTCGATCTTGGATTTGGCTTGGCCCTCGGTGAAGCTGTTGGCTCCTGCCACCGGCTTGCTGGAATTGTTCTGGCCTGAACTGTTGACCGCATTATTGTTTGGCCGATCGGCCGCCGGCGGGTTTTGCGCAAAGGACGGCCCGGCCAGGAGCGAAGCAGCCAACAGCAGCAGAAGAAATTTTTTATTCATATCGCGATCTCCAGTATTGGGATGGTACAACATAGGCTAGCCCGAGAAGTTCCAAGTTTTCCCGGTCTTCCGGCTTGGAGCCAGGTGCGTCGGCGTTAAGAGAGATAAGACGAACGTCTTAGATGAAATGGGGAGAGTGCGTGGCCGCTCTAGTTCGACCATCCAGATCTTCAAAAGCAGCATGGGGCTGTCGCGCCGCATGTGTCGCATATTCGTGCTGAGTACATTCGGGCCCCTGCGGCCGGAGTTTGCGCGCAAGGCCGTAAAAGCCGCGTGCATGCAGAAAGGCCTGACTCGGGAATTGGTGATCACCGGTCATGCGATGTCGGAATGACCGGCCGGCTTGGATTTTGTCATCTTGTTGCCTGCGATTCCAAGCTACCGATACTGCTGGCGACCGATTTTACCGACATTGAAGGCGAATTGCCGATAGAGCTTCCGCGGCTTTCAAAGCCGTCCACGCAGGAGCAGCTGTCGATGGAGATCGCGGCGCTTTCAAAGAGCGGAAGAAGTGGTAGCTCGGTGACAATGCGCGGATACACGAGCCTTGGACAGGCTGTACGAAGGCCGTCGAAGGTAGGCATACCGGGGCAATTTTCCCGGACGAGCCAGCTGCGACAAAGTGTCGAAGAGGCAAGCGTCTTTGGAGTCGACCAAGCGTGCCAACGACTATAGTCGTTCTTGCTGAATGGCCAACGCAATCCAAAAGCTCATTGCCGCGCGGCTTCTTCGCGCAACTCATGGCGGAAGGGCACTCTCGGCTCCCTGCAAATAGTAGCCGGCACGCAATGCATAAGTTACACAGAATGGGCTGTCTACTGGTGCGTTTTCCGCGAGTTTTGCGGTTCCGTCGCCGCATTTCCCGCTAACCGGCATTACTCTCCCGCCGAGGAGTACGATGTACGACGTCTATGTAAACAAGAGAAATGGTCTGCTTATTGTCGCGCGCGGCCGTTCCCTTCCGTCGAAGGCGACCGGCGTCTGGCGCAAAAAGAGGACAGTCCGGTCTGTCAGCAATCAGATTAGCGACGACGTCCGCCTTGTCGGCTATCATTCACGCAATCTAGCGACTAACCCAAAAGCCCGGTCAACTATCCCGACCTAATTCGATCATTGGAACTGCATCCAAATGAGGGCGCGCGGTTTACAGACCATCATCGCAGGCATAACAGCATCGCAGGCATAACAGCGACCTCCTTCCGGCTGCACTATCAGTTTTGGTCCGGCTGGTCGCGACTCATTCTTCGGTGGTGTTGAAGCAACCGATCGATGCGAAGGTACCACTGCTCGTACCGTTAACCCAAAAAATCAGGTCGCCTTGCTGCCGGCCAAATGTCGTCTACGCTTGAAGCCTCGGTCTGGAGCAAGATGAAAGTGATCAGGTCGTTGTACTTGGAGTGATATGTCTAGGTGGCATCGGAGCTATCGCTGCCGCTGGGTCCAAACCCGCTCCGTTATTGATGACGTCAATCACCTATCCCGCCGTCGCAGGCAACAAGGCTGATCGGCTATCGCTAGTCAGCACCCAACTCATCCAAAAAACTGTCAAGAAGGTGGTCCTGGCGTCCATGCCGCCCTCCGAGCCGCCGACCCCACCTCAGCCTCAGCCAAAAGAAGTAGATAAGGCGAGTGCGCCGGAGTTCATTCCCCGCCACTGGCACGACCCTAATGACACCCGCGTCAGCGCCAGGAAGGTAAAGGCGGAGTCTAAGAAAAGTACATCGCGAAACGCCTCCGCCACAAAGTTGGCTGATGCGCAAGAGTGCCGAGCAGATGGCGTAAGCTCCATGCTGCGCAAGCTCAACTTGCAGGCCGCCTGCTCCCGCTAATTCCTGCGGAAGGAATTGTGCGCTGCGTCTAAGCTTGGCTTTTCCGACTGCTGAAGTGAAATGGCAGGCACGTTTCGTTGCTGCCGCGGACGGTTCTCATGCATACTCGCTAATGCGCGGCTGAACAGCTCACCAGAATGGCTGAAACAGTTTGTGCTTCAAGGGAGGACAACGATGCGTGGTTCTTACGTCAACTTTGTCTATTCGACCGCAATCACCGCGGTGCTTGTCGCGGCGATCTCGTCAAACGCAAGTGCTCAAAAGAAATACGATCCCGGCGCAACGGACACGGAAATCAAGGTGGGCAACATCATGCCGTACTCTGGTCCCGCATCCGCATATGCAACGATTGGAAAGACCGAAGCCGCCTACTTCAATAAGATTAACTCCGAAGGTGGCATCAACGGTCGCAAGATCAACTTCGTCTCTTATGACGATACTTACAGCCCGCCCAAAACGGTCGAGCAAGCCCGCAAGCTTGTGGAGAGCGACGAAGTGCTGCTGATCTTCAACCCCTTGGGCACGCCCGGTAACACCGCAATCCAGAAGTACATGAACTCCAAGAAGGTGCCGCAACTATTTGTCTCGACCGGAGCAGCCAAATGGAACGACCCGAAGAACTTCCCGTGGACCATGGGATGGCAGCCCAGCTATCAGGTCGAAGCTCGCATCTACGGCAAGTACATTCTGCAGAACTACCCCGGTAAGACTGTCGGTGTGCTTTATCAGAATGACGATTTCGGGAAAGACTACGTCACCGGCTTGAAGGATGGCCTCGGTGACCAGGCCAGCAAGCTTATCGTTGTTGAGGCAGCATACGAGACGAGCTCGCCTACTGTCGATTCTCAGGTGGTGCAGATCAAGGGCGCAAACCCTGACATCTTCGTCAATATCGCAACCCCGAAGTTTGCCGCTCAAGCCATCAAGAAAGTCGCCGAACTAGGGTGGCATCCCGTGCAGTTCTTGACCAACGTCTCTGGTTCTATAGGTGGGGTCATCAAACCTGCGGGCTTCGAGGCCAGCCAGGGCATCCTCTCTACCGCATACCTCAAGGACCCCAAGGATTCAGAGTGGAAGAACGACGCATCGATGAACGAGTGGCGGGCTTTCATGACGAAGTGGTACCCCGAAGGTGATCTCGACGACTCTGCGACTGTCTTTGGCTACGGTGTGGCTAAGGGCCTGGAGCAAGTCCTCCGTCAATGCGGTGACACGCTGACCCGTGAGAATGTAATGAAGCAGGCAGCCAACCTCGATTTTGAGATTGGAATTTACATTACGGGCACACGTATCAAGACAGGCCCTGACGATTTCGCCCCGATCGAGCAGCTCCAGATGATGCGATTTAAGGGAGAAAGCTGGGAGAGGTTCGGGCCGATCATGAGCGGTGCGCGAGGATCCTGATCCTATTTTGCGGTTGTACTTTGGCCCGCACCCCTCGTTCATCGAATAGGTGCGGGCCAGAGCAACCGACTGTCATTCTGTTCAAGAAGCTTTTGAAAATCGGTCAAAGCATCCAATCTACGAGAGAACAATGACGCACGCTGAAGTCGAGACCGAGTTGCTCGCCTTGCGTTCCGAACTCAATGAGCAAGCTACCAGAGCTAAATCTCGCGAGATCGAGTGGCGCAGGCTTGGCTTAATTGCGAAGGGAAGCGGTATATTAGCTTCATTGACCGGCCTCGGGTTCATCATTTCCAATCTGATGATCTCGAAAACGCCGTCCAATGGCAATTTTCACGACCAGCTTGTTATGATGAGTATATTTATGATCTTACTTGCCGTTCCCCTGATGCTCATAGGACAGGCTTTGCACAAGTCGCCGCAACTGGTCATCGGACGATCCTGACCGGTAGAGTTTCGGCGGCCAGGGTCGAAGTGACGTGCCGCACATACAGGACCCCAGTGAGTTCTCATTGTATTGGCACAGACACGCAATAGTGTGGTCTGACTTGGGACCACGAACATGGCAAGCTTTCGTACAGGGCTCTTCGCCATCGCAACTGCGGCCGCAATCGTTTCGACCGTAGGCTCGGTCTCCACTGCAAGTGCTGGACCGTATGATTGGATGAGCAATAAACCTTATGTTGCTTGCGTGCAGCAGGCTTACAGCCGCGGCCAGGTCATCACCCAGCTCTACGGTCATACGGCCGGTGTGTGAGCTGCTGCCGGTTTTGATGGACACGGGGTTAAGCTAATCCCACCTTGCGCTCGAACTCAACCGGGCTGACGTACCCGATCGTCGAATGACGGCGGATGCTGTTGTAGAACCGCTCGATGTAGTCGAACACATCTGCCTTGGCCTCATTCCTGTTGCGATAGGTCTTGCGCTCGGTGCGCTCGGTCTTCAACGACGAGAAGAAGCTCTCCATCGTAAGCGATGTTCTCAGGCCACGCGCCAGCGTTCTGGGGTAGCGAGATAGGCCCAGGGTAGCAGTTCGTCGATCTGGCTATTCGGGTGATCGTTGA
>NZ_JADPIY010000013.1:0-29663 GCF_023073095.1 Bradyrhizobium sp. 44
GATTTCCGCAAGGACAATGGTCCCGGCATCAAAAAGGTCTGCGCGCGCTTCGTCGAGGTGTGCCGCAAGATGGGCTTGCTCGCGACAGCCAGCGTTGCGATCGACGGCAGCAAATTCAAAGCAGTCAATAATCGCGATAAGAACTTCACGCGCGGCAAAGTCGAGCGGCGGCGCACGCAATTGGAGGAGAGTGTTGCGCGCTATCTCGCTCAGCTCGATACCGCCGACCGGCAGGAGCCGTCGGAAACACTGGAGTTAAAAAAGACGCGGATCAAAGAACGGCTCAAAAATCTGACCGGTCGATCTTCACGCCCTCGCCTGGCACGAAGCGATGGTGAAGTTCGGCCACGACGTCAACTTCGAGCAGGCTCGCAACCAGATCGGCAAAGGAGGAGACCAGCTTATTCCGGTCTTTCTGTCCGCCGAGGAGCAGCGAGACCACGGCAAGGAAATGGAGGAGTGGCGCGGCAATCGCTTCAAGACTGCATATCTGCTGCTTGTCCGCCCGTTCTCGGCAGTCCCAGATTTATTGCGCCGGATTAGTCACGCCGGCATTCGGGTGGCCGTCGCTTCGTCGGCGAAGAAGGATGAACTCGCCAAGTATCTCGATATAGCAGGCGTCATCGATATGGTGGATGCCACCACTTCTTCCGACGACGTCGAACAATCCAAACCCGCCCCGGATGTCTTCGACACCGCTCTCGAGAAACTCGGGATCAAAGCCAGCGATGCCGTGGCGGTCGGGGACACGCCCTACGACGCTATCGCGGCGGGAAAGGCCGGGATCGCCACGATCGGAGTTCTATGCGGCGGGTTCACTGAGGAGAGCCTGCGCCAGGCCGGATGCGCGGAAATAAATACCGGCCCCGCCGGCCTGTTCGCCTGCTTCGAAAGCTCTTTGCTGGCGAGTAAGTGACCTTCTTGCGACGCGCTCGCGCTGACCGCCGCCAAGGGTTCGTAGCCCGCCGGCGAGCGCTTAGTGCTGGACCTTCGCTGCGCCCTTGGTGGCCGCGGGAACTAGGCCGGCCGGGCTCTGTTGATGCGCAGCGGTACGCGTGTTCGGGGTTGGGCCGCTCCGCCGAGCGGCCAAAAGCCCCTTCGCTTCAGGCGGCATTTTCACAACTTCACAGGGATGAGCCGCACCTTTGGCGTAACAGCTTTGAGCAAGTCCGGACGGAGCCACATGATAGAGGAGGACGATGTCAAGGCTGTGCGGCTCGGCACGGCCGGATGGAATGTTCCTCGAAGCTGCAAGGAAAGGGTTGGCGGAACAGGCAGCCATCTTGAGCGCTATGCGAAATTGCTGAACGCTACCGAGATCAACTCGTCGTTTCATAAACCGCACCGCCGTTCGACCTATCAGAAGTGGGCAAACGCGACGCCGGATGACTTCCGCTTTTCGGGAAAGGTGCCGAAGTCCGTCACTCATTCCCCACAGCTTGCGCTGACTGAACTCGACCGGTTCATCGAAGAGAGCGCCGGACTTGGTTCGAAGCTAGGGGTCTTGCTCGTTCAGTTTGCGCCGCGCAGAATTTTCGTCGAGTCCGAGGCTGAATTGCTGTTCAGCGCACTGCGGGATAGAAGCTCAGCCGCTCTCGCTTGTGAGCCACGTCACACCAGCTGGTTCTCGGACGAGGTCGGTGCTTGGCTCAGCGAGCGTCGGATTTGCCGCGTCGCTGCGGATCCCGCGCGGGCGCCCGACGCCGACCTGCCGGGCGGGTGGCCAAGTCTGCGTTATTTTCGACTGCATGGAGCCCCGCGCATTTACCACTCCGCGTACGACGGTGCGTTTCTTCGGACGTTGAAGACGCGGCTCGATGCTGCGTCTTCGTCTGGCGAGACTTGGTGCATCTTGGACAACACCGCCGCCGGAGCCGCGCTTGAGAACGCACTCGACTTGCTTCACGGGCCCTGGTCGGCTGACTTGGACGGCGGAGCGCCGGCCGCGCCCGCCGGGAATGGCACGGAACGGAGCGCCACTCGCTATTTGCCCTATTCGGCTAGACGTTGCCCATCATGATAAGAATTTTGATCAGGAGGACCATGCGGAAGAGGCAGCGAAGGAAGCGGTTCTGACGGAAGGCTCCCAGCGGCAGCTTTGGCTCCAGCTCGCGCAAGCTTGGCTGGAACTTGCCCGATCCGTTTCCATGGCGGTGCGACAGGGCAGCCGAACCATTCGAGATCCGCCGGGCACTCCGGGCAGATGTCGCCAATCGAATTCTGGATATCGCGCAGCTCGGCCACGGCTTGCTCCGGAGAGACGCTGGGCACTTCATTGCGCCTTGGCAAGCCGATCGCAAATGGCCGACGCTTCCGCAACCTTTTCGGCTGATTTTAAAGTATGTGCAGCGCCTGGCGGAGGAGGGTGGCCCTTTCGCTCTGCGGCTCGTCGATGTCGACGGTCACGGTCCGTATCTCAAACCCGGAAGGTCAAGGTCCGTCGCGACGTCGGCAAGCGCCTCCGTTCTAGCCATCTGCCGGTGAGCGCCGCGCTTTGCGTGGGACTGGCCTTTGAAGACATATCGGGGCACATCCGGTGGCGCAGCCAAGCGAGGTTCCGCAACAGAGGTCCTCTTGGCCTCGGCGCGAGCCAGCTCGAGTTCACGCTCGAGTTCGGCGCATTCGGCCTCCAGGCGAGCGACCTCGATACGCGCTGCGCGCTCCTTATCGCGCTGCTCCATCGCCGGGGTCTTCTGGCCGGTGCGTTGATAGTGAAGGATGTGCCAGTGCGGTAGGCGGACTTCGGCCGGGGGCAACCCGCGCTCGGCATTGGAGCGAGGGTCAACCTGACAATCCAAGCCTTTCATGCGGCAAAACTCGTTCAACATCTCCGCGACCTTGTAGCGGATGGCTTTGGCAGCCCCGTGAAAAATCTTGTTCCAGTGGCGCGCCTTTTTGCGCGAAAACTCTCCCTCTACGATCTCGCGCATCGTGGCCATGAAGTGGGCGTGCGGATTGATGTCGCCGTCGGTCGCCATCGGACAGTGAATGCCCACCTGCACGGTCATGCCGTGAACAACGAAAGCGCGGGCTACATGTCGTGCAAGCTCCTCCCAATGCTTTTTTGGAATGGAACGCGGGATGGTCAGTTCGAACAGACGCGCTTCCTGAGCATCCGCCCGCTTTTCCGCTGCGACTGCGCGCTTCCACAATTGACTACAGTCGGCGGCCCAGGACGGCGCGCCTACCGGCGTCACGACGAAAGCGGCAACAACGTCATTTCGCTTTGAAAAGTCCACGACTGACCCGTCGGCGAGGCGCGCCGTGCCGCCGCACACATAGGCGGAATGGCATAGCGCGTCGCCGCCTTGCGAACGTTGCACCAAACCCATATCGAAGCCGAGGCTGCTGGCCATGTGAGAACCCGATGTATAGATGAAGCGCGCTGCTGATGCCGGGGCAAGCTAAGCCCGCCGGCAGCAAACTCAAAGCCGACCCCGCCAAGCAACAGCAACGGGCGTGCGAAGTGACGGCGCCGGCTCCAGGTTCGTGGGGTATCCGTCCGAGCTGCTCCCGAGCAACCCTCGGGCTGTACGTCGAGGCCCGGCAGGAGGGGCCGAGCCGGGCGGAAGCCGTCCGCTACTCGCGATAGGCTGCCCTTGGAAAGGGCAATCGGCGTCGCGGTCTGCGAGCGGCGCTCGCTTCCGGTTGTCGTTTTCGGGAGAAATGCCGTCGGCATGGTCGCCAAGAAACGTCTTTGCGAGAGGGGGGCCTTCCACCTTGCCGGTCAGCTGGATAATTAAGTGCTCCGGTAATCATCCTACAGGAGTCAACCCATGTCCGGCTTCCCCCGCCCCGTACCTAAACATACCGTGGTCAACAAAGATTCCGAGCAGCGCGAACTGCCGCGCAGCCGGGTCGAGATTGCGGAGGAACGCCTCAAGGCTACGCGCCGCCGGCTGGCTATTAGCAAGCGTCAGCTCCGCAACGCCTCGGTGCGAGAGCAGGGCATTCGCGACGGCGAGGTGGGGCGAGCGGTGTGGCGTTTGATCGAACAGGCCGAGCTGGGGGATGCTGTGATTGATCAGATCCGCACCAAGCTGCGCGGCCGTCTGACCCCGGCGCAGGCCGCCGCTTTCCGCGGCACCATCTTCGAGCAGTAGCGCCTAGAAAGCCGTGTGACCGGACGCCCACCGCCCCGCGTACTGTTTCCGCTCTCTGAGCGACGGTCCTTCGGTTAGGGCCCCGCGCCTCCAGCCGTCGTTTCCGCCGACGTGGAGGCCATGCCAAGGCCGCCGGCCCATAGCCTGCTGCTCTCGCCACGCATCAGCGGTGTTGCTGGTCATCGTGAGCGTCAACAAGTGCAGCTGCTTGAAGTCATTCCGCTCCGTCAATTGCATTGCATCGACGATTGGTTTCATCGCAACGGTGCAGTTCATAACGCCGATCATTGGCACCTTGATGCTGGAGCACGTGGGTGCTACACATCAGCTTGATGTCGCCCGAATTCGTCTAATCTTTCAGGTAGTTGGCCTCGGCGGCCACGCGGCTGAAATCTGAGTGGGGTCCCTCCCGCCCCAGCCAGCGCTTAGCTCGCGGCGCTTACTCGGTCGCTTCCATGTGGTTTTGGTCGACGACCCGCAGCGTCCGTCGCACCATGCCCTCGACAATGACCGCCGACTCGCTTGGACGCAGATGGATCGCCGTGGACCTGAGCAGCCATGGCAACACCGCCTGCTCGAGCCGCTCCTCATAGGCGTGGCGCATCATGTCGAAGGCCATCAAGCCTGGACCCGCCAGGATGACGTGGTGCGGTCGCAGCACCGATATCGTTGCAGCGACGGCCTCGGCGAGCGCGCGACCCGCCTGCAGGAATAGGTGCTCGAGACGTGGATCTCCGCCCAGTGCGCGCTCGCGTAGCAAGGCCATCTGTCCCTCGGACGGCTGCTGCGAGTCCGCCGGCGGCAGATCGAGAAAGGTGCGGGCGTCGCGGTAGAGCGCATAATCAGCAAGATAAGCCTCGATACAGCCGCGCTGGCCGCAACGGCATTGCGGGCCGTCCGGCGCCAGCTTGACATGGCCGATCTCGCTGCCGGCGCCCCAGCGTGCTTCACCATCGGCAACGACGCCCATCCCGATGCCGTGACCGACCATGATCGTGGCCGAGAGGCCTTCCGCCAATGCCGGTTCGGCGGCCGTGAGGGCGAGCGCGACCGCGACAGCGTCGTTCGCCATCACGACCTCGACCCCGAACGCCTGACGTATCGGCGTCGCCAGATCGACTTCGGTGATCGACAGCGCGGGACTCCACAGCGTCGTGCCGGTGTCGACGTTCACGATGCCTTGCAGCGCGATCCCGATTCCCAATAGCCGATGGCGCGGCGTCTCCGTCGCATCGAGCAGCGCATTGATCTGCGCGATCACGAGATCGCGCAGCGCGCCTGCATCGAGCGCGCGCGTCGACAGTGCAAGTCGCGACTGCGCCACGCCGGAGCCCCGGAAATCCGCGATCAGCGTCTCGATCAGGTTCATGCGCACGGAGATCGCGACGATGCGCCCGAACTCCGGGTTCAGGGTCAGCAGCACGGCCGGCCGGCCGCGGCGACGGCCATTCGGTCCGTCCGCATCCTCTTCCTCGCCGTCTTCGGACCAGGGGGTTGCCGCCGTCTCGGTCTCGCACAGCAGCTCTTCCGCGATCAGCCGCGACGTCAGGCCGGAAACGGCCGGGAAGCTCAGGCCAGTACTCCGGGCGAGCGCCACGCGTGGCAGCGGCCCCTGGCGTCGCAAGACGTCGACGAGACGGCCGCGGTTGGATTCACGGGCCGTGTTCGACACGCGTCTGGACGGCTCAATTTGGTCAACCATGCTGCCTCTTTAATTCATCACGTAAATTTAATGGAGAGGACGAGATGCCCGTGTGACCGGAAAAGCACAATCGGATTCGGTTTTCAGCAGCCATATTTACTATTATCGTACCATCTGTACTATTTAGACTTGAAGAAGGGGCAAGTACATCCTGATCCGGCTGGTTTGCCCCGCGGCATTTGTTCGCGACGTAAATAAAAGATGGCGCATAAGCGCTGTGAAACCCCTGAACCGGGGTGACCAAGGGAGGTGTACATGAACGGATCGATGAAGAAACTCATGGTGTCGCTGTTTGCGACCGCAGCTGCGCTGGCCGTCGCTACGGGGGCGGCGCAGGCCCAGCAGAAAAAGACCATCGCGCTGGTGACCAATGCCGCGGCCGATTTCTGGACCATCGCCGGCCGAGGGCTCGAAAAGGCTCAGAAGGAGCACCCGGAATACGACATCCAGTTGATCGTTACCAACGAGGCGACCGCGGCAGGCCAGCGGCGCGAGCTGGACGACCTGCTGGTGCGCGGCGTCGCCGGTATCTCGATCTCGGTCGACGATGCGCCGCACGCAACCGAAGAGCTCAACAAGGTTGCGGCCAAGACCGTGTTGATCACGACGGATAGCGACGCGCCGCAGAGCAATCGGCTCGCCTATATCGGCACCGACAACGTCGCAGCCGGGCGGCAGGCGGGCGAAGAGATCAAGAAGGCGCTGCCGAACGGCGGCAAGATCGCGCTGTTCGTCGGCACGATGGACGCGGACAATGCCCGCGAGCGGGTGCAGGGTATCAAGGACGCGATCGCCGGCACCAAGGTCGAGCTGGTCGACGTGTTCACCGACCAGGTGGACTTCGCCAAGGCCAAGGCGAACATGGAGAACGTGCTGGTCAAATATCCCGACATCGCGCTGTTGTCCGGGCTTTGGAGCTACGAGACGCCGCTGATCTATGACGCGGTCAAGGCGGCGGGCAAGGCCGGCAAGGTGAAGATCGTCGGTTTCGACGAGGACCAGCGCACGCTGCGGGGTGTTTCCGACGGCACGATCGAGTCGACGGTGGTGCAGCAGCCCTACGAGTTCGGCTATCTCTCCGCCACCAACATCATCAAGACGCTGAACGGCGACAAGTCCTGGATCCCGGCGGGCGGCAAGCTAATCGTGCCGACCAAGGTAATCAGCAAGGCCAACGTCGCGGCGTTCACCGCAGACATGAAGAACCTCCTCAAGAAGTGAGTATCAGGCGCCCGGCGGCACGGCCGCCGGGCGTCGTGCGGGAGGAAATGAATGGCGGAAATCCTGTTCGAACTCGCCGGGATCAGCAAATCCTATCCCGGGGTCATGGCCCTCGATGACGTCAGTTTGCGCGTGGATCGCGGCGAGGTCGTGGGCCTGATCGGCGAGAACGGCGCCGGCAAGTCGACGCTGATGCGCGTGCTGGGCGGCGTGATCGCGCCGAGCGAGGGCGTGATCCGCATCGGCGGCACCGACCACGCACGTGTGACGGTGACCGAGGCGACGCAGGCCGGCATCGCCTTCGTGCACCAGGAACTGAACCTGTTCGAAAATCTCGACGTCGCCGCCAACGTGTTTATCGGGCGCGAGAAGCTGATGGGCGGGCCGCTGAAGCTGGTGGACAATGCCGAGATGCGTGATCGCGTGACGCCGCTGCTGGAGCGGCTGGGTGCCGATTTCGCACCGGATACGCTGGTCGAAGACCTCTCCATCGCCGAGCGTCAAATGGTGGAGATCGCCAAGGCGCTCTCGATCGACGCCCGCGTGATCATCATGGACGAGCCGACCTCCAGCCTGACGATTTCGGAGACGGAACGGCTGCTGGAAGTGATTGCCGATCTGAAGGCGCACGGAATTTCGGTGATCTATATCTCTCACCGGCTCGGCGAGATCATGACCTGCGCTGACCGCGTCGTTGTTCTGCGCGACGGACGCACTGTTGGCGAGTTGGCGCGGGACCAGCTGAGCCACGCCGCAATGATCCGGCTGATGATCGGCCGCGACCTGAAAGCGCTGCATACCCCGCCGAAACAGGCGCCGCAGCCGGGCGGCTGCGATATCGTCGGCGTCGTAACATCAGCCTTCCCCGACCGGCAGGTTGATCTTTCCGTGCGGCATGGCGAAATCCTGGGCCTGGCGGGGCTCGTGGGCGCCGGCCGCACCTCTCTTGCCCGCGCAGCGTTTGGCATTGACCCGCTGCTGGGAGGCCAGATCAGGATCGACAACGCACCGGTCGCTGTCGCATCGCCACGCGACGCGATCAGCCAAGGCATCTATCTGGTGCCGGAGGACCGCAAGAAATCCGGGCTCGTGCTGGAATTGCCGATCCGCGAGAACATGACGCTGGCGAGCCTGTTGGATCATGCGCGGATGTGGCTGGTCAGCGGCGCAGCCGAGCGCAAGGTCGCGAAAGAGCAGGTCAGGCGCCTCTCCATCAAGGCGCCAAGCATCGACATGGAGGTGGTGACGCTCTCCGGCGGCAACCAGCAGAAGGTCGTGCTGGGCAAATGGCTGTCCATGCAGCCGCGCGTGATGTTCTTCGACGAGCCGACCCGCGGCATCGACGTCGGCGCCAAGGGCGAGATCTACGCGTTGATGCGCGAGCTTGCCGACCAGGGCGTCGCGATCGTGATGATCTCGTCGGACATGGAGGAAGTCATCGGCGTCTCCGACCGCGTGGCGGTGATGCATGAAGGCAGCGTCAGCGGCGTGCTCGAGCGGGAGCAGTTCAGCGAATACAACGTATTGCGACTGGCCATGGGCCAGGCGCTCGAAACCGCGGAAGCGGTCGCGCCATGATCAGGAAAGAGCTCGGTCTGGGATTGCTGCTGGTGGTGATCGCCGCCATCACGGGCGCGATCAATCCCGCCTTCCTGTCGCTGGTGAACCTCTTGAACATGGCCAATCTGATTGGCCTGTTCGGTGTGTTCGCGCTCGGCGAGGGGCTCGTGATCATCACCGGCGGCATCGACCTGTCGCTCGGCTCGATGTTTGCGCTGCTCGGCGTCGTGTTCGTCGACCTTCTGACGACCTACGAGGTGCCGTGGCCCCTGGCGCTCGTGGCCGTGCTGCTGGGCGGGCTGGTGCTTGGCGGCATCCAGGGGTTCCTGATCACCCGGCTGAAGATGCAGCCCTTCATCGTGACGCTGTGTGGGTTGCTGATCTATCGCGGCGCCGCCCGCTACTACACGAGCGATTCGACCCGCGGCTTCGGTTACGGCGACGAGGCGGCGACACTGAGCAACATCGCCTCGGGCAATGTGGCGGGAATCCCGAACACCTTCATCCTCCTGATCATCCTTGCGCTGATCCTCGGCGTACTGCTGCACCGCTCGGTCTACGGGCGCTGGCTTTATGCCGTCGGCAAGAACGAGGAAGCCGCGCGCTTCTCGGGCATCAACACAAACTTCGTGATCGCAACCGCCTATATCATCAGCGGCGGGCTCGCCGGAGTTTCGACGGTCTTGTTCGTGTTCTACACGAACTCGGTCTCGCCGAGCTCCTTCGGCAATTTCTACGAGCTCTACGCGATCGCGGCCGCCGTCCTGGGCGGGTGCAGCTTGCGCGGCGGCGAGGGGTCTATTCTCGGCATCGTGCTGGGCACGGCGCTGCTGCAGGTGTTGCAGAACCTGGTGAATATCCTGGGCATTCCCAATTCGCTGAATTTCGCGGTGATGGGCACGGTCATTCTGATCGGCGTGTTGGCGGATCAGCAATTGCAGGCGCGACGGCGGCGCAAGCAGGCACTGGCCGGCGTCGCCCGCGCCGTGCCGAAATCGACATTGGCCGATCAAGTCCAAGGCGCGTCACCGCGCGCCGCGGATGCGTTGCCGGCGAGAACGGGTGATCGGGCATGACGGATCCAGGCTCCAGTTGACACAAGGCTGCCTGGTCGGCGGCCGCTGGGGAGGGAGTGCGTTCCAGGCTCGAGGGCTTTGGGCAGGGACGTGAGGCGAAACAAGCAAAGCCTGAGACGGCGGGAGGACGAGTAAAATGTTGCGCAGGTTTATAAACACCGCAGGGGTGTGCGGTGTGGGGATTGCTTTCTCATCGCTGTTTTGCGGTGGAGTATATGCGGCCGATTTTTCGACGAAAGCTGCACCTGTTCCGTATGGTACGGCTGACGATTTCTGGACGCGGCCGTATCTGTTCGGCGATCTCGGCAGGACCAAGCTAAAGGAACAGGGCATCGAGCTGGGCCTGACGCTCGGCAACGAATCCGTCGGCAACCTCTCGGGTGGAAGCAGGAACACCGCAGCCAACGCCGGTCAGTTGTGGTTCGGCGCGAAGCTGGATATGGGAAAACTCGCCGGCATCCCCGGCGGCACCGTCGGTCTCACGCTGGTCGACCGCTTCGGCAAGAACCTGAATACCGAAGCGGACATTCCCGCCTTGCAGCTGACCAACGAAGTGTTCGGCCGCGGCAATATTCTGCGCCTGACGCAGCTCTATTACTCGCAGAAGCTTTTCGATGACCGCCTTGAACTCAAGGGCGGCCGTCTTCCGGTCGGCTCCGACTTCTTCTTCGGGCTGTGCGAGTTCATCAACCTGACCTTCTGCGGCGGTCAGCCCGGCAACATCCAGGGTGGCTACATCTACAATTGGCCGGTGAGCCAGTGGGCCGGTGTCGTGCATTACAAGATCGCGCCGGAATTCACGGTGTCGGTCGGTGTCTACGATGCCAATCCGGGTTACCTGACGACGTCAGACCCGGGCGTCTACTTCCTGCCCGGCATTCCCGCCTCGAATCGCGCCAGTGGCGTGATGGTGCCGGTGGAGTTGGTCTGGGCGCCGAAGGGCCCCTTGACCGGGACCTGGAGACTTGGCGGCTGGTACGACAGCGCCTCCTCCATTGATGGCGGTCTTCCGGGTGTTATCAGCACCATCCCGGGCGTCGGTGGCGTCCCGGATCAAAATATTAGTGATCAACGCGGCCGCTTCGGCGTTTACGAGTCGATCCTGCAGCGGTTGACCGTCGAGGGTCCGGGCGCGCAGGGTTGGTATACCTTCCTCAATACCACCGTCGCCGATCATCGGACCTCGTACCAGGATTACCAGATCGCCCTGGGCTTCAGGCATACCGGAACGTTCTCGTGGCGTCCCCAGGACGAAGTCGGCTTCGCGGTGGGAACGACCCACGTGAACACGGCTGCCCTCAGTCCCAACGCCGGCGGCAACGAAGTGCCGCTCGAAGTCTGGTACGGATGGCAGGCGACCGGCTGGCTGAACCTCAAGTTCGACGCCCAGTATGTCATCAATCCCGGTGGGCGCGGCTACAACGCGGTGGGCGTGAAGACCGACAACGCCGTGGTTCTTGGCATGCGCACCGAGGTCCACTTCTGACGGGACGCTCACCCGTCTGATGCGAAAGGTGGGGCATGCCCGTCCCACCGGAGCGCACAACATGTGGCGGCTCCACTCAGCGGAGCCGCCCGGCCGCGACTTCGGTCATTACGACGTTGCTGCGGCCAGGCGCGGGACTTGGTGATCACCTATCCCTCGTACTGGTCCGGTCCCATCGCCCAAAGCGATTGATCGTGGCCGGATGCGTAGTTGCGATTGTTCAGCGCCGGATTGCGATTGACCATCGGCCGCATGAACATCGGATGGGTTGCGCTGCGCACCTCGTGCTCGACCGTGAACAGCGGCTCGCCACTGTCGAGATCGACGATGTCGCAGAAGCGGTACTGATATTGATTGTCCTCGCGCGAGATCAGATCGCGCGCCAGCAGCTTGCGATAAGGGCCGGAGAAATCGGTGATGTACATCTGCACATGGTGGCCGTCATAGTCGCCTTGCGGCCGATCGGTCTCGCGAAACAACAAATGCTGGTCGCGGCCGGTCTTCACGGCGGCAACCGTGCCGTCGCCGTTCCGCAACTCGGATGGCATGCCAATGATCTCGGGGTAGAAGGCACAGATGCGCGGGGCGGATCCCACCGGCACGTCGAACTCGACATAGGGAATGCCGAGCGCGACGCGGCCGAAGCGCGCGGCGTCGGGCTCGTAGCAGCGCAAGCGGTTGCCCCACGGACAAATCGCCTCGACATGGTCGTTATGCTCGGTGAAGGCGAACGCGGTGCCCTCGAGCTTCTTCGCGACCGACGTCAATCGCGCCAGCAGCGCCTCGCGGCCCGCGATGACCAGCCCGACATGACCGCGCAGCACCTGCGGCCGGCCGCTCGGCAAATGAAACTGACTTCGTCCGGCGTTGATCCACATATTGGTGTCGGACACCATCAGATAGGGATCGCGGGTGAGCCCAAGGCCTGCGACATAGAACAGCGTGGCAAGCCGCTGGTCCGGGACCTGGATGTTGACGTGCTCGAAATGGATCGCGTTGCCGAGATCTTCTTGGGATCGATCGAATTGTTGCGGCATGGACAAGGCTCTGATCGGGGAGGGACAGGTCCATACTAGAGCACAATTTCCGCCAGTCGAAATGATTCGCCCGATCACTCTCGAGGGTGGACATGGTCTCCGTTGCCACCTTGCCGCAAATGCCAATCCCTGTAAGCTGACGAAAAGCACAAAGGAAAGAGATCGATGGGAGGGGTTCTGGACGGCGTCCGGGTTCTCGATTTCGGGCGCTATATCGCGGGGCCCTATTGCGCGACCTTGCTGGCCGAATTCGGCGCCGAGGTCATTCGCGTGGAGAAGCGCGACGGCAGCGAGGACCGCTTCGTGGCGCCGGTCGGCGAAAACGGCGAAGGTGCGCTGTTCCTTCAGGTCAACCGCAACAAGAAGTGCCTCACGCTCGATCCGATGAAGCCGGAAGGGCAGGAGGTGATGCGCCGCCTGATTGCGACCGCGGACGTGGTCGTCGCCAATCTGCCGCCGCAGACCTTGCGCGCGATGAAGCTCGACTACGACTCGCTGAAGGCGATCAAGCCGGACATCATCCTGACGACCGCCACCGCGTTCGGCGGGCCGGGGCCATGGTCCGACCGCGTCGGCTTCGACGGCGTCGGCCAGGTCATGTCGGGCTCGGTGTACATGACGGGCGCCGGCGATCCGCCCTACCGGGCCGCGGTCAACTGGGTCGATTTCGGGACCGCGCTGCATTGCGCGTTCGGCACGCTCGCCGCGCTGATCGAGCGCGGCAAATCCGGGCGAGGGCAGATCGTCGAGGGCGCATTGCTGGCAACCGCCTTGTCCTTCACCAACGCGACGCTGATCGAGCAGGCCGTCATCAACGTCAATCGGGTGCCGACAGGCAATCTCGGCCAGACCGCGGCGCCCGCCGACATCTACCGCACCAGGGACGGCTGGGTCCTGTGCCAGGTCACGGGGCATCCGCTGTTCAAGCGCTGGGCGAAACTGATGGGCGAGGAGGAGGTCTGGCTGAACGATCCGCGCTTTGCCGACGACATCAGCCGCGGCAACAACGGCCCTGTCATCAGCGAGCGGATGGCGCGCTGGTGCGCCGAGCGCACCACGCAGGAAGCCGTCGACACCCTGGGCAAGGCCATGATTCCGACCGGCCCCGTGCTGAGCCCGCAACAAGCGCTGGATCATCCGCACGTCCGCGCCGCCGGATTCATGCAGGACGTCGACTATCCAGGTCTGCCGAAGCCCGCACCGGTGGCGCGGGCCGCCGTCCGCCTGTCGGAAACGCCCGGCAAAATCGCGACGCGCCCGCCCACGCTCGGCGAGCATACCGATGTTATCCTGACCGAGCTCGGCTACGACAAGGCCGCGATCGCGGCGCTCCGGCAAGGCGGCATCGTCTAGCGGTGAACAATGGCACCTGCATGGCGGCTTGCCGTTGTGATCGCCGCGCTTTGCCGCAAGTTGAGCAATTGCTTCAACGCCCGGGCATCGGCGGGCGCCGCGCTCTTCTGGTCGTTGTCGAAATAGACGTAGACGTCGCAACCCTGTCGCTTCCAGGACTTGATGCGCCGCGCCCATTGCGCGAGCGTGGGTTTCGTATAGTGCCCGTGATAGCGCCCGCTTGGTCCGTGTCCGCGCACATAGACGAAATCCGCCGTGCGCTTCCACGGCGGGGGTGCGTCGTGATGGTCGGACAGGCACAGCGAGATGTTCTCGTCGGCCAGCATCCGCAAGATGCGCGGCTGATACCAGCTGGGATGACGGAATTCGAAACTGTAACGCCGCTTCCGCGACAACAGCTTGAAGAAGCCGGCGAGGCGGTCCGCGTCGGCTTCGAATTGCGGCGGCAGCTGGAACAGGATCGGGCCGGCCTTGCCGCCGAGCCGTGAGATGCGATCCTCGAGCAGCTCGAGGCTGTTCACCGAGCGATCCGACAGGCGCTTCCAATGCGTGATGAATTTCGAGGCCTTCCAGGCGAAGACGAAATCGCGGCCGGTCTGCTCTCGCCATCCCTTGACGGCCTCGGGCGTCGGGGTGCGGTAGAACACTCCGTTCAGCTCGGTGGTGTCGAACTGCCCGGCGTAATAGCTCAGCTGCTGCTTCAGCGTCACGCCCTCGGGAAAGAACGGGCCTCGCCAGGAGGCGTAATGCCAGCCGGAAGTTCCGATCAGAACGCGCGCCATGTTTGCAGTGTCCATCCGTTGCATTTGCCGGATGGGAACGTCCGTGCGGCCGATACGTTGCTCGTGAGCTTGATCAACGCAGGACCGGAACCGATGTACGCGCTGTTCGAAGGCAACAAGCAGATCGGCGACCCCTTTCCCTCCGAGAAGGAGGTGTGGGAAGCCGCCTTGATCGAGGGGCTGGTGACCGACGTGCCGGTCGCGGACGAGGAGGGCGGCAGGCTTCTGCCCGCCGGCTATCACGTCGCGCAGGTCGAGGAGACGTTCGAGCCGAAGCCGGGCTGGAAGCTGCCGCGCGAGATCTCCTGAGCGGGCCTAGTTCGAGGCCAGCGCCGCCTTGGCGACTTCTGCCATCCAGCCTGATGCCACCGGCAGGATCGCGTCGTTGAAATCATAGCGCGGGCCGTGCAGTTCGGCGCCGTCCCGCAATTCTCCGTTGCCGATCCAGACGAAGGCGCCGGGGCGCCGCGAGAGAAAGTGGGCGAAATCCTCGCCGGCCATGCTGGGCGCGAGGTCGCGCCGCAGCTCGGCCCGCACCTTGTCCGCGGCGAGGCGCGCGAGATCCGCCTCGGCCGGCGTGTTGATCACGACGCCGACGCCAATGACGATCTCGGGGGTCACCTTGAGGCCGAAGCTCGTGGCGATCCCGGCGCAGATCTGTTCGATCCGCGCCACGACCGTGTCCTTCACCGCATCGCGATGGTAACGCAGCGTGCCGCCGATCGAAACGCGTCCGGCGATCTGGTTGCGTGCCGTGCCGCCTTCGAGCGTGCAGAGCGAGAGCACGGCGGTGTCGAGCGGATCGACGCTGCGCGACACGATCGATTGCAGCGCCACGATCAAATGGCCGGCCGTCATCACCGGATCGCGGGTCAGATGCGGCATGCCGGCGTGCCCGGCGTGGCCGTCGATGGTGATGCTGACACGCCCGCCGGAGGCCATGACGACGCCGTCATGGACTGCGATGGTGCCGGCGGCAAGGCCCGGCCAGTTGTGAAATCCGAACACCCGCTGCATCGGAAAGCGCTCGAACAGCCCGGCCGCGACCATCGCGCGCGAGCCGCCATAACCTTCCTCGGCCGGCTGGAAGATGAAATCGACCGTCCCGCTCCAGCTGGTGTCGGCGGCGAGCAGCGCGGCGGCGCCGAGCAGCGAAGCGGTATGCCCGTCATGGCCGCAGGCATGCATCACACCGGGATTTTGCGAAGCGTAGGCGAGCCCCGTATCTTCGGTGATCGGCAGCGCATCCATGTCGGCGCGCAGGCCGACGCGGCCCTGGGCGTGCCCGCGCGTGAGGGTCGCGACGATGCCGTGGCCGCCGATGCCAGACATGAAGGGAATGCCGAGTTCGGTGAGCTTGTCCTGCACGAAGGCGGCGGTGGCTTTCTCCTGGAGGGACAGTTCGGGATGCGCATGCAAATGCTGGCGCCACGCGGTCAGTTTCTGGTGCAGCTCGGGTGTCAAGGCGGGAATCTCACAGCTTGTGTGTCGGCCTCAACACCATAGCCGAATAACCGCAGCTTGCATCAGGCGTCAGCGAATGCCTCGCGTGCAGCAACGCGTCCCGCCTACGCCGACAGCTTCGCCAACCCGTCCCAATCGAAGCTGATGCCGTGGCCGATACGGTCCGGCGCGAGCGCAGACCCGTCCTGCAGCACCAGCGGATGCTCGATATATTTGTCGAGCCCAAAACCGTGCGCCTCCAGATACGACCGGTTCGGGCAGGCCGCGAGCAGGTGCACGGTGATGTCGTGCGCGCCATGGCTGGTGACGGGCAGGTTGAACGCCTCCGCCAGCCGCGCGATCTTCATGAAGGCGGAGACGCCGCCGCAATTGGTGACGTCAGGCTCGGGATAGGACACCGCGCCCGCGACGATGTAGTTCTTGAACTCCCACAGCGAACGCAAATTCTCGCCCGCCGCGATCGGCACGCCACCGGCCTGCATGATGCGGACATGGCCCGCGACGTCGTCGGGAATGATCGGCTCCTCGAGCCAAGTGAGGTCGTAGGGTTGGAACGCCCGGGCGGCGCGGATCGCTTCCTCGACCGTCCATTTCATGTTGGCATCCACCATCAGCGGAAAGCCGTCGCCGAGATGCTGTCGCATCGCGGAGACCTTCGCTATGTCGGTTTTGAGATCGGGCCGGCCGACCTTCATCTTGATGGCGCGAAAGCCTTTGGCGAGATTGCCGTCGGTCTGCTCCAGCAGCGCCTCGACCGAGAGATCGAGGTCGATGCCGCCGGCATAGCAGGGCACGCGCGCATCGAACCCGCCGAGCAATCGATACAGCGGCAATTTCGCGCGCCGCGCCTTCAAATCCCACAGCGCGATGTCGAGTGCCGAAAGCGCCAGCACCGCCGGCCCGCCGCGGCCGCCGTAATGCAGCGCCCACCAGACCTGATGCCAGATCGCCTCGGTGTCATCGGCCTCGCGGCCCTCGACCAGCGGCGGGATTTCGCGCTTGAGGATGTCGGCGACGGCGCCGCCATTGCGCCCGACCGTGTAGGTGTAGCCGACGCCTTCGGCGCCATCGGCATCGTGGATGCGGCAGGTGATCAGCTCGAACGCCGCGATGTCGCCATGGGTCGAGTCGGAGAGCATGACGGGGAGGGGGATCCGGTAGAATCCGGTCTCGATGTTTGAAATGCGTGCCATGCGGCCTCCCTGCGTTTTCTTTGCAGGCTAGGCCGGCGCGCACCGTCCGGCAAGCGCGCGCCGTGCAAGGCAGCTCACCGCATCGTTGCGAGCTGCACGGCCAGCGCGCAGGCGCGATCGTATTCGTCCAGATTGATCCACTCGTCGACCGTGTGCACCTCATTCTGGCCGGCGCCGAAGGTCACGGTCGGAACACCGTGGCGGACCATCCAGTTGGCATCGAGGCCGCCATTGGCGGTGCGCACGTTCGGGGTGCCGCCGACGGCGGACACGGCCTCCACTGCGCGTTTGACGACGGGAAGGTTGTCCTTCATGCGGAACGGGAAGTAATCGGTCTCGGCCTTGAACTTGACCTTGCCGGACTTGCCTTGCGCGTTGGTGACCTTCTTGGCCGCCTTCTCGAACGCGGCCTTGTAGGCTTTCGTGATCTCCTTGAAGAATTTTCCGTCATGGCTGCGGCTTTCCCCGCGCACATGCACGTAGTCGGTGACGACATTGGTGGCATCGCCCGCAGGCCGCCCTTCGCCGCCGGTGACGGGGCCGACATTGCTGGTGCCTTGCTGCTTGCGCTTGACCACCTTGCCGAACCAGCCGCCGGCCTTCACATCGGCGAGCGCGAGGGCCATGATCATGGTCGAGGAGATGCCGCGCTCCGGCGCGACGCCGGCATGCGAGGCGCGGCCGAAGATTTCCACGGTCCAGCGGTCGGCACCCACGGCGCCGATGACGACGTTGGAGGCCGCGCCGCCGTCATAGTTGAACGCCATCACCGGCGAGCCGAGTTCGTCGAGCTTGACGTGGCGCGCGCCGTAGAGCCCGCTCTCCTCGCGCACGCAGAACAAAAGCGTGATCGGCGGATGATCGAGCTGCTGCTTTTCGAGCTCGGCGGCCAGCGTCACCAGCACGCCGCAGCCGCACCGGTTGTCGCCGCCGAGCGCGGTCTTGGCGTCATTGACGATCTTGCGACCCGACTTCTTCGGCTTGGCGCCGGCGCATAGCGGCACGGTATCCATGTGGGTCATGAACATGATGCGCGGCTGGTTGTGCAGCGCGCCGCGGCCGGGCAGGTCGACGATGAGGTTGCCGGTCTCGGTCGGCACCGGAATGCGGGTATTGGCGTCGTCGAGCCGGATCGCCTTCGCCGGCACGCCGCTCTCCTTCAGCGCGGCCGTGAGCTCACGCCCGATCGCCGCCTCCTGTCCTGTGACGCCCTCAACGGCGAGAAAGCGCATGAGGCGGTCGGTCGCGGCTTTGGTGTCGACAGGCATGAGATATCCCCTTGATGCAGGACTCTACTCTATCGCCGGTCTTGGCGAGGTGTAGACCAAAAAGATCAGAGCGCCGATGCCAAGCATGGCAGCCATGAAAAGCAGCACCGCCGGCAGCCCCGCGAACGCCGCCACCGCACCGGTGATCGACTGCATCAGCGCCGCGCCGAGGAAGAAGGCGAGATTGATCGCCGCGAGCGCCTTGCCTGCCACTTGCGCGTCGACCAGCTGCCGCGACATGCCGAACAGCAGCGGCTGCGCCGAGGTCGCCAAGCCGATGAGCACGAACAGCACCAGGTCGTATTGCGGTGGCATCACGGGGACGCCGAACAACACGGAGACCGCGTAGTGCGGCGCCCCTAGCGCCATCAGCGCCAGCAGCATTGCGCCGACCAGGTGCGTTCCCGCCACCAGCGCGCGGCGGCGGCCGATTCTGCGGTCGATCATGCCGACGAGAAGCGGACCGGCAATCATCGCCAGCGTGAACGCGCCGAGCTGGTTGCCGGCATCGACCCGCGACAATCCCTTGACCTGCATCAGCCACGGCCCGCCCCACAGGCCGCGCAGCACCAGCGAGGTCGCAAGCGACACCAGCGCCAGCGCGATCAGGCCGCGCAAGGGCCGCGACAGTCCCAACCTGAGCACCTCGATCATCTGCGACAGCGGCGAGGATTCGTCCTTGTGCTCGGCGGGCTGGCTCGGCACCAGGAGGAACACCGCGACCGCCACGGCGACGCCGCCGAGCGCCGAAATCCAGAACCCGGCGCGCCAGCCGTAAGTGTCGACCACGAAAGCGAGCGGGCTCGACGACAACAGCATGCCGATATTGCCGATCGAGAGGATCGCGCCCGACCACAGTCCGAAGCGCGCGGCCGACAATTGCTTGGCCGCCAACGTCATCGGGCACATCAGCATGCCGGAGGTGGCGACGCCCAGCAGCACCTGACCGACCGCGAAGCTTTCGGGTCCCGACGCAAAGCCGGACGCGATGGCGCCGACCACGGTTCCCGCGAGCAGGCTCAGCGACACCGGCCGCACGCCAAAGCGATCCATCGCCGCACCGACCGGGATCTGCGCAGCCGCAAACGCGAACGGGTAGACCGAGGTGAGGCTCGCCAGCGCCTGGGGTTCGATGCCGAAATCGGCCGCCATCAGGTCGAGGCTGACGGCGGGAATGGTACGCAGCAAGGTCGAGAGCATGTGCCCGCAGGCCAGCGCAAGCAGCGCAAAGATCAGCGCGCGGGTGGCTCCCGCGTCGTGGGTGGCGGCGGTGGTCATGGGCGTTGCGTCCCGAGAAGGTTTCGGGTGGGGTTACATGATTGGCGGGTGCATGCCAACATCGGGAACGCCATGCCCGCGATGTCATTCCCGCAATGTCGTGGATGCACAAGGCAACGGACGCGCAAGATCCTAAACGTGCAAGGCAAGCAGCATCATGTATCTCGGCATCGATCTCGGCACCTCCGCCGTCAAAATCGTTCTGGTCGACGACGCGCAGCGCGTGGTGGCGAGCCGCAGCCGATCGCTGACGGTCTCCTCGCCGCATCCCGGCCATTGCGAGCAGGACCCGGCACAGTGGATCGAGGCGACTTTCGCGACGCTGGACGCGCTGAAGGCGGATCACGCGCGCGAGCTGGCCGAGGTCGAGGGCATCGGCCTGTCCGGCCAGATGCACGGCGCGACGTTGCTCGACGGCAACCACACGCCGTTGCGGCCCTGCATTCTCTGGAATGACGGACGGTCCTTTGCGGAATGCGCCGAGCTGGAGCGGCGCTGGCCCGCCTTGCGGACGACGACAGGCAACAAGGCGATGCCGGGATTCACCGCGCCAAAATTGCTGTGGGTCGCCAGGCACGAACCGGAGATCTTCGCGGCGACAAAACTCGTGCTGCAACCCAAGGCCTATCTGCGCCTCGTGCTGACGGGCGAGGCGATCGAGGATGTCTCGGACGCCTCGGGTTCGCTGTGGCTCGATGTTGTCAGCCGCGATTGGTCGGATGAGGGGCTCGCCGCGACCGCGCTGTCGCGCCGGCAGATGCCGCGCCTGGTCGAGGGCTGCGCGCCGGCGGCACGGCTGCGGAGCGAGTTGGCGCAGCGCTGGGGCATGACCGGGCGGCCGATGATGGCGGGCGGGGCCGGCGACAATCCGGCGGGAGCCGTCGGCATCGGCGCCGTCAATCCCGGCGCAGCCTTCATTTCGCTCGGAACCTCCGGCGCATTGCTGGTGCCGACCAAGACGATCGCGGCCAACCCGGAGCGGGTCGTGCACACGTTCTGTCACGCCGTCCCCGACCGATGGATTCAGGCCGGCGCGATCCTCTCGGCGGCTTCGTGCCTGGCCTGGATCGCGCGGCTGTTGGGGACTTCCGAGGCCTACCTGCTGGCGCCGCTCGGGTTGCGCCCGAGCGCGCCGTCGCCGGTCAGCTTCCTGCCGTACCTCTCCGGCGAGCGCACCCCGCACGATGATCCCGATGTGCGCGGCATGCTCGATGGGCTCAGTCACGCCACCGATCGTGACGCGATCGTGCAAGCCGTGCTCGAAGGCGTCGCCTTCGCGCTTGCGGATTGCCGGGACGTGCTTGCCGAGACAGGACTGGCGATCGCGGAGGCGGATGTCATCGGCGGCGGTTCGCGGTCGCGGTTCTGGTTGTCGGTGCTGGCCAATGTCCTGAACATGACGGTGCATCGCTTTGCCGACGGCGAAACGGGCGCGGCATTCGGTGCGGCGCGGCTCGGCCGCCTCGCCGTCACCGGTGAGGCGATCGATGCCGTCTGCACCGCGCCACGGCGCGTTGAGACGTTCGAGCCTGAGCCCGCGCTTGCGCAGGCCTATGCAGAGCGGCTGCCGCAATGGCGCCGCCTGTACCGTCCGCGGCGCTGATCGCGATACGCGATGATGTGGCGAAGAAAAGGCATCACGCGCGAGATCGGTTCCGTCTGCAAAAGATAAAAGCAGCGCCGGACCGTTGGTCGGCATGCGGGAGGTATTGCCCTGCGCCACAACCTTTTGTTTAATGCTCGCACCCGCGCCGGGGACGAGACGCGGGTGAGATTGCGATGCCGCCGTCGGCGCATCGGGGAGGTGTGATGAGCGAGCCCATCCTCGAGATGCGCCGGGTCTCTAAATCGTTCTTCAGCATCAAGGCGCTGCGCGATGTCGACCTCACCGTCTACGCGGGCGAGATCCACGCCTTGATGGGCGAGAACGGCGCCGGCAAATCCACCCTGATGAAGATCCTGTCCGGCGCCTACCGGCCGGACCCGGGCAGCGAAATCCGCATCGACGGCCAGCCCGTGCAGATCAGCGGCCCGCTCGGCGGCCGCGCGGCCGGCATCGCGATCATCTATCAGGAACTCTCGCTCGCCCCCAATCTGAGCGTTGCGGAGAATATCTATCTCGGTCGCGAGGTCTCCCGCGGCGGCTTGCTGGCGCGCGAGGCGATGCAGGCCGGCGTCGGTCCGATCCTGGCACGGCTCGGCGCGGATTTCACGCCGCAGACGCTGGTCGCCAATCTTTCGATGGGACAGCGCCAATTGGTCGAGATCGCGCGCGCGCTGCACGCCCGCTCCAGGATCCTGATCATGGACGAGCCGACCACCGCGCTGTCGGCCGGTGAGAGCGAAAGGCTGTTCGCGCTGATCCGCCAGCTGCGCGCCGAAGGTCTCGCCATCATCTACATCTCGCATCGCATGGACGAGGTCTATGCGCTCGGCGATCGCGTCACGGTGCTGCGCGACGGCACGCTGGTCGGTTCGCTCGACAAGGGCGACATCCGCGCCGACACCATCGTCCGGATGATGGTGGGACGCGACGTCTCGTCCTTCTACAAGAAGGAGCATGATCCCAAGAATGAGGCGCGGTCGGGAGCTCCCGTGCTTGCGGCCGTCGACATCGCCGACGGCAGGCGCGTCAAGGGATGTTCACTGGCGGTGCATGCGGGCGAGGTCGTCGGCCTTGCCGGCCTGGTCGGCGCCGGCCGCACCGAGCTTGCGCACCTCATCATCGGCGCCGCGCCGATGGTGTCGGGCCATGTCGAGATCGAGGGGCGGGCGGTCTCCATCCGCACGCCCGGCGAGGCGCTGGACGCCGGCATTGCCTATCTCACCGAGGACAGGAAGGCGCTCGGCCTGTTCCTCGACATGTCCTGCCTCGACAACATCAATCTCGCGGTGCTCGGCCGCGACGCGAAATTCGGCGGCATCCTCGACCGCGACAAGGCCCGCGACCGCGCCAAGCGCGCATTCGCGGGGCTCGGCATCCGCGCCACCAATATCAGTGTTCCCGCCGGCGGGCTCTCCGGCGGCAACCAGCAGAAAGTTCTGCTGTCGCGGCTGCTCGCGATCGGCCCGAAGATCCTGATCCTTGACGAGCCGACGCGCGGCGTCGACGTCGGCGCCAAGTCCGAGATCTATTCGATCATCGACAATCTCGCGAAGTCGGGCACCGCGGTTCTCGTCATCTCGTCCGACCTGCCCGAGATCATCGGCATCTGCGACCGCGTCGTCGTGATGCGCGCAGGACATATCGCCGGGCAGATCCGGCGCGACGCGACATCGCCGCTCAGTCAGGAGGAGATCATGGCCCTCGCCACTGGAACGGAGCAGCTCGATGCCTGAGAACGGCGCTTCCGCGAAAGCGGCCCCCGTGGCGCCCGGTCTTGCCGCCGCGCAGGAGACGAAGCGGCAGCGGACGCGGATGATCATTCGCGCGGTCGGCATGCTGCCGGTGCTGCTGTTGCTGTGCATCGGCTTTCACGTGCTGTCGGACGGCCGCTTCTTCACCGGCCAGAACATCGGCATCGTAGTGCAGCAATCCGCGGTCAATACCGTCCTGGCCGCAGGCATGACCTTCGTCATCCTCACCGGCGGCATCGACCTCTCGGTCGGCTCCATCCTGGCGGCATCGGCGATGGCCGGGCTGATCATCTCCAAATTCCCCGATCTCGGGGTGCTGTGGTTGCCGGCCGCGGTGCTCACCGGTGCGGTCTTCGGCGTTCTCAATGGCGGCTTGATCGCGCTGTTGCGCCTGCCGCCCTTCATCGTCACGCTGGGATCATTGACCGCCGTGCGCGGCGCGGCGCGCCTGCTCGGCGCCGACACCACCGTGTTCAATCCGTCGATCCCCTATGCCTTCATCGGCAACGGCGCCTTGACCCTCATTCCCGGCGTGTTGTCGATTCCCTGGCTCTGGGTGATTGCGTTGCTGGTCATCCTGGTGTCGTGGCTGGTGCTCAAGCGCACCGTGCTCGGGGTGCACATCTACGCGGTCGGTGGCAACGAGAGCGCCGCGCGACTCGCCGGCATCAAGGTCTGGGCCGTGCTGATCTTCGTCTACGGCGTGTCGGGCCTGCTCGCCGGTCTCGGCGGCGCGATGCAGGCGGCGCGGCTCTATGCCGCCAATGGCCTGCAACTCGGCCAATCCTACGAGCTCGACGCCATCACCGCCGTGATCTTGGGGGGCACATCCTTCGTCGGCGGCATCGGCTCGATCTGGGGAACGCTGGTCGGCGCGCTGATCATTGCGGTGTTGTCGAACGGCCTGATCCTGATCGGCGTGTCCGACGTCTGGCAATATGTGATCAAGGGTCTGGTGATCATCGGCGCGGTCGCACTGGACCGCTATCGGCTGCAGGGCTCGGCGCGCACTTGAGAGCAAGAAATGCAGCGGGCGCTGCGCCCTCATGTTCATTCCGTCACGGCAACTGGTCGCCGTGCCGGAGCTTCAAACAGACCAGGGAGGAAGCCAATGTTGAAGTCGATCTCGTTTGCCGGCGCCGCGATGGCGCTCGTCCTGAGCTCCGCGCCGTCCGGCGCCAAGGAGCTCAAGTCGATCGGCGTTTCGCTGGGCTCGCTCGGCAATCCGTTCTTCGTCGCGTTGTCGAAGGGCGCCGAGTTCGAGGCCAAGAAGACCAATCCCAATGTGAAGATCACCACCGTCGGCTTCGAATATGATCTCGGCAAGCAGGTCACCCAGATCGACAATTTCATTGCCGCGGGCGTCGACCTGATCCTGCTCAATCCCGGCGATCCCAAGGCGGTCGGCCCGGCGATCAAGAAGGCGCAGGCCGCCGGCATCGTCGTCGTCGCCGTCGACACCGCGGCCGAAGGCGCCGACGCCACGGTGACCACCAACAATGTCCAGGCCGGCGAGATCTCCTGCCAGTACATCGTCGACAAGCTCGGGGGCAAGGGCGACGTCATCATCGAGAACGGCCCGCAAGTTTCCGCGGTGATCGACCGCGTCGTCGGCTGCAAGAACGTGCTCGGCAAGAATCCCGGCATCAAGGTCCTGTCCAACGACCAGGACGGCAAGGGCTCGCGCGAAGGCGGCCTCACGGTGGCGCAGGGCTATCTGACCCGCTTTGCCAAGATCGACGCCATCTTCGCCATCAACGATCCGCAGGCGATCGGCACTGACCTTGCCGCGCGCCAGCAGCAGCGCACCGGCATCGTCATCACCGCGGTCGACGGCGCACCCGACATCGAAGCAGCGCTCAAGGACCCGCAGGCGACGCAGATCCAGGCCTCCGCCTCGCAGGACCCGTTCTTCATGGCCCGCCGCGCCGTGCAGGTCCGCGTCAACATTCTCAACGGCCAGAAGTCGGCGTCCACCGTCGAGCTGCTGCCGTCGAAACTCGTGACGCGCGACAATGTCGGCGAGTACAAGGGCTGGACCTCGGACCGCTCGCAGTAGCAGGCGGAAGACGGCCGGCGCCGGGTGCGGCGCTGGCCGGCTTGCGTGGCGTGGTGCTAGCTCGGCATGCAGCGTTTGACCGGGGCTGGGTCGACCGCTCTCTCGTTAGGCTCATGATCATGAGGTCGTAGGTTCAAATCCCGTCTCTCATCATAGTCGCAGGCTCGACCAGCCGACGTCCGCTTTTCGACACGAAGCGGGCCCCTGGCTTTCAATGCACCAGTTCAGCTTGTGACCCTCAGCGGGGCCTAACGAGGCACGCCTTTGCGTAGCCGGCTCTCAGGAACGATGAGAACCTCACGTACTTGATATTGGGAAGTTTGCGGATATTCTGACCGAAATGGTTAACCTCTCCAAGCAGCCGATAAAGATGCGCAAGGCGGACGACCTGCACGACCGGGCCTTGCAAGTCGCGGCAGACACCTACCGGCTAAATTTATTCAATCAGCTTACGGGGCGAACGACCCCCAAGGGACCATCTGTCAGCGATGGTGAACTCACCGAAGCCATACGCCAAAGCTTCACGCAGGTGAGCGATGGACGGTTCCGAGAAATGATCGAACTATCGACCGACGCTGCCCTCGAAGCCTACGACAGGGTTTCTGCTGCCTTCAAGTTTTCCCGTTCCCGGCGCTCCAACTGATTGCCTCGCTCGCGGTGCCGATAGCGAAGCTGGTCGGAAAGCCAGAACCCGAACTAGTCCTAGCAACGCGCCCGCTAACGTCGGCTCTGGGCCCGATGCCGACCTTCGCTCGGAAAGCCGAAATGTCTGCTTCTGGGAGATGAGCCGACCAATGTGAAGTAGCCTGCCAAGGGCAGCTTGTGACCCGAAGCGGAAGTTAACAAAGCGCAATCACCCGCTGCTTGGAGGCAAGGGCACCCGCAACAGTTTCTTTGCAATCGGTGCCCTAAACAGAAGCAGCGCCGCTTGGGGAACTTGTATGTCAGCAGTCGCCGCAGTTTTTGCTGTCTGGCTCTTTCTGTTCGGAGTTCTTATGGTCCCCGGCGGCTGGGCAGGCACCTGGATCGCGAGACAGACCAAAAGCTCGCTCTTCGGCTACCTGCTCTGCATTACGTGCGCTCAATTAGTTGTCGTCTGCTCCGCAGTCGTTTTCGCATTCGCGAGGTTTTCGTTCTTTCCTCATTTCAACTCGGGGTCTTCGCAGATCGGGTTCGCCAACCTCATTTTTTTCGTGCCGACGTGTTTCGCTCTTGTGCTCGGTTTTCGTCGCGCAGAGTCGCTGGGCATTGAACCGAAGCAGCCCGCTTCACCGGTTGTTATCCCTCCGCAACAAACCAATACTGCGCTATCCTTTATAAGATCAACGCTCCCTGTTCCGATCCTGTATGCGCTCGTCGGCATCGCCGTATTTGGCTTCTTGGACGCGGCAACTGGGCGGTTCTTCCGCCAATTCATTTCCGATAGTCTAGTAGCAATCGTGCTGTCGGCGTTGGCTGGCGCGGTGATAGGTTATTTGTTTGGGTGGCATAAAGTCAGCGCGATTGGGCTTCCGCGTAGTGCGACGCCTTACGAGATGAACGCCGCCGTTCGAAAGCGCAAGCAGGATGCTCCCCCGTCCGAAGTGTGAGGGTCGAACCCCCAACGTCTCCTTGTGGCCCGTTGCAGACCTCCGCTTACAAAGCCGCTATGTCTGCCTTCAGGAGAAAAGCCGACCCTAGGTCAAGTCCGCGCGGAAGTCAGCCGTGACCCATATGCGACATTTGACGATTGGAAGAATGATCCTGACCTATTCGATCGGTGGAATGGTGCGGACCCACGCGACGATAGCGTCGAGATCCTGCTCAGTCATCTTGCTGAAATAGCGCTGCCGGGCCATAGGCAGCTTGAGCACGCGGCCGTCGCGGCTGATGCCCTCGGTCAGGGCGCGCTTGAGCTCGGGGTCGGTCCACGCGCCCACACCCTTCTCTTTGTTGGAGGAGATGTTGGCGACTACAACTGAACCGAAGGGGCCTTTCATCTCGTGACCGCCCTTGCCCCACCAGTTCTTAAAGTCTTGAGTGCCATCGGGCTTGCGGGAGTGGCATTCCATGCAATGCGCGAGGGTGGCGAGATAGAAGCCGCGCTTGACCTGATCTTGAGGGACCGAGTCACCGATTGATGTTTCGGCGTCCGGCAGTGGCACGGGATACGCCGCGGCCTTATAGACCGGCGGCGGCATCTCGTTGCTTACCGGCTTGGCGGTCTTCAGGTAGGCCGCGATTGCATCGAGATCACCTGGCGTCAGAATTCTGTAGAAGCCGTAAGGCATCTGCGGCGCAACCGAGACCCCGTTCGGTCGCACACCGCTTATCAGCAGTCGCTTGAGATCGTCGTCGCTCGAAGCTCCAATGCCTGTGTCGCGGTCGGGCGTGATGTTTGACCCGTGGACAGTGTAGGCCGGTCCATCCCAGACAATAGATCCGCCGGAAAACCGCCGCTCCATGATGAGACCGCCGGGGCCGCGTGGCGTATGGCAGCCATCGCAGGCCATGACCGCGTTGACAAGGTAACTGCCGCGCTCGATTGGCGTCTCGGCGACGGCTGTAGTCGCGGCGCCACACAAAACCGCGAGTACAGCAACAACGTAGATCATCGCTCCGGCCCCCCGCACTTTTAAAGCTCACTGCTTTCACACTGGAGCCTAGCGGCCGCGCCATATGTGAACTCGTTCACGTCCGGACAAATGTTTTTGTTACCTAGGGCGTATCAGCGAAGTGACTGCCCTTGTCATTGAGGTCCGCTCAGCAGCGATGTCGGAAGGGGGTTTGCTCAGGTTGAGTTCTTCGCATTTTGACCCTGAGCGGAAGTTCCGCCTTGGTCATTCTAAATTGAGCATCCGGCGTCTTAGAGGTTGACGCAACCAGTCCCCGACATTGCTGTGAACCCAACGGCAACAAATTTCTGAAAGACAGGTGTTTTCGGGACGCGGCGTATGAACGGGAAGAAATTGCTTATTTGGATGGGCGGGAGTGTGGCAGCTTGTGCAGCAGCCGTCATTTTTTATGAGCGCAGCCCGCCGAACACATTCAATCCGCTTTGTACCTACAACCTTGCGTATCGCTTAACTGTCACTCTTGAAATCGGGGGGAAGCAATACACTTCCGAGGCTGTCAATCAGCTGACCCGGCCGGCCCATTGGGTTGGGGGGATCAATGGTCGGGGGTGCCCACAGCTACGTGGAACGGCGCTTTCGTTTCGACTGGCGGACAATCGCCTCATTTTGCTAACGACGTGGATTTGTAACACTGCTTTCTCCACTTTCGGCACCATAGATAGAGACGGTGATGGCGTTGGCTATCGTGAGGCGATGCGGGTACATCGAAAGGTCAATATCGCTGCGAAGTGTGTTGGTATCCGTCGATCATACACCTACAATGCTGGTGGCCCCTTTGACGGATTTCTAATCAATGATGCGGATAAGCCTGCCACTTGGCGTGGATTTTTCTTTCATAAGTCTAACGTCGCCACTTTGAACGCTGATGAGGATGTTAGGATCATTTCCGCAGTAGCAGAAGCCGATGATGCTGCACCGGAGGACCAACTCGACACGGTTGCTCCTGCGGTTCTCAAAACAAGGTTTCTGAGCCCGATTTCGGACACGCCAGATTATCTGTTACCTGAACGAAAAGTAGAACCGCAATTCGTTGCATCAAAAGATCCGCTAAGCGACGCGGACAGACTGAGGCTGCAAACCGAAGCGAAGGAGGAAGCGCGCGCTCTGGGCCTCATACACTGACCATCGCCGCCCGGTCGATCACAGCCGGCGCATCGTGCCTGGCTCGTAGCGGCGCGAAATAACTACGGTAGGGTTGAGACGCAGTCCAGTGGCCGCTTCTCACAGGGCGTCCGTTGTTGGCCCGTTCCGAACCAGCTGCGCCGGCACCACCATGTCCGCTGTTCGGGCCGGACTGGAAGAAACAGTAGAGGTCTGCACCGACGCGATTGCCCCAGAAGAGACGTGTTGCGCATGCTGCGATAGGGTCGCTGGGGTACGATTGGCCGAGACCTTGGGGTTCATAAATGCTGAGGCGACTTGCGATTGAAGACATGGATGCTGCGGCCGCTGTCCATCGTACGTCTTTCGACCAAGCTCTGCCAACTCTGGCCGGGCTCCACACTCCAGCGGAGGACCGTTGGTTCTTCAGAGAACGCATTTTTCCGGCCTGCCAACTCTGGGGCTGGTCCAGCGGCCAAGAGCTCGTTGGCTTTATAGCGTTTCGCGATGCATGGATCGACCAACTCTACGTGCTCCCAACGTGGCAAGGCCGTCAGATTGGCCTTACGCTGTTGAATGTTGCGAAGAATCGATTTGCGCACCTGAGCCTCTGGACCTTCCAGCGAAACCAAACTGCACGCAAGTTCTACGAGAAGCATGGTTTTCGGCTTGTCTCAGAGACAGATGGCGCACGCAACGAAGAGAAAGAACCCGATGTTCTGTACTCGTGGCGACGTGACCATCTCCACCAGGAATGACCGCTTGTGGCCCTTAGGTGACTTGGGGGCGGCAGCCGGTCGAGGACCGCTTGTGACCCTGGCTGTGTGATCTTGGTCGTGTAAAAACGCTGTTGCATGACGCGGACCAGCGCGGTTGAGCTCAGGCTATCGCGGTCCGATCAATTTGGGCAAGTTTTACGGCCGCTCGACCAGAACTCATCCTGAGGCAATGTCGGGGCTCTTTTACGCGCCCCATGAACCGCAACGGCCGCGCGGCAACGCCCGTATC
>NZ_JADPIY010000036.1:0-23894 GCF_023073095.1 Bradyrhizobium sp. 44
CGCCAAGAACTTCTACGGATGGTGAGGCAGGCGATCTGAGACAGTCCGTTCGCCTGCTTACCGCGAAATCGTGGCGCACCATGTTCCGTGTTCACTTGTACACAAAGTGTCTAATCCTTAAATCACGGTTGCTGTACCAAGGATCGCGCTACCCGCCAACAGCAGGAGTTGCGCCGTGGCCTATAACAAACCTTTCGATATCGCCGTCATTGGAGCTGACGCAACAAAGCTGTCGGGTCGCTCTGGATCTAGAAAATGCGGATGAGGCGTGCGCGCATGCGAAGCGGCTGGCTGAGATGACTGGGCGAACTGTCACCGTTCGCGATGCAGATGTTGAAGGTCCTCGGCATTTTTCCGGGAGCCAAGAAGAGCTAGGAACGGCGAACGGCACTCGGCGTTTGAGGCTCATGCCAAGGTTCTTTTTCGACTTCAATGACGACGAAGGCGCGCGCTCCTCACGTTATCAAGGCCTTGAACGAAGTCGACAGCTGTGAACAGCAGCTTCCACGACGCGCTGCGGAACAGTCCCACCTCAGCAGTCTGGGCTACCAGTACCGTCGAAGCTCCGTTCGGCCTTTGAAGCTAACGCCGTTGGAGCAGTCGATGCGTGCATTAGTATCATAAAGGTCAGGTTACCCAATCGATGCTGCGGACAGGGGTCGATCCAGTCATCAACAAGGTCCACGGCATCGAAAGTGCTCGGGAAATGCGGCATGATGCACCGCATCTTACTCATTCCCCGGACCGCATTTTGGGACGAGCCACATGAACTTGCGCTTAGGACTCCGCGTTCAGGGAAGAACCGGGTGGGCATCACAGCACGTAGAGGGCGCGCTTGGCGAGACGACTTCCGCCCCCGACCCGCATCGCCAACTCTTTGGCAAGCCCGGCGGTGGCTCGCAAGCCTAGGCGGTTGCCACCGGAAGCCTGAAAGAGAACACCGCGCCCCGAGTGCGGTTCTCTGCCCACAGCTCGCCCCGGTAGCTTTCTAGTATCGTTCGTGCGATCGGCAGTCCCAATCCCGTCCCGTGCGGTTTCGTTGTTACAAACGCGTTAAAAATGCTTACCAGTTTCGGGTCGGGAATGCCGGGCCCGGTGTCGGATATCCGGACCTCGATCCGATCGGTATCAGCCAGCTTTGTCCGGATCGTCAGATTGTGCGGGCTGGGCACCTCTTCCATGGCATCCACGCCATTCATCACGAGGTTGATGATGACTTGCTGAAGATGAATCGAGTCGCACCGCACCCGCAGAGGCTCAGGCGCAAGAATGGTACGTAAAATCACCCCCCGCCTAGTCACTTCAGGAGATACGATTTTGACGACGTCGCGCACAGTGTCATTCAAATCGATCGTCCGAAGATCGGCTTCTGTTCTGTTGTTGAGCAAGTTTCGAAGGCCGCTAATGATCTCGCTCGCGCGTTGCTCATCCCTGACGATGTCGGATAGGATTTCGCCGAGCTGAGCCATATCCAGTGGATGCGCCTTGAGCAACATCTGCGCGGCCTCTGTGTTGCTCAAGATAGCTCCGAGCGGCTGATACAGCTCATGTGCGATCGAGGACGACAGAACATTTGCGGTCGTGACCCGATTCAGGCGAACGACTTCCTGGCGGCGACTTGTCGCCTCCGCTTGTGCAACAAGACGTCGCCGTCGCTCGACGAGCAGCAATGCAATGATGCCGCCCTGCAGCAAGATGGCGGCCATAACAGCCGTGAATTGCGGCCGATACTGCTCCCAGAGGCTGGGCACCCGAAAAACAACTTCGCTGCCTGGCGGCAATTGGCTTTCGCTGATGTTCCAACGCTTCAGCTCCCTCCAGTCATATCTGGGCGATGCAGCTGGAATCGCAGGCGTCTTGATGCTGCCCGGCGCCTCTCCCCTCAGAATGCGCACGGCAACGGCGGCGGTCTGGCGGCTGACGTCGGATATGTTCGTCATCCGACCGCCCACGATTCCTCGTCCGAAGAACGCGTCCTGTTCCGAAAAGATAGGTGCATTTGCGACCGCGCGGATACGATCTATGGCTCGCTTGCCCTCGTGCACGACGCCGGCTGCGTCCACAAGCATCTGCCCGTAGACGATGAAGCTCCGCGGTGGCAGCGTAGCCACCTGCTCGAGGATCTCTTCCAGCGATAGTTCATTGGAATAAGTGATCTCCATCCTGGTTGTCAGCGGCTGAAAACGCTTGCGCATCTCCTGCAGCCACAGCCTTTCGATCGGAGAACTTCCCATTACGATGAAGACTTTGGTCGTCTCCGGAACCAAATTCAGTATCTGGTCGAGAGTGCTTGATACATCGACAGATACCGAAACCATTGCATCGTTCGCCGGTGCGTTGGAAGACATCTGCTGCGCCAGAGCCGCGTATAAGGTGGGGATCGTAGGAAAAATTCGCTGACGGTTTTGCTGAAAGAATCGTGCCGCAGGACCGCCGATCGTCATGATCAGGTCGAGTTTTCGCTCGGAAAATATTGCATTCAGATAGCTGACAAAGGCGTCTTCATCCCCGTCCGGGAAGCGAGCCGTCGACAGCGAGACCTCGAAGATATCGATCGGATCCTTCGACTGAAGCCGCAACTCCTCTCGAATGTTTCGAGCGTAGTCGTCCCACGGCGAGAATTCGCGTCCGATTGAATGGACGATGAGCACCCGCTTTGGCTGAGAGAAAGCCGCACCCGTCATGGCCAGGAGCAGAACGATCGAACTGAACAATGTACGATTTTTCATGCGATAAAGCGGCCGGTAAAAAGGGAGTTACAATTGGCTCCGAAAACCAATCCTACTCGATTTTGCACACTACCTGTGCCTGTAATCGTTAAAGGACTCGATTTCGGCCTCAGGCAATCCTGCCGACCGCATCGATCAGTAGTTTTGATAGGAACGGCTTCTTCAGATACGCAATGCAGCCCGCGTCGAATGCCGCCTGCCGAGTGACCTCACTGTCGATCGCCGTCATCATAATGACGGGCAAATCCCTGCCTGATGCGATCAATTGCCGTTGTAGATCCATGCCGGAGATGCCGCCAAGTTGGATGTCCAGCAGCAAGCAATCCACCTCGCACTCGGCGTGGGCGTCCAAAAACAGCTCCGCCGATGCAAACGTCCGGACACGGAAGCCATGGGCTGATAAAAGCCGGGTCAGGCCTTGCAGCATACTCGGATTGTCGTCGACGACAGCTATGGTGCGCATGGCGAAACGATCATCGAGTGGTGGTAGACATCCACGCCGTAGAAACGCGATTCCCGACTACGGATCGCGATCCGGACTATTCCATCGCCGCCTTCGAAAGTCATCTGCATCGGCCCTCCTTAGGACGCTATGCACAATCCGCGCCCAGCGCAGGGCTGCCGAGGTCATTATGAAACCGCTAGGGCTTCATTTCGATCCCTAGCCTCGCCCGCATGTCCTTGAACACCACGGCGACCGCCTCAATGATCAATTCACCAGGGTTCGCCTTGCAATAAACGATGATCTCGTGCTCAGCCTCTTTTGATTTGACGATATCCATATAGTGCTTTCGAGCAAGTCCATTGTACCAGCCGCTGTACCAGGCTGTCAGGCGGTCGGCATCGCCTTGCCAGGTCCCGGCCAGCTGAGCGCATGTAAGCTTCTGTACATTGAGGAAGCCGTTGGCGTCGGCATAGGTGCTGAGATCGACCTGGGCGCGGGCAACGGGAATCGCCGTCGCAAATACTAGCGTTGCGAATATCAAGGCCCTGTACATCTTGCGCTCCATTCCATTCTCCTGCTGAGTTCGTCGCCGCATCGGCGGGCCTGGGCTAACGATCAAGCAATGATACCGGGCGGCGGCCATGTCCCCTTGCCAATCGGCAGAATGGAAGACGTTTCTGTTTTCGGCCAGTAGAGCCGCATCACGAGGTAGATCGGGCCGTCGGGCGCGGGCAGCCAGTTCGATTCCTTGTCCTTACCCGGCGACTTGCTCTGGATATAGAGCGTCAGCGACCCGTCCGCGCTCTTGTTCATGATGGGGAGCATCGGCGAATTGATCAGGTAGCGGCTGATCGGATTCTCGATTAACAGTTGGGTCTTGCCGTCGTACATCGTCACCGACCAGAAGGCATTAACCGGCGGCAATTGATCGGGCGGGAAGGTGAGCGTGTAGTTGTGCTTGGCACCGTCGAGGGTCTTGCCCTCAGCGTCGATGCGCGTAAGCGGATAGACCGCCTCCACGGAATCGTTGCCGTAAATGCCGGCCTTCGCGCCCGCCGCGCGCTTCAGCCAGTCGCCATTGACGAACGCTGCATCGCCAAAGAACGAGTGGACCTGCCATCCGTTGAGCGATACGCCACCCTTCGCGACGGCCTCGTCCACTTTCTGTTCACCTTGCTTCATGCCCACGAGAATCTCCGCCTTGTGCTCAAACGGGAGATCTTTGAAGCCGAAGGTCTTTCCAGGCCCGACACCAATGCGTGCGAGCTTTGCGCGGATGTCCTTCTCGTTCTCGAGTGCCGGCGCGAACTGCAGGCAGAAATCGAGATACTCAAAAAAGTTCGTTTTGGCGAGCTCCTTGTCGATCTTCGGAAAAGTCACAGCCGGAGTAGCGGGCGGAGCCGCCTGCTTCAGATAGCCTGAAAGTGGCTGCGCCTTATAGCCAGCTTGCACCTTCATCACGTTGTTGATGTCGCCCGCGTCGAAAAGCTGGGTGCGGAAGAGAACCAATGAAAACTGGGTCGTCGATTGAAACACTTTCTTGACTCCGGCAGGAGTTGCTCCCTTCCACTCCGGTCCGACCACCATGTAATCGCCAGCTTCGCTTCCAGTGGCGCGACTGCCGATATAGCCGTAGTTGAATGTGTTACCGTCTATGAGCTGGACAGCGTAGTAGCGTTTCGGGTCTACCGGGGGGACCGAAACCACGATCGGCTCCGCCCTCAGGTCCACCCACAAAATCGAATATGGCGTGTCGCTGTTCGGCGTGATGACGGCGGTATCTTTATAAGTAGCGACGTGGGATAAGTTGTTGATCTCGTTGAACGGCGCCTTGAACTGCCCCGAATTCCGGTCGACAGCAAATTCGTACATGGTGGCGTAGTTCATCATGATGGGCAGGCCGTAAATGAAGCCTTCTTCGGCAATGTCCTTGGCTTCTAATAGGCTGGGCCAATCGGCTTTGTCTTTCGCAACTGCCGACGTGTACTTAGCTGTCGTGGCGGCAAGCGCGGCGATCGCCGCAGTGGAGCGAAGTAAATGCCGTTTCGTCAACATTTTCCATGCTCCTCAACATTTAATGCAGTTATCGAACCGCCCTGCATTCGTGCAATTCTCGTCGACAGCCGCGCAAGAGTAAGGCTGCCGATCCCAATTGCGTATGGCGATGCTTCGAGCCCTTCGCAGTCCGAGCTGCGCGGCGACGGATCCGGCAGCCGGGTCGGGGATAATTATTGCGCCGCTTGGATACCGGGCGGCTTCCAAGTGCCTTCCCCCGGGGGCAGGATCGAAGGTGGTTCGGTCTTCGGCCAGTACAACCGCATCACCAGATAGATCGTGTCATTCGGAGCGGGCAGCCAATTGGCCTCTTTGTCCGCGCCCGGCGACTTATTCTGGATGTAAAGCGTCAGCGATCCATCCGGATTCTTTTTCATATTCGGCAGCATCGGCGAGTTGATCAGATAGCGGTTAATCGGGTTTTCGATTAGAAGCTGCGACTTTCCGTCGTACATAGTGAGCGACCAGAAGGCATTCACCGGCGGCTGCTGCCCTGCCGGGAACGTGAGGGTGTAGTTGCCCTTGCTGCCATCGAGCGTCCGACCATCGCTGTCGATGCGCGTGTACGGATAGGTCGCCTCCGCCGGGTCATTGCCATAAATGCCGGCCTGAGCGGCGACGGCACGCTTCAACCAGTCGCCATTGTAGTGGGCGCTATTGCCTGGAAGACCGCTAACCCGCCAGCCATTGATCGCCTTGCCGGCATTGGCGACGGCCTCGTCGATTTTCCGCTGGCCCTCCTTCATGCCGAGGCCAAGCTCGATCTTATGCTCCAGTGGCAGGTCCTTGAAACTGAAGGTTCTCCCTGGACCAATGCCGATGCGCGCGAGCCGAGCGCGGATCTCCATCTCCTTGGCCTCCGGCGGTGCGAACTGCAGCGCAAAATCGAGATACTCGAAGAAGTTGGTCTTCACGAGTTCCTTGTCGATCTTCGGAAAGTCGACGGTTGGCGCGGCCCCTGGCGGCGTCTGCTTCAAATAGGCCGAAAGCATCTGCACCTTGTAACCAGCCTGCACCTTCTTGACGTTGTCCAGATCATCCGGGCCAAAAAGCTGGGTGCGATACCCCGCGAGGGAAAACTGTGTACTCGAACGGAACACCTGCTTAATGCCGGCCGGGGTGTCACCCTTCCAGTCGGGCCCGACCACCATGTAGTCGCCAGCTTCGCTCCCAGTGGCTCGTGTACCGACATAACCGTAATTGTAGGTATTGCCGTCGCAGAGCATGATCGAGTAGTAGCGCTTCGGGTCGTTCGCCGGCACCGACAGCACCACCGGCTCCGCCCGCAAATCCAGCCACACGAAGGAATACGGCGTGTCGCTGTTCGGCGTGACGATTGCTGTGTCCTTGTAAGTGTAAACGTTGGGTTCGTTCTTGATCTGGTTGAACGGTGCCTTGAACTGCCCCGAATTGCGATCTATCGCGTACTCGTACATGATGGCGTAGTTCATGACGATTGGCAGGCCATAGATGAAGCCTTGCTCGGCGATATCCTTGGCCTCTAACAGCCTGGGCCAATCGGCTTTGTTCTGCGCAATTGCTGACGTGGACTTTGCCGTTGTAGCGACGAGCGCAGTCATCGCAGCAGAGCAAAGCAGATCGCGTTTAGTCAACATAGTGCTGACTCCTCTTTAGGGACGATTGTGTTTGCGCGGTCCGACGCCGGTGTCGAAAGCCGGCGCTGGTTTATGGTTTAGACTGCAACCTTCGCTACTGGCGGAATCTTCCACGATCCATTGATGATCGAGGGGTTCTTCTCGCGCGGCCAATACAGACGCAGCATCAGGATGAAATCGCCGGGAGGCGACGGCAGCCAGTTGGATTCCTTGTCTTTGCCGGGTGTGTCCTTCTGGATGTAGAGGTCAACCGAACCGTCCGGGTTCGACTTGAGCTTCTCGCGCGCGCTGATCGAATAACGGTTGAGCGGGTTGTTGACGAAGAAATAGCCGGAGTCATACATCGTGAGGGACCAAAATCCCTCCGCCGGGGGCAACTGGCCCCTGGCGAAACGCATCACGTATTTGTTGGCGCCATTGTATTTGCGGCCCTCAGCATCCTTTTGCGAGGTCGGATAGACCGCGTCTTCTGGCCGATTGGCGCCAAGCCCGATCGCGGTGACGAGCGCGCGCATCAGGTAATCGGTTCCGTAGATGCCGGTCTTGGTTGTGAACGCCCAGCCGTTCTCGTCCGTAATAGCCTTGTTGATTTTGAACTGCAGCATGATCCGGTCGAAGGCGACTTCGGGCACCCGCTTGACGAAATCCGCCTTGAGCTTACTGGTGTCGAAATCCTCGCCGGGAACGATACCAATTTTGGCGAATTTCGCCAGCTGCGGCGCATCAGCCGCCGACGCCGGATTGTCCTTCATCAGCTTGCACAACAGCGTGAAGTACGCCACCGCATCCATGCGGTTGACCTGCTCGCGCACCGCCGTCTTCATGTCAATCGATGGATCGACGGTCCCCGGAGGTGGTGTGTAGGGCTGGCCGTATGCGCTCAACGGCACCAGCTTGAACTCATCCTGCAGCTTGTGCACCTCGGCGTAATCTTGCGGCGTGCCGGTGCAGTAGATGCGCCCAAGCAGCCAAACGATGGCGGTGGGCGACTTGTATTCCTTGACTCCCGAGGGCAGCGAGCCCTTCCAGCCAGGGCCGGTGATTGCGCAGGTCTGCGCGCCAGTCCCGGTGGTGCGCTTGCCTGGGACCTGGAAGACACTGGTCCAGCCATCCAGCATCGGCAGCAAGAAATAACGACCCTTCATGTCGGGAATGCTGAGCACCCACGGCTCCTTGCCGACATCGAAGAAAGATGTCGTATAGAGCGTGTCGGCATTCGGCGCGGTAACGTCGCGAAACGATGCATCGGGATATTGCCGCAGCTTGATGATCTGGCCCATCGGCCCGCGCGTTCCAACCGGAGACGCGACGTTGGTGATGACGCGCCGCGTCATCTCCATGGTCACCAGCGGATAGCCAAAGATGTAGGCATCGGTGGCGAGCAGGAAATCCTCGACGCCCTCCTCGATTCCGAGGAACGAACCTAGTTCGGCACGGCTGATGGTGCTTGCGGAAGCGCCGGCCAGTAGGCTGATGCCGCCCAAGGTGAGATTTCGTCGAGTGATGTTCATTGAAAATTCCCGTTCAATCGGATTCGTTTGGTTCACTTCAAAAATGCGCTGACGATTCCCCGATCGAGACGCCGTGCAAACGGGGAAGCGGTGCCTCCCCGCCTTTCGCAGGTCTCAATAACAGGGCGGATAGGGATAGTAGCCGCACGCCGGACGGGGATACGCGTATGGATGGTAGTACGCAGCCGCTCCATAAGCAGCCGCCCCGGCAGCGCCGGCATACATCGCGCCCCTGAACGCCGTGCGGCGGGCAACGCCGGCAAACGACATCGGCGTGAACGGCCGGCCTATGATATCGATGAAGAGCGCGGCCGCACCGTCGGCCCCGGCCAGATCGCCCTCAAGGACCTGGACGTTGAAGGTGAGCTTGTCGCCCTCAAGCTTCGGATTTTTCAGCACTACAACAGCGTCCTTCACCGAGCCGTCCTTGCCGAGTACCGACACGGTCGCGTTCGGCGGGTTTTTGGCAAAGCTGTCGTCGCCGGATCCCCACTCTGCGATTACGTCGGCGGTTGGCTGGTGACCCGCGGCGCGCGCCGGCCGGTCCGCGAAGATGATGGAGTTCGGCGTTACTCCCGTCATGGTCAGGGCGTCGCCCTGCAGGGTAGCACCGCGCGAATTGAGCACGAACAGCGACGGCACGAGCTCGGACTTGGCTTGCCCTGAAGCCGCACCGATTGTCTTCAAGGGGGCCGGAGCTGTCTGTCCGAAGGCCGCAATGGGACCAATCAATGCCGAAATCACCAACATTCCCGCAATTTGTGCCAGCCTTGTGCGCTTCATGTCTGCCTCTTCTGTTGTGAATGGGATGACCACGCCTCGGATGATCACGCTCGCTCACAAGTATGAGGAGGCTTCGCGCGATCGGCTATGCAAAAACCGGCAGCGTAAAGAATTTGCTGAAATCATCCAAAAATGAACAGCGACCGGTACGAGCCGATTTTGCATAGCGCGTCCCGGCGCACACCCGGCAAATGAGCAGTTGACGCCACCAAACGAGAGGGGCCGCCCGTGGTTATTATCTTGTGCCTTTATGTGCTCGCGATGTGGGTGATATTTTCCAAGCTGAAGCTGGTCCGTTGGGGCTGGCTATCGGGGACTATTTCGATCCTGATCGGCGCATTCATACTCGCGACATTTCTTGCGCTGTTCAATCATTTAACGCCATCAGGGAAGGTCACCGTCACGGGCCGGGTGATCGAAGTGACACCTAACGTCACCGGCCAGGTGATCGCAATTCCGGTGAAGCCGAACATAGCCGTGAATTCAGGTGATGTTCTGTTTCAACTCGATCCGGCGCCATTCCAATATAAAGTGGCGCAACTGCAAGCGTCGTTAGCCGCAGCCAAACAGCAAACACAAATATTGAAAGCAAATTACGATCAGGCGACCGCAAACGTTGCCGGCCTCGAGGCCCAATACAAGTACAATGCGAAGCGCCTTCAAGACATCCAGAAACTGTATGCCAGCGGATCCAACACCGAGTTCAAAGAGCAGGACACTCAGGTGCAGTTCGAGACGGTAGGGGCACAACTCAACGTCGCCAGGGCAACCCAGCAAAGTGCCAAATTGGCTCTCGATTCGCAGATTGGCGGGGTCAACACGACGGTTGCGCAAATGCAGGCGCAATTGGAGAGCGCCTTTTGGGAGTTGGCGCAAACAACGATCCGCGCGCCTGCCGACGGCTTCGCGACGGCGGTGGCCCTGACGGTGGGCGATCGCGCCTTCCAATTGCGGTCAGCCATGTCGTTCATCGTGGAGAATGAAATTACAATTGTCGGGATGTTTGCGCAGAACGGATTTCAGACCATAAAGGCCGGCGCACCCGTCAATATCGTCTTCGACAATGATCCAGGCCGCATTTATCACGCCAAAATCACTGGAATTCCAAAGGGAATAGGTCAGGGACAGATTGCCGCATCGGGGACGTTGGCGCGGACCAACGCGATTGGCGGCGCGTCCGGTTTTCCGGCCGTGATCTCTATTCCGGATGAACTGAGCGGCGGGTCGCTCAGGCTGGGCATGTCCGGAAACGCAACTGCATTTGCCCCAAATGCGGGGGTTATTGGGATGCTCGCCTCCATTCTGGTTTGGGTGAGCTCATATACGGCATACCTGTAACGCCCTCTGGATTGTACAAATTCATATCGGGCCAGCCGGTCCGGCTTGCATATTGCATACATACACGCTCCGCGTTGACCGCCGGGGCGCCACCGCTTAATCTCGCATCTCCGGTGTTTTGCTCTACCGCAGGCTCGGCCGACGCTTCGGTGCACGCAGCGGATCACATGCGGAATTTATTCGGGCCTCGGCCGGCGGGTCGCGACGAGGGCGAGAAATTGGAATGACGGGCGCGCCCGTAGTTTACATCGTGGACGACGACGCATCGTTTCGCCCCGCGATCTCCCGCGTGCTGAAGGCTTCGGGCTATGCCGTGGTCGACTTTGATTCGGCGGCTGCCTTTTTGCAGAGCATCCACGACGCCAAACCGGGCTGCCTTCTGCTCGACGTGCAAATGCCTACGATCGGCGGCCTGGAGCTTCAGCAGGAGCTCGCCAAGCTATCGCATCAGTGGCCCATCATCTTCATGACCGCTCACGGCGATATTCCTATGAGCGTTCGCGCGATCAAGGCGGGTGCAGAAGACTTTCTGTCCAAGCCCATTCCCAGGCAGACGCTGTTGGCAGCGATCGAGCGCGCGCTGTTACGCCTTCACGAAGCTCAGCAGAATCTTGGCCGGCTCGATGCACTAAAAACGCTAGTCGCGAAACTAACTCCCCGCGAGAACGAAGTTTTTGCGTTGATGGTGCGCGGCAAGATGAACAAGCAGATTGCGCATTCTCTGGGTACTTCCGAGCGAACCATCAAGTACCATCGACAAATGATCATGCAGAAGCTTGAAGTCGGTTCTTTTGCGGAGGCAGTCTCGGTGGCGGAGCGAACAGGAATCCTGGCGCCCCGGCCCTTGCCCGACGTCGAGAGCGCCTCATAGCTCGTCGCCGCGAGGGCCCCGGCCGCGCCTCGCTGAAGGCCGATCAACTAAAGGTTTTGCCCTCAGGTACAGTAGCGCACTGTCGCTCATGATGCTGAGTTGCCCCTGAAGTCCGGCGCTTTCACCGCGATCACAGAATCCGGGGCATTAGATGACAATTCGCTATTTGCCATCACCTCCTACAGACGTTTCCAGCGGATGGACGATCAGAACCTGGCACGATCTCGTGGTCGAAGCCGAGGCGATCGCTCTTGCAGAGCTGGATTCACCGCTGGCCATTTCGGCTCTCTGCGGCGCCCTTGCCGTCAGCGAGCGCACGCTGCGCAAGGCCTTTCACAATGTTCACGGTGTGCCCCCTTGTCGTCACCTGCGCATGCAGAGGCTGCTGCAGGCAAGGCGCGCACTGTTGTCCTCTGACAGCAACCTCACAACCGTCACAGAGGTTGCGACCTGCTATGGTTTTGCAGAATTGGGCCGGTTCTCGGTTGAATATCGCCGCATTTTTGGAGAAAGCCCTTCGGAGACTCTGCAGCGGACGTCGCAAGCCGAAGCCAGTAAGTCGCCTCAAGCGCCGAAAGACTCAACATCACCGCGACGATATCGGCCCGTAGTAGTGGCACACCCCGCATTCAACTAGCGTATCCGAAGTGGCATTCCGGCAACAACGGCGACGAAACTCTGCACCGCGTCGAATCTGCATAGCCGCGCCATGTGGTTTTCTCGCTACGCTGACCCGAAGTTGACTTTGAGGGGCAAATAGATGACGCGCGAACAATCTCAGCAAACCCCAAGCTTGCGTCCTTGGAATACCAGCGCAGCCATAGTGATAACACTGCTGGCTGCCCTTCCGAGCGTGTCCCGCGCCGACGAAGGCGGCGTTTCGTACTGGCTGCCTGGCCGGTTTGGCAGCCTCGCAGCCGCTCCCGCCGTACCTGGCTGGTCGATGGCTGCGGTCTACTATCACACCACTGTCGAGGCTTCTGGGGCGGTGGCTGCGGCCAGGCAAATTCAGATCGGCAGGATCCCAGCCAACGTCGCTGTCAGCCTGAACGCAAATCTGAATGCGCAGGGCGACCTCATTCTGCTCAATCCGACCTATACCTTCGGAACGCCGGTGCTCGGCGGACAGCTGGCGATAGGCGTCACCGGCCTGTTCGGGCGCTCGAGCGCCAGTGTCGACGGCACGCTGACGGCAGCCGTCGGCCCGCTGGCGGTGACCCGAACCGGCTTCATCGAGGATTCAATCACGTCGGTGGGCGACCTGTATCCGCAGGCAACGCTGAAGTGGAATGCCGGCGTGCACAACTTCATGACCTATCTGACGGGTGACATCCCCGTCGGTGCCTACAGCTCAACCCGCCTTGCCAATCTCGGCATCGGCCATGCCGCCATCGATGCCGGCGGCGGCTATACCTATTTTAACCCGGCGGCGGGCCAGGAGTTTTCGGCGGTCGCGGGCTTTACCTACAATCTGAAAAACGACGCCACTAACTACCAGAACGGTGTCGACTTCCATGTCGATTGGGGAATGTCGCAATTTCTCTCTAAGCAGTTTTTCGTCGGGCTTGTCGGATATGGGTACCAGCAGATCACCGACGATTTCGGCCAGCATCCGATCCTCGGAGGTTTTCGATCGCGCGTACTTGGTATCGGCCCCCAAGCCGGGATCCTGTTTCCCGTCGGCGACATGCAAGGATACCTGAACCTGAAAGCCTACGGTGAGTTCGCGGCGGAGAACCGGCCATCAGGCTGGAATACCTGGCTGACGTTTTCGGTCTCGCCGATGGCGCCGACCAGCACCGTGACGGCGACGAAGCACCGGATCGTGAAGTGACGCGATAGACCGATATTACTGTTGGGTGGCCCCTGTCGGGGAGACCGCCGTCGAACGGACCAGCATCCGACGGTGGCTCATCAGATAGTGTAGCCTGTGGGCCGCAAGTCCCAGCGCAGCCATCTCGGCGCTGTCGGCGTTTTCGCCGGCGTTCTTCGTAAGCTCCTTCTTCAGGATATCGTCGATACTTTTTTCGATATCCTCGAGTTCGGCGTCGCTTTTCGCATTCCTGATCTCGTTGCCAAGCTCGTAGAGGGGCTCCAGCATGCTCTCGGACCCGGTGCCGGATCGGGCGAAGCGCCAGGCCGCCACGAGGATGGAGATCAGCGTGCCCAGCAGCAGCGAAGCGTAATAGAGCTTGTCATCATACTTATCGAGAAAACTCTGCTGACTGCCGTTGTAATAGGTTGCGGCGCCCGGATGGATCGGAATCAGCGCGTCCGCATCCGTGCTCGGTGCTGCGGCTTGGCCCAATATTGGAAATTGCGACAGTAGGTCCCGTTTCGCATCGACCAGCGACTGCGTCAGATCGGTGATCGCATCGGCATTGACTGACTTGTTGGCGACGAGAACGTAGGAAACTCGTAACGACGTCAGGTCATCGGAAGGGATCGGAGGTGCGCCCCGTAAGGTGCCCTTCGGGATGTCATAGCTCTCGTAGTACTGCGCAACGTTGGCGACCGCGCCGGCCGCTTCGATCTCGATCAGCTTTGCGGCCGAACCTTTGGCGCGCTCCTGCTGAAACAATTGCCTCGCCTTCGCGAGGTATCCTTCCGTCAGCGGAATAACCGTCAGCAAGGCGTGAACTTTTCCCGACGCGAGCGCACCTGCGGCGTCGTTGAGGCTAACATCTTGAAAACTGACCCTGGCGCCGTCGAATTGATAGACCTGCTTCAGCGCCTCGACTACCGGCCGGTTGATCGCTCCGCCGACGACGCCGATAGCCGTGTTGCGGAGATCGCCCAGACTGTCGGCGCTTGCAGCTGATGGGGCCATCATCAAGACCACGCCGTGGGTCAGGAGCAACACGCTTCTTGCGTCAGCCAAACCGCTTGTGTCGCCGCGGACAACGGCGAGGTCCACCTTCTGCCCAGCCAGCATTTCGGCAGCCCTTACCGATGTAGCGGCATCGCTGACCTTCAACCGAACATGCGAGTTCGATGCCGTCAGGCGCGCGGAGATCGCCGAGATCAGCGCCAGCGCCTCGCCATCCGCCGACCCGGCGGCCACCGTAAGCACAACGGGCTTGGCGAAATAGTGATACGCGAACCATCCACCGCCGATCGCCGCGGCTGTCGCTGCTCCGACAATCGATGCCCTGAGCCATCGCGGCCACAGGTTGATCGCTGGACTCGCCATCGGCTTCAAGGCGCCAAAGCCAGCGTGAGCCCCGAGACCCCCAGCGATACGTTCAAACCCGCCTGCCCCTCCACCGACAACGGTTGCAAAGCAATCGTTCGATTAGAGCCGCCAAAGAGGACGTTGGCTCCGATACCTACCCCCACGGTAATGTCGCCACTGGCCCCCACATACTCACCAGCCAACGCCCCGATCGGCGCTCCTTGGCTAGGAGCAAACACGCCCCATGCCATCACTCCACCTGCGCTGATTCCGAGTTCGAGCCCGACCGTATTCATCGCGCCATTGTAGTCCTGAGGCGGATATCCCCCGTTGGGCACATACCTACAACTCATCCGCTGGCTTTCCGCAATAATTAGTCCAATGCTCGGAGCAAGGTTACAGGTCAACATCCCCGCCTGGACGCCCGGTGGCGGCTGCTGGGCCGACGCAAACGCGGGAGCAAGAAGTATCGTGGCGGCAAGGCTCATTACGCGGAGGAAATGGTAGCTGAGCATGATGGATCACTCCCTGGGAGGCTCACAGCGCTGGCTTTACAGATGACCCCGCTCGGGCCGATGTCCGCGAGTAGCTATACGAGGCGGCCCAGTCATCCGCCTATGCGATATCCGACCATCATCGACGTGCGCCGCTGATAATTTGCCCTCCGATCCAAGGCTCGATGCAGACCGCGCCGATTTTGCATAGTCGATCCGTGGATGGTGCGTTACGTGACGGGAGTAAGTCGGGGGCCTATACGCTCGGGCCTGTCCATGAACGGGGTGTCCGCCAATGTTGACAGATACGCCCTCCGTAACCCAGCTATCTCACGTCATATCGCAGTCAGCGGCCCCGGCCTTCCTGCTGGGCGCACTGGGGGCCTTCATCGCTATCCTGATCTCCCGCCTGAACCGGATCGTTGACCGGACGGTAATCCTCAATGGGATCCCCGATGACGATACAGCCCGGTCCCGGCTCAAGGCCGATCTGCCACGTCTGATGCAGCGCGCGGCGATGATGAATCGGGCGATCTTCTGGGCCGTGATCGCAAGTATCTCAGTGACGCTTCTCGTGATCGTCGCTTTTGTAACGGCGTTCTTTCAGCTGCAGCACGAGCGCGGCGTCGCCCTCTTTTTTGTTGTTTCGCTCGCCGCGTTTACAGTCGCGCTGGTCGACTTCGCTCGTGAAGTCCGGATTGCGCTGAGTGAATATGATCACTACGGCTGAGGTCGCTAGCGCAGCCACTGCCCCATTTGCAGGCAGGTCAGCAAGCTGACGTAACTCGGCGTCCCACCAATGCTCTCTTGCGGCACACAGTTTGCCCGGCTCGACGCGGGGAATTTCGACCACCCGCTGGCGAGCTGTTGCTTAGCTTTGTGTTCGTCACTGATACAGCTTTTTAGCGGCTGACCAACGGAGAGGCCGGTGGCGGCGGCGATGTCGAGCTTGCAGCTCCGCGCGATGTCGAAACTTGGCACACCGTCAGCAACTGGCATGACCAGCTGCGAGCTGAGGACGATCATTGAAACGGAGATGGGCATCTCTTTTCCTCCTGGTTTTTGGCTCAAGGGCGACGACGCAGCACCTTCCCAATATTGTCCATCTAAGCATGGCCTCGTCTATGCAAATTCGGCCATAGGAGGACGTCTCCCTGAAGCGGGAGCTAGGCTGGCCCCGTTTGAGTCAAATGCGTCGGTGCACACCTGTACCTGTCACTTCCGGTCCACCCCGAACAGCGGACACAATGAACCCAGCGCAGTTGGTCCGGAACGGGCGAGGAACGGACACCAGCGCGCTGCATGTGAGATGTCGGCCTATTAGTCTCGACGCGCGCTCTACCTCATCCAGCATCCAAGACATCCCGGACGCGAGCCGCCAGACTTTCGAACGTGAACGGTTTGCTGATGAGTTGTACCCCAGCGTCGAGACGACCATGGTGAACGATAGCATTACGAGAATAGCCTGTCGTGAACAGCACCTTGAGACCGGGTCTCAGCTGCCCAGCCAAGTCCGCCAGCTCCCGCCCGCTTCTCCCGGGCAGGACGACATCGGTAAACAGTAGATCTATCCGGTCCGGCCTTCGCAGGATGCTGAGAGCGGCCTCCGGATCTTGGGCTCCAGGACGCTATAACCCATCTCAGCTAGCACCGAGACGCTATAGGCGCGCACGTCGTCGTTGTCCTCGACGACTAGGATCACCTCCTCCGAATGGCCGCGTGGCGCGAGAGCCGCTTGAATTTCTGTGCCCGACTCAGCCTCGCCCCGATAGCGGGGGAAGTACATTTTGACGCTCGTGCCCGTACCGGGTTCGCTGTAGATGGCGACGTGGCCGCCCGACTGTTTGACAAAACCATAGACCATGGAGAGACCAAGGCCGGTACCCTTGCCGACCTCCTTGGTGGTGAAGAAGGGCTCGAACACCCGGCCCAACGTCTCTCTATCCATGCCGCTGCCAGTATCGCTCACCGACACCATGACGTATTGACCCGGGACCACTTCCGCCTCGGTGGCGGCGTATTGCTCGTCAAGGAAAACATTGGCTGTCTCAATCGTTAGCCGCCCGCCCTGTGGCATCGCGTCTCGGGAATTGATGCCAAGGTTCAGGATCGCGCTCTCGACCTGGTTTGGATCCACATCGACGGTCCACAGCCGCGGGGCGAGCACTCCTTCAAGTTCGATGGTCTCGCCGAGGGTGCGATGAAACAGATCCGTCATATTGCGAATGATCAAGTTGAGATCGGAAGGTTGCGGGGTCAGTGGCTGGCGTCTCGAAAAAGCTAGTAGCCGGGCCGTGAGGCTCGCTGCGCGTTGTGCCCCCTGCAATGACATTTCTGCAGCGCGGCGAACGCGGGTTTCATCGCCAGGCTTACTGCGCCGAATCGTATCCAGGCCGCCGATTATGATAGTGAGGAGATTGTTGAAGTCGTGAGCGACGCCGCCAGTGAGTTGACCGACCGCTTCCATCTTTTGCGCCTGACGAAGGGCGTCTTCAGCTTTTCCGCGTTGCGCCATCTCTTCAGCAACCCGTTCTTCAAGTGTCGCGTTCAGCTGCTGCAACATCTCCTCAGCCGATTTTCGCTGCGCTATCTCTCTCTGGGAGGCTTGGAACAACCGGGCATTATCGATGGCAACGCTTGCTTGGCCGGCGAGGCCGGTCATGAGTTCTTCAGAGCGGGCGTTAAAGACGCCCGGCTCAGGATGACCGAAAAACAGCCCCCCCAGCACCTCGCCGGAACGCGAGCGAACGGGAACGGCGAGATAGCTCCTCACAGGCAAATGACCATCTGGCATGCCTTTGCGGGGCGCGTTATGGCCGTAGCGGGGGTCCTTCAAAATGTCGTCCGATCGCACCGTTCCTTCGCCGTTAAATGTCGGCGCGAAGATGGCCGTGTTGCGCGGCATCGGGAACTTGGAAAAGGCCTCTCTCGGCGCGCCGGATAGGGTGTAGAGCGTATAGCTTTCACCAGTTTCGTTGAGAACATTGTAGAAGAAGGCGCCGAAGCTAGCTCCGGTGAGTTCAACGCCGGCGTCTGTTACGGTCTGAACGACCTCGGCCAAATCGAGATTCGCCGCAACCAGCGCGCCGGCGCGATTGAGGATCTGAAGCGCTCGGGTTTCCGCCCGCAGTTCATTCTCCGTCCGGCGAAGGGCCTGCTCGGCTGCTTTCCGCGCCGTGATGTCTATGGCCGTTCCGATCGCGCGAACGCAGCGCTCGCCCTCGAACAGACCTTTGCCCTTGGCGGCGACCCACCGAGTGATCCCATCCTCCTTGCCGATCGTCCGGTATTCGACATCGTAGGTGGCGCGGCGCTGAGGATCGAGGGCGGAAGCAAAAGCAGCGCTGGTAGCTTCGAGATCCTCAGGATGCAGCCCACCATAGAAGTCCGCCATGCTACATGGCATTCCGGGCGAGATTCCAAACATCGCCTTGGTGCGGTCGCACCAGGTCAGATGCTCGGAGGTAAGGTCGAGGTCCCAGATTCCGACGTCCGCGGCCGAGGTCGCCAGCCGAATGGATTCCTCGTTGAAGGCGAGCTGCGCCTGACCCTGGATCTGCTTGGTGACATCGTGTCCTTCGGCGAAGATGCCAGTTATCTCACCATTTTCATCGAAAATTGGTTGGTAGATGAAGTCGAGGTAGCGGCGCTCTAACGGGCCGCTTGGTTCGCGCTGGAGGTCGATGGCTGCCGCAGTCGAAACGTAGGGCGCACCAGTCGTATAGGCAGTGTCCAAGGCTTCAAAGAAACCTTGCCCTTCCAATTCGGGGAACGCGCTGCGAACAGGCCGACCCAGGATGTCGCGATCCCCGATCAGGCGAAAGTAGCTCTGATTGCAAAGTTCGAAAATGTGCTCGGGACCCCGCATGACCGCCATGAAACCAGGAGCCTGCTCGAATAGCCGCTGCAGTTTGTCCCGTTCGCTTCCGAGCTTGCGGTTAAGAACGTTCACTGCGTGACGCTCGCGGTTGAGCGCGTCGGTCTCCGTCCGAAGCGCGCGTTCTGCGCGTGCCCTCTGCAATGCGATCGCGACCTGATTGGCGGCCATCGTGAGCGCCAAGTGCTCCGCCTGGCTTGGAAAGCTTCGCCGCGCCGACACTGCGTCTAGGCGGCCGGCGCCGGTTAGTCCGATAGCGGTGCAGAATGCGCGGAGCCCGCCGTGGGGGCTAAGATCGCAGGACGCCCCCGCGCCTGGCGCGGGAAAGGTGGCCTGCAGGAGCTCCGCTAACCCATTGTCCGGCAGCCGATTGACTTCCAGGGTTTTGCCCGGCTCAGTGGCAAAAGAGACGCGCACGCCGTTTAAATCAAGCACCCGCATGAGAGCATCGGCGAGGCTGGCGCCTATTCGTTCCTCATCCGCGTTGACCCACATTGCCGGAAGCGAAGATAGCGCCGCCATATCGCTAAGTGCGCGGCGCAAAGCCTGCAGCTCGCGGTCGTCGACCTGGTCGACCTTGTTCAATGTCGTGCCCCCAGGAGTGACCTCAGACCTGGTTTCTGCGACCGTGCAACTCAGCCAGGAACTGGTCCGGTGGAACGAAAAATGGATTTTGCTGAAGCGCGCCGCCGACAATCACCTGCGGGTGGGTCCGCAAAATGTCCATGACCGTTGCGGCACTGAACTTGTTGAGGTCATAGGTGCATACCACTACGTCATCGTACTTCGGCAAGACATGGTTGAGTCTGGTCTCGTATTCGACGATCTGATCGACACCCGGAAGGTCCTCCAGCGCCCATTCCATGTTGGCCCAGAGCCGGGTCATACCAAAGCCGCTGCTGCGGCCTTCCTTGAGCAACTCCTGAATAAGGGCCAGCATGGCATCTTGGTCGAAGCCTTTCCCGCCACTTAGGTAGGCCTCCTCCCACGGGCGCATCTCTAACTGCCCACGGGCAGTAGCGGCATCGACGTCTATGCCCTCCGTCCTCAAACGTCGAACCCGTTCCTCTCGATGGCTGTCGTCGAGAATCTGGACCAGCCGGTCATTCGCCGCCAAACCGTCCTTGGCGAACGGTGCCAGCACCGCCTGCTCTTCATCGGCCGAGTTGAAGAACGCGCAAGCGTGGCATGAACAGGTGAGTTCGGAACCGGCCAGTTTGACTGACCGGCTGAGCGGCACACCTTCGCGGAGGTCAGGCATCGTGATGATCTCCAAGGGAAAACCTTAGGTCTTTCTACAACGAGCCGGTAGTCGTGCCAAGCAGCCGCCGACCCCGTCGATATTGAACCCGTTCTCTGACTTTGCTCTCGAGCCAGGAGTTGATTTCTATTTCTGCAACTACTCCTATTTGAACGCGCTTCCGACGGGCGCTGCTTCGAAATCGGCGAGCTGAAACGGCTTCTAAACCATTGGAATATTCATTAGATCTGGAGATCTGGCCGCAGTCCGTCCACCCTAGCCGACAAAGACGAATGGCACACGGCGATTTTTACCCGGCCTTCAACCTGAAGAAAGAACATCTGATGAACTCGCCGTGGGCGGTCCCATTGATGCATCGCAACAAGCACGCAGTTCACCGGCTTGGCGACGTCTATTCCGGGTCAAAGGCCGCAGGTCCGTTCTGAGGCGCTGATTTCTGCTCTGGCCAAGACGGCGCACATAGCCGCGCTTCTACGGGAGCGCCAGAATAGTCTGCAGTTGCTCCTTTAATTGATCGATGGAAAACGGCTTGCCGATTGCCGGCGCATGCCTGAACTCCTCCTCAAGCGGCGGTCCGCCATAACCGGTGCTGAACAGGAAAGGGATTTTCCGGTCGCGCAAGATGCGCGCTACCGGGAAGACACGTTCACCTGCCAGGTTCACGTCAAGCAGCGCCAGATCGAACGACGCCCTGGCGGCAAGTTCGCACGCCTTTGGCACGTGGGCGGCCGAGGCGACCACCTTCAATCCCAATTCTTCGAGCATGTCTTCAATCATGAGGGCCACCAAGCCCTCGTCTTCGACCAGGAGAACCCTGGCGCCAGACAGCTCAACCATTGGACGCTGCAAGCACTAGGGGGAACACCATGCGGCAGCGGGTGCCCTCCGGCTCGAACGCCAGATCGAACTCGCCCGCGAGGTCATGCTCTATGCACCGCTCCATCAGTCGCGTGCCGAAGCCACGCCGCTTGGGTGGCGAAACCGGGGGGCCGCCGCGTTCGCGCCACTCGCATTCCACCGCGCTTTGCGACAGTTTGTTGGGGCCAAGCCGCCAGGTGAAGGACACAGTCCCATCGGGCACCGAGAGTGCGCCGTACTTCGCGGCGTTGGTCAGAAGCTCGTTCAGCACCATGGTGATGCTCAGTGCGCTGCGCGCGTCCAGATCGACGTGAGGCCCGTCTGTCACCACCCGTCCACCTGACACCGGAGCGACGACGTCGTGGACCAGCTGTTCGAAAGGTGCGTCCTGCCAGTTTCGCTTGGTGAGCAGGTCGTGCGCGCGGGCCAGTGCAAGCAACCGTCCAGTGAACGTCGGCAGAAATTCCTTCAGGTCGCCCGCGTGGCGAGCCGTCTGGTTCGCAAGCGACTGCACGGTGGCCAGAGTGTTCTTCACACGATGGTTGAGCTCGTCGATAAGCACCTTTTGGGCGTTCTCGGCGCGCTTGCGCTCGCTGATATCGACCAGCATGTTAATGGCGCCAACCAGATTGCCCGCGGCGTCTCGCAGGGGCGTCGGATAAGGAATAAATGGTACGCGTCTGCCGTCGGGGCGTTCGGCCACGGCTTCGGCACCGCGGACCTCACGGTTCTCGCGCAGCGCGATGGCCATCGGGCATTCGTTGTGTGGCAACGGCGTGCCATCTGGCCAATAGAGCTTCCAGGTCACACACCACTCGTCGCCCGGCTGCGGCGTTCTGCCCGCCATCTCGACCGCGGCTCGATTGAAGAAGTTGATGCGGCCCTCGGCGTCCGTCGTGTAGATGGCCGCCGGCAACGCCTCAAGGAGATCGCGCATCCGCTGCTCGCCCTCGCGCAGGCGGTCCTCCAGCTGCTTGGTGGTGGTGACATCCTGGGCAACGCGCACGCCATAAAGGAAGCGGCCTGCCGAATCCCGCACCGACGAGCTGAATATATCGAGATAACGCACGGATCCATCGGGCCGCAATGCCCGCTTGCGGGTGGTGTAGTTCTCGATGTCGCCGCGGACCTGCCGGACGTACAGTTCGGCATCCTCCGCCTGGTCGTCGGGATCGGTGTAGTCGAAGAAGGTCATTCCGAGCAATTCGTCGCGCGAGCGTCCCGTGATGCGGCAGAGGGAATCATTCACCCGCAAGAAGCGCCCGCTCTGATCGGTCTCAGCGATGCCGACGATGGCGGCCTCATAAGTTGCTGCGAGCCTGGCTTCACTAGCGTTCCGTGCCTCTTCGGCAATACGGAGTTCAGTGACATCTGTGGTGAAGCAGCGCGTGTTGACGAACTTGCCCTCGACAATGCGGCTGTTCGACGTAATCAGCACATGCTTGATGGAGCCGTCACGCGCCCGCAGCCGCGCGGGATAACGATCGAGCGGCTCGCCGCATGAAAGGCGCTGAAGGATATGGCCGATCACCGGCGCGTCGGCATGAAACTCAGCAACGTGGCGGCCGATGTACTCCTCGGGCTCGTAACCTAGCAGATCCATTTCAGCTTTGTTGGCGCGAAGGATAATCCCCTCTCCGCTGACGATATGAAGACCAACAGCGCTGTTGTCGAAAAAGTCCTCCAGATCCTGCGTCTTCCGGCGGACTTCCTCCTCCACCTGCTTGCGTCCGGTGATGTCCTGGAAGCAATTGATGGCACCTTGGATGCCGCCAGAATGATCGCGCAACGCCCGGATGTTGACCAGGGCCGAAAAGCGGGAGCCATCCGGCCGTGCCATTATGACTTCGGCATTGCGCGTAGGCGTTCCCAGACGAACCGCCGCGGCCATCGGACAGTCGGCATGGGCAAGCGGAGTTCCATCGACCAGGTAGAGCTGATGCGAACCGCAGAAGCGCTCCTTCTTGGCAGGGTCAGGTGTTCGCCCCCAAGATTCCACGGCCTCGGTGTTGTAGGCGACGAGTAATCCGTCCGCGTCACAAAGATAGACAGCGCCGGGAATGGCATCGAGCGCGGCGTGGCCGGCCGCGACCAGCGCCTCGAACTCCGTGGGCCTTTGGCGCGCGGAAAACGGGAATTCTTCGACGTTTGACATGAGGCGCTCGGCTCTCGGGGGCGAGAGGAGCGACGGCCCGAGGCGGGCCTCGCCTATTGAAATGAACATGGGCGGACGCCCCTGAGGCCCGCCGAACCCACCAAAACGCATGGCGCGCGATTTGGTTCCGCGGAGGGCGGCAAAGTCACCCCCTAATTCAGAAAAAGCGGCCCGCAAACTGAGGTGGCCTCAATCTACGGAGGGCAGTATGGCTACTCGACGGGCGCGGTCCCACACCTGTATTGCGACGCCGTCACGGCAGCGTCATCGTCTTCGCACTCGACGATCACGGGGGGGGGCCCTGAATGTGCCCTTCTTTATCAAAGCGATAGAGGCGATACTCCGCCATGCCAGCACTCATGGGCGCTACTGTGATGCACATTAATTTACTCACTGTTCCATCCAACGCAACGATTTTTGCACGGCTGAATCAGGTCCGCGGGTCGGGAAATACCGGGCATCGCATCCGAACAACTCGGCAGCCGGGGTGACGAACCGCGACTTGCGCAAACCTCAATGTCCTCTTGAGGTCACAGGCTGACTTCCGCCCGACTTGAGCTGGGGTCGGCTTATTGCCTGAAGGCAGACATAGCGGCTGTGTTGGCGGAGGTCGGTAACGGGCCAACTGCAGACATCCCTCAAACCGGCAGCGTAATTTCGCAGACGAGCCCGTCTTTGCGCCAATCAAAGCGAACTTTTCCCTTTTGCTGGGTAATCATTTGTTCG
>NZ_JADPIY010000040.1:0-957 GCF_023073095.1 Bradyrhizobium sp. 44
GTCTGGTAGGTGAAGCTCGCCGGATGGACGACGCCATCGACCAAGCTCCACGTCGTTCCGGTGTTCTGGACCACATCCGCCCAGGTGGCGCCGCCATCGCTGGAGACCTGGATCTTCTCGCCGGCGCCCAGCGCGCCATTGCTGCCGGAGACCGTCAGCGTGGTGTCGCTGGTGACGAAGTCGCCGGCGGTGCCGGTATCCTGGTTGATCGCCGTGATCGCCAGCGCCTCGGACGGAGCTGCCGTATCGAGCGTCAATATCAGCGAGGCGCTACCCGTATTGCCAAACGTGTCCGTCTGGCTCGCCACAATGGTATGCAGCCCATCAGCGAGACCGCTCGGTGTGAACGCCCAGTTCCCGCTCCCATCCGCCAAACTGGTGGTTGCGATTAAAGTCCCATCGATGGTGAAGTGCACCGTGGTGTTTGCCAGGCCCGTCCCGGTCAGCGCAGCGTTCGAAGTGATCTGGTCAAGCGCCGAAGACCCGGTATCGGAGGTCAGATGCTCCGTCACGGCCGGGCCGGTCGTGCTGAGCGTGTAGACAACGGCATTGCTGGTCGTCGTGTTGCCGGCAACATCGCTCACCCTGGCCGTCAGCGAGTTGCTGCCATTGCCGAGCGTGACGAGGCTGCTCCAGCTGCCGTCGCCCAGCACGACGGCGGTGCCGATCGTGGTGGTCCCGTCCAGGATTGTGACGGCGGCCCCGGCATCGGCCACATCGACCGTACCGGCCAGAGTCTGGCTGGCCTGGTTGGTCGCTCCGCCGGTGCTGGTGATCGTGATGATCGGCGCCGTCGTATCGATCGTCACCGCTTTGCTGGCGGTGGTGCCGATGTTGCCTGCGGTGTCGATGATCCGGGTCTGGTAGGTGAAGCTCGCCGGATGGACGACGCCATCGACCAGGCTCCACGTCGTTCCGGTGTTCTGGACCACATCCGCCCAGGTGGCGCCGCCATCG
>NZ_JADPIY010000023.1:0-23405 GCF_023073095.1 Bradyrhizobium sp. 44
TGCCTTGGAATTGGCAGCCCCAAAGCGTCGCTCACGCAGCTTGAGCGCGTTCAGCCTTCCCGAAAGCGGCCTAGCCGGGGGCCTTCGCCGGATGCGTACCTCAGGGAACGCCGCCGGTCTTTTTGTTTTGTCGCGATCGTCAGCTCGGCCGAGAAATCACTGGCTCCCACCGATGCGAAACGTGCCGGTAAGCTGTGATCGATGCCACGATCAGAACGAAGAAAAAGACACCAACGAATGCCGAGAGCAAAAAGCGGCCGTCCATAACCAGCACTCCAAAACCAGAACTACGGGGCGCCAGCTTCGGAGAGTCAAGCCTTGCGGCGCGTGTGCGGCCGATCCTCAAATCTAGCGTTCACCGATGGTCGGCCGCAACATCAGAACAGGTGGCCGGCCTGCCGCCAGCCTTTATGCAAGCGCGGTACTTCCAGGGCTCGACAAAACTTCCAGCCCAGATCCCTCCGTTCGCCTTCTCTGCGCCGCGCTGTGGTCCTCATACTTCCCCTTAGAGTACTTCGGCCAATCTAGCGCGTGCCCGTTTGCGATGAGCCAATGTCCGATGTCGGGGCCGGGCGTTACAAGCGAGCATGTAGCTACCGTTCGCCCGTACTGATCGCGGCCAACCGGTGAACAATGCATAGGCCGCTTGATGGCCCAGAGCAGTCCTGCGAGCGCTGTCGCCGAAGCGCGACCGCACTGGTAGAGGTTGCTGTCGTCGTTTCGTGGGCTGGCCTCTCTCGGGTGCGTTGACTCCCCATAGCCTGATGCGCGTGCCATGGATCTCGAGCGTGTCGTCGTCGATTACGCTTGCTTGTCCGACCGGCGTCTCTCCTCAGCTTGGATTGCTTTGTCTTTCGGTGGCGGGATGGTTGGTACCTCCCTCAAAGGCTTTTTTGTTACTCGCAAGGAGGACGGCTGAGCCCCAAATGGGTGGGGTACTTCTCAATGAGAGGGCGCGCACTGCGGACCGCAAACGCACGGAATTCGAAGTGCTCGTTGCGTGCTGCATGAGTTCGAATTGGCAAGACACGGACAAGGATGCGGACTGCGATACAATGATGGCGCGTCATCTGCTTCTCGAATTTTGGGCGGCGAACAAACGCAGGAGCTACGGCAGCGCTTCGCCGCTTGATGCAAGCCCGCCCGGCCCGCCGGTTCACTCTGGCGGGCCTTCTCGTTATGCGAGGAAAGCCACTATGGCGAGAACCACGTCAGCGCCCAACTCACCCGAATAAACTGCGAGGATAGATCCGGCACCGACAAGAAGCGCAATTGCTTTGAGCGTGATCATTTTGAAATCCCCTCGTCAGTGAGCGGAGGTTAGACCCGGACCATTTTGGGAGTGCTTCGCGCGAGGCGGCAAACGGTTTCGTTCACCGAAGCGTTATCGGGAAGCCGCTGCCGACATGCGCAAAACGGCCACAGCACCTTCCGACGCTGCGGCCCGCCGGGTTAGATAAACAGGTGAAATATGATCAGCCCCGGCCTTGGCGTTGCTATGCCCCACGTTTCTGGCGCAACATAAATCGTTGTTTCCGTTAACGGAACTGGCGGCCTGTTGCAAATGGATGACAGCCAATCTGACATGGACAGCAGCCTTGATGCCTCCGCGGGGTGTTACGGTGCGATTACTCCGAACAGTTGAACTTAGGACACATTCATAGAACCTAATGTGCAAGAGCCTCACCGGCTTAACGCTCTTGCCAGCCCCGGAGTGCTACGTTGGATGCAAGTGCCGCCCGCGTTTAAGCGAGCGGTTGTTTCCAGCCCAGAGGCCGCCTTATTTGGCGGCCTGTTTCACTCATCCCTCTTCAGCTTGCGCCGGCACCAGTGCGGCTCTTTGCCCTTCGGGTTGAACTCGACGTGGTGCCGGTTCAAAGCCCGCATGACGCCGATACGGGAGAACATCGTCGGGCCGCCGCTTTGTGCGACCAGGATCAACGCCTCGATCGCGGCTTGCCATTCGGGCGCCTGATGCTCCTTCTTCGGCAGAGCGCTGATGTACTCGCCGGCATCGAGCAGCGTTACCACTTGCGACCATCGGGCAGCGGTATGGGCTCGTCGAACGTGCGGGACCATTTCACTTCAAGCGCAGCCTGCCGGAAGGCGCGCTACAACCCCTGATTCCTGGTGGTTGTGGTCCCAGCATGACATAATGATCCATATTTGCGTTTCGGAGGGAAAGCCCGATCCGCCTTGCATTGCCTTATCTTGGAATTTGTCTCTGTGCATCGCTTGCGGATTGGTTGTCCTTCGCGCTGATTTATTGAGCGAGCAGATCATCGCCAGGCGTCAGCAGCCGCACATAGGTGCCGCTTTCGTGCAGATCGAGCCAGCCTTTCTCGACGGCGTAGCGAATGCCGGCGCCGAACTCCGGGCCGCTTCCCTTAAGCGCGTAAAGGAAGGGATAGTTGATCTTCTCAATGTGGATTCGGCCGTCCTGTACCGCCTCGATGCCCGAAGCCAGCTGAACGAGCTTGCGGGCTGCGGCTTGTGGATCCGCAAAAGGGCGTTCGTTGACGTGCTTCATCGCTAGAATCAAAACTTCGACCCATGCTTGGCCTGACTTGCCCGCGACTGTCATGCCAGTTCGGGACGATATGCACAAATCTCGCGGCGCCGCAGTCTGAGCAGACCAGGCGCAAGCCGACTCGCGACCACGGCTGATCCTGCGGCAGTGTATCGAGGCGCACGTCGACCCTGCGATCGCAGCTTCCGTTAAGGCATTGGACACTGCAAGTCACATGACCGTCGGCCAGCCACTCCGTGGGGCTGCGGGGCGGATACTGGCCGGACCATTTCGTGTATCGACGAGCGCGCATGTCGCGATCAAAGCAGGAGCGTGAGCACCTCGCAAAATATCGATTCCTAGTAGCTCTAGGCGCCCGCGAGCTACTGCCCATCGTGGGTGTGGAAAGATCGCGCGCTGGCCTGCCGCTTCCGCTTCCCAATCAATGTCGACGTGTAGGAACACCAGCGGCGCACCGACCGCGGGCTCGCCTTGAACTTCCCTTGCGTCGCAGGCATTTGCGGGGACGCAGAAGTCACTGCATAAGCACGCTGACCATGACCCAGCTGACCACGAAGATTGCGCCAATCCCGAGCGCGCCGAAGCCGATTATCAGCACAATCCAAGGCCAGAGCGGCGGATCTTGTACTTGAGGTGCGGACATTCCTTTCGTTCCTCGTCGATCAGGCATCCTACTGCTCCGCTTATAAGTCCAGCGCCGGCCATCCCAACGGCGCCAAACATTTCCGTACGCAAGTCGGCCGGTGATCGTGCGCCTCGGAATGATTACAAACCAGACGTGCCACAGCTCCGTCCAGACTGACGCTGATTTGGGGACCGAATGAGCGTTAGACTCGGTAGACATCACGCCCTCCAGCGGGGCTGAAGAACAAAGCCGCCGCGCCGAGTATAATGGCCCGACGGCTTTGCTAGGGTGGACCCGGATGGGCAAATGCCCGGTGCGCTCACCTTAGCTCTCACGCTGCTCGTCGCAACGAAACCCGCAGATTAAGCTTGATACCCCCGCTGCGGGTTAATCCTGGAACGCATGAAAACGTTGAGGAGTCGACCTGCCGGTCGACCCGCTCGTCGGTACTTCCAAATGCAGTTCAAGGCGTCTCATCAAGATCAGGCAAAGGCAAATTTGACGCCGCGGTTGAGATCGTCGGCAAAAAACAAACGTCGGTCGGCGTCAGCAGTTTACGCCTTATTCCCCGTTCTGATCCGTCCAGCGAGCTACGCCGCGAGATTTTTGGAAGACAGAAACGCGTCCACATCGTTGTAAATTTCGGCGCAGCGCTGCAAGTCTTCGAAGCACCGTTCGACCACTTTGCGCCGCACAACGGAAATTTCTGGAAACGCTTGCGAATCAGGAACACTCTGCCAGCCGGGGCGAAACGTTATGGGGGTGCAGCATGGGCGATGCGCTGCTGATTAACTTCGCGTTGTGGGCGATGATCGTCTGCGCCAGCGTGAAGCTTGCCACAGTAATGGGATGATGTCAGGTCAACGAGTGGTATTGCTTTCGTAACTCGCTCCGAGGTGAGCGGGCCACTCAATGAGCTTGCAAAAAAGACCTCTGCGATCGATTTCTGCAAGTAGTCGATCTGCGCGACCTTTTGCGGGAATGCCGACCAAGCGAGTGCCAGCCAAAGCGTCGGCCTGCACCTGATCGGATAAATTCGTACGTGCGCAAAATGAAATAGTCGGAAAGGCCTTCGAATTCCGGTTCGTCGGCTATTAAGTTCGTCAAAAAAAAATCCATGCGACCAGCTTCCAAAAGCACCAGCTGAGTGCCGCGATCCAGCCGAACATGGCCACTCCGGCGATAGTAAGGAATCCGAAGGGCAGAAGGTAATCACGTAGCTTCCGCCCCTGGTCGGCAGGAGCGTGCTTGGTTCTATCAAGCATTTCGCGCCGTCCCTTGCAGCGGGGTCGTGTCGACTGCATGGCTCTTCAAAAATCGATCCTCAGAATTAAGCTCACCGGTCAAACTAACCGGTACGGCGTGTGCAAAACCGATCGTCGGACCGAAGGTTCCGATTTTTCCCGGTTCGTGCCTCACGGGGGAGTGGCCGCAGCTCGGCGCGGTGGCGCTACATCTTCCGAAACCACTTTCGAGGCAATCCAAGGTCATAGCCCCGTCGGCGAAGCTGTTCCTGCGTCTTCCTCAGAGTGATGGCTATCTCATCAACAGAGGCGCCATTCTCGACCATTTCGCGAAAGCGATCGCTTTCGCTTTGTGACCAAGTCGGAAGCTTCTCGTTCATCACACATGGGTTCCAGTCAGTAACCGTGCTCTACAAATCGATTGGCGGGCAACACTTTAGGGAGGCCTAATTCCTCCTTCTTCCAGATCGGTGGGCAGCAGCTTTCCAGCCGCATCCACTGGGGTTCCTGCCAATGCTGAAAATTCTGGTCCGAAACGGTCAGACAATTGGCGCAATGATACTGCGGTGGATGCACGCAACCTGCAAACACTGGTTGGAATTAAGGTAACGCAGCAGGGTTACCGTGCGGGGGCGGGGCGCTTCCTAATCTGGCCGAGCAGCAATCGTTTTCGACCTGTTGCTGCACCTGGCCTATGGGCTTCGAAATGGTTCGCCAGGGATTTCCGGCGGCAGAAATCGCAGAAGCACTCGATCGGACACCAAAGGCCGTTCGAAGCCGAGCCAATCGGCTAGGACTGTTCAAGGCGCATCACAGCATCGCCGAAGATCCGGATCGGCTCGTGTTCATGCGCTCGCCAACCAACCTGGGCGACCCCGCGCAGTTCGAGGAACTGAAAGCTGCGATCGCGGCGAGCGGACGGCAGTTCAGGGTAGTGGCGGTCGACACGGTCGGGCGCGCTCTGCCGGGCGAAGATTTCTACGACGCCAAGTCGATCACCGGTTTCATGGAGCGGCTGCAGCAACTGGGCGAGATCGGCCAGGGCGTGGCAATCGGTGTGCATCACGTCAACAAGTCGGGCGATGCGTTCGGCTCGGTCTATTTCGGCGCCAGCTCGGACTTCATGTTTCAGGTCGAGCGCGAGGGCGACGGCCCACTGGTCCGGGGCAAGATCACGTGCACCAAAATGAAGGATGGCGAAGACGGCTGGAAACGACGGGTCGACTATCAGAAGGCCGCAGGCAGCCTAGTGGTGACCTCTGTGGCTGATGGCGGCGACATGATGGGCAAAGCGCTGAAGCTCACCGACGACGACCGTTGGCCCTCCGGGCGCTTGGCGAGGCGCTTCGAGCGAAGGGGCAATTGCGATCGGAAATGCCGGGCCGGTCGGTCGCGCTGAACGAATGGCTGGATCAATGCTTCAAGATTGGCGGGTCAGCCCGGACGCTGCGAAGCCCATGCGCGACCTTCACAGGCGCCAGGTCAAGCTGATCGCTTCGAACTTGATCCTTGTGCAGGACCAGCTTGTGCGGATCATCGATCAGACGGCGAATGCCAATGCTGCAATTCCCATGGCGGCACCCGGCGGACAATTCCCGCCTATCCCTCCACGTCGAACCTGACCGGACCGGGACCGCCGTACCGCCCTTATAGGGGGGCGGTCCGGTCGGTCCGTATGGCCGGCGCGGGACCGGTCGGACCGCGGTCCGTGTTTGGTCCGGTCGGTCCGATAGATTTCAATGGCTTAGAGGCGAAGTTCAAAAACAGACTGACAGACAGCGATTTGGTCACGTGGAGACCGGCACCTGACGGAATGCTATTCCCAACGTCCACTCAGCTTGGTCCGCGCTGCGATCGTAGTCTCGATCTCTTGCACCATCTCCCGGAGCCGTTCAGCCAGTCGCTCGAACAGCGCGCGCGTCTGCCTGTCGGGCGCAGTTCTTCCCAACCGAGCACAATCGTTCGCCTCCGCCCGAAATTTGTTGAGCGTGGTGATCAGCTCTTCCATCCGTTACGTCCCCTCATCGGCTTCCAAAAGCTGATGTAGCGAGCTGGCGCAGGGCGGAACACTGGGAAAATTCCCAGGGTCCACGCTCTACGGTTGCGCTGCAGAGGAAAGCCGGGATGAATGCGAGCCGCACCGCAGAGGTGCGACGACCAGCGAGGGGTCACGATGGCGACCATGGACGACTTCTAGGAGGAGCTTGAGGCCCAGATCGCAAGGGCAACTAAGCAGGGCCGGCTTCATGTCGAGATTAACGCGGGCGAAGTGCACCGGGTCGTCTGCCCAGACGAGAACCAGCACCCGATGGCTTGCGCGGCGATGCGGCAGCTGCAAAGAGCCGGCGACGAAGTCATCCACGCACCACCGGCCGGCGACGGACCTTCCTTCACCGTGCGATACGCGCTGCCCAGGTGACATTTCACCCTTTGAAGAGTCTCACGAAGCTGTGGTTTTGCACACGCTTAGCCGCATCATACCGTTGTCACGCTGCTCGCGTCTTAATCTGCCCCCCAGCCGAAGACGCGGGTGGTCGGCCGCCCCCGGGCACATGATCTTGTCACCTCCAGGTTCGGGGGCGGCGGCAATGCCGGGACCATCGTTCCCTTGCATGATCCGCCGACCATGCGTGTAGGTCCATTCGGCTTGACCGCGCAGGGGCTGGTCATTGCTCCATTCAATCCGCACCGGTTTTCCTCGCCTGCAGCACTTCGCTTCCACCGAATTTAGCGTGGTACGATATTTAATCACGTGGTCTGAATTGCAACGGCTTGCATTCGCTTACATTTCTGAGCTTAAACCGAAATTTCACTTTCCGGGGCCACTCTAGTGCCACATGGCGCAATTCGCGTCGGAAAATTGCAGATGAAAACGGGACCTAAATGTACCGTCTGCGCTCATGACGAGCGTTGGCGGATCGAACTGTTGCGTGCCGGCGGCGCCTCGCTTGACAGCCTGGCCACCAAGTTCGGCTTGTCGAAAGATGCCATCGGGCGGCACTGGCACAACCATGTCAGCGCCGAGATGAAGGCGTCCTATCTGGTCGGGCCGGCGCAGCTCGCGGAGTTGGCGGAGAAGGCGGCCGACGAGGGCGCGTCGGTGCTCGATCATTTCCGTGCCGTGCGCACGATGCTTATGTCGCAGCTTGCGGCGACCACCGAAGCGGGCGACGCCCGGGGTGCCGCGATCGTGGCGGGCCAACTGGTCGGCGTGCTGGAGAAGATCGGCAAGGTCACCGGCGAGATCGCCACGATCGCGCAGGGCACCATCAATATACAAAACAACGTGGCGATCGTGAACAGCCCGCAGTTTGCTAAGGTGCAGGCGGCCATTCTGCGAGCCCTGGCGTCTCATGGCGCGGCGCGCGCCGCGGTCGTGGCGGCATTGCAGGAGCTGGATGATGAATCGGACGGGCCGCGGCTGGCCACGCGGGCACCCATGGTGATCGACGCCGTCGCGCTGCCGCCGTGTCCTGTACCGGCACCGGGAGGCGCCCGATGACCAGCATAGCCGCGGCGCTCGCCGACGCACTAGAGGACGGCGGATGGCGCGCCAAGGCCCGTCCAAACCAGCTACCGCCGCCCGGCGACTGGAACGGGTGGATGATCCTGGCGGGCCGCGGCTTCGGCAAGACGCGCGCCGGGGCAGGGTGGGTGCACGAACTGGTCGAGACGTGCCAGGCGGGCCGCATCGCCCTGGTCGCCGCCACCGCGGCCGATGCGCGCGACACGATGGTTGAGGGTGTCTCAGGTTTGCTCAACACCGCACCTCCGTGGAACAGGCCGATTTACGAGTCGAGTAAGCGCCGGCTGACCTGGCCAAGTGGAGCGGTGGCGACGACCTTTTCCAGCGAGGAAGCGGACCGGCTCCGGGGTGACGGCTGAATGTAACAGTGCCCTTGGCATCGTTACGACGGACGCACTTGGCGGTGCGGCTCCGAACCCTGCCTTTATGGCCGGGGTCGGACGTGCTGTCCAGAGGGTTAGGGCCCCCAAGCTCCTCCCTTAAAAGCGCTCGGCTCGTCGCTCTGGCGAGTTCTCACCCCCCGGCTGCCGGTCCGTCACCGGCGCGGGCCGTGAGAAGCCCCAGACCAGAGCAACCACCATGAAACCCACCCTAGAACGGCCAGCGGAGTCCGCTGGTGAGCTTTACCGTCGCACCGACCTTTCCCCCGAGCAGTTCTTCCGAGCGCTGGGGCGACTCCGCAGCGCTGCTGCCGGTCGGATCGGAGGCGCGGCATGAGCAACGTCCTCACCTTTCGGGGCTCCCTCCCGCCATCGAACGTCCGACCCCTCAATTTCTCATTCGACCACCGGCCGGCACCCGCCGGCTCGGCGCGCCCCAACCGCCGGCGGCCCAACATGCACAACTTCCTCTTCCGGAGTTACGACCTGATCGTGGCCTCGTCCGAGGCCGATCTAATGCGCGACGTCCGGTGTGACGTCAGCAAGGCTCTGTCCAAGCTCAAGGCCATCCAGCAGCAGCGCCAGCGCGATCGGGAGCATGCCGCCGCGCGCGAAGAGCTTCTGACCAGGGCAGAAGCCAAGCTGGCCGCCGCAATCGCCGCTGTGCAGTCCAGCCGATCGACGGAGGGCTGAGCCATGGTGAAGACAAAGCAGAAGCACCCGGGCCACCGGGAGAGCGCCCTCGGCCGATTGATCTCGGACGGTGCCAGCTCATCCCGGCAAATCTCCAGGCGGCTCCAGTGGCTTGCCGCTGAATGGGGCATCGAGGCGCCGCCCAAGGTCGGCCGGACCATGTCGGAGAAGCTAACCGCGTACTGCAAGCGACACGGCATCAGTTTCGACTGGATGCTGGACGGCAGCCTTGCCGTGCTCAAGAAGATGGTTGACGAGCGCCGCCGGCAAGAGGCGCTGGCGCTGCCAGCGGCCGTCATCGTGGCGAGGTATCAGCAACTGGATCCCGAGCAGAAGGCGGAGGTGACGGCCGAGATCTACCGCATCATGGCGGAGCACGACCTATGAAGCGCCGCGGCAGACTGCATAGGAAGCGCGATCGGCAGCGGCTCATGACGCACCGCCGACGACTGAAGCAGTGAAAGACACGATCCCGTCGGCTCGCAAGGTCGGCGGGGTTTTTGTTTCACTCGTCGAACGGAAATAGCCGATCGTCCTCGGGCAGAGTAGCGAAGGCCGAGTATATCAGTGCGCCCGAGCCTAAAACGAGCAGCAGAACGACTGAAGCCAACCACCACCACATGCTGCTAATGGCCTTTGCGATCGGCGTTTGAGGCTGAACCATCCTTCTGGGCCAACTCCTCGAGGAGCATCACAACTGCGCGGCGTGTGCCCCGGTTCTTGATCTCTTTAAAAGCGCTTACCAGACGAAGCGTGTCGCGATCGATCTTTGAGAAATCCATGGGCGCCCGGGCGAGCGTAGGTCGCAGCAGGGGGACTGCTGCGACCCAGCGCGGTCAAAAAAGCCGGGTGAAAAAGATCTAACTGAAATATGTAGCCAGCCCCGGTGAAGGCATCATACCGGGGCATTGAGCAACGGCAATATGATCTAAATTACAAAGCAATTAGTCATTAATCTGAACCATGTGCTGAGGGCCGCCGGGGCTGGCTGGCTGGCGGGCCTTCACCTCTGAGCAAGCCGCGTATGTCCCCCACGGCCCGTCCCGGCAGGCACTCTGACATGTCGCCGACTAGCTTCGGTTAAGATTCAAACCAGTCGGTGGGCTTTTGACGCCAGCGTCGTAACGGGGTCTGCCGCGGCGATTGCATGGGGCTAGGAACAATAGCGGTCAGTGGGAGTCCTCCCTGTGCCTGGCGTCCCCCCGTCCATGCAAACCCCCAAGTTAGGCCTCAGCGCTTGTCCGCGCTGGGGCCTTCTATTTGCCCACCGGTTGACGAAAACAGCATGGGCTTAAGATGACGCGGTTCTACGCTTTTGCCGTCGATATCTACGGTACAGTTGAAGCTCACTACACGCTTGCCGCAGAAAACGCGGAGGCAGCCAAGCGAGAAGCCGAGCGCCACCTGCAGCAACGCGAGGCAATCGAAGTCTGGAGTGAAGATCGGCGCAGGATCGCCCGGCTGGTCAGAAGCGAGGGGTGAGCGGCCTCTGTTCTAATCCGCGATGTGCCCCGGTCTGGCCGTCTATTATAGGTTTTCGGGCGGACTGGGGGGCAGGAGCCCGTAATCCTTTGCTCGCTTTGCCGCTAGCTTCCTATAGGCCGTAGCCTGTTGCAGAAGCTGCGCTTTGAAGGTGGAATCCGGTTCGCCGCTCGCCATCTGTTCGAGCTGGACGGCACGTTCGAGATATTCGGTTAGCAATTTCACTGAAGCGCCCCACAGCGTTCGGTACGGATACATCCCCGTATTTTGCCGGCCAAGAACAAACTTCCCAGATTGTGCGCATTTGCATTGAACTTTCGGCATGGATGGTCGTCAAATGTAAATGGATCGTGAGCGGGAAAAAGTGGCACTTCAGGCGCGGCTGGATCTCTGCCGCGAGTTGCTTGCAGAGTTCCCCGGAGGGCTTACTGCCCAGCACATCCGTTTGCTTGAGGCTTCCTTCGTGAACAACCTGCGAGCCTTGGAGCAGTCCACTGAAGAGGATGCGGTACGGCGACTAATGGAAGACGTCGCCGACGACCAGCGAGCCATCGCCGAGAAGTTTCGACGCAAATTGAATTAGGGAACTTTTTACCCGACTTTTTGCACGCTCGCGACATGGACGAGTTGCCTAAGCAGAATCAGGACTGGACACCAGCGGAGGCCAAGCTGCTGGTCCATCTGGCAATAAAGAGGGTATGCGCCGAACGGGCAGCCCGGGTGCTTGGCCGTCGAGTCGGGTCGGTACGGCGGCAAGCCAGAACTCTCGGCATCCTGCTCTACAAGGATGAGGTTCTCAGCTGAGCTTGGAACGGGGTCTAATCGTCACCGTTACATCCTCATGCCAAAGCAAGCTGCCATTGCCCTGCGGTCTTTGGGCTTCGCGTGCGTCGTCGCATTTAATATGGCTGCGCTAGTTTCTCCTCACTAGTCTGCCTCGGCTTCGGCCCGGTCGGCCTCGCGACTGCCTGCTGGGCACACTCACAGGCGCCCTGGGCGTGGATCTTGGCGTCCATGATCCGGCCGCCCCAAATAACCTCTCGCGGCTTAGTACCCATGCTGCATTGATTCCGCGGAACGCCTCCCACTGGCAAATTATCGATTCCTGGTAGGTCCAGGCGCGAGCGAGCTACTGGGCGTCGTGGGTGTGGAAAAGCGTAGGTTCGCGCTGTCGGGCTTCTTTGCTATACCGCGGGCGCCGTGCCGATCGTGCGGAACGTCGCGGCGTCGGTCGCAGGAGCAGCGTGTTAGCCGTTCCTGCGACCTTCACTTCCGAGGCTCCGGCGCTCTGATCCGCAATTGGATCGGCAGCCGGGAGCATGGGGGCTGGACAGCGAGCCTTGCCATGTTTTCCCGAGCGCAACAACGCGTGGAAACCTGAGTCCTGTAGTTATACCGACTCCTTTTTCGGAACGGGGTGTTCTATTGTGAGAACACCGGCGAGATTTAAGTACCAAGCGATTTCAAGTTGCCCGGGAATGCCGCAGTGGGGCTGGAACCGCGCTGCGGCTTTTCCCTTGAGCGAACCCAATTCTTTGTTGAGCCGTATCTGGCCAGAGCAATGTTTACCGGGGGACGATTGTGAGCATCCAAAGCATCGTGGCGACTATATTGGAGCGCGAGTTGGCAGCGCGGGGCGTGCAATCGTTGCGGCATTCCGACTGCATGGAGATAGTGGAAAGTCTAGTCGTCCGGTTGAAGGAACTGGACCAAGAATTAACTGCGCGAAGCGCTGAGCAACGCTAGCCGCTCTCGCTCTCGGCCGTGATCAGTCGATCGACGCCAAGCCGAATACGAAGAGGCCGGCGCCGACGACCACCAGAGCGCTCAGTGGTCCCCAAAGAAGCCAAGCGCCCAGAAGGGCCAGCGCTAGGCCGGCCAGCAAGATCGACACCGAGATCATGTATTGCATTGAGGGATGGGCACACAGGAGAGCGGTGGTCCTCAACGCTTTGGTTGATACACATGGTTGGCTTGCTGCCGCCCTCGCTGGCGGGCCTTATGCACTGGTGCCCATTTTGGGAGGGGCGAAGTCGGGCCGCACATCGGCCCCGCGACTACCGCACCCCCGACAGACGAACTGTGGTTCGAGATCCGATAGACGAAGGTTGTCAGGCCATCGATCGGCGTCGAGCGCAACGTGATGGCCGCAATGGCAGTTGACGAGAACCCGCGCAGGCCCATTTCCCGCATCTCGCGGAAGGTAATCTTCATCGGCCGGCCATCGGCATGCGTTGGCGTGTGACGTCTGGTGCGGGGCATGCCGCTATCGAAACGCGACGCACGCGAGAGTCAAATTATCGATTCCGGGTAGGCCGGAACGAGACCGAGCCACAGCCTTTCGTGGGTGTGGAAAAGACGACGTGCGCCCGAGTAGCTCAGCGGCCTCTCAACGCATCCGGTAAGCGTCGAAGGCGTGGGCAAGAAAAATGGCGCACCCGACAAAGGCAAACGCGGCAACTGCGACCTCTGTCATCGCTGCACCCACCTGCTCGACGTGCCGGGAGCAACGGCTTGCAGAAAGTGCTCGTAAACCGCGTTGATGATCGCCAGCATGGTCGGCCCCGTTGTTTGAATGGCTTTAAGGCTAGGGCCGGCTTGTTTCAGGATCGCTTCATTGCTTCGGAAAATGGTGTCGTTTGGTGATGGCGAGGCCTCTCGGAACGCGCGCGAGCTACTGCGCGTCGTGGGTGTGGAGAAGCGACGATACCGCGAACTATATGATCTACCTCACAAGCGTCTTCGCTGGCGGCTGCTATGATCCCGCCATTGTTTTACCAGTTCATTTTTCGAACACCCCAGTGCTCCCTCCAAGGCACTGGGGTTTTTCTTTGAAATCACTGGCCTACTTTGAATTCCCGAGTGGGCCCCAGTCCGGGGCTGGCTAGGACTGGGGCCTTGGGCGCACTTCTCCCAGGCTGAGGATTATGCTTCCTCATGCCTTTCGAGTGGCGTATTTCGGTCAGTACCCGGCAATCCAGTCTCGCAAGGACATCCCGCGCATCACCTGAGGGCGTGGCCTACTGTAAATCCCGAGTGGCTCGTCCGGCCGGCATCGGCGGCCTTGACGAGCGGGACGCCGCCGGAGTCTGATCGGTGCCCATGGGACAACATCAGCACGACATCGACGAACTCGCGCGCATGGAGCGGCTGTGCCTGGAGTTAGCAGGAGAGAGCAGGTTGCCGCTTGAACGGGCAGGGCTCGAGATCATGGCCAGCAACTATCGCGCGGCGATCCTCGACGCCAATTCCAGCAGTCGATTTGCAGACACAGTGCAGACACGGGAGTTTTTTCGGGGAGCTCTGGACTTCGGCTAAGTCTCTGATTTTGCTTGGTGAGCGCGCTGGGGCTCGAACCCAGGACCCCGTGATTAAAAGTCATATGTTCAGGTTGTCCGCCTGCTCCTTAGACTTGCACTACCGACTGACAAAAAGGGCGTAAGGCACGCTCGGGAGCGGAAAGTTACGGTTGAGGGGGTACTGAGGCCACCGTTGCAAACACCGTAGCAATTGGTGCGAGGCAGAAGTAAACCCGAGTTAAATCAACGGGGTTGACAAGACACCCCTGCTTCCGAACGCAACGAGCCTTAGGGCGGTGTCTTGGATTCAATGGCTCCTTCAGGAGGATTGATAAGCTTTGGTCGCGAATGGAGTCAGGCTGCCGACTGCCAAGGAAATTACACAAAGCTTATCAGTCTGACGTGATCTTCGCACCCGCCAGTCGAGCGGAAGCCATTATCAGCCGAACGGCGGTCCCCGGCGATAGCCTAGCCCTTCCGTCGTACATGGCTGAGTTTCCAAGCAAAGAAACGTGGTCGCAGCCACCGTCAATGTGCTGCCCCATTCGACTCAGGTAATGGGCGCGGAACATCGCCGACATCGTCAAGGTCCGGCGCCTGGCCGTATCCCATGCGTTTCATCTGCTCATGTACCTGCGCCATGTCAGCGTCACTGAGGCGCGGCGGCTCGCCGATAGCCAACGCATGGACATACATTTTCGCCAGCGTCTCCACTTCCACTGCAAGCCAAAGAGCCTTTTCAAACGTCTGGGCCGCCACGAGCAAGCCGTGATGGCCAAGCAGGCAAGCGTTGCGATCTTCGAGTGCCCTGAGGGCGTAGTCTGACAGTGCCTGCGTGCCGAAACAAGCATAGGGCGCACAACGGACATCGTTGCCACCCGCAACTGCGACCATATAGTGGAAGCACGGGATGCCACGCTCGTGAACGGCGAGAGTTGTGCTGAAGGTCGAATGCGTATGGAGCACGACGTTGACGTCTTCGCGCGCTCGCAGAATATCGCGGTGAAAGCGCCATTCGGATGAAGGCCGATGGTTGCCCTGGTAATTCGCGGCAAAATCCATCGCAACAATATCTTCTGGCTGCATCCGATCATAGGGCAGACTGGTAGGCGTGATCAGCATGCCGCTTGGGATCCGGTGCGAAAGATTGCCGGATGTGCCCTGATTCAGTCCGTTTCGATTCATCTGCCTGCAGGTATCGACAATGCCTTGCCGGAGATCAGCATGAGTGTGGTCTGTCATAAGGCGGGCTCCGAGAAAGAGATCCAGGACTGATAGGCGGTGGAAAGGCCGCGCGGGTCGAACCCATCGTTGCTAAGCGATGTGACAGCTTCAAGTACTACGCTCGAAACCGGCTGCGTACGCGAGAATCGCCGCCACAGCAGCGCAGCGCCAAGCGCCGTTCCGTGCGGTGATTGACTCACCCTGACGCTCTGCGAGGGTCGTAAGGTCGCAAGGCAACGGGCGAAGGGCAAATTCACCGCAAAGCCACCATCGATGACTATGCATTTTGAGCTCTCGAGTGCATCAAGGCAGCGGTTTGCGCTGAACGCTGCGTAGAGAAGTGCCAATGCCTGCCATTCGGCAGGCGTCTCGGGAGACGGTCCGATGACCCGTCCGCGGCGAGCCGCGCCCGGAAATAATCCGTCGTCGCCAATGAAGGAGGGGAGCGCCAGGGTCCCCTTCGACAGCAGGGCCGACAATGCGGCAAGGACGGCTGCATCAGAAGCACGATGTTCCCCGCGGATCAGGTCGTATTCGCGGCCGGTCGCGATCAATGTCGAAGGTGCATTCTCGCCATCGACATCGATATTGAGCACCATCGCGCGCGCGCGATCGAGTTTGTCCAGGGAGAGGTCGCGCTGAAATCCGATCATCCAGGTTCCGGTCGATAGGATCGAGGCATCGGCCATGCCGGCAGCCTTGTACCGAAACAGGTTGGCGTTGGAATCATGCACGCCACAGAGGATCTCGGTCGATTGCGTCAGGCCAGTGCGCCTGGCTACGGATTCCGAAACCGTCCCTAGCACCGCGCCGGCAGCGACGCGTTCGGGCAGCAGATGGCTCCAACCGCGCTTGCGCATAAGAGAGGAAGGCTGATGGTGGATGAGGTCCCAGATATGGCTCTGAGCCGCAAGCTGCGAGATTTCACTGGTCGCACGTCCGCCAAGCCGCAAGGCGAAAAATTGCGCGGTGGTCAGATAGGCTTTTGCGCGGGCGAATTCCACGGGATATGCGCCTTCCTGCCACAGCAGCTGCTTTCCGAGCCGCATCGCGCCTCCGATTCCGCAGAACACCTCATCGTAACCGGGCGCGATCCGGGCATATGCTTCATCAATTGCCGGCGGAGAGACAGCATCATAGTCCATCATCGGCAGCACCGGCGTATCACCGTCGACAAGAACTGCGCCGCATCCATGCGCAGCCACGATCACGGCGCCAATGGCATGGCCTCGAGACACCACGGCAAGGGTATCGAGAAGCCAATCTTCTAGCCCGGCAAGATCATAGGCGAGGTACGAGCCCTGAGTCATCGACACATTCGGAATCTCATGTTTTTCGAGCGGCCAGCCGTCATCGCTCGCCACTAGCAGCTTGATATTGGTCTTGCCAATGTCGAGAACCGCGATGGGGGGCGAGCCGATCGAACTCATCATCGCTGGCTACCGCGGCGCCTTGCCGGCGAAATGAGGAACCGCCGCGACGGCAATCAAGATTCCACCCCAGATCGCCAGCGTGAGGAATTGGCTGAGGTTCAAAAGGTTGAATGCCGAGGAGATCACTTGAAGGATGATCAGCGCAAGCAATAGCCCGCCGACTTTTCCGAAGCCACCAAACGGATCGATGCCGCCGAGGACGGCCGCGAGAATGGTGACCAGCAGATAGCTCTCGCCGTATGCCGCGTTGGCCGAATTGAAACGTGCCAACATGACCACCGCTGCTGCGCCCGCGAGCAGGCTGGAAAGCACATAGAGTTTGAGGAGAACGGCGCGGGTATCGACCCCGGAGTAGCGGGTTGCTTTCTCGTTCGAGCCGATCATGTAAACCTTTGCTCCGAACGGCGTCGCGTTCAGCATCAGCGCGACGGGCAAGGCGCAGAGCGCAAGTACGATCAGAGCAAAGGGCACCCCAAAAACCGTTCCATTGCCGATAAACACAATGGGCTCCGGAAATCCGGAGATGACGTTACCGCGCGACAGGCCGATCGCGACGCCCTTGCATAGTGTCATCGTGCCGAGCGTGGCGAGGATCGGCGAAACGCCGAGATAGGCGATGACGAAACCGTTGAGGAGGCCTACCAATGCGGCCACTGCAAACCCTGCAGCGATCGCCAGCACTTGAATGCCGACCCAGGCAAAGCCCTGACTCCCTGGGATGTAGTGCGTCAGCAGGAAGGCGATGGTCAGTCCGGACAGATTGGCGGTCGCGATGATGGAGAGGTTGAGCCCACCGGATAGCAAGGCCAGCATCATTGCAAGCGAGAGGATGCCGAGTTCTGGCATCTGGAAAGCCATCGATTGCAGCGTGTTGACCGAGAAGAACCGGTCGCCGATCATGATCGCGAACGCCACCCAGAGCGCGACCAACAGCAGGGTGAGGGTGGCGACAGTGCCGCTGCCAGCGAAGCCTACCATGCGCCGGCGAAGTGAGAGGGCGGGCGCATTGCTCATCGGCGCGCGCTCCGGGTTCGCCGCTCTCGCTGCGACCAGGCGGTTGCTGAGACCGAAATTAGGATAACCAAACCGACGAAGAACGGCGACCAGTAGGACGAAACGCCCAGCAAAATGATTCCATTTTGGAGCACCGCGAGCAGTGTCAGGCCCAAAAACGTGCCGAGGACGGTGCCGACGCCCCCCATCAGGCTGGCGCCGCCCAACACGACGGCGGCGACCACATCGAGTTCCTTGCCCACCAGCACAGTCGGAGCCACGGACTGCGCGAGTTGTGCCTGGATCAGGGAAGCGATTCCAGCCATGACACCCATGTAGCAATTCACCAGTATGTTAAGGCCGAAAATGTGGAAGCCGAGTCGCTGCGCGGCATCGGCATTGCCTCCCATGGCATAGATTTGCCGGCCGATATTGGTTCGGTTAAGCAGGAGCCAGGTGACGAGAAATGCCAGCGCGAGCGCTAGGATCTGCAGGTTGACACCGTACGAGCTATCCTTGCCCCATTCGAATTCGAACCAGAAGATGCCGGTCGCAAACCAGTCAGGCAGCGAATAGATGTATTTGCCGCCAGTGAAGAAGATCAGAAGCCCATAAAAAATGTTCAGCGTTGCGACCGAAACGATGATCGATGGTATTCGAAGCTTCTGGATGAAGATTGCGTTGAGGGCACCGAGCGCACCGCCAATCCCAATTGCGATGGCGAAGACGCTGATCCAGTTCGCGCCGTAAGCATTGGCAAGCGAGAGTGTGACATATTGTGCCACCGACGCGGTCGCGGTGAATGAGATGTCGATTCCGCCGGCGATCAGCACGACCAGTAGTCCGAGCGCAAGGATGCCGACGAATGCGTAGGAGGTCAGCAGGTCGAACAGATTCTGCATGGTCAAGAATTGGGCATTCGCGAAGCCCAAGCTGGCGCAGAGCCCCAAGATTACCATCAGCAGCCAGAACTCATGGCTGCGACGAAACCTGCCGAATGATGCAATGGCCGATTCAGGCATTGACGGCCTGCCGAAGCGCGTCTTCTGAGGTGGCTGCGGCAGCCACGTCGGTTGTCAAACGGCCTTCCCGCATCACCAGCACGCGATGACTGTGATAAAGGACCTCGGGGATTTCGTCCGATATCATTAGCACCGCGACGCCGTCGCGGGCCAACCGCCGGATGATTTCATAAATTCCATCCTTGGCGCTGATGTCGACGCCCACGGTGGGACTATCGAGGATAAGCACCCGCGGGTTGGTCGCCATCCATTTGGCGAGCACGATCCGCTGCTGATTGCCCCCGGAGAGGGTCTTCACCGCGTTGGCGGGGTTGGAGACCTTGATCCCGAGTTCAGCAACCCACCGAGCAACATGGCTCTGTCGCGCGCGTGCGGCAATCAGGCCGAATGCGCCAGCCAGCCGTTCCAGCACCGTGAGCGTGACGTTCGCGGTGACAGACTGATGCAGGATGAGACCAAGCGTAAGCCTATCTTCGGATACATAGGCGATCCCTCGATCGATCGCCTCTGCATTTGTACGAAGGGCGATGGGCCGCCCGTCAAGTGCGATGGTGCCGCGATCGGGCGGCTTCATGCCGAACAGCGATAGCGCGAGTTCGGTTCGCCCCGAGCCGAGCAGACCGGTGAGACCCACTACTTCGCCCGCGCGCAACTGCAAACTTACATCCTCGTACTCACCCTCGCGGCCCAGGCCCTTAACTTCCAGCACAACCGGCCCAGCGGCAAGCTCAGGCGCCTGTATCTGATACTCGAAGGACTTGCCTGTCATCAGCTGGCTGAGCTTCCGCCCGTCGATTGTGTCTGCAGCAAAAGTACCGACTTTGGCGCCATCCCGCAGTACCGTTACGCGTTCGGCGATTTCAAGCACCTCGTCGAGGCGGTGGCTGACGAAAACGACGCAGATGCCAGTACGCTTCAGCTCGCTCACGAGCTCGATCAGGGCGTTCACCTCGTGGCGGGTCAACGATGCCGTAGGCTCATCCATGATCAGGAGCTTAGCATCCGCAGCCAAGGCCCGGCAGATCGCGACCAGCTGGCGTCCGGCAATGCTGAGCTCTGAGACTTTCGCGTCCGGGTCGAGCTCAACGCCGATTTTCGCCATTGTGGCCTTCGCGGTGGCGCGCATTGAGGCCCAGTTCACCGAATGAATGCCGCCAAGATGGTGCGCCATCGCGATATTCTCGGCGACGGTGAGGTTGGGAAATAGCGAAAGATCCTGGTAGATGACCTGAATGCCGCAATGCGTGGAGTAGACCGGGTTTAGTTTGGGATATTCCTTGCCGGAAATTACGATCCGGCCGCCGGGCTCCGCTGCCTCTACGCCCGAAATGATCTTGATCAGGGTCGACTTGCCGGAGCCGTTTTCACCCACCAGGCAGTGCACCTCGCCGACTTCCAGAGCGAGATCGACGCCGCGGAGCGCGTGCACGCCGCCGAAGCGCTTCGATATGCCGGACATCTCCAGGAAAGTCGCCAAAGGTTCGCCTGCAATGGACCGTTGGATCGTGCGATCACTCGAGTGGTACCGCATTCCCGACCGGAAGGCCGGGAATGCAGCGCGATGAGGCGGCTGAACCGGCTTCGGGCTAGAGCCCTCCGGCAATCAGGCCGTCGATGGTTTCCTTGTTGATGCGCATGATCTTGTCCACCTTGATCTGCTTTCCTGCAACGTCGACGGCCGCCTTGCCAAGGCCGGGTACATCGACGCCATCCGTGATGGGCTTGCCATCGAGCACGAGTTTGGCCACCGCGACCATCGCGTAACCCGCATCGGTGGGATTCCACAGAAATCCTTCGCGGATCGTATCATCCGCGATAAGCGACTTCGCCTGGCTTGGCAGCACGGTGCCGACAACGGCGATCTTCTTGCCAAGACGTTGCTGACGCACAGCATTTCCAGCCCCGATTGGTCCATTCGAACCGAAGCCGAGAATACCACGCAAGTTGGGATAGGCCTTGATCACGTCGAGCGTCGTGCGCTGGCTGGTGTCGATCTCGTCGGCCCCTGGGAAGCGGTCAGCGACGAGCTTCATTTTCGGAAAATTCTTCTGCTGGTAGGCAATCGCGGCATCGGCCCATTTGTTGTGAAGCGGCGTCGTAAGAGTCCCGACATAGACTACATAATCACCTTCGCCGCCCATGTCCTTGGCGAGACGTTCCATCTGCACCTCGCCGAAGCGAACGGAGTCGATCAATTCCACATTCCAGTCACGGCCTTCCTGTTCCGGACCCTCATGCGTAATGACCTTGATTCCGGCGGCTTGGGCACGCTTCAGCACGGGCTCGCAGACTTTTACATCAAGCGGCACCAAGCCGATCACGTTGACCTTCTTGGCAATCAGATCCTCAAGGAGCTTTACTTGCTGTGCCGGATCAACGTTCGCCGGGCCCACCATGGTGGCATTAATGCTGAAATCCTTCGCACCCTTCTGGATTCCCTTTTCAAGTGCGTTGAACCACGGAATTCCCGCGATCTTCACGACCGTGACCATTTCCTTTTGGGCTTGCGCAAAGGCAAAGCCCGGAATACCGGCACTGGCCAACGCGGCCGTGCCGCCGATCAGCTTGAGCGTCTGGCGTCTGTCCATTGTTCCCTCCCAGGAAATTATCTTGGATTCCGCACCCCTGACCTGGCAGTGGCCGGGTGGGGCCGTCGACCCTATTCTTGCTGGAGGCAGAAAGTTATTGCCTGTCCAACCGCAGGACCTCGAAGCAGATTAGAGACTGGCGCTCCAGAACGTGTCAAGCAAGTGACATGCTCGCCAGCCACCATCGCAGTGCGATAACTAGTCTGGCTTCAAGCTGCTGAGTGAGCTGCAGCGATCGATCAGCATCCCTACAGCCATCACGTCAGCGAAGGAACGCCCACGCCATCCCGCCGGACGAAAGCAAACAGTCCCGGCCCTGGCTTCAGAACCCACCAGGTCGGCTGCGCACAGCGATTCATACTTTTCTCTGATCTCTGAGTGTCATTTTTTCGTCACCGTGTGGGTGCGCGCGCGAAGGGCCGGCATGGCGAGCTTCGCCGTTGCACAATCCCTTGCCGGCCACGACTATCTGACTGTCATCGTTACGTTTTTAGCTTCCCGTAATCGTCATCGTCCGACCGTTCGTTCACATCATTTTTCGCGCTCGGGCGCCTGCCCTCCGCTTGTCAGCATCGCGGGTCGCATGCCATCCTAACCCCGTGCGCGCAGGGGAAGGGCAATTCCCGCCATTGGCTATGCGCCGCGTTAGGGCGACGTCCATGACGCTTGATCAGATAAGGTCAAGAAAGCACTGCCGCGAAGAAGACTTCGACATGACGCAGCATTTCGAATCCGCTGCTTGGCGGATACTCCGATTGAGTTCTGCTGAGAACATCGCGGCTCGCATTAGGGAAGGCCTCGCACCTTTGCGGTCAGCCAATGAGCTTGCTGACGCGGCAGGGTGCAGCAGACGCAATGTTCGAAAGGCTGTCCGAAAGCTCGTCGGTGCCGAATTGGTATCTTACCACGACAAGACAGGCTGAAGCAGCTGATAGATGAGAACGGGCTTGACGCCCCATCTTATACAGTGAGCACCATGAAGGCGACGGGCAGGCGCTGTTCGAGGCGGCCAGCAAGCTGAATTGCGAGGGCATCGTCTCCAAGCGGGTTGATGCGCCGTACCGGTCGGAGCGCGTCGAGGCGTGGCAGAAGATCAAGACGGTGCAGCGCGAAAAGTTCACAGTGGTTGCGCTCGTCAAGGACCCCACCGGCGTCGCCGCGCTCTACCTTGGCAAGCAGGAAGGGAACGAGCTGCGCTACATGGGCAAGGTCTGGGCTGAAGCCCGACGAAATCGCCGGAGATCCGCAAGGCGCTTGATACGGTCGTGCCCCGAAGCAAAAAATCAAGAAGCGCATAAAGAAGCCGAGGGCCACCTGGGTCGAGCCGAAGTTTTACCCCGACGTTGCAGAACTGTATGAACGAGGAAACCATCGCACACGTTGCCGGGTGGGGCAAAACGCTCGGCTGCATCCCCAGCTGCATCACCGTCAATCTGCCTGCTCCAGGGCACATCCACCGCGGCACTGGCAAGCACGGCGCCAAGCACACGGTGTTCGCACCGGCGAGCTGCACGGCCGCATCACGCCACGTGCAAAGGAAGTATCCCGCCTGGTCGCCTATGCCGACAACGCCAAGGTGACCACATCTTTGGGGCGAGCGCTGGTCCAAGCTCGTGGCCAACGTCATGGGAAATGGACGCTCTACCTGCACTGGCCTGCCTGGGCGAGCCATGCTGCAGAGCAATTCGATCCGCCGCTTCTCGACCCACCTCGGGAGCGAGGCAATTCGTGAGGGCCAGGCGCTGGGCTATCAGCTGGAGGAGGTCCTGCATTTGCCGGCCGAGACCATCGCGGGCCTGGCGAGGGCGACGAAACGTGATGCACGTCCGCGACCAGCAGCGCTTTTCGGATTCCAAATACACTTCCTCCGAGGAGCGCCCCTCGATGTCCCAGGGCTTGCAGAAGGGCCGTCGCACCGAAATCGAACCCCTCAATGGCTTCGTCGTGGATGATCCGAAGCACATCACGGAGCTGCGATTGAATCGAGCGGCACCCTTACAGTCTCTCCCGCCACTTCCTGGAAGACGCCGCGTTTACTTGCGAGCGCAGGCCGGGTTGCCGCGCCAACAAGATGACGCATGTCTGCGGCCAAAGTCGCGGTCGCTCCAATCGATATAGACCGAAAAATTGAATCTTGCGGCCGCTGCAATTCTTCTCCTGGTACGTCGAAACGGCAGGTCCGAGAAATGGGGTCTCCGCAAATCGACGTTGATTGCTTCTGGACCGGCTCGGTCTTTGAAGGTGTGCATTCCAGATTTGAAGGCGACTGCCCGCCCGCGTTTATGCGAGCGGTTGCTTCCAGCCCCAGAGGCCGCCTTAGTCGGCGGCCTCTTTCACTCATCCCTCTTCAGCTTGCGATGACTCCA
>NZ_JADPIY010000025.1:0-17759 GCF_023073095.1 Bradyrhizobium sp. 44
GTACTGCGGCCACCGTCGGGGCAGCACTCGGGGCCGGCTGGGGCGGCGGCACAAGCGCGTCTTGGGCCGGAGCGTTGTTCGCCGTGGTGGCCGGAGGCGCCGGTGGGGCAGGAGGCGCGACGGCCACGGGGGCTTGGACGGGAGCTTGGGCAGGTGCCTGCTCCGCAGCCGGAGCCGCCGTGACGGGTGGCGGGGCCGGATTGGCCGGCGGCTGCGGGTCAGCTTTGGCTTGTTGCGGTGCCTGCGGGTCCGCTTTTGGAGCCCCCTTGGCATCGTTCTTGGCCTTCTTCGCCTTGCCCTGGCCGGTGTTGTCGTAGACGCCGGGGATTTGCACCGTGCCGCGGTCGGGATCGATGCGGATGGTACGCCCGCCATAGTCGAAGGTGTACTGCGCCTGCGCAGCGGTGCTCGCCAAAAGGAATGCGGCCGTGGCCAACAGCTTCCTCATTTCGCATCTCCTGAAACAGGTGGTCCCCGCACCGACGCTTACGCCCCGGTTCGATCGCAAAAAGTGATCTAGATCACTGTCACCGTATGAGTCGTGCTTTCTGCGTTTCGGGTTCAATAACACCGGAGCCGGTCCAAAGTTTGACCGGCGCAAGCGACAGGAGGACGCGGTCCTAGTCGAACCAGGCGGCGTAGATCTTCTTGTAGCTGCCGTCCTGCATGGAAATGTGCAGCCATTGGTCGACGAACGCCTTCAGCGCCATGTCGCGCTGGAGCCAATAGGCCTTCTCTGAGAAGTCGAACGGCTTGTCGGGATGCACCGCGCAGAGCACGCCTTGATGCTGCTTCTGCTGGTAGCGCGTCTCGGAGGCATCCGTCATCATCAGGTCTGCATTGCCCTTGGCGATCTCGTCGAAGATCACGGTATTGTCCGGGAAGACGGTGATGTCGGCGTCCTTGATGTTGGCACGTGCGAAGCGCTCGTTGGTGCCGCCGGGATTGACGATCACGCGGGTGCCCTTCTTGTCGATGTCGGTGATGCTCTGGTATTTGCCGACGTCGGCACAGCGCGCGATCGGCGTCTTGCCCTCGCGCATGATCGGCGTCGAGAAGAAGCCCTTCTTCTGCCGGTCCAGCGTGACCGAGACGCCGCCCATGGCGATGTCAAACTGATCGGCCTCGAAATCCTTCATCAGCTTCGGCCAGGCCGTCGGCACGAATTCGACCTTGACGCCGAGCGCCTTGCCGAGCGCCTCCGCCATGTCGACATCGAAGCCGTTGAACTGCTGCGTCGTCTTGTCGAGATAGGTGAAGGGCTTGTAGTCGCCGGTCATTCCGACGCGCAAAGTGCCGCGCTTGACGATCTCGTCGAGGCGGGACGGCGCCGCCTGCTGTGCCTGCGCCGAAAGGTTTGCCAGCAGCACCACGGCCAAAGTCGCCAGAATTCGAATGGTCATTCGAACGATCATCTCTTTTCCACCCATGCCCAAGCTGTCATTGTGCAGCTCTCGAGGGTTGGATTTAGACCAGATGCCCGTGGCTGGCGAGGCGGAAGTGAAGGGAATTTTGAAGTGACGATCTCGATGCATGACGCCTCGGTGGGCGTCTTCGTGCCGTATCTGCGCAATCTGTCCGTACTGCTCGACAAGGGCGTTGCCTATGCCGAAGCCCGGAAGTTCAATCCGGCCGTCCTGCTCGGCATGCGCATCGCGCCCGACATGTACGATCTGGCGCAACAGATCGGCGAGGCCTGCCGCCATGCCACGGTTGCCGCGGCCTTGCTGGCCGAGCGCGAGCCGGTGACGCTGCCGGTGCTGGAGCACGACATGGCCGGACTGCAGGCCCGCATTGCGACGTCAATCGAGTTCATCGAAAGCCTGCCGCGCGCGGAGATCAATGCTGCGGCGGAACGGAGTGTCTTCTTCAGGCTGAAGAACGGGACCGAGTTGCCCTTCACCGGGCGGACGCTGCTGCTGACCTTCAGCATGCCGCAGTTCTTCTTTCACGTCACGACAGCCTACGACCTGTTGCGGCACGCAGGCGTCGAGCTCGTGAAGAAGGATTATCTCGGACGACGATAAGCCGAACCGGCATCCACTTCGCGCGAAAAAGCGCTAGGCTTCGCCCTTGCGCTCGTAATCGGCGAGCGAGCTGCGGCCGGCGATCTCGCTGCGCAGCTCTTCGAAGCGCCGATGGGCCTCGTCCTCATGCGCGTCGACGAAATGCACCGCGGCTTCGCCGGTCATCGGGCCGCTGACCACGGGCACTGACTGCTCGCCGATGGTCTCGTGGACGTAGAACTGGCCGTCATCGCCGCGATGGACCGTCCATTTCAGACGGATCGCCACCATCGGCCCGGGGCCGACCTTGCTGTAGCCGTCGGCGTCGGTGTGCTCCGGCACCAGCGGCTGCTCCTCGACCACCGGATGCTCATCGACCACAGGGTGCTCGTCGGCGACCCCATGCTCACCGGCAACCACCATTTCGGTCACGGTGACGGTCTCGGTCTCGCGCACGGTCTCGGTCTCGCGCACGACGAGAACGGGTTCAGGATGCTCCAGGATGCTGGCGATGGTCGCCAACGCGTGGTCGGTCGGGTCGATCTCTGACAAGGGTCCATCCTCCAGCTCGACGCGGCCGGCAAGTCTGTCCCACTGCCGCCGCGGCCGGACCTATTACGCGGGTTTGATTAAGGCTGAGTGAGGGCTCGATCTGCACCAAAATGGGACTCATTCTGGCGTTCCGAAGGCGGGGTCGCCCGCCCTTGAGATAGCTCAGCCCAGGACATCCTGATTGATGATGTTCTGCCGGATGGGATCGCCGTCCAGCACACTCAGGATGTTGCGCGCAGTCTGCTCGCTCATCCGGCTCACCGCCTCGACCGTGACGCCGGCGACATGCGGGGCCATGATGACGTTGGGCAGCGCGAACAGCGCGTTGCTGACCGGCGGCGGCTCGACCTCGAAGACGTCGATGCCGGCACCGGCGAGCTTGCCCGAGACCAGTGCGTCGTACAGCGCCGTCTCCTTCACGATGCCGCCGCGTGCGGTGTTGATGAGGTAGGATTTCGGCTTCATCCGGCCGATCCGCGCCGCGTCGAACAGGCCGACGGTCTCCGGCGTCTTCGGGCAGTGGATGGTGACGAAATCGGCGTGCGGCAGCGCGGCATCGAGGTCGGCGACCGGCTCGCAGCCTGCCGCCTTGATCTCTGCGGCTGCCTTGTAGGGATCATAAACCTGCACATTCATGTCCATCGCCAGGCAGCGCTTGGCGGTGCGGGTGCCGATGCGGCCGAAGCCGATGATGAGGACGGTCTTGCCGTAGAGATCGAACGGCAGCATGCCGAGGCGGTCGGCCCATTTGCCGTCCTTGACGCAGGAATGCATCTCCTGCGCGCGTTTGGCCAGTGTCAGCATCATGAACAGCGCCTGCTCGGCGACCGAGGGCGAGTTCGCGCTGCCCGCGACCATCAGCGGCACCTTGCGGCGGGAGAGGGCGGGGACGTCGACGGCGTCGTAGCCGACGCCGATCCGGGTCACCACCTTCATGTCCTTTGAGGCTTCAAGCTCGGTTTCGCCGAACGCGGTGGCGCCGAGCGCCACGCCATGGACCGGCGCGTGGCTCTTCAGCAAAGCCTCAAAATCCCTGGCGGAGATCAGGTTCGGAAACTCGATGAGCTCGATGTCATCGCGCTGGGTGAGGAGGGCGCGTGCCCCTTGCGACAAAGTTTGAGTAACAAAGATTTTCTTCTTGTTGGTCGACATCGTCCCTACCTGCACGAGTTTCTTGCCCGGCCGTCACAATACGGCGCCGGTCGCCTCGTTTAGCAGGTGCATATTGTTCAGGTCCATCGCCAAACGCATAGGGCCCCCGTCCTTGGCGCCCGCATTGGGATCGACACGGCCGCAGATCGGCGTACCCTCCAGTCCGAAATAGACCAGCGTCTCCATTCCCATCGGCTCGGTGACGTCAAGCACGGTGTCGAAGGTCTCGACACCCGGCTCCAGATGCGCATTCGATTCCGTGAGATGTTCAGGACGGATGCCGAGCAACAGGTTTTCAGTTCGGGGCAGCGCGCTGTAACGGGCGGCGCGGGCCGGCGGCAACGGGAATGAGATGCGGTCCGTCAGGCGGACGTTGAGCTTGCCGCCGACGTCCTCGAGCCTGCACGGAATGAAGTTCATCGCCGGCGAGCCGATGAAGCCGGCGACGAAGCGCGTCGCAGGCTTGTGGTAGAGCTCGTTCGGGGTGCCGATCTGCTCGATCCGCCCCTTGTTCATCACCACCACGCGATCGGCCAGCGTCATCGCCTCGACCTGGTCGTGGGTGACGTAGACCGTCGTGGTGCGCACTTTCTGGTGCACCTTCTTGATCTCGATCCGCATCTGCACGCGCAGCTTGGCGTCGAGATTGGACAGCGGTTCGTCGAACAGGAAGACTTTTGGGTTGCGCACGATGGCCCGGCCCATTGCAACGCGCTGGCGCTGGCCGCCGGAGAGCTGCTTCGGCTTGCGGTCGATCAGGTCGGTGATGTCGAGGAGGCGGGCGGCCTCGGTCACCCGCGCCTTGATCTCGGCCTTCGGGTAATGCTTGAGCCGCAACCCGAACGACATGTTCTCCGCGACCGTCATGTGGGGGTAGAGCGCGTAGTTCTGAAACACCATCGCGATGTCGCGGTCCTTCGGCGGCACGTCGTTGACGACGTCGCCGCCGATCATGATGTCGCCGTCGGTGATGTCTTCGAGTCCGGCGATCATCCGCAACGTCGTCGACTTGCCGCAGCCGGAGGGGCCGACGAGCACGATGAACTCATGGTCGGAGATGTCGAGGTCGATGCCGCGCACCGCCTCGACGTCGTCGTAACGCTTGACCACCTTCCGCAACGCAACCTCAGCCATAAGACATCAACCCTTTGTCGCGCCGGCGGTCAGGCCGGCAATGTAATAGTCCATCAGGAAGGCATAGATGACCAGCGGCGGGGCTGCGCCAAGCAGCGCGCCGGTCATGATCTGACCCCAGTTGAAAACGTCACCCTTGATCAAAGTGGTGGTGATGCCGACCGGCAGCACGAGCTGGTCGATGGATGTCGTGAACACCAGGGGATAGAGGAACTGCGCCCAGGACACGGTGAAGGCGAAGATGGTCGCTGCGATCAAACCGGGCAGGGCGACGGGGATGAAAATCCGCGTCAAGGTCTGGAGCCAGGAAGCGCCGTCGATGAGAGCCGCCTCGTCGAGCTCCTTCGGAATCGAGGCGAAATAACCGATCATGATCCAGGTGCAGAACGGCACCGTCAGGGTCGGATAGATGAACAGCAGCACGTACCATCGGTTGAGGAGCGTGATGCCGGTGATGTCCTGGACAGCAGCGAGCATTTTGAACAGCGGAATGAACAAGAGGCTGTCCGGGACCAGGTAGGTCAGAAAAACCCCGGTCGCCAGCGTCGTCGAGCCCCAGAACTTCATCCTTGCCAGCGCAAAGGCCGCAGGAATGCTGATCAGCATGGTGACGCACACAACGACGATGGAGACGACCGCCGAATTCCAGAAGAAGCGCAAAAACTGGTTCGACGTCAACAGCTCGACGTAGTTCGCCAGGGTGGGATGGAACACCCACCAGGGATTGGTGGCCGCCGAAATCTCCGCGCTGCTCTTGAGGGAGGTGATCAGCATGTAGATCGGCGGAACGAGCGAAAAAATCGCGAACAGCACCAGGAAGAAGTAGGACCAGCGCAGGGCCCATGTCCGATCCCGGCTCATGCTCCGGTATTTGACTTTGCGCGTGGGACCGCCCTTGTCGATTGCAAGCGTGCTCATCAGGCTTCGTTCCCACGTTTGTTGACATCGCGCAGGATGAAGACCGCCGCGACTGCGAGGATCGGCACCATGAACAGCGAGACGCATGCGCCGAGCGGAATATCGCTGCTCTGGATTCCGACCTGGAAGGCCCAGGTGGCGAACAGATGCGTCGAATCCAACGGGCCGCCCGAGGTCAGGATGCGCACGATGTCGAAATTGGCGAAAGTGACGATCAACGAGAACAGCGTCGTGATGGCGATGATGTTGCGCATCATCGGCAGGGTGATGTGCCAGATCTTCTGCCACCAATTGGCGCCGTCAATGGCGGCCGCTTCGTAGAGCTGGTCGGGCACCGATTTAAGCGCGGCCAGATACATGATCATGAAGAACGGTGCGCCGTACCAGACGTTGACGAGAATGACGGAGAAACGGGCCCAGAAGGTGTCGCCAAGCCAGGGGATCGGGCCGACACCGAAGAACGACAGCGTGTAATTGAAGGCGCTGTAGGAGGGATCGAACAGCCACAGCCAAGCCAGGGTGCTCATCGCCGGCGGGATCACCCAAGGGACCAGCAGCATGCCGCGCCACTTGCGCTGGCCCTTGGCCGGGAGGTTGTGGACGAAATGAGCGACAATGAAGCCCATCAGCGCTTTGAAAAACACCGCGGTGAGGGCGAAGATGCAGGATTGCCTCACCACCATCCAGAACGTGTCGCGTTTGAACAGGAAGGTGAAATTGCTCAAGCCGACGAACTTCTGCATCGACTTGTTCAGCGTGGCGAGATGCATTGAGTAGAAGGCAGGATAGAGCACGAACAGCGCGATCAGGAGAATCAGCGGCAGCGTCAGGAAGAACGCCATCGTCGACTTCCGCCTGAGTGCATTTTTAAGGCTCGCCCGTTTGCGCGGCCTGGCGGCACGGACGGAGCGAGCTTGCTCAACGACGACATCGGCCATGGTCAGACTTTCTTACGGTACATTCAACAGGGAAGCCGCCCGCATCGGTCGGCCTCTCTCGCAAGGCGATGGAAAAAGGGGGCGGATCCCCGGCGGCTCACGCGCGAACGCGTGAACCGCCATGCCACATACCCGGCATCAGCTGCGCATGAAGCCTTCGCACTCGCCCTCGGCCCAGGCGAGCGCCTGCTCGATGGTCTCGCCACGGGCATAGCGCAGCGCCAGTTTGGTCAACGTCGCCTGGTTGTAGATCTGCTGGGCGATCTTCGGCGGCGCCGGCGAGGCCGCGATCGACATCGTCTGGCGGCCGTGTGGGTCGGGATAGCTATAAAGCGTGCCCTTCGGCGGCCCTTCCTCGGCCCACGTCTTGAGCTTCGTCATGTTTGCGAAAGCCGGGAGATCATAGCCGCCGCTCGCCGCGACGAACTTTTCGATCGACGACGGCTGCGACAGATGGGTCAGCAGGCTCTTGGCGGCTTCCTTGTTCTTGCCGAAAGCCCAGACGCCCCAGAAGTAGGGCAGGAACGGTGCAAAACGGCCCTTCGGACCGGCGGGCATGCCGTGCGTCCAGCATTGCTCAGCGACTTGTGGTGCGTCGCGTTTCGCAACGGCCCAGGAGCTCGGCGGATTCAAGATCAGTGCTCCGCGGCCCGAGATCAGCCATTTGTTATTAGACGCGTCATCCCAGGAGGCCGCGTCCGCCGGAAGCACCGCAATCAATCTCTTGTAGAATTCGAGAGCCTGACGCACGGCGTCAGTCTTTACGGTGATGTCGCCCTTGGCGTTGACGAGCTCGGCGCCGAACGACTGGAAGATCGCGCCGGCGGTATCGACGCTGTCGGTGGTCTCGCCGAGGCCGATCCCGAACGGGACGCCAGCCTTGCTGCAGGCTTCGGCGGCCTTGAGAAAGACTTCCATCGTCCAGTTCTCGTCCTTGGGCACGCTACCGGCCGGATACATCTCCTGGACGTCGATGCCGGCATGCTTCTTCATCAGGTCGATGCGCGAGCAGGGGCCCTTGATCTGACTGCCGACGGTGGCAGGGACGGCAAGCCATTTGCCGCCGGCCTGGCCGAGATATTTGGTCGTGCCGTTCACCTCGCCATTCTGCTTGATGATCGGCTCCATGATGTCGGTGACCGGCTCGAGCTGCTCCGCATAGGCATGCGGCCACCAGGTCGGCATCTGGAGAATGTCGTGACCGGATTTTGCCTGCGCCTCGGCGGCGACGGTTAGTTCGAGCTTCTTGTTGTTGCTGGTGATGTAGTCGATGGAGACCTCGACCTTCTCCTTCGCTGCCCATTCATTGACGAGCGCGGTGGAGGCAGAGTTGGCACCAGGGACCCAATGGTCCCAGAAGCCGATCGAGAGCTTGCCGGCGGCGTAAGCGCCTCGGACATAGGGCGCTGTGATCAGCGCCGCGGAGGACATTGCAGTGGCAGCCACAAATTGACGTCGCGTCAGTGTCTTGCGTGACATCTCGTTTCCTCGCTTGGGTGTTTTATTGTTCTGGCGTTTCCTCTGAACTCTTCCGAGTTCTACTTTTGATTTTCTTTTTTTAAGTTTCTCGTTCGACGTTTCTTATTGATGCCATCGGCTTCGAAGGCAAATTGGTAGCGCGATCAGATCATGATTGATTGCGTCTGTCGAGAAAGCCGAGCGGCTTGCGCCTAGAACTAACGTTGTGTCCGCCAAGGTGGCGCTGCCCTCGACGTCACGCGCGAGCCCTAAACCACAGTCGGTCGTTTTGCGATGCACACTGGGCGCGGGCGCGCTGGACCGATACGTGCGCAATTACGCCGCAGTTTCCAAGGAGCCTGCATAAGCACCTCGCGGCAAACACTTTTCGGGCGTGTATAGCAATTATCGGTGGCTAGACCTCGAAGCGGTGAAAACGATAGAGTTGCAACTGGCAAGTGGTTCTCACCCCCAGCAGCCTAATCAGATCGAGATGGAGACCAGAATGATCAACCCGGCGCCGCTCGCGCGGCTTAACCTGCGACGATGGTTCGCGCTGGGATCCGTTTTCGTGTTGCTGCTCGGCGCAGCCGCGGTGGCGAACGCTCAAGGCCTGGTCAAAGGGGTTCAGGAAGGAGCGGCGGCCGGGAACAAGGCGGCGGGTCCGGTCGGCGGCGTGCTCGGCGGCGCGATCGGCGGTGTGGTCGGCGTCTTCACCGGCGTGCTCGGTGTTGGCAATAATGGCAATCAGGCGCCTTCCGCCAAGGATTCAAGCAAGGATTCGAGCAAGGACGCTGCCAAAGACGCCAAGCAGGGCGCCGGCAAGGACAAGGATGCCAAGAGCGCCAAGGCTGGCAAGGGCGCCAAGGCGAGCAAGGAGGCGAAGAACGCGCCGCAGGACAAGGATGTCACTGTCCTCACCCAGACCGGCGCACCGCAACTGACCGCCGACCAGATCGTCACCAACAGCGACTCCTATATCGAGCGGATCAAGACCGAACTGAACCTCACGCCCGACCAGGAGAAGCACTGGTACGGCTTCTCGAGCGCCATGCACTACCTCGGGCATAACGGTGCCGAGCGGCTAAACCTGCGGGTCGCGCGCGCCAAGCGGGATCCGCCCGACGACATCGTCGAGCAGATGCGCAACGAGGCCCAATTCCTCATCGACCGCGCTGCCGACCAGCGCAATGTCGCCGACGCCGCTGAGCCCCTCTATTCGAGCCTCGATGACAAGCAGAAGCAGGTGTTCGTACAGGAGATGGTGCGGCTCAGCCACGAACGAGGACTGGATTGATCAAGTTGAATCGGATCGGGCGCGTCTGAATTAACGGACCCCGCCACGAATTCGTGAATCCTGTTCGCGATTCGGTTATGATTAGCTTCGGAAGCTGATGGGCGGGGTTGATATGGCGGACGGACTCTCCGTTTTCCTGGTCGAAGACGAGACGTTGATCCGGATGATGATGACGGACATGGTGGAGGAACTCGGCCACCACGTCATCGCGGAAGCGGATAATGTTCGGGACGCCAGCGCTTTCGCCATGACCGCGCAGTACGATCTTGCGATCCTCGACATCAATCTCAAGGGCCTCTACGTCGATCCGGTCGCCGACCTGATCGAGCGACGCGGCAAGCCGTTTCTGTTTGCGACGGGCTACGGTCCGGAGCTGCTGCCGTCCTTGCTCAGGCGCCGGCCGATCCTGCGCAAGCCCATCTCGATCGATCAGCTCAAGGCAATGATCGATTCGATGTTTCCGGAAGCGGCAGCAAAGACGCCTCACTGAGACCAAAAACAAAAATGGCCGCCCGTCAGGGGCGGCCATTTCGCGACGGAATTCGTCGCGGTCTCACATCAGGCCGGCGCCGAGATCGATGCCGCGCGCCATGGGGCCGAACGAGGCGACCAGGCCCGTGCAGCAAAACAGCAAGATGGTCTTGAATGAAGAAAACGAAGAATCGGCCAAACGCGTTTCGCTGGTGGCCGGCATCGCGGCGATCGAAATCATGCTCATGTTCATTCCCCCCTTTGTTGCCCCTGAATTGCATCAGGTGAGGGAACTCCTAGAGCAAAAAGTTTGACGCGAGCTTTCGAGGGATCGTTAACGAAATCGCAATTGATGCCGCGTTTTCGGGCACCGTAGCGCAACCACTCGTTTCACTGGCGCCCGTTCTTCAGCACGGTAGCGATAGTGTGGGCCGTCATGGCGGCGCGGTCCGAAGCGCGCTGGGCGGCGAGGCGGTCACGCGCCTTTTCCTCGATCAAGAGCTCGATCAGGGCCAGCCGCTTGCCATCGTCGTCCGCCTCGAGCAGCAGGCGGTGATAGCGGTGATAGTCGAAACCCAGATCCTGCTTACGCATGTCACGCCCCCGCAACTACGCCACACACAAGCCAGGATTGTTTCTCATCCGGGACGAACGCGCAAGCACGATCCCGCGTCGAGCGGGCGTGCCGTGCAATCAGCTGTGCATGACTGGAATCCGCGGACGGAGGCGCGCGCGGTTAAGGCTGGTTGTGCTCCGCGAATATCTTCAGGCCGAGGAAACTCGCATCAGGTTTCGTGACCAGCCTGGTCGGGATGTCGCGGAGATAGTCCTGGAAGCGTCCCTTGGCTTCGAAGCGCGCCCGGAATGCGGAAGCCGCAAGGAACTCCGGAAAGCGCGGCACGATTCCGCCGGCGATATAGACGCCGCCGCGGGCGCCGAAGGTCACCCCGAGATTGCCGGCGACCGAGCCGAGGATGGCGCAAAACATGTCCAGCGTCGCGCGGCAGAGTTCGCAACTGCCCTCCAAGGCCGCCTTCGTGATGGCAGCGGCATCGCGATGCGGCACCTCGGCGCCTTCCACTTCGGCCAGCGCCTCGTACAGGCTTTGCAGGCCGGAACCGGACAATGCGCCACGCTCGATGGAGACATGGCCGAGGCGCCGGCGCATGCACGCGATTACGCGTTCCTCGCGCTCGTCCTCTGCCGGCAGGGTCGCGTGGCCCGCCTCGGTGACGACGGCCAACCGTGAGCCGTGGCGCTCGACCAGACAGGAAACACCAAAGCCGGTTCCGGGACCGACCACCAGCAACGGTTCTCCGGGAAGACCCTCCTGTCCGCCGAGCGGGATCAGGTCGGCGGGCTGCAGGGCGGGCAGGGACCAGGCCACCACCTCGAAATCGTTGAGAACATGGACGCTGTCGAAGCCGAGAGCCGGCTGAAGCTCGTTGCCGTCGATGACCCACGGGCTGTTGGTCATGACGCAGCGGTTGTTGGTCACCGGCCCCGCGACGGCCAGCACAGCCCTTCGGGGCGTTTTGCCGTCTGAGCGACGCGCGAGAACATCGGCAATGGCTTCCCGGACGGTCGGGAAGTCTGCCACTTTGACGTAGTCGATCGGTCCGGTCTCATCGCCCTGACTGAGCGCGAAGCGCGCATTGGTGCCGCCGATATCGGCGAGAAGAATCTGTCCTGTCTTGCCGATGGTCATGTGGGTATGGCTGCCACAGCCCCTTTCGGGCTGCGGGAACCGCTTCCTCCGCTCTATCCGGTCGCAAAATGCGAACGGCTTTTAGAATCCGTCCCCTGGTGGATCTAGTCAACACGGATGAGCCCAAACCGTTGCATCCCGGCACCGACGGGGTGCATTCGCGCAGATCGCCGCACCGCTTCGGTGGTTGCGAAGCAGCGCGGGAAGATCGACACTGGAGACGTTCGTTCTGCGCCGGTCGCGCGGGATGGCCTGGAATGGACCTTGCGATGAAGATTTCCGACCGCGACGTGCTGCTGGTCATCGATGTGCAGAACGATTTTTGCACGGGCGGGGCGCTCGCCGTGCCCGGCGGCGAGACGGTCGTCCCCGCCATCAATCGGATCGCTCAAAAATTCGCCAATGTGGTGCTGACCCAGGACTGGCATCCCCGCGATCATGTCTCCTTTGCGCCGAACCATGCGGGCAAACAGCCGTTCCAGACTATCGCGCTTGACTACGGCGTCCAGGTGCTCTGGCCGAGCCATTGCGTCCAGGGCACGGCGGGCGCGGAATTTCATCGCGATCTCGACGTCACCCGCGCGAGCCTGGTGGTGCGGAAGGGGTTTCGGCGCGGCATCGATTCCTATTCGGCGCTGTTCGAAAACGACAGGAAAACGCCGACCGGCCTGCTCGGATATTTGCGCGAGCGCGAATTGAAGACGATCTTCGTCGTTGGCCTCGCGCTCGACTTCTGCGTCCGCTTCTCGGCGGAGGATGCCCGCAAGGCGGGGTTCGAGGTCGCCGTCATCGAGGGCGCCTGCCGCGGCATCGATCTCGACGGCTCGGTGGCCGCGACCCATCAGAGTTTTCGGGAGCGCGGCATTTCGCTCGTCAGCTTCGAGGCCTTCCTGTGAGGACCGTGAGATAGCCATGGCGGAGAAGACCGGCAAACAGCAGCGCGCACCGGGCCGGGTCCCGGATGACCCGCTGCTGTGGCCGTTCGCTGCGGCTCGGCTTGCGATGGATGCCTGCTTCGGATGGCTCGAGCGCGCTCCGCCGGAGCAGTCCGACAGCAGCCTGCCGTGGACCACGCCCAACTCCGTCGCGCTGGAGCTCGCGACCATGCGCCTGCGCAATTGCGCGCGGACGGGGGCCGGTCAGCCGGCCCTGGTCTGCGCGCCCTATGCGCTGCACCGGGCCCTGATCGCCGACTTCGCCCCCGGCCACAGCGTGGTGCAGTCCCTGCAAAATGGCGGCATCGACCGGATCTATCTCACCGACTGGCGCTCAGCCACGCCTGACATGCGCTATCTCTCGATCGACAGCTATCTTGGCGATCTCAACGTCGCCATCGACGAGATCGGCACGCCGGTCGATCTCGTCGGACTGTGTCAGGGTGGCTGGCTGTCGCTGCTCTATGCGGCGCGCTTTCCCGCCAAGGTGCGGCGGCTGGTGCTGGCAGGCGCGCCCGTCGACCTCTCGATCGAGTCCAGACTGTCGCAGCTCGCCCGCAACGCGCCGGAGATGGTCTATGACCAGCTCGTCGCCCGCGGCGGCGGCAATGTCAGCGGCGAGGAGATGCTGCGGGTCTGGTCGAAGGCGCCGAGCCGCGACGACATCGTGACGGCGCTGCAGAGCGACCTCTCCGGCGAGGAAGGTGCGGCGCTGCTGGCACGCTTCGAGCGCTGGAATGCCGAGCCTCTCAATCTGCCCGGCACCTATTATCTCGAGATCGTCAATTGGATTTTCCGGGAGAACCGGATCGCGCGCGGCCAATTCACGGCACTCGGCCGCGTGGTTGATCTGAAGGACGTCAAGGCGCCGGTCTTCCTGCTGGCCGGGCTTGACGACGACGTCGTGCCGGCTGCGCAGGCGCTCGCCACCGCCGGCTTGCTCGGTACCCCACCGGCCTTCATTGCGGCGGTCTCCGAGCCCAGCAACCATCTCGGGCTGTTCATGGGTGCGCGGACCCATGCCCATGCCTGGCCCCGGATCGCCGAATGGCTGCGCGACGATCTGCCCGGCATGCTGGTGCGCACAGCCTGACGCTGCCCAAGGGCCGGGCAGCGAAGCTGCAAATCCGTTATGCATTCCGTTGAATGGCCTGCACGGGACCATGTCGATGGGTTAAATGGAGTCCAGAGCTGGCGGAGGCCGGTCGCGACGAGACAAAGGGACTGTGCTCGATGAGTTTCCACTCGATCTATGCCCACGGATTTGCGCGCGTGGCGGCCTGCGTCACCACCTCTCATGTGGCCGATCCCACGGCAAACGCGAGGGCGGTTCTGGCGGCGGCGAAGGACTGCCATGCGCAGTCGGTGGCGGTTGCCGTGTTTCCCGAGCTGTGCCTGTCCGGCTATGCGATCGAAGATCTCGTCAAGCAGGACCCGCTGCTCGATGCGGTCGAGCGCGGGCTCGGGGCCATCGTCGAGGCATCCTCGTCCCTGATGACCGTCCTGATCGTTGGCGCGCCGCTGCGCTTTGGCAATCGCATCTACAATTGCGCGGTCGTCATCCATCGCGGCAAAGTCCTCGGCGTCGTGCCCAAGAGCTACCTGCCGACCTATCGCGAATTCTACGAGGGACGGCATTTCGCCTCCGGCGCCGGCATCGTCGGAGAGATGGTCGCCTTCGGCGGGCTGCATGCCCCGTTCGGCGTCGACCTCCTGTTCGCGGCCGAGGACGTTCCGGGCCTGACCATCGGCGTCGAGATCTGCGAGGACATGTGGATCCCGGTGACGCCGGCTTCCGAGCTCGCGCTTGCGGGCGCGAGCGTGCTGATCAATCTCTCGGGCAGCCCGATCACGATCGGCCGCGCCCGCTCGCGTGCGCTCTTGTGTCAATCGACTTCGGCGCGCTGCCTCGCGGCCTATGTCTATTCCGCGGCCGGGGCAGGGGAATCGACCACCGATCTTGCCTGGGATGGCCAGACCTCGATCTACGAGAACGGCGTGCTGCTGGCTGAGGGTGAGCGGTTCCGGCAGGGCGGCCAAATCACGCTGGCTGACGTCGATCTGGACCTGCTCAGGCAGGAACGCGCGCTCATGGGAACCTTCGACGACAACCGCCGGCAGCGCGAGGCCTTCTTCCGGAAAGTCAGCTTCGCCTTGAAGCCGCCGGCCGCCGACATCGGCTTCCTGCGCAAGGTCGAGCGATTTCCGTTCGTGCCGAGCGACGAGAGCCTGCTCGAGCAGGACTGCTATGAGGCCTACAACATTCAGGTCGCTGGCCTTGTCCAGCGCATGCGTGCGACCGGCACCAAGCGCGTCGTCATCGGCGTCTCGGGCGGGCTCGATTCTACCCACGCCTTGATCGTCGCCGCCAAGGCCGTCGATCTTCTTGGCCTGCCGCGCGAGAACATTCTCGCCTACACCATGCCGGGCTTTGCCACCGGCAGCGAGAGCAAGACCAATGCGCTGGCGCTGATGAAGGCGTTGCAGACGAGTTGGCAGGAGCTCGACATTCGCACCACGGCGACGCAGATGCTGAAGGACATCGGCCATCCCTTCGGCAAGGGCGAGAAGGTCTACGACGTCACATTCGAGAACGTGCAGGCGGGCCTGCGCACCGACTATCTGTTCCGGCTCGCCAACCACAACGGCGGCATCGTCATCGGCACCGGCGATCTCTCCGAGCTCGCACTGGGCTGGTGCACCTACGGCGTCGGCGACCAGATGGCGCACTATAACGTCAACGCCGGGGTGCCGAAGACACTGATCCAGCATCTGATCCGCTGGGTGATCGCTTCCAAGCAGTTCACCGACGACGTCAACCAAACGCTTGGATCGATCCTGTCGGCCGAAATCTCGCCGGAGCTGGTTCCGGCCGAGCCGGGCGAGAAGCCGCAGAGCACGGAAGCTTCGGTCGGTCCCTACGAGCTCCAGGATTTCCACCTGTTCTACACGCTGCGGTTCGGCATACGGCCGTCCAAGATCGCGTTCATGGCGTTGCAGGCGTGGAAGGACGTCGCCGAGGGCGAATGGCCGCCGGCATTTCCGGCCGACAAGCGCAGGGCCTACGATCTCAAGGAGATCCGCCGCTGGCTGGAGGTGTTCCTGCGCCGCTTCTTCGCTTTCAGCCAGTTCAAGCGCTCGGCGATGCCGAACGGCCCCAAGGTTTCGGCCGGCGGCTCGTTGTCGCCGCGCGGCGACTGGCGCGCGCCGTCGGATTCGAGCGCGGCGGCGTGGCTTGAAGATCTCGAACGGAATGTGCCGGTTTGAACGGGAGATGAGCGATGTCGGCCGGCGATGGGCCCGAGCAGGGCGGCAACCCACAGAAGGTCCTCAACGGCCTCTACATCTTTGAGATCGAGATGCGTGACGGCAAGCGCGGCCAGGCCAAAGGCGTCGTCGTGCTCTGCGACGGCCGCATCATGGGCGGCGACAGCTATTTCTACTACACCGGCAGCTACACCTTCCGGAACGGAAAATGGCGCGGCGATATGACCGTCAATCAGCACACCGAGGCCGTCGGCAAGCCGCTCGCGTTCGGCGGCAGGGAAGTGACCTGCGGCTTTTCGGGCGACTATTCCGCCGACGGCGCCGAGGTTGAAGGCATGGCGCTGGTTGGCAAGACCAGCGTGACATTCACGGCGCGGCTCACGATGAAGGACCCGATGTGAGACCGGCCTGAGATGTGAGACCCGCGTGATCGGCCCTCGTTCCTGACCAGGAACCTTCGCACCCACAGAACGTTCGCGTCTGTTGTCGCGAATTTCCGAGGAGAGGGACCATGCGCAAGCACTTGATGTTATCGACTGCAGCGATCGGACTGATGCTTGCTTCCGGCTTCGCCCACGCCCAGGCGCCCGGTGAGCGGAGGGACGAACCGAGACGCAACGAGGAGCCGGCGAAAGGCGCCGCGCCGCAGCGCGGCGGCGCCCAGGAGCGTGTTCAAGAGCGCGCGCAGGGCGCCCAGGACCGATTGCAGGGCGCTGGCCGCGAGGAGAAGGGCGGCGCTGCCAGGCAGGACGCGAGTGACGACAAGCGCCAGCCGGCGAGTTCTGCCGAGCGCAACCAGCCGAAGTCGAAAGATCAGGCACAAGAATCCCGCGAGCCTTCGCGCGATCGCAATCGCGATGCCGAGAGCGCGAAACCGGGACGCGACAGCAAGAGCAGCGCCGAGACGAAGCAGGACAAATCGGCGCCGCAGAAATCAACGGCCGAGTCCGAGAAGTCCAAATCCGGCACGTCTAGCCAGCAGAACGAGCGCACGGGTGCCGCGACCAACCAGAACGAGCGCAACCAGACCCAGCCGCCGCGCAACGCGGCTGAGCAGCAGCAGCCGGCGCAACAGAACAACCGGCCGGCCACCGCGACCGACACGAACCGCACGGCCCCGACCAACAACGCGCAGACCGCGCCCGCCAATTCGGGCACGCAGACCAACCAAGCCAACCAGACCAACACGCAGGCCAATCAGCAGACGCAGGTGACGTCCGAGAAGCAGGTGCGGATCTCCGAAACGGTGAGCCGTGCACGCCTGGCGGAGCCGGAGCGTAATCTGAATATTTCGATCCGGGTCGGCGAGACCATTCCCTCGCGCGTGCGCCTTCACAGGCTTCCGCCCGAGATCGTCTCGATCGAGCCCGAATATCGAGACTACGAATATTTCGCGACCGGTGACGACGTCGTCATTGTGGAGCCGCGGACGCATCGCATCGTCAGCCAGGTCCCTCGCGATCCGTCGCGAGCCCGCGCCCAGATGAGCGGCGGCACCTCATCGGGAATGGCGGCCGCGGGGGGCAGCAATGTGAACTGCCAGATCATGCGGCGTGACGCCTCGGGCAATGTGGCCCAGGCAGAACCCTCCACCGTAGGCTCGACCGCACGAAACGATTCCCTGAGCGTGACCGTCCAGATGCCCGGCGGCGGCTCGTCCGCGCCGATCGCCCTCGGCGCTGCCGCGGGCAACATCGTGGTCGCGACGCAAGGGCAGGGCGACTGCACGGTGACGATCGAGCCGCAGACGCGCTAAGCGCCCGGGTCGGCATAACGACGCCAAAACGACTTCGCGCCGCACGGCTGATCAAGCCGGCGGCGCGAAATCACGTTCAATCTAGAAAGTCCCGAGGTCCGGAGTGCCTAGGAGTCCGGACCTCGTAACCTTGCCCCAGCCTTTGATCCCCCGCCCCATGCGCGCCT
>NZ_JADPIY010000039.1:0-16220 GCF_023073095.1 Bradyrhizobium sp. 44
TGTCGTCGGCCGAGAACTGCCGGCGTCGGCCGCTCTCCGTGATGACCTCGACCCGGCGAACCGAGGTCCTGGGCTCAAGCATATGGTCAAGCTTAGACACAAGCCGATCTCCAATCAGAGATCGATCATGCCTCGCTCGACGCCTTCAATGGAAGGTGGGACCGAAACAGCGCTTACCCTTTAACGACCGGGCATTTCTAATGGTGGCCTGCCGGCAACGGCGCCCGTATCGCATGCACGACTCCCGCCATCCGCCGGGCCTCTCGCCGACGTGAGCCGCAGTACCCCGAACAGCGCCTCGGCCGTGCGCAGACAGAAGGCGGTGCCGTTTCGCGCAAAAGCGGCTCGTGGTCTCCTCGCTGAGCCCAATAGAGCGGCGCAACGATCGAGGCAGCGAGTTCCAACGTCGGTTTTCCGACGCTTCGTGAGTTCGCCTTTGGCCTGTCCTCCGTGATCACGTCACCGAGCCTTCCGCTATAAAGTCGTGCGGACTGCTAAGAAGCCGATGACGGCGGACAATATCTGCAAAGCGCTTCTTGCCGGGAAGTCACCAGAGCCTACGCGCCAGCAGGCGAATAGGGTTCAAGCCGCAATCCTCGCGGCGCTGCGGAAGCGCTAGGTCGCCTAGGGGATCGACGTCGTTCAATTTACAAGTTTTGTGAGGCGATGGTGGCCCAATGCTCGTTACTACCGTCCGATCTCACGCGCCACCAATGTTTGATCCTCGGCATCCCCGGACCGAAACCTGGACGTTTGATGCTGTACGGGCAGCACCCAGCTGTTCGCCAGCCTCGACAAAATAACGCATGGCGCCACCACCGCGCGGCGCGACTCTCTCAAATACCAATGAAAAGTCGGATCGGCGGTACAGATTCTCCAATGCCAAAACGTAAAGGTTTTTGGACCGTGTCGGGGTCAACGTAAGTTCCGAACAGGTGATCCCAGATTGGAAATAGCGCGGCTAAATTGCTGTTATAATGGTCCGGATTATCACTGTGATGAATATGATGGTAACGAGGCGTTACGATGAACCACTCAAGCCATCGGTTGCCCCACCATCGGTTGAAGTGCATGAAATCATTCTGCGCAGTGTTCTTTAGGATAATAGCCCAAAAAATCCACCACGGGGAGAACGCGAGAAACGCTCCAGCCGCGATGTATGGTAGATTGACCAACGTCACCTGCGTGACCGAAGCGCGGACGCCGGCTAACCAATACATGTATGTAGGCGCGTGATGCCACTTGTGAGTACGCCAGAAGTGACGTGTGTGCATGAGTCTGTGCACCCAGTAATGTCCAAGATCGCCGATCAGGAGGTAGAGCACGATGCGGATCGCCAGCGGCAATTCCATGACTAAGCGCGGGAGCTCTGGCTCATACGCAATCCAGCGATTTAAAAAATTTGAAATCGGAAAAACACCGAAACCAATCACGAAAGTAACGAGTATATCTTTCGGCAGCACCTCGCGATAAACCACAACATGAGCTAAGTTGCGTTTCTCCAATAACGTCAACACGACCAGCCTAAACGCAAACAGTGCTAAGGCGACCAAAACTACTTTCGGGAAAAATACACGGACTATGTCCCAGAAAACCATCGCCACACCTTAAAGCAATAATCAAAACAATAATGTTGGATGATAGCCAGCCTTAGTGAGGATGACAACTAAGGAGATTCGTCGGCGCAAGTGCAGATTCCCCGTTAAGAAAAGAAGCTAAGGCTGGCAGGCAGCAGAGTTTCTAATTGAGCCTGCGCGCTTATCGCATCGTCGGATAATGCCCCGTGGGGCCTCATCACCTGCAGACGTTATGCAATGGCCGTCGCGAGTTCTACTGGTCTATTTCTGCGGAACGAAGGCTTGGTCTCGCAGGATGGATATTTTCCATGGCGACTGCTACTGGTCGACTACGCTGAGTTGACTTCCGCATTCTACGGCATCAAATTCTCAGTCGCCCATGCAATCCACGGCGGTTTCAGCTTCATTTATATTGCACTTAGATCGTCTTCACCCGGAATTTTTTGAAAATGCGGGCCGCGGCAGTCCCCCTGCTGCGGCCTTCCTCTCGGCAGCCGCAGATTTACTTCCTTGCCAAAGCGATTCGGGAATCTTCGAATTCTTAGGCGCAAAACTCGCACGTTGGTACGGCGAAGTTCGGCCTCGAGCTCAGTGATATGACCTCAAGGCGCAGTCTCCGCAGATAATCCATGGCCTTTTTGATTTCGTGACCCCCACCGCGGCCATCACTGAACCGCCAGATCCATGAAACGGTTGCGAGACCCAAACGGGCGACTGCTAACCTTGCTTAGTTAGATTAATCCAAAGGCTAAGTTGCTTCGTGCGGTTCGTTCTCGCACAATCAAATATCCGAGGCTGGCCCTAAGTTCATTTCAGAGATTTCCCGACAGGCCTCGCCATTGTTTTGCGACCTGTTTTGAACCGTTGCGAGGACATCGATGAGCACTTCAGCTCAGACGCGCAGTGATTGCCAATTGACGACTATGGAAGCGATCAAAGAACGCCTGGCGATATGCAGTGTCGCCTTGAAAGTGCTCTCGCTAAGACTAAGACGGAGCGCGAGCAGTTGCATGAGAAATTCGAGGCCGGAATTAGCTTAGTGGCAGCGCGCCACGGCTCCGCCGCAACCCGATCTCTCTGAATATGTGAGCGTCGGCAGTACGAACATCGCGGCGGGCGGCAGCGCCACCATCGACGCCTATGCCATCAACATTGGTAGCGATACTTCGGGTGCCTCGACAGCGAAAATGCACTTTTTCAACCGGCGCCACCATCACGACGTCCGCTACCGTTGCCCCAGCGGCGACCCATCAAAGGGCGTGGCGCTGCCTCAGCGCCCATTAATGGCGTTGAGCGGCGTCCGGCAAGTCGGTGTGTAAGTCCGCCATCGCGGTCGATGTCATTCTGTATCTGCCCGGTCCGTCATCTATGCGAGTGGCGAAGCGAACTGCTTTGGGGGCTTGAACGCCAGCGTTTCATTCCGCCAAGCAAAGTGTCATTCCTGCTTACCTATCAGGCAACGGCGGAGCCAACTAAGGTGCATTAGAGAAAAGCCGTTGCAAGACACATTAACATGTGTGGTTTCCTGCCGATTGGAATTGTCGCACCCTGCCATTTATCTAAGTGTCAGGATCTTTAAATAATGATTGCACATGGCCTTCATGGCCTCGCCTCCAACAACGCCGATGTGACAGTAATCGGAGCCGGCCCCGCTGGTATTACTCTGGCGCTTGAGTGTGCCCGGATCGGGAAATCGGTACTCTTGCTCGAAAGTGGAGCGAAGGGTGGATCCAGAGACGCGCAACAACTCTCTGGCGCGCAGATCATTGATGTAAACAGCCACTACGAGATGGCGGTTTGCGTTTCTAGACGCTTTGGTGGTGCATCCAATCTTTGGGGGGCGAGGTGTCAACCACTCGACCCAATCGACTTCTCAGCACGACCGGGGTTGACCGAAGCGAAGTGGCCTATCGCATTCGAGGAGCTCCTCCCATTTTATGCAGCTGCCTGTAGTTACGCTTCGTGTGGCGAGCCGGCTTTCACCGCTGCCGCAATGCATGACGCGCTTCACGACCGCGCGCAGGTCGATACTCATCGTCTTGAGAGATTTTCCAATAGACCAAAATTTCAAAGAGCTCACAAGACGTCGCTGTCATCTCCACGCATTGACGTTCGCCTCAATGCGACGGTGATCGGGTTCGCTCTTCGGGAAAACGGGGCAATAGGCGAAATCGTCGTGTCCAGATCTGGTCGCGAACGCATCACCATCCCGGTCAGGGAGGTCGTGATAGCCTGCGGTGGTCTTGAGAGCACCAGGCTGTTGCTAACGATCCAGCGCGAACACCCCGAGATCTTTGGTGGCACAGGCGGACCACTTGGTCGCTATTATATGGCTCATTTGGTTGGAGACATCGCGAACATCACCTTTGCAAGTGACAACCATGTCGATGCATTTGGCTTTCTTCTTGATGGCAATGGTTCATATGTGCGTCGGCGCATGATCCTTTCAGACGAAGTTCAGCGGGAGAACAAGTTACTCAATTGTGCGTTTTGGCCGATCGTGATGCCCGTCTCGGATGCTTCACACGGCTCCGGCATTTCGTCGCTCGCTTATCTAACGGTGGCTCTCGGGCCGCTCGCCAGGAGGGTACTACCCGAAGCAATCCGAATGCGTCACCTGAGGCCAGACGTGGCTTGGACGCGGCATCTCGAAAACGCGATGCGAGATCTGCCACGCATCGCTGCCTTTCTGCCAAAGTTCGCTTACCAAAGATACGTTGCGACGGCTCGTCTTCCGGGATTTTTTGTAAAGAACCGAATGCGGCGTTATGGTCTGGCGTACCACCAAGAGCAACTTTCGGACCGCTCCAGTCGCGTGTGGCTAAACCGCGACACCGACAGACTCGGAGTTCCGAGATTGTCTGTGTGCCTGAAATTTGATCGCAGAAATGCGGAAAGTCTTGTTCGATCTCACCGACTTTTGCAAAAGTGGCTTGATCGAACAAGCGTCGGTACACTCCACTATCGCTATCCCAACGAGGAGTTAGAGGATACTGTGCTCGCCAGGGCGCGCCATGGGACACATCAGATCGGCACAGCAAGGATGGGGCTGGACCGAAGAGATGCCGTCGTAGATCGCTCCCTCCGTACCTTTGACGTCCCGAATTTACACGTCTTGAGCTCGGCCGTGATGCCCACATCTGGCCAAGCGGGTCCGACGCTAACAATCATCGCGCTTGCCGTGAAGCTTGCGCGAGATCTGGGTCAGACCTTGACCGCATAGCCAGCATCATCGTCGCCTTTTGAAGAGTCGCATCCCAGTCCTGCTCTTGTGACGTAGAGCTCGGACGTTTTAACGGAAGCGACGAAGCTCTGTTCCACCCTCGGCTGCCGCAACTTCTAAACGCAGATTTCGAAGCATCTCCATCGTTGTGCCGACTTCTCCTTTTGATAGTTGCCCGGGTCGCGACAGCAATGGCGGCTTCATGGATAATTCTCGAGTAGACATAGCGTGCCATCAGAGCTGGGTACCACAGCATAGGTTACAGAACATCTGAACTATGGGGACCCCGTGCCGATGCCGCAGTTGTCTCCAATATCGCAAAAGGTCCTACGTCCAAACCGCCTTCAATCTTTGGACGACCTTTAGCCTCGCGAGTTCTGCAACCGGCCGACTACCCGCCGCAGTGAGCCAGTCTACCGTCTGGCCGGGGTTGCTGGCGCAAGGCCCATCTCGTCTCAGCGACATACCGCCGCGCGGCGTAAGCTGCCACCTCTGTGTTGTTAGGGAGGCGAAGTAATAGCTGCCAAGCTGCCACCACGCAGCGGTCGCTAAGCCATTTCTCAGCAGGCGATTCCGCTTCGGGTCAAAATGCGAAGTGGCGGCGATCTCTTGGCTCGTCAGTATATTTCTTGGATGTGGACGTTGATCGCCACGGTCTCAGGTCGGCAACGGATCCCAAGCGGAATTGTCGATGTCGTGCAAGGAGCCGCCAACCTGGCGGCCCTTTGAAGGATAACTGTCTCTGGCCATGTCCGGTCTCAAAGATTGACTGACAAGGCGCCGCCACCGCGCGCGGGTTGAACGGCGTTGAGTATAAGCTCTAGTCCAGTTGCGGCTCCAGGCGGATGAGGCGTCGATCCCCGCACCAAAGTTCTACGGGGTGCTCGTCCACCATCGCAGCGGCCCTTTCCTTTGCTTCGACCTCCGTCGCGCAGTCGACTAGATCCAAACTTAAGGCATCGCCAAGCTCGTCGAGCACGTAAATCTGATAGATCATCATGATCCCTCGCTCACCGAAGGCCCGGTGATACGTCAATCAATCTAACATAAGCTCGGGATTGCCAAGTTTTTCCCGGCGTCTGTCAGATTCTTGTTGGCAGAAGCGAATCATCTTGCCATGCTGCTGTAACCGGGCTGGCACATTCATCTCTCATCTATTTACACTGGGGTTCTGTAGCAACGGCAAGGCTGCAGCAGGCATTTCAGTACAAGTTGTTTGGGGTCAGCACATCGAACTCCCAGGCCGCCTTTCAGTGGCCTCTTCGTTGAGCACTCAATTCTGCGGGGACATTGCAATGGCCAAACCAGCCGTTTCCCGTGATGCTTTTCGTGGATTATTAGCATTCTACGCGGCGAAAGCTCATCACGACCATAAAACCAAAGGCGAAGAATCCCTTTTGAGGTTGTTCGGTCTGCGGAATACATTCCTGACAGCCTTCTGCAGAAATGGTCCGAAACAGCTGATCTACTCGGTCCGGAAACGGTTGGAAGTGTAGTGGAGCCGCGCGCTCGTGAACTCGCGAGCGGCGGCGCTCGGTACGACAATGCGAGTGATTTTCTCCAGGCGCTCCTGCGAGACCTCGGGCGAAAAGTGCAGTAATCAGTTTCCGCGCTCATCTTGCGCGCTTATGATCAACCTTGACTTCGTAGAGCATCTTCTGCCCCTCACGCAGGCGCCTTAGCCCGGCGCATCGGGCTATTGACCTCTCGATTCGACCCACGCCTTCCCTCTAGGTCGGGGGGTGCGTGGCGCCTCACTCTTTGAGGAGAGCGACCAGGCTGCCGGTGAAAGTGATTCCGATACGGAGCCGCCAATAACATTTGGAAAAGTTTCCCTGGTGGCCCGGTAACGAGCTGCAGCCCTGCTGCACTCGGTGCCCATCAACAAAGGGGTGCCCGAGCGGTCAATGATGCACCATCGCCAGGCACGACCGCGCCGATGCATCGACATATCAAAGAGGAAAAATCGCCAGCTTTCATCCGTAGCACCTTCAAATGCGCACTTGGAAATGGACAGGATACATTAGAAATTTGACGGGAGAACTTTCGGACGGTGGTAGAGTTCCACCACAGAGTCAGATATTAGTTGAAGCTTAAAACGTTTAGCGCTAAGCGACGAGCGCCGGTGGCTACCCATAGAGAGTGCGACCGAAAATATTTGCGTGACGAAAACTGGGATGTTTTTTCCTTCTTGCCCCGCCGAAAGCTCAGACGATGTCCCATTCACCTACCGACAAGATCGCGCTCTTCATCGATGGAGCCAATCTCTACGCGACAGCGAAAACTCTGGGCTTCGACATCGATTACAAGCGCCTGTTGAAGGAGTTTCAGAGTCGCGGGACGCTGCTGAGGGCGTTCTACTACACCGCCATCATCGAGGATCAGGAGTACTCCTCGATCCGCCCGCTGATCGACTGGCTCGGCTACAACGGCTACACCGTCGTCACCAAGGCGACCAAGGAGTTCATCGACGCATCCGGCCGCCGCAAGGTCAAGGGCAACATGGACATCGAGCTCGCCGTGAACGCCATGGAGCTGGCCGAGCACATCGACCAGATGGTGCTGTTCTCGGGTGACGGCGACTTCCGCTCTCTGGTCGAGGCCGTTCAGCGCCGCGGCGTGCGGGTCACCTTGATTTCCACGATCGCCAGCCAGCCGCCGATGATCGCCGACGAGCTGCGCCGGCAGGCCGACGTCTTCATCGACCTCGTCGAGCTGCAGCTCAAGCTCGGCCGCGACCCGACCGAACGCCCCGCCCGCGATATCCGAGCCCACCCACCTAAGTTCTTGCAGCAGCCGAAAGGCAATGACCCATTGGTCTAGCGACTTTCATGCTGGGACTTTTGCCGACGTGTTCGCATACCAAACGTTATGGAAGAAGTCGGCCACTGGCCGAGACAAAGCGTACGAAAGCTTGATTTATGAATCTCGGCAGCGATGCTGGTCGCACAGTTATTGCCGCCATCGGCTTAGGAGCTTAGATCGCACCATTTCCTTCAGACAAAATGAAAGTCGGCTTGATGCTGATGCAATTCGGCCAAACCCACATTGTCGATCGTAATCGTGTCGTTTGACGTGGCAGCGATCACCACACTGCCGTTGCCGTCTTCAAAGGCGGAAGCGACAAGCGCCTCAGCATTCGCGAATACTGTGCGCTCAATCTCTATTATATCGCTCGCGAGATCGAAGTCGGTGATGGTGACGTTCTTGAATCCCGGCTTAAACACAAAGGTGTCGCTGTGATCCTGGCCAGCCGCAAGGCTGAAAGCAGCTGAGCTCGTCACAGTAATCTGCGTGACGTTGTAGGTATTGTTGGCTTCGTTGGCTTCGCTGACCTGATTGCCATCGTCGGCGATGCCGCCAATGTAGTAAGTCCCTGGCGCGAGATTGGCTGCGAGCGCCACCGACAGGTTCTGATGGTCGTAGTAGCCGGCCTGGCCGACGCTCGTCAGTGCCGGCGAATTGAGGGTCGCTAGCATCTGACGTCGTGATGGTGGCGTCGGTCGAAAGGTATATTTTCGCGGTCGATGCCCCTGATACGCCGCTGCCGATGTTCATGGCGTAAGCGTCGATCGTGGTACTGCCGCCGCCCCCGATGGTGGTGCTCCCGACGCTCACATATTCGGAGAGGTCGGGTTGCGGCGGGGCCGTCACGGTGATTTTCGTGACGTTGTAGGTGTTGTTGGCCTCGTTGCTCTCGTTGATCTGGTTGTTGGCGTCGGCAATGCCGCCGATGTAGTAGGTGCCTGGCGCAAGATTGGCGGCCAGCGTCACGGGGAGCGTCTGATGATCGAAATATCCGGCCTGGCCGGCGCTCGTCAGTGCCCCAGAGTTCACAGTCGCGAGCACTGTATCTGACGCCGTGATGGTGGCGTCGGTCGAAAAGTATATTTTCGCGGTCGATGCTCCTGATACGCCGCTGCCAATGTTCATGGCATAGGCGTCGATGGTGGCGCTGCCGCCCGCCGCGATCGTAGTGCTCCCGACGCAAGCGCCTTCGACGATCCTTGTGAATCAACCGAACGTTAGGCGAGCGATCTATGCCCTGGCGGAGTCACTACCATTAGTCGGGCGCATGTCAGGCACAAAGGCGCATAGAATTATCGCAAAAACCCTGGCCGGCTAGACAAAATGCACTAGCGCAAGGCGCTCCGTGAACATCCGACTATAGCTGCGTGCACATCTCAAACGTCTACGTGCACATCTCATAACGCACATTCGACAGCGAGACGGCTTGCACAGATCAATCCCGGTCCGGCAATTCGCTCATGCTGCGTGGCAAGGCTAGAATTGCGTCTTGATCAGCCCTATTCCGTTTGATTGTCTTGCAGGCGTATTCAGCGATGCCAGCAGCGCCGTGGATAGGCTTCACATGAATGCGTCTGATCCCGTGGAGAGTATACGCCTGCTGCTTTTGTTCAAGATGATCAATGACGCATCCACGGAAACGCGAATACCGCGGAATCATCATGGGCCCGTTGTAGTGGAGGCCCCCGGCATTCATTGAGACCTCTCGTAAAGAAGCCATTTCGCGCTTGGCAACAGGCTTGTCGGGAAAGAGAAGCAACCGCGGTATACGCGATTGAGAGTGTGCGGATCTGGGTGCCCTATCAAAACGTTTACTAGATCGGCCGTAGTACTTTTCAATGGCTTTACGCATCTGCGCCAATACCGCCTCCTCCGATCCAGGAAGACGTTCGAACATAAAATTGATGTAAAACGGGCTCCACCAGTCAGTGCTAGCGTGATCTAAAATCCATTCATTCAACCCGGGTATCAATACCGAGTTGGCGACTGTGTATCCGCTTCTACTGCTATACATTAGTAGCTCCTATTATGACACTATCTGGGTACGCTCTAGAAAGACTCTCATGCTGAGTTGATCAGACCTTCTCTATGTCTCCTAAGAAGGGTTATTACGTACTGTTACTAGCGGATACACAGTCACCAACTGGACAGCCTCCTGCATATCGAATCCTGAGATCCGAATGTTTCGACCAGATGGAGCAGGCACTTTACCCTAGGCTGCACGTAGCTCTCCTGATGGGCTTTGCGATCTGCTCACGAAATTAGTGTTCTCGGGCCATACAGATGGTCGCGTTTTGGAACCAAAATGCACACTTTATCTCCGGCTTTGCCAATCCAACAATCAGCCAACGGCCCAAGCCAGGATCGAGGCTCCTCCGTCTTCTTTTCGTCAGACGGTGCAGTTTCGTATCGCTGGATTTGGCTCTTCTGCTAAGCTGGTTAAGATCACGAGGCGAACTACGGTGCGGATGGGCAACTTGCAGAACCTTTTCAATGGGTTTTTCAAAAGCGAATTCAGGATCAACGAAGCGGTTGGACGTAGCGTTACCTACGTTCGTGGGGGCAAGTTGTTGGGGGGCAATTCAGGGTTCGCCCATATAGGCACCTACCGAATTGCGGAAGACGAAATACACGTCGATGTGACGAGCCGACGGCACAATTTCGATGTCGGTCATCAATCGCTGCTCGGCTCCGACGTTTCGACGATATCTGTCAGCGGACGGGCCGTCGGCAAGGCGTTTCACTTCGAAGGCGGATCACCGCAGGTGCCTAATGAGCTGCACCCGGTTCCGTTGACACCGGCTTAAGCTAATCCAGCCTGCCGTTCGAACTCCATAGGACTCAAATACCCGATCGTCGAGTGCCTTCGCTTCGGGTTATAGAAGCGCTCGATGTAGTCGAACACGTCGGCCTTGGCCTCGTTGCGTGACCGGTACACTTTGCGCGCAGTTCGCTCGGTCTTCAAGGACGAGAAGAAGCTCTCCATTGCGGCGTTGTCCCAGACGTTACCTGACCGGCTCATCGAGCAGATCACGCCGTGATCGGCCATCAGCCTCTGGAACGGTTCGCTGGTGTATTGGCTGCCGCGATCGGAATGATGCAGCAGCGCGTCCGGTTTGCCTCGTCGCCAGATCGCCATCACCAGGGCATCGGTGACGAGCTGTGCCGTCATCGCTGGACTCATTGACCAGCCGACCACCCGCCGCGAGAACAGATCAACGACGGCGGCGACATAGAGCCAACCCTCCGCCGTCCAAACATACGTGAAGTCAGCGATCCATTTGCGGTTGGGAGCGGGCGCTTCGAAGGAGCGGTCGAGCACGTTGGGAGCGACGGCGGCGACCTGCCGCTCACCCAGATCGGGCGGCAGTCGACGCCGTCGCGGGCGTGCTTTGAGGGCCTGCAGCCGCATCAATCGTTCGATCCGGTGTAGCCCGCACGATATTCCTTCGGCCAGTAGGTCGTGCCACACTCGCCTGGCGCCATAGGTTCGGTCGCTGGCCAGGAAGCTGGCACGAACCTTCGCGCCGAGCTCTTCTTCGGTCCGGCTGCGTTCACTGCGCGGCCGTGTCAGCCAGGCATAGAACCCACCCCGCGAGACACCGAGCGCCTCGCACAACCATTCCGCCGGCCAGATCCTTCGGTGCTTCGCAACGAAACCGAACTTCACGTCGATTCCTTCGCGAAGTAGGCAGCGGCTTTTTTTAGGATGTCCCGTTCGGCCTTCAGCTTGGTGACCTCACGCTTGAGCTGCGCGATCTCCAACTGCTCCGGCTTCATCTGACCGTGGCCGGGGAATGCATGTTGCGGATCATCCGCAAGCAGCTTCACCCAACTACGCAACTGTGTCGGATGAATACCAAGGTCATTCGACGCCTGCGCATACGACACGCCGCGCTGCTTGATCAGCCGCACGGCCTCAAGCTTGAACTCCCGCGTAAACTGCCTTCTCTCCATGACGCACCTCCTGCTCCATAAAACACCTAACTTGGCGTCTTCGGAACCGGGTGCAGCTCATAACGCCGTTTTTCGATCCGTCATGACTCCGCTAGACGAGAGCGACCTGGCGGCACCCGGTTTAGTCGGCGAAGCTGGCATTACCGACGGATTATACTCCATTCGTTTGAGCATTTTGGATGGTGTCCCCGGTGGACTGACCAATGCTTTTGAACAACGGACGTATCTTGGGGGGCGATGCTTTCTTTTACTATCTAGGGTCGTATTCCTCGTCTAATGGACGATGGAAAGGGCAGATGGTCAATCAGGAACACACGCCAGCGCGAGGTGAAGACCCAGTTTTTGGAGGACACGAGATCGGAATTGGCTTTTCAGGGACTTGCAATGCGGGGGGCGGCTCTCTTGAGGGCACAGCACTTGCGGGCAAGCGCAGCATCCGGTTCGAAGCCCAACTTAGATTAATCTATGCTGCCTAGACGTGCAGCCATTAGCCGGCTGGCCGCGCCCTAACGGCCGCTTCAACTTAGGGGACCTGAGGGCCAACAAGTGACGTCGGGTCGGAGCTCATGTGCGGCTACGATTTCGCCCTTAGGGGGCTCTGTGTGCTGTCGCCAGCCTTTGCTTCCCCTGGGCCAGGACCAAGCAAAATACACATGTGGGTCTACTTCGAAACGCGCAACTTGGAGATCGAGGTGCCGATCTGTGTGAAGGCGGTGTCGATCTCACTCGGGTTGCTCAGCATGAAGAAGTTTGCCGAGCCGCTTGCACATTTGGGCAGCACGGGCGACACGCCAGTCCCGTCATCAAGCTGGACCGTGTAGATGGTCGTGTTTTTAGCCTTGACCGCGGCGCACAGAGCCTCCATCCGCGTGTCGATCTTGCCGCGTTCGGTCGACGACGACGTCATGGACCCGTCGCCATTCCAGCGGTTGACTGTGTTCTGACCGTCGGTGAACAGGATGATCACGTGCTGGTAGACGTTGTTGACGTCCTCGGCCGGTGCGTTCAGCGGCGCCTGCTGCAGCAGCGATAACCAGCCCCAGTGCAGGCCGATGGTCTGATTGGTGCCGCCGTTCGCCGACATCGCGTCGATAGTGCTCTTGACGGTGCTGGATGTGCTGGTCAGCGCCAGCATCTTGGCAGGGCAGTACGGGTCCTGATCGGCGACAAATTGGGTCGTCAACGCCGATGGCAACGCGTCGGAGACGTCATAGCTCTGATCGCGGTCGGAGACGCAGCCGTTCCAGTTCGAAGTCGAAGGCGAGCCGACGGAATGGCTCCAGGTGTAGCCGTGCCCCTTGCACATCGCCATCGTGTACCAGGAGCTCCGGCCGCTGCTGCAGTAGGAGTTGCCGGAGGAATCCTCCGACCTGGGGTCCCATAGATCCCAACGCAACCACGCGGCCGAGGCCTTATCGGTGCCCACGTTGACGGCGCTCGCGAATGGAATCACGGAGAGCATGACGTCCCCCGGGGTCTTCGCAAGCGCCCCGAGCTTGTCGACAAGGTTCTTGGATGCAGTCTTCAGGTTGCTGATCTTGGTGCCCGCCATCGAGCCGGTGTTGTCGAGCACCAGCGCGACGCGAAGCAGGCTGTTCCCCCAAGTCGAAGTCGAGCCGACGCTGAAGTCGAGGGTTGGAAACCCAGCAATCTGCATGAACTGGCTCTTGATTTCGCCCGACGCCGTCATTCTTATCGTGGATCCCTTGCCGCCGTTGTTGGCGGTGTAGGTGGCTGATGCCTTGACGTTTTGGCTGTCTATCTCGGTATAGAGTGCGGTGAAGTAAGCCGCGCCAGCGGTCGGGACTTGATCAGCCGTGATCTTCCCGTCGGACAAGTTCTTAGCGACCATTAGCGCGGCTGAATCGAGCGCACCCTGCATCGCGGTGCGGGCGCGACTGGCGCGGCTGTAGTCGATCGCGGCCCCGACGAATGACAAAATCGGCAGCAAGGCGATGGCGAAGATGACGGCGATATTGCCGCGCTCGTCCCTGGCGAAGCGACCTAAGTGGTTGGCGGCGGAATAAGGGCTAAAGGGCATCCGGAATCCTTTGCAACCTGCAATAGGCAAAGGACTTTAAGCATACGTTAAGCTATAAACTAAAATTCGGGTCAACGGCCTTCGGCACGCAGCACCAAGGGAACAACGCGTTCGGTGAGCTGAAGGTAGCAGGCTAAGCTCGCACGTCGATCTTCGTTACTCCTCTGTCAACTGCGGGAATAACTTTCCGCTTTTCCTGCTCGTTCTACCCCGCTGTTTCTGAAAGCGCTGCAAGCGGGCATAAACTGATTGGCGTGTGCGGCCTAGCCGCTCGCCAGCCTGCTCAGCCGTGGCACCTGCGCCAAAGAGCGAAAGCAATTCCTCCTCTCGGCAACCACGGACGTACCAATGTGCGACTATTCGCCATTTGAAGACGGCCCTTAAAGGCGCGGCGGTGCAGGCCGCCTCGGTGGGTCTGGAACACGCGCTGGGCGCTCTAATCGAGGCGGCGCTGGCAAACGGGTGGGCTCCGGCGCACGGTTACCGCGCGTCATCCAAGCCGCCAAGCGGGCATAGCTGCGCCGGAGGCTGGGTAAAAACCACTCGGGTTTATCCTCATGATTCATGGTGAAACTGTACAGGACGCGGGTTTAGGAATGGTTGCCGGCTACATGGCAGCTGAGCGCCGCCTGCGGCGGGCGGGGCCCTTGGCGTGCGCGACTACAGTGCGCCGCGCGCGATGCTGCGGGGACAGCCTCTGAGAGCTGCCAAGCCAAACGTCGAATCGCGAGGCTAGGCGGCTGATTTGAGTGGCTAGCCGCCTTTATTACCGGATTTTTCGGCAATTCGAATCGCAACCCCGCCGGCGTCACCCCCGGCGGTTCTTTCGTCGGAGGTCTGATCAGCCTTCTGCGCGAGCTCTTCAACCAGCATCAACAGTGCGCGCCGCTTCCCACGGCTCTTGATTTCTTTAAAGGCACTCACCAGACACAACACTTCGCGATCATTCTCGGGAAAAGTCATTTGCGACTCCGGACCGACAGCCGCAGCAGGGAACTGCTGCGGCTGTCATCCTCGAAAAATCCGGGTGAAAAATCTAAGCGAACTATGAGCCAGCCCCGGCAGCCGTTTTTTAGAACGCAAGCTTGCGTGTCGGCAAACTGTTTATTTTAGCAAGGGCACAAAACTAATTCAGCTGCTTAACGTACGTTGTTGATTTCGGACTCGAGGGATGGCCTGCCCGTGGCGCCAAACGACGAAGGCCGCAGCAGGGGGACTGCTGCGGCCAACGCGATGGTCAAAAAAAATCCGGGTGAAAACGATCTAAGTGAAATATGAGCCAGCCCCGGTGAATGCATCATACCGGCAAGCTGAGCGGCTACAATATGATCTAAATCACAAATCAAATTAGTAATTAATCTGAACCATAATGCGCTGAGGGAGAGCGCCGCCGGGCTGGCTGGCGGGCTCTCACCCAAGCACAAAGCCGTGTATGTCCCCCACGGCCCCGTCCCGAGAAGCACCATGATCCAATCTGTTTAAAGAGTGCTGACGATTACTCGTCGCGTAAATAGTTATCAACGGGAAGATCAAACGCTAAGTAGACTGAGAAAATCGCTGCCGCGACTAAGATCAATGTTGCTAATGCGAGGCACAGGAACACGGGATTACTCATTACTGGTTGATTAATCAATTCGATTTAATCCATTTATGTAGCTCTGACAAACCGAATTAAATGATATTCTTGCATGCAAGTTTCATTTGATTTTTGATGGTTCGGGGGGGGCCGTGGGTACTTTGCTACTGTTACTCGCGGCGTGCGTTGTTGGTCTCCTTCTCGTGCTGGCCTTCCGCCGATAGGGCCGACTGCGTACGCAAGAGTTGCCAAGAATCCTCAGCCCAGCGCCAAATCCAAGCTGTTGGGCTTGTTGGTTTTGACTGTGCGCGGTTGAGCGCGTTCACTTGAGGAGGTGGACGGAGAGGAACGTGATCGTCTGGCTTTCAGTCATTCTCATTGGCGTGAGCGTCGCAATCCTGATTGCGCACACGATCGATGCGATACGTTCCGGAGAGTAGCGACACCCTAAGGCGAGTGACGAATACCGCGGAGACACGGCCCCGGGTTCAGGGGGGCTATTGAGGGTAGGTCCGGGCCGCCCGCCAGCTCGGCGGGAGCCGGCATTCGACTCAAGCAAAAACTGCCCGTCCGGTTCCTCTCACGGCGCCGCTAGATTCTCGCTTGGTGTCAGCAGCCGCACGAGTCCCGCTGTATGCAGTTCGAGCCAGCCTTTCTCCTACCCGACATCCGAACCTGCTTTTCCTGCTTTCCAACCCTTCTCTGTAGGCTGATAACGCTCCCCCTGTTTCACCAACCAGCGGCCTTCGATCATCTTCTCTGCCAAAACCTTTGAGCACGCCGGCAGGTTGCTCCCAGCATGGCCGTCTCTGCGCTCGACCATAAAGCCGTAGACGCGCGTCAGCCGTAGTGCTTTCAGCATGCCTGGAATGAGAACTACGGTCGTGCTCGTCATCGCTCTCCAAATGACGGCACTACCCGAACGTTCCTGAAGCCACTTGAACCGCCCCGGGTTTGCCGGAGGCTCCAACTCCTGAGAGGATGGAGCCATGACGAGCAAGACGACGAACAAGTTTTCACCCGAGGTCCGGGCCCGAG